>JBATTJ010000001.1:0-49032 GCA_049670485.1 Sulfitobacter sp.
CACAGCGTATGCAGGGCATCGCGCTGGTGCCAGAGCCGTTGTGGTGGTTGTTGGGCGTGATCGTGTCGTTCTACTTTGGCGCGCGGCATCAGGTGAAATCCCAGCAATTTCAGCAAAACATCGTGGATAGCATTGTGCAGGTGCCGAAGGTCGTCGAAAATATCGCCGCCATTGAAAAGATACGCGCGCATTCAATCGGGGTGGCCGATGCGGGATCGGATGCGCGGCTGGGCGCGCAGGCGCTCGAGGTTGACGATAACCCGGCCCTGAAGGCTTGGCTGCTGCAAAAGAGGGAAACTGCGGCGCATTGACACTGCGCCGATAGCGGGTCGATTGTGATTGGAACACATCTGTAGTGCGCCTATGTTAGGCTCATGATTACAGAACTCGGACATTTCGCCCTCCTGCTCGCCTTTGGCGTTGCTGTTATTCAAATGATCGTGCCTTTGATCGGGGCTGCCAAAGGCTGGCCCGGATGGATGGCGGTCGCTGAACCTGCGGCAACTGTACAGTTTTTGCTGGTCGCGGCATCCTTTGGCGCGCTGACGTGGGCATTTGTGACCTCTGATTTTAGCCTGTCGGTAGTCGTGGCCAACAGCCATTCGGCCAAGCCGATGATCTATAAGATCAGCGGCACATGGGGCAATCACGAAGGTTCTATGCTTTTGTGGGTGCTGATTGTGGCGCTGTTTGGTGCAATGGCTGCGTGGTTTGGCGCGCAATTGCCGACGTCGCTGCGCGCGCGTGTACTGGCGGTGCAGGCCTCGATCGGTGTGGCCTTCATGGCGTTCATTCTGCTCACGTCCAATCCGTTCGACCGCATGGCCGTTCCCCCCTTTGACGGACAGGATCTGAACCCTCTTCTACAAGACCCCGGTTTGGCGTTTCACCCGCCGTTCCTCTACCTTGGATATGTCGGGTTGAGCATGGCATTCAGCTTTGCTGTCGCTGCCCTGATCGAGGGGCGCGTAGACGCGGCATGGGGCCGCTGGGTTCGGCCATGGACGCTGGCCGCTTGGGTGTTTTTGACCATCGGTATCGCGCTCGGCTCTTGGTGGGCCTACTACGAGCTTGGCTGGGGCGGTTTCTGGTTTTGGGACCCTGTCGAGAACGCGAGCTTTATGCCGTGGCTCCTGGCGGCGGCCTTGCTGCACTCTGCCATTGTGGTGGAGAAGCGCGAGGCGTTGAAAAGCTGGACCATATTGTTGGCCATCCTTGCGTTCGGATTTTCGCTGATCGGAACGTTCATCGTGCGGTCGGGTCTGTTGACGTCCGTTCATGCATTTGCCAATGATCCTGACCGCGGTGTGTTCATTCTCGGTATTATGGCGTTCTTCATGGGTGGGGCGCTGATCCTGTTTGCGTTCAGGGCAGGGACAATGGAGGCCAAAGGCGTCTTTGGCCTTGCCTCGCGTGAGAGCGCGCTGGTCGTCAACAACCTGCTGCTGGCCGTGTCGTGCTTCGTGGTCTTTGTCGGCACCATGTGGCCGCTGCTAGCGGAGATGTTCTTTGACCGCAAGCTGAGCGTTGGGCCTCCGTTCTTTGATGCTGCCTTCACACCCTTCATGATCCTGCTGGGGCTTGCCCTTCCCATTGGCTCCTCGATGCCGTGGAAGCGCGCGTATATGAGCCGCGCACTTTATCCGCTGCGCTATGCGTTTGTCGCTGCAATCGCGGTTGGTGGTCTTGCGTGGTCGATGCAAACGGGCCGCAGTCTTACGGGGCCGGTTGGCATGTTCCTCGGGGCGTGGGTGCTGATGGGGGTCGTGATTGATCTGGCGCAACGCACGGGGCGCGGGCCAAACCGCCTGCGCCGCTTGTTCCGTTTGCCCGGTGCCGATTGGGGTAAAGCGACGGCGCATGCGGGCCTTGGCGTAACTATCCTTGGCGTGGCAGGCATTTATGCATGGACCGTTGAAGATATCCGCGTCGCACAGATTGACGTGCCGTTCGAGGTGCACGGCTATGAGATGACGTTGCGCAGCGTGACCAATAGCAACGGCCCCAACTATGTGGCGACCACCGCAGTGATCGATGTGCTGGAGGAGGGGGAATTCATCGCGACGCTCGCCCCTGAAAAGCGGTTTTATCCTGTGGCGCAAATGCCCACGACCGAGGCTGCGATTGACCAGAACTGGCGCCGCGACCTGTACCTTGTAATCGGGGACGAGCAGGAAAATGGCGGCTGGGCTGTACGGACCTATATCAAATCTATGACAAGCTGGATCTGGATCGGTACTGCGTTGATGGCTCTTGGCGGGATATTCAGCCTGCTGGACCGCCGGTTCAGGGTCGCGGCAGGTGCGCGTAAGTCTGAAAAAACCAAAGAGACGGTGCCTGCGGAATGAAGCGGCTTTTCCTGATCTTGATGCTGATGGCAACGCCGCTGATGGCGGTGGAGCCGGATGAGATTCTTGATGATCCGGTGCTGGAGCAGCGCGCGCGCGAACTGTCCAAAGGTCTGCGCTGTTTGGTGTGCCGCAACGAGAGTATCGACGAGAGCAACGCATCACTCGCCAAAGACCTGCGCCTATTGGTGCGCGAGCGGTTGGTGGCGGGCGATGATGATGATGAGGCGATTGATTTCATCGTGGCGCGCTACGGGGAGTATGTGTTGCTCAACCCCACGCTGGGCGGCTCCAACTGGATTTTGTGGGGGGCGGGACCATTGATGCTGTTGATGGCGATGGGCATTGGCATCGTCTATGTGCGAGGGCGCAGCACAGCAACGGCCCCGCAGGACGCCGCGCTCAGCACACAAGAAGCGGCGAAATTGCGCGATATCCTCAAGAAGTGACGCCCCGTTGGACTGGTAGCTGCGCGGACCTGTGATAGGGTGCGCGGCAACAAGCAACCAGATGAGGGTCTCATGGACTACCAGACAATCACGTATGAGCTGACCGATGGTGTGGCGCTGGTCACCCTGAACCGGCCCGAGAAATATAACGCGCTGACCACCCAAATGCGGGCGGAGATCGAGCATGCGTTTACCACCGGTGGCCGTGAGGCACGTGTGGTGGTGATGACCGGATCGGGCAAGGCGTTCTGCTCTGGTCAGGATTTGGGCGACGGCGCGGCATCCGCCCTTGATCTGGAGCGGACGTTGCGGGATGAATACGCGCCGATGCTGCGCGCGATCAGCAATTGCCCTGTGCCCACCATTGCCGCGGTAAACGGGCCTGCGGCGGGGGCAGGTGCGAACCTTGCACTGGCCACTGATGTGGTTTTTGCTTCCGAGAGTGCGTATTTCCTGCAGGCGTTCACCCGCATTGGGCTGATCCCCGATGCAGGTGGCACATATGTGATGCCGCGTCAGATGGGGATGGCAAAGGCCATGGGTGCCGCCCTTTTCGCAGATAAGATCAGCGCCCGTCAGGCCGATGACTGGGGCATGATCTGGGAAGCTGTGGAGGATCACATGTTCAACGCCCATTGGCGTGCCAAAGCTGCGCATCTGGCGGCGGGCCCGACGGCGGCTTACGGATCGGTGAAGAAGGTCATCCGCGACAGCTGGCATAATAATTTCGAAGATCAACTGAGCCTTGAGGCACATGAGCAGGGCAAATGTGGTAAGTCACGGGACTTCAAAGAGGGGGTGGTTGCGTTCATCGAAAAACGCCCACCATCCTTTGAAGGAAGATAGGACCATCTCGATCTAATCTTTTGCCCGGGCAAAAGCTGTTCAGGACAGGTTGCGCCGCTCTACCAACAGCACGTCTGACGCGTCAGGCGCACGTCCTGTGCTGCGCGCCACGACCGCGACGGCAATGCCATCTGCAAGCACCGTGTGAACCGTACCTGACACCTCTTTGATCGTGATTTTCGGAGGGGTGTCCCCCTCGTCATAGACGACCGCAATATGGTCGATCTCGCCGGTGCCATCGGGCACCAATGCCCCTTTAGGTCCACGTTCCCCATCCGCTTTGAGCGGCATCAGGCTTTTTGCCTCGGACCATACGTATTGCCGGGGCTGTGCTTGGATCAATGTGGCCATGCTGAACGCTCCTCTAGGTCCTGGTTGCGGCGTAAATGGCGATGTGGCTGTTTCTGCCTGCCATGTCGGTGCAACCTGTCAAAAAAGGGACGGTGAACTGATGCGGCAGAAAAATTCCTTCCACATCATCCCTATTTCCGAGCCCCCACAAACTCTTGCTATATGAATATTCAATAGGCATTGGACCCGTCAAGGCCGCGAAATTCATTGTTAACCCTTCCGAAACAATGCCTTATTTGCGCCGCCTTTTCCGGTTTACCTTCCGCAAATTGTGCAAAAATCGAAGGGAAATTGGCGACTTACCGCTTATTGTTGGATAGGCAGCTTTTGTATTCCGAGCCCGAAGACTTCGAATCGACGCGCGCTGGCATCATCTATAAGCAGCTAAGCGACTTTCATTCGAAAGACACAGTGTGCACAAAAAAACCGGATGCCTGAAGCACCCGGTTTCTTCAGAATCATAGGTCTGATCAACGTTTTTCGATATCAACGTAGGAGCGAACATTCTCGCCTTGGTAAAGCTGGCGGGGACGTCCGATTTTGAGCTGCGGATCGTTGAGCTGCTCTTTCCACTGGGAAATCCAGCCAACAGTACGCGCCAGCGCAAAGATCGGCGTGAACATTGACGTGGGAAAACCCATCGCTTCGAGGATAATGCCCGAGTAGAAATCGACGTTCGGGAACAGCTTTTTCTCGGCGAAGTAGGGATCTTCAAGGGCTTGCTTTTCCAGCTCCTTGGCCACCTGAAGGATCGGGTTATTCTCAACACCCATAAGCTCAAGCACTTCGTCCGCCGACTGCTTCATCACTGTGGCACGGGGATCGAAGTTTTTATATACGCGGTGGCCAAAGCCCATCAGGCGGAAAGGATCGTTCTTGTCCTTGGCGCGGGCAATGAACTCGGGAATGCGGTCGGGCGTACCGATTTCTTTGAGCATCTCGAGGCATGCCTGGTTCGCACCGCCGTGTGCAGGTCCCCAAAGGCAGGCAATGCCCGCAGCGATACAGGCAAACGGGTTTGCACCGGATGAAGACGCAAGGCGCACCGTCGAGGTGGAGGCGTTCTGCTCGTGATCGGCATGCAGGGTAAAGATGCGGTCCATCGCACGGGCAAGGATCGGATCGACCACATAGTCTTCGGCAGGGACGGCAAAGCACATGCGCAGGAAGTTGGAAGCGTAGTCCAGATCGTTGCGCGGATACACAAATGGCTGACCGATGGTGTACTTATACGCCATCGCGGCAATCGTTGGCATCTTGGCAATCAGGCGGATCGAGGCGACTTCACGCTGCCATTCGTCGTTGATGTCGGTACTGTCATGATAAAATGCAGACATTGCACCGACCACACCGACCATAACGGCCATCGGGTGTGCATCACGGCGGAAGCCACGGAAGAAGTTCATCATCTGTTCATGAAGCATCGTGTGATTTGTCACACGGAATTCAAAATCCTCAAGCTCCGCAGGGGAGGGCAACTCGCCATACAGCAGAAGATAGCAGACTTCGAGGTAATGGGATTTTTCCGCCAGCTCCCCGATGGGATATCCACGGTGGGTCAGGATACCCTCATCACCATCGATGAAGGTTATGGTACTGTCGCAAGACGCAGTGGAGGTAAAGCCGGGGTCATAGGTAAAAACACCCGCTTGGCTGTACAGCTTGCGGATGTCGATGACGTCAGGGCCGGACGTGGGCGTGAACATCGGCAATTCTACCGTTTTGTCCCCAACTGTCAGTGTCGCAGATTTTGTACTTTCGGCCATGCGTATCCCTTTCTAGGTTGGCTGTGGGTGTTTGGTGACACCCGGGATGTGCGCCGGATGTGACCGGTGCGTCTGTGTATTCTACTTAGCTACAGCATCCCTAACGACAGGTTTACGACTGTCTCAGGATGCAGCATCCGTCAGGCGGGCCATCGTTTCTTCACGGCCCAGCACCAGCATCATGTCAAACACCGAAGGGGTCACCGACCGCCCCGCAAGTGCTGCGCGCAATGGCCCAGCAAGCTTGCCGAATTTGGTATCCTTCTCGGTAGCAAAACCGTTCAGAACATTCTCAAGCGCTTCTCGGTCCCAGCTACCATCTCGCAGGTGCGGCGTCAATTCTCCGAGTATACCACGGGATACCGTATCAAGATTTTTTGATGCCTTGTCATCTGGGGTGATAGGGCGATCAACAAGGATAAAGTGACCCTTTTCAATGAGTTCCGGAAATGTCTTGGCGCGTTCTTTAAGGCAATACATCGCACGTTCCAAACCGTCTGATTGTGCGGCTGTCAGGGCCGGAAGCTTGGCTGCGTCCAAATACTGCTCAACTTCGAGCCGCAGTGCGGCATTATCTGCCACTGCGATATGCTGGCCACAGATGTTTTCGAGCTTCTTGAGATCGAACTGTGCAGGGCTTTTGCGGATGCCGTCGATGTCGAACCACGCTTTGGCTTGCTCGTCGCTGAAAAACTCGTCGTCCCCATGGCTCCAGCCAAGGCGCGCCAGATAGTTGCGCATGCCTGCCGCAGGATACCCCATTGCCTGATATTCCTGCGCGCCCAATGCGCCATGACGCTTGCTGAGCTTTTTGCCGTCGCTGCCGTGAATGAGGGGAATATGCGACCAGACGGGCACATCCCATCCCATCCCGTGAAAAATCATCATCTGGCGTGCGGCATTGTTGAGGTGGTCATCGCCGCGAATAACATGGGTTACGCCCATATCGTGATCATCCACCACAACGGCCAGCATGTAGACCGGAGATCCGTCCGAGCGCAGCAGGATCATGTCGTCTAGTTGCGCATTGTCGATGGTGACATCGCCTTGCACTGTATCGCGGATCACGGTGGTGCCAGCGTCCGGTGCCTTGATCCTGATCACATACGGCGCATCGGGATGCGTTGCGGCATCCGCGTCGCGCCAAGGCGAGCGGTAGAGCGTGCTGCGCCCCTCTGCGCGGGCTTCCTCGCGGAACGCCTCGATCTCTTCCTGAGTGGCAAAGCATTTGAACGCCGCACCTTTTGCGAGCAGCTCCTGCGCGACCTCTGCGTGACGCGGCGCTCTGTCGTGTTGGCTCACGACCTCGCCATCATGATCAAGCCCAAGCCAGCGCATTCCTTGCAAGATCGCTTCTGCCGCCTCGGGCGTATAGCGTGCGCGGTCTGTGTCCTCGATCCGCAGCAGGAATTTGCCGCCGCGTCCACGCGCATAGAGCCAGTTGAACAGGGCCGTGCGTGCGCCGCCGATATGCAGGAATCCTGTAGGTGAGGGGGCGAAACGGGTGACAACGTCAGAGCACATGCAGCATCCTTTCGGGGGGCTTGTTCAGGCGGCAATGGTATTAACTTCGGGCTCATCTTTACCGTTTGGTAACCACAAGCAGCCTATCATTTGTGCCTATCTAGCCAGTGCAGCGAACGGGGGCAAGCAATGGGCCTCGGGTCTGGGTTTCAAAACATGATGCGTGCGCAACGCGGTGCCTTGTTCGGATGGGTGCCGGTCTGCCTCGCTGGGGGTATCGGCCTATACTTCAGCCTGTCTTGGGAGCCGTCGGTGACGGTACTGGGCCGTGTTGCCTTCGGCGTTTTGCTGTGTGCGGTGCTGGCGCGCGCCTCGTCCGAGACATGGCGCCCCTTTGCCGTTGCATTTGTGCTGGTGGGGTTGGGTTTTTTGCTGGCCGCAGCGCGCGCGCACTCCGTCGCAGGGCCGGTGTTGGAGTTTCGCTATTACGGCGCGGTGGAAGGGCGCATTGTCGCGATTGACCGCAGCCAGTCGGATGCGCTGCGCCTCACGCTTGACCGTGTCGTGCTGGACCGTGTTCCGCCGGACCGCACACCGCACCGCGTGCGCCTGTCTCTGCACGGGGAGCGCAGCCTTGATATCGTACCTGCGCCGGGTCTCAGGGTCATGCTCACCGGACATCTGTCCCCCCCGTCAGGTCCTGTTGAGCCGGGCGGTTTTGATTTTCAGCGCCATGCGTGGTTTGTGCGTCTGGGCGCGGTGGGATATGCGCGCACGCCGCTGATGGGGGTGTCCTTACCAGAGGGCAAGATGTGGGTCTTTCCGATCAGAATGGCCATGTCCGCCCGCATTCAGGAGATATTGCCGGGGGACACGGGCGGCTTTGCGGCGGCAATTACTACAGGGGACCGCTCTGCTATCAGCCAACCCGCGCTGGACGCGCTGCGCGCAAGCAACCTCGCGCATCTGTTGGCCATTTCTGGTTTGCACATGGGGTTGATGTCGGGTGTGGTTTTCGCCGCGCTGCGCATGGTCTTCGCGCTCATCCCGCCGCTGGCCTTGCGATTGCCTGCGCGCAGTATGGCTGCTGGTGGGGCGCTCATGGCTGCAGCGTTCTATCTGGCGCTGTCGGGTGGCAACGTGGCCACGCAACGGGCATTCGTAATGGTCGCCGTGGCGCTTTGTGCGCTGATGATCGGCAGGCGGGCAATCAGCCTGCGCAGTGTGGCCATCGCCGCGACCCTTGTGCTTGCGCTCCGGCCCGAAGCGCTCATGGGGCCGGGGTTCCAGATGTCGTTTGCGGCGACAACCGCTCTGGTAGCTGTCTTCGGCTGGATGCGTGACGGGTATATTCCCTCCGGTCCCCGTTGGGCGCAGCCGGTCATTGGTGTGGTCGTCTCCTCTGCGGTGGCCGGATTCGCCACTGCGCCCATTGCCGCCGCGCATTTCAACGCCATTGCGCAATACGGGTTGCTTGCGAACCTGTCGTCTGTGCCGCTGATGGGGGTGCTGGTCATACCTGCCGCAGTGGCTGCGGCGGTTCTGGCACCTTTCGGGCTGGAGGCGGCGGGCCTTTGGGTCATGAGCCTTGGCGTCGACTGGATTTTATACGTCGCTCATTTTGTGGCGGACCTACCGCAATCGCGCAGCTATGTCGTTGGGCCCGATGGTCTGGTCCTGCCATTGCTTGCGATGGGGTTTTTGACACTGCTGATGTGGCGCGGGCGGCTGCGCTGGGGTGGGCTGATCGCAATGGCTGCATCCTTTGCGCTATGGTCGGGTACCCATCGCCCTGATATTCTAGTGTCTGATGCCGGCACGTTGGTGGGCGTGATGATGCCTGACGGACGCGCATTGAGCAAAGAGCGCGGCGCAGGCTTTGCTGCGCGCAACTGGCTCGAGAATGATGGGGATGGCATGGATCAAGCGGCTGCAAATGCGCGGTGGCGCAACGACGGTACGCTCATCCACTTGTCAGGAAAGCGTGCGGTTGCAGCGTTTACCGGATGCACAGAGGGACAGATCGTGGTGAGTTCGGTACCTTTCGCGCGCAGTGACCTGCCCTGCGTTGTGCATGACCCTGAAAGCTTGCGTCACACGGGCGCGCTGTCTTACCGGCTTGGCCCCGAGGGGATCATACTGCACCAAACTGCGCGCGCCAGATCGGGAGAGCGGCTTTGGACCCATTGGCCGGAAGAAAAACTGCCGCCCGCGCCACAACAGCACGCACGGCAGGATATTAACAAGTAGTCCTCAGTAGGAGCGGATCAGGCCAACAAGGCGCCCCTGAACCTTGACCAGATCAGCCGGGAACACCCGCGTCTCATAGGCAGGATTTGCCGCTTCGAGTGCGATTGCAGCGCCTTTGCGCTTGAACCGCTTGAGCGTTGCCTCGTGATCCTCGACCAATGCGACGACAATATCGCCATCCTCGGCCACAGAGGTTTCACAAATGACGACGACATCGCCATCGTTAATGCCTGCCTCGATCATCGAATCGCCTTTGACTTCAAGGGCGTAATGGGCACCAGCCCCCGACAACATCGCATTGGGCACGGTGACGCCATGTGAGCGTTGGTTGATCGCCTCGATCGGCACACCGGCGGCGATTTTCCCCATCACCGACAACTCAGTTGCTTCAATGGTTGTAACGGGCAGGGCATTGGCGGGCTGCGGGCTGTTTGGCCGATCACCCTCGATCACACGGGGGGTAAAGCCAGCGCCGGTCATGCTATCGGGGAGTTTCACCACTTCAAGTGCGCGGGCGCGGTGCGCAAGACGGCGGATAAATCCGCGTTCCTCAAGCGCTGTGATCAGGCGGTGGATGCCCGATTTAGACCGCAGATCAAGGGCTTCTTTCATTTCATCAAAGCTGGGCGGCACACCGTCGCGCTGCACCCGCTTGTGAATGAACGCCAGCAGATCGAGTTGTTTTTTAGTCAGCACGGCACATACCTCATCCCTGTTTATCTCACTTTGTTCTAGGGACGTTCTTGTTTTGTGTCAACTCTTTCAGATATCGATTACCTCAACAGGTGCAGCTTCGGGCAGTGCAGGATCGTTAGGTGCACGGACCAGAAGGGCATTTGCGCCGGCCAACACGCTCAATAGTGCGCTGTCTTGCCGTGTCTCGGGCGTCACAAGGCCATCAGTAATTGTCGCGCGCACATAATGCTCGCGCGGTCCGTTGGCCGCCATGGGTGCTGCGAGGGGTAGTGTGCGGCGCTGTGCGGGCGCGTGTCCCAATCCTAGCATGGCAAGGATCATGGGGGCGATAAATATCGTGCCGCAGACCATGGCCGAGACTGGATTGCCGGGCAGGCCGACCATCGCCGCATTATTGAGGCGTCCCGCCATAAGCGGTTTGCCGGGTCGCATGGCGACTTTGTAAAACGCCTGCTCCATTCCCATCTCGGCCGCGACAGGTGCCACCAGATCATGATCCCCGACCGATGCGCCGCCTATGGTCACGATCAAGTCGGCACCGTGCGACAGCTCGAAACTCCGGCGCAGCGCTGCTGCGGTGTCGCCTGCAATCGGCATCAGACGTGTCTCGGCCCCCAATGCATCAAGTTGCGCCGCAAGCCCGTAGGTGTTTGATGCGATGATCTGATCCTGCCCCGGTTGTTCTCCGGGCTGCACAAGCTCGTCGCCCGTGGCGATGATCGCGACAACAGGCTTGCGGTATACAGGTACCTGCGCGATGTTCATCGCCGCCAGCAGGGCAATATCCGCAGGGCGCAAACTGCGGGGCGCATCCATTTGATCGCCTTGCACAAAATCACCGCCAGCGGGGCGAATGTTGTCTTTATCTCCGATGGTGTGACCAAGTGTGATCAGATCACCGCGCCGGGTCACATCCTCTTGGATCACCACAAAATCTGCCCCGTCCGGTACTGGCGCACCGGTGAAAATACGCACGGCCTGTCCTGCACGCAGCGCCCCGTCAAAGCGGTGACCGGCAGCGGATTCGCCAATAACCTTGAACATCGCGTCCGGCTCGACTTCCGCGCGGCGCAGGGCATAGCCGTCCATGGACGACGCGGCAAAAGGCGGCTGTGTGCGCTGTGCCATAACGGTGCGGGCAAGCACACGACCAGCGGCGGCGCGCAGGGGTACTTCCTCGATATCCATCACACAGGTCAGATCGAACAGATGCTTCAGTGCGGCATCAACAGTTATCATGGTAGGGTGTGGCGGCCCGACTTACCACCGTCTTTCAGTGTGACACGCAAGCTATTGATCTCCATCGTTTTATCCACAGCCTTGCTCATGTCATAAACGGTGAGGGCTGCCACGGAGGCGGCGGTCAACGCTTCCATCTCGACACCGGTCTGGCCGGTGGTTTTAACCGTGGCAGTGATGCGAATGCCGGGAATATCGGGATCTGGTACCAGATCGACAGAAACAGAGGTGATCGGCAACGGATGGCACAGCGGGATCAGATCGGCGGTCCGTTTGGCGGCCATGATACCCGCAAGGCGCGCCACACCCAGAACATCACCTTTTTTTGCGCGTCCTTGTGTAATGATATCAAAGGTTTCCCACTGCATCTTGATGTGGTTTTCCGCTGTGGCGATACGTGATGTCACGGCTTTTTCCGAGACATCGACCATATGCGCGTGGCCATCGCCGTCAAAATGCGTCAGCGCCATTACATGCCCCCCGGACGCAGCGGGCTGGCCAACAGGCGGCGGGTGGCACCGGCCACATCCTCCTGCCGCATCAGACTTTCACCGATGAGAAAGCTGCGTGCACCGTATTTGGCCATATCGGCAAGATCCTCAGCGGTGTTGAGCCCGCTTTCGCACACGATCATCCGCTCGCCGGGGATATGTTTGGACAGGCTCCGTGTCACATCAAGAGAAGTCTCGAAGGTGTTGAGATTACGGTTGTTTATGCCGATCATTCGCGATTTCAGATGAAGAGCACGATTAAGCTCTTCGGCGTTATGCGTCTCGATGAGCGCATCCATTCCATAGTGGGTCGCGGCATCTTCCAATTCCGCCGCCTGTGCGTCCGATACGCTCGCCATGATGATCAAAATACAATCGGCACCCATGCTGCGGGCCTCGGCAACTTGATAGGTGTCGTACATGAAATCCTTGCGTAGCACAGGCAGTTCACAAGCGGCGCGCGCCTGAACGAGGAAGTCTTTTGCCCCCTGAAAACTGGGCGTATCGGTGAGCACAGACAGGCAGGTCGCACCGCCGTCAGCATAGGCTGCGGCGAGGGCCGCGGAATCGAAATCCTCACGAATGAGTCCCTTCGACGGGCTGGCCTTCTTGATCTCTGCAATGAGGCCGTATTTCTCGACCGAGGCGTTGAACAGTGTATCCGCAAACGGACGAACAGGCGGTGCCGCAGCGGCCAGTGCTTCGATCTCCGCCAGTGGAACCGCCGCTTTGTCAGCAGCAATTTCTTCAAGCTTGTAGGCTTTGATTTTGTCGAGAATGGTATGTGTCATGATGCCTCCGGATTGCCCCAGTTTATGGACGGATGGCCATGGCTGCGCAACCATGCATTGGTGCGGCTGAACGGCTTGCTTCCGAGAAAGCCGCGGTGCGCCGACAAAGGCGAGGGGTGTGCAGCGCGCAGTACAAGGTTCGCATCCTCATCAACATTTTGCGCGGCTTTTTGCGCAGGTGCCCCCCACAAAAGATACGCACGCGGGCTGTCTGCAAGCCTGTGCAGAACCTGATCGGTCAGGCGCTGCCAGCCCAGTTTTTCATGACCTTTGGCACTTGCTTCGGGCACGGTCAGGATGGTGTTGAGTAACAAAACACCCTGATCCGCCCAATCGTCGAGCTGTGTTTGCGTGCGCTTCTGTCCGGTGTCCGCGTGGATTTCTTTGAATATATTGCCAAGACTGTCGAGGCGACCACCAAAGTTGCTGGTGATAGAAAAGGCCAGCCCATGCGCTTTTCCAACTGTGTGATAGGGATCTTGGCCCAATATCACCACGCGGACTGTGTCCGGTTGTACCCGTTCCAGCGCGTGAAAAACCAGCGGTGCAGGGGGCAGCAGAACGCGCGTCTCTGCGCGCAGGGCAGCCTGAATATCCGGCAAGGTTTGGTCGAAAAACGGCAAGTCCCGCCAGTCTCCGAGGCGGTCCAGATCAAACATCAGCCCGCTTGGGTGATCCGCGCGACGGCGGTGATTTTTTCCCGTGCGGCGCCGGAATCGATGCTTTCGCGGGCCTGCTCCACGCCGGTTTTGAGGTTGGGCGCAGCGTTGGCGATCACCAATGCTGCGGCAGAGTTCAGCAAAACAGCGTCGCGGTAGGCAGAGTGCGTGCCGTCCAGAAGCGCGTTGAACGCCACAGCATTTTCTTCGGGCGTGCCACCGACAATATCCTCGAAGGGGTGCACAGGCAGGCCTGCGTCCTCTGGATGAACCTCGATCTCGTCTATTGCGCCATTGGTGCGCAGGGCACTGACCCAGCTGATACCGGTGATCGTGAGCTCGTCCGTCCCGTCTGAGCCGTGTACCAACCAAGCCGCCTCCGAGCCGAGCAGTTTGAGCACTTCGGCCATCGGGCGTGTCAGCTCACGCATGTAGGTGCCGGTCAGCTGTCGGGTGACACCCGCCGGGTTGGTCAGCGGTCCAAGGATGTTGAAGATCGTGCGCGTACCCAATTCTGCCCGCGTAGGCATCACATGGGCAATCGCCGGATGATGCATTGGCGCCATCATGAAACCGATGCCTGCCTCGCTCAGCGCTTTTTCCACAACCTTTGGGCCAACCATCGTCTTGAGACCCATTTGGGTGAGCGCATCTGCGGCCCCTGATTTCGAGCTGAGATTGCGGTTGCCGTGTTTGGCCACGACCACGCCCGCACCGGCCACAACAAATGCGGTTGCAGTCGAGATGTTCAAGGTACCTTTGCCATCCCCGCCGGTCCCAACGATATCCATCGCGCCTGCGGGTGCTGTCACGCGGTTGCATTTGGCGCGCATCACGGCGGCGGCGGCGGCGTATTCATCCACCGTCTCCCCGCGGGTGCGCAGCGCCATCAACAGCCCGCCAATCTGGCTGGGCGTTGCTTCACCGGCAAAGAGGATGCTAAAGGCCTGCTCCGCTTGCGCGCGCGTGAGCGGACCGTTTGCAGCGGCGTCTATCAGTGGTTTCAGCTGGTCACTCATGCGGGTACTTTCACCTCGCGCAGGAAATTTTCAAGGAGTGCGTGCCCATGCTCCGAACGTATCGATTCCGGATGAAACTGCACGCCGTGGATGGGCAATGTGCGATGCTGCAGGCCCATGATCGTGCCATCCTGCAACTCCGCCGTCACCTCGAGGCAGTCGGGCAGGGAGGCCCGCTCGACGATGAGGGAGTGATAGCGCGTCGCGGCAAAGGGGGAGTGTAATCCTGTGAAAAGCCCCTTACCGGTATGATGCATCTGACCCAGCTTGCCATGCACGATGTCATCTGCGCGCACGACTTTGCCACCGAATGCCTCACCGATGGTTTGATGGCCCAGACAAACACCCAGCAGTGGCACCTGCGCCTCGGCTGCCGCATGTGTGAGTGCCAGACAAATGCCCGCCTGTGCCGGATCGCATGGACCGGGTGACAAAACAATGCCCGACGGGCGCATTGCCATCGCCTCATCCACACTCAGCATATCGTTGCGGCGGATCTCCATCTGCGCGCCAAGCGTGCCCAGATAATGAACGAGGTTATAGGTGAAACTATCGTAGTTATCGATCAACAAGAGCATCTGCTGGGAACTTCGTATTAGGACTGGAGAAGGGCTGCGCGGCGCGTGTATAGATGTGCGGACAGATGGTCAGTCTTGGGCAGGCGCGTCAAGAGGGCGGACTGTTGCGCAGGGGATTATCGCAGCGGAAATTTATGCTAGGGTCGGCGCGACGCCACGCCACCCGGATGACAAGATATTTAAATTCGCGTACCGGACGGATAAGTGGTGGATGCGAAACGACAGGCAATAGAATAAAGGTGCAGCAGGTATGGCACGCGGTGTTTTGAGCGGAATTGGGCTGGGTGCTGTGTTCAGCGTCGGTGTGGCGGTCGTGGCGTCGGTATTGGTCCCGATTGAACCGCGACAGGTTCCACCGGTTGATACCGCAGAAAACGTAGCCGCACCTGCGCCTACAGAGCCTGTTGAGACGCAGCCTGCACCAGAACAAGATAATGAGCCTGCCGTTGCATCCCAAGTAGAACCGCAGCCAGAGACATCCGAGCCGCCGCAGGTCGTGACCGAACTGGACACTGCCGTTCAGGAAGCGGCCGTGGAACCCGCGCCGGTCACAGCACCACAAGGCGAGGATGCGTCCACCACGCCGAGCGCTGTCTCCGTGCCCGCTACACCTGATGGTGAGATTGATACTGTACCCGAAGTACCGCAATCGCCAGTGCAACCTTTGGCCGGTGCGGCGGATGATCTAAGCACACCTGCGCCGCTGCCCGCAGGCGAAGCGCCTCGCGCAGTGGATGACGCACCAGTGTTGCCCAACCCGCAAGCGCTGGCGCCTATGATCCCTGACGAAGGCGTTGATGTGGCCATCGTACCCGAGGCAACGCAACCACCGCAATCGGAAGCAGAGCCCGAGACCACAACGGCGGTGCCTGTGCCCGCGCCGGTTCCCGTACCACCGGTTGAGCCAGCGCCCCAAACCGCCGAGGTGGCCGCGCCGACGCCATCAGCGATACCAGAGCCGGAAGAAGGTACGGAGACGGCCACCCTCGCGCCGCAGACCCGCACCCAACCACTGCCAACGGTAGATGCACAGACAGACACCGAAGAAACCCGCCCGCGTATTGGGACACCTGCGCGCAGCATTATTGACCGCACAGACGCACCTGACGATGAAGGTGCAGAGGCGGCGTCACAGCCAGATACCTCCGCATCACAAGACAAGCCTATCGCCGTCTTTGCCCAGCCCTTCGAGAATCCTGACGCCAAGCCGCTGATGAGCATCGTGCTGATCGATACCGGTACCGACCTTGAGGCGCGCGAAATCGGCCTGCCTGCACTCACCAGCTTTCCCTATCCGGTGAGCTTTGCGGTGGATGCGAACCTGCTCGACGCGGCAGAGCGTATGGCGCGCTACCGCAGTGAAGGGTTCGACGTGCTGGCGATGGTAGATTTGCCGGAGGGTGCACTGCCCGAGGATGCGGAAGTCTCGCTTGAAATTGCGCTGGGGGATCTGGACGAAGTCGTCGGTATTCTAGAGGGCACCGGAGGCGGCCTGCAAGGGTCACGCGAGGTTGCCGATCAGGTCACGGGTATCCTAAAAGCCAGCGGTCATGGTCTTGTGACGCAAAACCGCGGCCTCAATTCGATGCCAAAGCTGGCCGTTAAGGAAGGCGTGCCCGCAGCCCCGATTTTCCGCGACTTCGACAGCGAAGATCAGCAGCCCCGCGTCATCCGCCGGTTCCTCGATCAGGCCGCGTTTCGCGCGGGTCAGGAGGGCGGCGTGATTATGCTGGGCCGTTTGCGCCCAGAGACGATCGAAGCACTGCTGGTATGGGGTCTGGCTGATCGCGCAGGCTCCGTCGCGTTGGCACCTGTATCAGCGGTTTTGCTGGGGCAGTAATATACTTCGGTACTTTATTTGCCGACTGATCAGAAGTGATTTACCTAGGCGAAATTGTGTATGTTTCTGAAAGTATGGTAAAGTAGGTGCAGAAATTTTTCTACAGAACCCTCAGGCCCGAGGATGTGGATGCATGGCAAACATTAAGGGTGGAAGGTGTGAAGAACTTTCCGTTGGGGTTTTTGCTCACAATAGAAGAGGCCGTCTCCGCCAGTGCTGAACGATGCCGCAAAACTTTAGCATCGCGTGGATTTCGCGGTATTTTCCTTGATAATAAGCTCATCGGCTTTTGTGGCTACCGGCATCTAAATCTATCACGTACTCGACATCGTGGTGAAATTGGTCCGTTCTTTGTGGCAGAAGAGTTTCATGGATCTGATGCCGCAAACAAGCTGATGTCGGGTGTCATTCGCGAAGCAAAAGAATCCGGCATAGAGCGTTTAGAGCTCTATGTTGATCAGGAAAACAAACGCGCAATCGCTTTTTATGAAAAACAGGGTTTTCGATATCTCGGAACTTTACATGACAGTATTCGGATTGAAGGTTTATCGAGAACCGATTGCTTTTACGCACTTCAACTTACAGAATAAGATGCAGTAAAGATCGCTCCTAGTTGTTCCCGCTGCCGTCAAAGCGTGCTGCATCTTCCGCGGCGCGTCGGATGGCGCCGGATTTATGCACGGTTTCCATATATTCCGCCTCGGGGTCGCTGTCATAGACGACGCCGCCACCGGCCTGAATATAAAGGGTTTGATCTTTGATTACAGCGGTGCGCAGTGCGATGCACATATCCATATCGCCGCCCGCACTGAAATACCCGACACCACCGCCATAGATGCCACGCTTTTCGGGCTCAAGTTCGTCGATGATCTCCATTGCGCGGACTTTTGGCGCGCCCGAGACAGTACCGGCGGGCATGCCGGCAAAGAAGGCGTCAAGCGCGTCGCAATCCTCGCGCAGCTCGCCGACCACGTTTGAGACGATGTGCATGACGTGCGAATACCGCTCGACGATGAATTCTTCGGTCGGGCGCACGGTGCCTATTTTGGCCACGCGGCCCACGTCATTGCGGCCCAGATCAAACAGCATCAAATGCTCGGCCAGCTCTTTTGGATCAGACATCAGATCTGCCTCAAGCGCGCGGTCTTCCTCGGGTGTTTTGCCGCGAGGGCGCGTGCCTGCGATGGGACGGATGGTGATTTCCTGACCAAACACCCGCACAAGGATTTCGGGCGAGGCGCCGACCACGTGATAGCCGCCAAAGTTGAAATAGAACATGAAAGGTGAGGGGTTGGTACGCCGCAAAGAGCGATAGAGCGCGAAGGGCGGATGCGGGAATTCCTGCGCCCAGCGTTGGCTGGGAACGACCTGAAAAATGTCACCCGCTTTGATGTATTCCTGCGCTTTTCTCACTGCTGCCTTATAGGCGTCGCGGGTGAAATTACTGACCGGTTCGGGGGCAGGGGCCGCATCGCCCAGATCGCGTGTGGTGCCTGAGGGTGAACGCTCCAGATCGCGCACGGCGTCCATTACACGTTCGGCCGCTTGCGCGTAGGCTGCACGCGCTGATTGGCCGCCAGCCACCCACGCGGGGGATACAACCGTGACTTCACCCTTTACCCCGTCGAGGACGGCAACCACCGAAGGGCGCAGCATTACCGCGTCCGGCAGGCCCAGTGGATCGGGGTTGATGTCGGGCAAACGCTCAACCAGACGGATCATGTCATAGCCGAGATACCCGAAGAGGCCCGCAGCAGCTTGGGGCATGTCAGCGGGCAGGTCGATTTTGCTTTCGGCGATAAGGCTGCGCAGCGCATCGAGTGGATCACCGTCCATCGGGACATAGGCCTCAGGGTCATATCGGGCGGCGCGGTTTACCTCGCTTGTGGTGCCACGACAGCGCCAGATCAGATCAGGCTTCATCCCGATAATACTATAGCGTCCGCGCACCTCGCCACCGGTAACCGATTCCAGCATGAACGCGTTCTCGGCGGCTCCGCCCAGCTTGAGCATGAGTGATACAGGCGTATCAAGATCGGCGGCAAGGCGTGTATAGACCACCTGATGCGCACCAGCCTCATAGCGGGCGGCGAATGTGTCGAAATCCGGCGTCAGGGGCATCTTACTGGAAGTTCACATTCACGGCGTTCACAGCGCGCGGGTCAATTTCCTGACCGGCGCGCAGCAATGCGTCTTCGGAGAAGATATCGAACAGGCCGCGTGCAAGCTCTTCGTTTTGTTGCGCGCGCAGTTGCGTCACAAGCTCTTGTGCCTCCGGGCTGTTGCCGCCTGCCTCGATGGTGTCGAGCTGTACAAGCGCCACCGTCTCTGTGCCCTCAATGATGCGGACTTCGCCCACTTCCATTTCGAACACTTCCGACATGAAGCCTGCGGGCGTTGTCGCGATGAAGGCGTCGCGGGTTTGGTCAACTTCGACTTGCGCGGTCAGGCCCAGCTCGGGCAGGGTGGTGCCCTCCTCGACCTGCGCTTTCAAGGCTTCAGCGCGGGTGCGCAATTGCTTGACCGTTTCGTCTTCGCGCCAGCGTGTTGCGACCTCTTCAGGCACATCTTCGAATGCCGCAGGACGCTCCGGCAGCGACTGGTTAAGGCGCAGGGCAAATACGCCGCCGTCATCAAGCTGTTCAACCTTCGGGAAATCGCTTTCTGTCACGGTCGCTGCGACCTCGCGGAAGCCCGAATAGGCAGTGATGCCTTCATTGCTCTCGATGGTCCACTCAACCTCACCCAGCACCATATCGGTTTGCTCTGCCAATTGCTCAAGGGTGGCCCCACCGGCAAGCCGGTTGTCGAAATCTTCTGCCTGTGCCTCAACGATGCGGATCGCGCGGTCGGCGGCAAGGGCATCACGCAGGTCAGGTTCTGCCTGCTCAAACGTGACGGTCTGCGCTGGCAGAACCGCATTCACACGAAAGAGCGCCGGACCAAGGTTCGTCTGGCCCGCAACGATGGTGCCCACTTGCGCGCCAAATACCGCGTCGCCTGCACCTTCAAGGCTGTTTTTTGTGACGTCGCCCATGTCGGTGTCGGATAGGGCTAAGCCACGCTCGTTCACGAGGGCCTCGAACGTTGTGCCGTTCACTTCAAGCGCTGCTTGGGCCTGATCGGCGGATTCTTGGTCGGAAAAAACCAGTCGCTCCACCAGACGGCGTTCGGGCTGGTTATACTGCTCTGCACGCGCGTCATATTCCGCGCGCAGGTCTTCTTCGGGCATCTCGACCTGATCAATGATGTCTGTGGGGTTGAGCCATGCATAGGTGATGCTTTTGGTAGCGGGCAGAATAAAGCTGTCGGCGTGGGCGTCGAAATAGGCTCGAAGCGTCGCCTCATCGGGCTCGGGGATTTCGGTCTCGAGCGATGTCTCGTCAAGCTGGGTCCAGGTAAATCCACGGCTTTCACTTACATAGGCCACAAGGGTTTCGGCGTAAGCGGCGGGCATTTCTACCCCGCTCAGCACGGCCCCTTGTAGCAGTTGGCGTGCGGTTTCCTCGCGCAGGTTCGTCTCGAACTCCGCCTCGTTCAGACCGGCCGTGCGCAGCGATTGGGCATAGCCTTCGCGGTCAAACTGGCCGTTGATGCCCTGAAACGCGGGGATCTGCAAAATCCGGTCGCGCAGCGTTTCGTCCCCGATGGACAGGCCCATCTGCGTGGCTTCATGGTCGAGGGCGCGGTCACGCATGATACGTTGCAGCACGGCGCGGTCGAGGCCAAGTTGTTGCGCCTGCTGAAAGCTCATGGCGCGGCCTGTCTGCTGACCGATAGCGCGCAATTCTTGCTGTAGTTCGCGGGCATAGGTGTCGACCGCGATCGGTTTGTCACCCACGGTGCCAAGGGTGCGGATGTTCCCGCTCAGATTGACAGCGCCAAAGCCGCCAAGCCCCAGAAACAACAGACCCATCAGAATCCACATTGCGGTTTTGCCGAGGCTTGATTTTTTGGCCATGTTAGGTGCCCTCCGAGCGGTGTTTGATCCTATCTAAGGGCTTGTTCCCAGAGGGGCAAGGGAATGCTCAGGCGCGCGGCAGATCAAGTGCGCCGAGCCGTTCGAAAAGTGTAGCGATGCCCCTGGCATCGAGGTTCGCAAAAGCGATGCGCAGCTGTGATGCGCCGGCAGGATCGTCGGCTGGATAAAACATGGTACCCGGCAGACACAAAATGCCTGCCTCCCGCACCATAAGCGGGGCAAGCTCGGCACTGCTGAGGGCGAAAGGATGCTGCAGATAGGCGAAATACCCGCCTAAACCCAAAAGCTGCCAACCTTTGCTTGCAACGTGCGGCATTGCTTGGGTGATGGCGGCGCGGCGGTGCAAAATCTCGTCACGCTCTCCCGACAGCCATTGATCAAGGTTCTCCATTCCCCAGAGGGCCGCATGTTGGGCAATCTGGTTCGGACATATGGCCACCGTATCAAGGAATTTTTCCGTCTCGGCGAGCCGCGCCTTGGACGCGATGAGCGCGCCGACACGGTGGCCCGTCAGCCGGTACGCCTTGGAGAAAGAATAGAGGTGGATAAGTGTGTCGCTCCAGTCCGGTTGCTGGAACAGGCTGTGCGGTACGCCGGTGCCCGCATGGAAGTCGCGGTAGGTTTCATCAATGATGAGGGCGATGCCATGCGTTTTTGCGACCTCGTAGAAGGCGCTCACAAGGCCGTCAGGATATTCAAGACCGGTGGGGTTGTTGGGCGTGACCAGCACGATGGCACGGGTGCGCGGCGTGATGAGGTTTTCTGCCTGCACGGGATCGGGCAGCATGGCGTCTGTACAGATCAGCGGCACCGCAACAGCACCCGCCATATCGAGCCACATTTTATGATTGAAGTACCACGGCACCGGCACGATGACCTCGTCGCCCTCCGCGCACAGGGTCGAGATGGCAGCGGCAAAAGCCTGATTGCAACCGGACGTGATACACACCTGATCGGCGTTGACCGTGCCGCCATACAATCGCTGGGTGCGCGCGGCCAATGCCGCACGCAGTGTGCCCATCCCGAGGACCGGACCATAAAGATGTGCAGAATCGTCGCTGAGCGCCACATCCGCCATATGGCGGCGCATGTCGGGATGGGGCGGCTCTGTCGGGGCGGCCTGACTGACGTTGATAAGGGGGCGGTCCGCAGGATGCACCACACCGTCAATCCAGCGACGCGCCTCCATCACGGGGGGCGCAAAGGTGGTCGCGGTGCGGGGTAGCGTCATGGCGGGCCTCTGTCATCTGGAAAGGGCTGGGTTTGAGGTTTAAGCGGGCCTAGTCTTTGCCGCGGTACGGCTCGACATATTGCAGGGCCATGTCCCACGGAAAGAAAATCCACGTGTCCTGACTTACGCCGGTGATGAAAGTGTCGACCATCGGCTCGCCCTCGGGCTTGGCATAGACGGTAGCGAAATGGGCGTTGGGATACAGTTCACGCACCAGTTCGAGGGTTTTTCCGCTGTCGACCAAATCGTCGATCACGAGGATGCCGGTCCCGTCGCCCATGATCTTTGCGTCGGGGGATTTGAGCACGCGGGCCGCGCGCCGCTCATCCGCTTTGCCGCCGCCGGAGTGGTAGGAGACAACCGAGATCGTATCCACGGTGCGGATATCAAGCTCGCGTGCGACGATCATCGCAGGTGCCATGCCGCCACGGGTGATCGCGACGACCGCCTGCCATGCGCCATCATCGGGGCCTTTGCCATCAAGGCGCCACGCCAAAGCGCGGCTGTCGCGGTGGATCTGGTCCCAGCTGATGTGGAAGCCTTTTTCATGGGGCAGGCGGCTGGGGTCTTTTGTCGTGTCGGACATGGGCAGGATTACCTTTGCAGCAGAAGTTTGAGGCCAAGCGCGCCCAGCAGCAGGGCGGCAGTGCGGTCGATAACAGGCTTAACAGCGAGGTAGCGTGCGCGCGCTGCAGGTGCAGTGAGTGCAAAAGCGCAGGCAGTATAGAACAGGATTTCCAGTAGCAGGTGATTGAGCACGATGAGTGAAATCTGCGCGCCGCTCAGGTTTGGCGGGAAGACCACAACAATCACCGCGGCAGCAAACAGCACCGATTTGGGATTACCAAGATTTATGAGGATGCCATCGATAAATGCGCGGCCCTGCGCCTTTGGCGCGTCACCGATGGGGGTGTACGCCCCGCGCCACGTTTTTATGCCAAGATAGATAAGGTAGGCCGCACCGCCGATTTTCAGTGTGGCAAAAGCCCATGGAAAAATCGCAAATATGGCATCCATGCCAAGGAGCGCGGCAAGGGTCCAGACGCTTGCCATCAGGCCAAGGCCCAAACCTGTGGCAATGCCCGCGCGCCTGCCGTTGGCGACCGACGCGCGCACTGCCATCAAAAAGGCCGCACCGGGACTGAGGATCGAGACGATCAAGACCGCGTTGAAGGCCACGAGATGCTCGAATGTCATGGTGCGCCCTGACCCTAGCTTTTGGCCATGTCGGGCGCGTCGACCGCTTTCATACCGACCACATGATAGCCCGCGTCGACATGCAGGTTCTCACCCGTTGTGCCCGACCCCAGATCGGACAGCAGATAGAGCGCGGATTTACCAACCTCGTCGATGGTCACATTGCGGCGCAGGGGTGAGTTGTATTCGTTCCACTTCATAATATAACGGAAATCACCGATACCCGAGGCCGCAAGGGTTTTGATCGGGCCTGCGGAGATGGCGTTCACGCGGATGCCGTTCTTGCCCAGATCTTCGGCCAGATATTTGACGGAAGCCTCAAGAGCCGCTTTTGCCACACCCATGACGTTATAATGCGGCATGACTTTCTCGGCGCCGTAATAGGTGAGCGTGAGGCATGCACCGCCGTTGGTCATCATCTTCTCTGCGCGTTGTACTACGGCCGTGAAGGAGTAAACGGAGATATCCATGGACAGGGTGAAGTTGGCGCGGCTGGTGTCGACATAGCGGCCGCGCAATTCGTTCTTGTCGGAAAAGCCGATGGCGTGCACGATGAAATCAAGCGAGTCCCAGCGCGCGGCCAGCCCTTCGAAAAGCGCGTCAATCGACGCCTCATCACCCACATCACACGGCAGCACGATGTCAGAGCCAAGCGAGGCGGCAAGCGGGTCCACCCGTTTTTTCAGCGCATCTCCCTGATAGGAGAACGCAAGTTCCGCACCGGCGTCTGCCAGTTGTTTGGCGATGCCCCATGCAATTGATTTGTCGTTGGCCAGCCCCATGATCAGCCCGCGTTTTCCCGCCATCAGATTGTTCGACATGGGCCTTATACTCCGTCCATAAAACTGTTTTGCAAGGTCTACGCCATTGACAGGCGGCCATCAAGGCGGCGCGGGGTTTATCCGGTTTGCCACCCAGCGAAGGTCGGGGCAGTTGAAAAGTGGTACAAGATATCTACTATCGCGGTGCGGCGGGATTGTAGACGTCGCGTAAAATGGGTTAGGGTATCAGGGGCTTACCTGCACAATCGCTGCGGGTGTACGAAAAGGGTGTGGGTATGACGGATAGGTCGGGTATTTTTGCGGGCGATGATCCCTTTGCGCTTGCGCGCGACTGGCTTGATGCGGCGACATCCGAAGAACTCAATGATCCCAATGCCATCGCACTGAGCACTGTGGATGCGGACGGGATGCCCAATGCCCGTGTGGTCCTTCTCAAAGACATCGAAGACGATGCGTTTGTCTTTTACACGAACTATACAAGTGCCAAGGCGCAAGAGCTTGACCATGCGGGGCGGGCGGCGTTTGTGATGCACTGGAAATCGACGCGCAGACAGGTGCGTGCGCGGGGTTTGATCACGCGCGAGTCGGGTGATAAGGCGGATACATATTACAAATCACGCTCGCTCAAAAGCCGGTTGGGCGCTTGGGCGTCTGATCAATCTTCACCCCTCGACAGCCGCGCAACACTCGAGCAAGCGCTTGAGAACGCGCAGGCAGAGCATGGCGATGATCCGGCGCGCCCCCCCTTTTGGGGTGGCTACCGACTTACTCCGCTCGAGCTTGAATTTTGGGCCGATGGCGATGCGCGCCTGCACAACCGGTTTCAATGGCGCCGCGCCACTGTGGACGCGCCATGGACGATCACACGACTGAACCCCTGATCCCTGAACATAGCGCACGTTGTTTTACGTGCGCACAGGGCAGGTACGAAGACCATATTTAGACGATACTATTTTGACGATCCCTACATTTAACGATCCGGTTTTTTTTCGGACACATACATTTGAGTAAGAAATATAAAGAGTTGCTATGACCCAAAGTGATGGAGAGAAGACCGCACACCGACGCGTTGATGGTGCGGTCAAATGGTTCGACCCCGAAAAGGGGTTCGGCTTCGTCGTCGAAGACGGCGGGGGTTCTGACATATTGCTGCACGTGAATGTGCTGCGGAATTTCGGCCAAAGCTCGGTCGCGGACGGCGCGCGGGTGGTGCTGATGGTGCAAGATACCGAGCGCGGCGTGCAGGCCAGTGAGGTCGTCTCCATTCTGGCGCCAGAGCAGGTGGACGATAAGCTGCCCGATATCGCGGAGTTCGGAGCAGAAGAGATTGCGCGCGCCCCGCTAAGTGCGGCGCGGATCAAGTGGTTCGATAAGGCGAAGGGATTTGGGTTTGCCAATCTGTTCGGATGTCGTGAAGATGTATTCGTGCATATGGATGTGCTGCGCCGCTCTGGTCTGTCGGACCTTGCACCGGGTGAAGCCATTGCAATGCGCGTCATAGACGGAAAACGGGGCCGCATGGCAGCAGAGGTACAAGCATGGGAAGCAGCACTTACATCAGACGATACGTCCTCGCAGGAATAACCGCACTTGGCGTGTTGGCGCATCCGCTGGCAGCGCAGACCGCACAGACCGCGCCAACTGCACCTGTCTGTGCAACGGACCGTGTCTTGATCAAGGGTGCATTCGGGCAGGCGGCATTCAACGTCGATCTGGCCGCTGATGATGCCAGCCGCGCACAGGGTCTCATGCATGTAGAGCAGATGCCGCTGAGCAAAGGCATGCTGTTTGTCTATGACAAAGCCGAGCCGCTCAGCTTTTGGATGCGCAATACGCTGATCGAGTTGGATATGTTGTTTGTGGACGGGGCAGGCGTTGTCCAGCACATCCACCACCGCGCGCAGCCTTTGGACGAAACGCCGATTTCGCCTGGTGCGATCGCGCTGAACGGCGTGCTCGAGATCAACGGCGGTCTTGCAGAACGGTTGGGCCTTGGCGTGGGCGATGTCCTCTATCATCCTGCATTTACCAGCGATGATCCCGAGTGGGCGTGCGGGCGCTCGAATTAGATCGGACTGCTGCGTATTTCGCCTTTTCAATCGCGGCGCGCTTCGCTAAAGAAGCGTCAGTCGGGGCGTGGCGCAGCCTGGTAGCGCACCTGTTTTGGGTACAGGGGGTCGGATGTTCGAATCATCTCGCCCCGACCATCTACTAAATCCCAACCTTGTGGCCTCTTCGTTCATCGAAGGGGCCACAGGTGTTTTTAGGGTTAGGGTTTTTGTGCCACCAGCCCGTGTGAGAATCGCAGAATCTCCCACCGTCGATATCTGTCATTAAATTGTTACACATTCACCATATCTTGTGTCTAGTGTGGGTGACCGCATGCTTTTGCACCACTTATAGGGGTGCTGCTGTGTCCAAAAGGCAGCGATTGTAGCGCGATGTCTACTATTTGTGCGGAGCAAAAAAATGCGCCGTGCGTCGGAATCAGCAGACACAGATTCGGGCCGACAAATTCAGCCAGCCCGTGAACTCATCGCGATAGTGATGCTGTTTTAAAGTGTTTTTTCAAAACACCTTTTCTTAACCTTTTTGTAGACGACGGAATTGGATCACACATGTGTGAGGTCAGGCGCGGGCCGCAATCTACGTCAAGATTAAATACAGGTGAAATTCGACAATAAATGCGTTGACCGGATAGGGCAGGATGCGCCAGTTTGTGGAGGCTGACGACAACGCCACAACATGTAGTGGTTAAACGCTCGAACGGCGTGTCGCGCAGCGGAGAACAGGCAAACGGCTTACATGACGTTTATTTAGGTGTGTGCCCGCGAATTGATCGCGGGCAACGGTCTGCTTTACTCCGTCGCACAGCGATGAGGTGGATGCGCAAAAGCGTGTCTGGAATGGTAACGCTGGAATTATGGGGCAGCGCGATGAAAATTGAACGTAAATTTACCACACAGGGGCAGGATGCCTACGCAGATCTGGATTTCGTGAGCACAGTCTCCGAGATCCGCAATCCTGATGGATCAATTGTATTTCACCTGGATAATGTAGAAGTGCCGAAAGCATGGAGTCAGGTGGCCTCCGATGTGATTGCACAGAAGTATTTCCGCAAAGCGGGTGTGCCCTCCGAGACAAAGCGCGTGAAGGAAAAGGGTGTGCCCGAGTTCCTGTGGCGCTCGGTTCCTGTTGAAGGCGCCGAGATGGGCGGTGAGACATCTTCCAAGCAAGTATTTGACCGTTTGGCGGGCGCATGGGCCTACTGGGGCTGGAAGGGTGGGTATTTCTCCACCGAGGCTGACGCGCAGACCTATTTTGATGAAATGCGCCATATGCTTGCGTCCCAACGCGCGGCACCAAACTCTCCGCAATGGTTTAACACAGGTCTGCACTGGGCGTATGGCATCGACGGTCCGGCGCAGGGTCACTATTATGTAGACTACAAATCCGGTAAGCTGACACGCTCCACTTCCAGCTATGAGCACCCGCAGCCGCACGCCTGCTTCATCCAATCCGTGGCTGACGATCTGGTAGGCGATGGTGGCATCATGGATTTGTGGGTGCGCGAAGCGCGCCTGTTCAAATACGGCTCCGGCACCGGTACAAACTTTTCCTCGCTTCGCGGGGCGGGTGAAAACCTGTCGGGCGGTGGCAAATCATCCGGCCTGATGGGTTTCCTGAAAATCGGTGACCGCGCTGCCGGTGCAATCAAATCGGGCGGCACCACGCGCCGCGCGGCCAAGATGGTCATCGTCGATGCGGACCACCCCGATATTGAGGATTTCATCAACTGGAAGGTCCTTGAGGAACAGAAAGTCGCGAGCATCGTCGCAGGCTCCAAAATGCATGAGCAAAAGCTGAACCTGATCTTCAAAGCCATCGCAGGCTGGGACGGTCTGGAGACCGACGCCTATGATCCGGCCAAGAACGAGCAGTTGAAAGACGCGATCCGTGCCGCCAAAAAGGTCATGATCCCCGAGACATACGTGAAGCGCGTGCTCGATTATGCAAAGCAGGGCCACACCTCGATCGAATTTCCGACCTATGACACCGATTGGGATTCGGAGGCCTATAGCTCCGTCTCCGGCCAGAACTCCAACAACTCCATCCGCGTGACCAACGGCTTTTTGACAGCCGTTGAAAAGGACGCTGATTGGGAACTGCTGGACCGCACCACGGGCAAAGTGTCCAAGACGATCCGCGCCCGTGATTTGTGGGATCAGGTTGGCCATGCCGCATGGGCCTGTGCCGATCCGGGCATCCAGTATCACGACACGGTCAACGACTGGCATACGTGCCCCGAGGATGGCGCTATTCGCGGCTCCAACCCGTGTTCCGAATATATGTTCCTTGATGATACGGCCTGTAATCTGGCGTCCATGAACCTTCTGACCTTCCTCAAGGATGGTGAGTTTCAGGTCGAAGATTATATGCATGCCTCGCGTCTGTGGACTGTGACGCTCGAAATCTCCGTGATGATGGCACAGTTCCCGTCCAAGGAGATCGCGCAGCGTTCATACGACTTCCGCACGCTGGGCCTCGGCTATGCCAACATCGGCGGTCTGCTGATGAACATGGGCTTCAGCTATGACAGTGACGAGGGCCGCGCGCTTTGTGGTGCGCTGACCGCGATCATGACCGGCGTTGCCTATGCCACCTCTGCCGAGATGGCAGCTGAATTGGGTGCCTTCCCTGGCTACAAAAAGAACGCCGACCATATGCTGCGCGTGATCCGTAACCACCGCAATGCAGCCTATGGCGAAGCGAACGGCTATGAAAATCTGGCGATCAAGCCACTGGCACTTGATCATGAGAACTGTCCGCAGGCGGGTTTGGTCGATGTGGCAATGTCCACATGGGACGAGGCGCTTAAGCTGGGCGAAAAACACGGCTACCGCAACGCACAAACCTCTGTGATCGCGCCGACCGGCACCATCGGTCTGGTGATGGATTGCGACACAACAGGGATCGAGCCTGACTTTGCACTGGTGAAGTTCAAAAAGCTTGCCGGTGGCGGGTATTTCAAAATCATCAACCAGTCTGTTCCCGGCGCGCTTGAAAAGTTGGGCTATGGGTCTGCCCAGATCGAAGAGATTGTTGGGTACGCAGTCGGTCATGGCACCATCGGCAATGCACCGGGCATCAACCACACCTCGCTTATCGGTCACGGTTTTGGCCCGAATGAGCTGGCTAAGGTGGACGGCGCGCTGGCAGCGGCTTTCGACATCCGGTTTGTCTTCAATCAATGGACGCTGGGTGAGGAGTTCTGCACCCAAGTTCTGGGCATCCCGCGCGAGAAGTTGAACGATCCCACGTTTGATCTGCTGAAATCTCTCGGCTTTTCGAAAAAGGACATTGATGCAGCGAACGACCACGTTTGTGGCACCATGACCCTCGAAGGCGCGCCGCACCTCAAAGACGAGCATCTGAGCATCTTTGATTGCGCCAATCCGTGCGGCAAAAAGGGCAAGCGTTATCTGTCCGTCAACAGCCATATCTATATGATGGCCGCCGCACAATCGTTCATCTCGGGTGCGATTTCCAAGACGATCAACATGCCGAATGATGCGACGATCGAAGACTGTCAAAAGGCATACGAGCTGAGCTGGTCCTTGGGCATCAAAGCAAACGCGCTCTATCGCGACGGCTCGAAACTGTCCCAACCGCTGGCCGCGGCCTTGGTCGAAGATGATGACGAGGCGGCTGAAACCCTCGAAAGCGGCTCACTGCATGAAAAAGCAGTCGTGCTGGCCGAAAAGATTGTCGAGAAGGTCATCGTCAAAGAGATCATCAAGTCGCACCGCGAAAAGATGCCGCAGCGGCGTAAGGGCTACACTCAAAAGGCCAACGTAGGCGGGCACAAAGTGTACCTGCGCACAGGCGAGTATCAGGACGGCAGCCTCGGCGAGATCTTCATCGACATGCACAAAGAGGGCGCAGGCTTTCGGGCGATGATGAACAACTTTGCTATCGCTGTCTCTGTGGGACTGCAATATGGCGTGCCGCTTGAGGAGTTTGTCGACGCCTTCACCTTCACCAAGTTCGAGCCTGCGGGCATGGTACAGGGCAACGACAGCATCAAATCCGCAACTTCGATCCTTGATTATATCTTCCGCGAACTCGCGGTGAGCTATCTTGACCGGACCGATCTGGCGCATGTGCAACCCCAAGGGGCCACATTCGACACATTGGGTCGCGGTGAGGAAGAGGGCGTGGCAAACGTGACTGAACTGTCCGAAAGTGCTGCCGCCAAGTCGCTCGAAGTGCTCAAGCAGATCACGTCTCCGGGCTACCTGCGCAACCGCGTGCCGCAAAACCTGACGGTTCTGCAAGGCGGGCAGTCGGCAGCCATGGACGCGCTGACGTCGCTGATACCCGAGGGGGATGGTGGGGTGGCCACAGCTGTGGCAAGCACGACCGCCATCGCATCCGGCAACATCTCGATGGACGCGCGCGTAAAAGCAAAGATGCAAGGCTATGAAGGGGAAGCTTGCGGCGAGTGCGGCAACTATACGCTGGTCCGTAACGGGACGTGTATGAAGTGCAACACATGCGGCGGGACAAGCGGCTGTAGCTAGGAGATTGGGTGAAGCGTCGAAGCGCGCTTCGCCTAGCCAGACCCACAGCGGCAAGAGTTGCGTGTGGAAATGCGAAGGGCGGGAGCGTTTTTAGAAACACCAGCCGACCAACGCTCTCCCTGACCAGCGGTTGGGGAACCTGATAAGGGCTGGGTTCGCACCGTTCAGATAAGAACGATGCGACCCACGCCAAAGCCCCGATTTTATCGGGGGATCATATGGGAGGCTCTCATCGTTCCTGAACGAGCGATTGCCGCCTTTCATCGCCCCGATGTTGTCGGGACGATTTACACGGGGCGGGTGCGCTCGCCCCCTGACGACGCATAGGCCGCAGGCAATAAAAACATCGAGCGGTTAACATACTGAGCCTATGCGGCGAAACTATAAGGGGAGCGTTCGCGCTCCCTTTTTTTGTGCGCGCGGGCCATCTGAGCGGCGTTGCCAAAGCGCCTACATCAGCTCGGATATTTTCCCGTCCACGCCCAACCCGATCTCTGCGCGCAGTCTCAGGCGCGCCCGTGCAAGGCGCGACATCACGGTGCCGACAGGCAGGTCGAGCTTTTGTGCCATGCTGCGCGGGCTGAATTCACCTTGCAGGACCAATTGCATGACTTCCGACTGTTCTGGCGGCAGCTCGGCTATTGCTCGGCTCAGCGTTTGCAGCGCAAGGCGGCTCTCGGCCAATGGTTGGGTGAGGGCGGTATCTTCTTCCAGCTCGGTTGTTTCCACCCGACTGCGCCATTTTGCGCGTGCGATATTGTGCAGGATCGTCATCGCGTAGTGCTCCGGCATCTCCACGGGCGTGTGCAGCATGCGCTGGATCAGGCGCAGCAGAGCCTCTTGGGCCATGTCCTCCGCATCGCAGCGTTGCGCGCCAAACCGGGCGGCACGGCGCCGCAGTTTGAGGTAGAGGCGGGTAAATTTGGGATCGTCATTTGGATGTTTCATAATGCTCTCCGGCAGGTTTGCTCGGGGATCACCATGACGGATCTGGCGCATTCAGCCAGACGGGGAGTTTCCGCCGAAACGCACAACTGCCCCTTTTTGGGCGGCGGGGCGCGCACGGCACGGTGCAGGATCGGCGGCACGCCGCGCGTGCGGGACGGGCAGGGACGCAAACCGCGATTGCCGCATCTGTCTATGTGAGGGCGCCAACCGGTGCCCCGTCAACCAACCAGAAAATGGAGACACCACCATGACACATCTCAAAACCTTCGCGGCAATCGCCGCGACCGCCCTGTGCCTGCCTGCCTTTGCAATGGGCCAAAGCGCTGTTGCGGCAGATGCAAACGAGGACGGCGTGCTGAGCCTTGCCGAGGTGCAATCGGTTTACCCCGATATGACCGAGGATCAGTTCACCACCGTCGACATCAATGGCGACGGTGTCCTTGAAGATGCGGAGATCAAAGCCGCACAAGAAGCGGGGCTGATGCCCGCAAGCTAAGACACGGTCCTCCTCCCCAGGACGCGCGCGTACCGGACGATTGGTGCGCGTGCACCTGACCGTCTGCAATCAGCCTTTGAGGTGGATATTGAACTTTTGCCGGACGGCACGATCAATCACGGGATCAAGGGCGGCGTTCGAGGGCGCGCCCAAAATAGCGTTTTTGCGCGCGGTCGCTGTCTCGATCAAATCCGGCTTTTCCTTTTCCACCCATTCCTTCGGCGACATGCGGTTGCCGTAAGTGGGATAGCAATGATCGCTTTGCATCCTGCTTAGCGTGCCTGCGGTACCAAGGTAATGGCCCGGACCGCCCATACACACGGCGGCGATCTGATCAAGGGCGAGGGTTTCGTCGTTCACTTCGATCCCGCGCACACAGCGCAGTGCCTGACCGATCACATCATCGCCCAGAATGAGGCTCTCGTGACAAAACCCCAGCAAGGAGGCGTGCATGCCCGCAGCCTCATAGATCATGTTGCACCCAGACAGGCCCGCCATGACGTTTGAGCACATGGTCTCCCATCCCGCTTGCATGTCGGGAAGTTTGCTGTCGGCGATACCTGCGGCGGCACCGCCCGGCAAATCGTAGAAGGCATGCATCTGTGCGCAACCTGCGGTCAGCAGCGCCTGCTCTCCCGAGCCGCCGGTCATCGCACCCGTGCGCAGGTCCAGACCAAAAGGCCAAGTGCCAAAGATTGCAGGGTGCCCCGGTTTTACTGCGTTGACATAGACGAGGCCCGCGAGGCATTCCGCCACCGCCTGCACAATCGCGCCTGCGACTGTGGACGGGGCCGTCGCACCCGCCATGCCCGCAGACAACAACAAGACGGGCATGCCGTGCTTGATGCATTCTTCCATCACGAGGCAGGATTCGGTCGCGAATTTCATGGGTGGCACGACAAAACAGTTGGAGTTCGACACAAAAGGACGCGCGCGCCATTTGTCCTCGCCGCCCGCGATCATATGCAGCATTTCCATGGCGGGTGCGACAAAGGCGGGATCGGTGAACGAAGTGCCGACATGTTTGGTGGTGCCCGATACGCAGGCGAAGATGGAATTATAATCCATCTCCATATTGTCGGAGATATCGCGACAGACCATCGGCCGTTGGCAGAAATGCACGTTGTCGAGTGTGTCCACGATCTTGGCAGCGTCATGCAGGTCTTGGACACCGCAATCGCGATAATGTTTGCCGTCCACATCCACCAGATGCACAGCAGCGCCCGCAGTGCCGTAATGTACGCGCGTGCCCGACAACTCGAGGTCATGTGCGCCATCGCGGCTCATGAGGGTGACAGCGCGGTTGGCGCGCGCGACGGTATCTTCGACGAGCGCGCGGGGAAACCGGATGCGCCCGTCTGTGCCCAATATTGCACCCGCACCGGTTAGATAGGCGATGCCCGACGCCGGTGCATCGGCCAGACCGATGGTCTCGAGCGCATCAAGGGCCGCGTGATGGATTTTGAGCACATCCTCTTGGGACAGGGGCTTGTATTGGCCACCCTCCAAACCTGCGCGCACAGGGCGCAGATTATCGGGCAAGGCGGCGGAGCGGGCGGCACGGCGCGCGGCGCGGCCACCGGAGCGTGAGGAAGTTTGTACATTCATGATCGTTTTCTCGCGAAGATTATGGGGCAGGGTGGGACAAACACTGCCCTCAAGGTGCGCCCCGTGCCGCGCGTCCGCGCTCCGCTCCGATGGTGCGAATGACCAGTAGGGTTGTGCAGGTAACATGCTGCATATCGGTCCTCCCTTTGGCAAAAGCGTGCACACCCGAGGGTCCGTGGTCTGTTCCATTTGCGACATGGGCTTTCGCGGCGTGTGGCTCGGGATTGGCAATAACTTGCCGGTTGTCCCAATTTTGCGCGCCAGATTGCCGAACGCGGTAAGATTTTGCGTGAGTGGTGGAACTCTTGCGGTGGATGGGTGTTAACGACTTGAGGATGGAAAATCCATCTGAGCAAACGATAAGCTTCTTAAGGAGATACCCATGAAAACGTTCTATAAACTCGGTACAGCGTCTGTATTGTCAATGACCATGCTCAGCAGCGCGGCCTTCGCGGGTGGCCTTTCTGATCCAGTCGTCGAGACTGTTGCAGCGCCCGTATTTGAGCCCGCTCCCGTCGAAAACTGGACTGGTTTCTATACTGGTCTGAACCTTGGTTATGCCGACATTGATGTCGACAACGGCCTGAGCGGTGATGATGTCACCTACGGTGTACACGCCGGTTACGACTATGACTTTGGCAACTACGTGTTGGGTGGCGAACTGGAATATGACGTCGCCAATGTTGATCTTGGCGCAGGCGTAGAAGCCGACAGCGTTACACGCCTCAAACTGCGCGGCGGTTATGACCTTGGTCGCACGCTTCTGTATGTAACCGGTGGTGTGGCCCGTGTGGACACCAACGTCGGTAACGAAAACGGTGAGTTCTTGGGTCTTGGTGTCGCGTATCAGGTAACCGATAACTTCACCGTCGGTGGTGAGTTGCTTGAGCACCGCTTTGACGATCTGGCCGGAACCGGTCTGGACGTTGATGCGACGACGTTCAACCTGCGCGGCTCGTTCCGCTTCTAAACAACAGATGGCGCGCTCTACACGAGGCGCGCCATTTTTCTATGAGGTGCTAGCAGCGCGCTCTTTTGCGAATGCGCAAAGCGTTCCCAAAGCCGCCTCAAACGCGCTATCCTCGATTGTCATGGCCACACGGATATGACCTGCGGCGGCTGAGCCAAAACTCTCTCCCGGCATGACCGCAATATGATGCGTGTCCAGTAGGGCATTGGCAAATTCATCCCCGCTCAGACCGGTCGCACTGATGTCGAGCATCATGTACATCGCCCCCCCGTTTGGAACCGTCCCCACAACATTCTGCTGTGACAGGATATTCAACGCCAGGTTGCGGCGGCGGCGGAACGGCTCGGCGATTTCAGCCTCGAACGCGTCCCCTTGGGCAAGGGCGAACAAGGCCGCATCCTGTACAAACCCTGCAACGCCGTAGGTCGTATGCGTGGCCAGATTGATGAGATGCGCGACAACATCCTGTGGCCCTATGATCCAGCCGATGCGCGATCCGGTCATCGCATGGCTTTTGGACATGGACCCAACCACAAGCGTCCGTTCGGCCATACCATCGAGACTGCGCGGCGAGATATGCGCGCCCTGCCAGATTTGCGTGTCATAGACCTCATCGGAGATGAGCCAGAGGTCACGGGTACGGCAGACACCTGCGATCTCTTCCAATGTCTCACGGGTATAGACGACGCCAGTGGGATTATTTGGCGAATTGATGAGCAGGGATTTTGCCCCCTCCGCCACAGCCGCAATATCCGCCGCATCGGGCTGGAACGCGTCGCGGGCACGGGCGGTGATTGCAATAGGGTTTGCGGACACACCACGCAGGGTTCCGGGGTAGGTGGCATAGTAGGGATCAATGAAAAGCGCGGTATCGCCGGGATCAAGGACAGCCGTATGGGCCGCAAAAAGCGCGGACTGCCCGCCGGGGGTGACCATCACGTTGTCCCGCGTGGTCCATACGCCTGTTTGCGCCTCGACCCGCGCGGCAATGGCATCGCGCAGCCGGTCGGTACCGGGGACCGCCGCATAGCCTGTGTGGCCCCCCAGCGCGGCACGGTGCATCTCCTGCAGGATCGGTGCGGCGGTGCGGATATCATGCTCCCCGATGGTAAGTTCGGTCACGGGGGTGCCCGAGGCGATCATCTGGCGCGCGCGGATGAAAACTCCCCACCCGTCAGAGCCATCGCCCAGAATGGTGCTGATCCGTTTTGATGCGTGCATGATATGCCCTCCGTTTTTCCCTGCGTACCCGTGCAGAGGGCGGCAGATATGTCAATGCAGCTTGACCCCACTGCGTATCGCGCGTTAGGCATATTGCATGAGACGCACAATGATCACGATTTGCTGTATTAAACCCTGCTGAGAGACTTCTCGCGGGCCGTGATCACGTTGTTTTATTTCCTCTGAAACTGTGCCATGTCCCGCGCATCCCGCGCCGATAGGACACATGCCATGACCACCATCCGATTGCACAATACCAAAACCCGCAAACGCGAGGATTTCACGCCCATTGATGCGGATAATGTGCGGATGTATGTCTGTGGCCCCACCGTCTATGACCGTGCCCATTTGGGCAATGCGCGGCCTGTGATTGTGTTTGACGTGCTCTACCGTCTGCTGCGCCATGTCTACGGGGAGGAGCATGTCACATACGTGCGCAATTTTACGGATGTGGATGACAAGATCAATGCACACGCCGCCCAAACGGGCCGTTCCATCGGTGAGATCACGGACGAGACGATCGGCTGGTTTCTGGAGGATATGGCAGAAGTCGGCGCGCTTGAACCCAACGCGATGCCGCGCGCGACGGAATACATCGCGCCCATGGTGTCGATGATCAAGCAGTTGATGGTGGATGATTTCGCATATGCCAAGGACGGCCATGTTCTGTTTCGCGTGCGTAATTACAAAGAATACGGCGCGCTTTCCGGCCGCTCTGTTGATGATATGATCGCAGGCGCGCGTGTCGAAGTGGCACCGTACAAAGAGGACCCCATGGACTTTGTGCTGTGGAAGCCGTCAGACGCGGACACACCGGGGTGGGACAGCCCATGGGGCAGAGGGCGTCCGGGCTGGCACATCGAATGCTCTGCAATGGCGCATGACCTGCTGGGCCCTCATTTCGACATTCACGGTGGCGGCAACGACCTGATGTTTCCGCACCACGAGAACGAGATCGCCCAAAGCGCCTGCGCCGGTCACGATTTTGCCAACGTCTGGCTGCACAACGAGATGTTGCAGGTTGAGGGTAAGAAGATGTCCAAATCCTTGGGCAATTTCTTCACCGTGCGCGATCTGCTGGACCAAGGCGTGCCGGGAGAGGTGATCCGTTTTGTGATGCTCTCGACGCATTACCGCAAGCCGATGGACTGGACGGAGAAGAAGCGGGAAGAGGCGGAGAAGACGCTGACCAAATGGAGGGATTTGACGCAAGGCATTGTGGCGTCCCAGCCTTCGGGCGAATTTATTGAAACGCTGTGTGATGATCTTAATACCGCCGGATCAATTGGCTTGCTTCATCAGATGTTTAATTTGATTGATGCCGACTACCACGGTGCGGATATTTCCGGACTTGAGATCGGCCGTCTTGAAAGCTCATTTGTGGCCTCTGCGAATATGCTTGGATTGTTGACGAGTGAGCTTGACGGTTGGTGGAGTGTTGATTTTGACTCTTCGGTGTTTGTTGGGAGACTGGAGACTTTGCGGATCCAAGCGATGGCATCAAAAGACTTTTCCGAATTGGATGCGTTTAAGAAGGGATTAATTTCGGCTGGTGCGGAGGTGCGCATGTCGAAAGATAAGATTGAGGTAGTGGCTACTCCAAGCCTTGATGAAGCCAAGTTGTCAGCACTGCTGTTTAAATGGTGAGGCCACTTTTGCAAAGTTATCGTGATCATCTAAGCGCGATGACGCGCCTCACAAAACAGAACAGTGCCAGTCCTAGGTGGACCGTAAAGCGCTACCCGCCGAACTGGAAGTTTGCCTTCGTCAAAACGGGGGCGGACTGGCCCTGTTCGTGCAAAGGGCACGAACTTAAGAATGTAAGAGAAGAGGCCATAGCATGAAAACCCGCCTCTCCCTCTACGACACCACCCTGCGCGACGGGCAGCAAACCCAAGGTGTGCAATTCTCCACCGAGGAAAAGCACATCATCGCCAAATCGCTCGACGCGCTGGGTGTGGATTACATCGAAGGGGGCTGGCCCGGTGCCAACCCCACCGACAGCGCCTTTTTCGACGCGGCGCCGCAGACACGTGCGCGCCTGTGCGCTTTTGGCATGACCAAACGCAACGGCATGTCCGCCCAGAATGATGACGTCCTCGCCGCCGTGATGAACGCAGGCACGGACAGCGTTTGTCTGGTGGGTAAAACCCATGATTTTCACGTCAAAACGGCGCTGGGCATCACGCTGGACGAAAATACCGACAACATCGCCAAATCCATCGCACACCTGGTGGACCAAGGACGCGAAGCATTGTTTGACGCCGAGCATTTCTTTGACGGCTACCGCGCCAATTCTGCCTATGCGCTGAGCGCGATCAGTGCTGCTTATGATGCCGGTGCGCGCTGGATCGTGTTGTGTGACACCAACGGCGGCACGCTGCCCGCAGAGGTGGGGCGCATCGTCTGCGAAGTGATTTCTTCGGGGATCGACGGTGACCGCCTTGGCATCCACACCCACAACGATACCGAAAACGCGGTCGCCTGTACCCTTGCAGCTGTAGATGCAGGTGCGCGGCAAATCCAAGGCACACTCAACGGGTTGGGGGAGCGGTGTGGCAACGCCAACCTCACCGCACTGATCCCCATTCTCAAGCTCAAGGAGCCTTACGCGAGCCGGTTTGAAACCGGTGTGAGCGATGCCTCACTTGAAGGGTTGACGCGGACCTCGCGGATGCTGGACGAAATCCTCAACCGTGTGCCGTTGCGGCAGGCGGGGTTCGTCGGCTCATCCGCCTTTGCGCATAAGGCGGGACTGCATGCCAGCGCGATCCTCAAAGACCCGAGCACCTATGAGCATATCGACCCCGCGTTGGTCGGCAATGCGCGGATCATTCCGATGTCCAATCAGGCGGGCCAATCGAACCTGCGCCGTCGTCTGGCCAGTGCAGGGCTGGAGGTCGCCAAGGGTGATCCCGCCCTTGCAGCCATTCTGGACGAGGTGAAGGCCCGTGAAGGCATCGGCTATAGCTATGATACTGCACAGGCGAGCTTTGAGCTGTTGGCACGCAGCGTGCTGGGGCGGATGCCGCAGATTTTCGAAGTGAAAAGATACCGCGTCACCGTGGAGCGGCGCAAAAACAAATACGACCAGATGATCAGCCTGTCAGAAGCGGTTGTTGTGGTGAAGGTCGACGGGGAAAAGCGGCTTTCGGTGTCGGAAAGCATGGATGAAACAGGCAGTGATCGTGGCCCTGTGAACGCCCTGAGCAAGGCGTTGGTCAAGGATCTGGGGCAATATTCATCATTGCTTGAGGATTGGCGGTTGGTCGATTTCAAAGTACGCATCACCCAAGGCGGCACGGAGGCGGTCACCCGCGTTATCATTGACAATGAGGACGGGCAGGGCAGGCGCTGGTCCACCGTCGGTGTCTCGGCGAACATAGTAGATGCCTCGTTCGAGGCGCTGCTGGATGCAATCCGCTGGAAACTGATCCGTGATACGGGAGGTGAAAATGCTGTTTAAAGTTGCTCGCCAACTGGTGATCGCCCTCATCATCACCATCGTGATCGCGCTTGTGCTGGTCCTGACCCAATCGCCCAAACCGCCCGTGGGGCAGGCAGGGCTTGATTTCTCGGACGCATTGACCGCTGAACGCGCCGATCCTGCACCGTTGCAGAGCATCCCAATGCGGGACGGCTATCCGCTTCAGGTGCGCACCTATGGGGGTGCTGACAACGTGCCGCTTTTGGTGTTGGTGCATGGTTCCGCGTGGCACGGACTTCAATTTGACAACCTTGCCAATGCGTTGCAAGGCGATGCTGATGTAATCGTGCCCGACCTGCGTGGTCATGGCACGGCACCGGATCGGCGGGGGGATGTCGACTATATCGGTCAGCTTGAGGATGATCTGGCCGATATGATCGCCGCAGTGGTCAAGCCCGGGCAAAAGGTGATCATGGGCGGTCACAGCTCTGGTGGCGGTCTGGTCGTGCGGTTTGCCGGTGGCAGCCATGGCGCGATGCTGGACGGGGCCGTTCTGCTTGCCCCGTACCTAAAGTATAATGCACCCACCACGCGGGAGGATTCCGGTGGTTGGGTCGATGCAGCGACGCGGCGCATCATCGGGCTTGGCATTCTGAATAGCTTCGGCATCACCGCACTCAATCGTTTGCCTGTCGTGGCATTCAACATGCCACAGGAGGTGATTGACGGACCGCTGGGCGACACCGCGACACTTTCCTACACGCACCGTCTCAACACGTCATTTGCACCGCGGCAGGCGTATCTGGAGGATGTCGCCGCCCTCCCGCCGTTTGTCGTGTTGGCCGGTGGCGCGGATGAGGCGTTTATCTCGTCCCAATACGCGCCGACCATGGGGGCGGTTACAAACAAGGGGCGGTACGACATGATCCTTGGCGCCACGCATCTGGGGCTGGTGGATGATCCGCGCACCCGTGCAATCATTGCGGGGTTCCTCAATGACATCTGATCCTAAGATGGATGCATTTTTCCAATTGCACCGGGATTTGCCGCGCGAAGGGCCGGGTGTGGCGCAGGATGTGGAATGGACCGCCTCTGTGCTTGATCTGCCTGCAAATGCGGAACTTGCTGATGTGGCGTGCGGACCGGGTGGCGACATCGCGGCTTTGCTGGAGGCCTGTCCGCAAGGGCATGTGACCGCACTGGATAAAACTGCGCATTTTGTTCAGGCGGCGCGGCATGCATGGTCCGAAGATGCGCGTGTGACGATTTTGCGCGCCGACATGGCCGTGATCGCCAACCGGTATGACCTGATCTGGTGCGCGGGTGCAGTTTATTTCATGGGGGTCCAAACAGCACTTCAGGCATGGCGTCGGGCTTTGACACCCAAAGGTGCGATTGCGTTTTCCGAAGCATGCTGGTTCACCGATACGCCCGCGCCGCGCGCGCAGGCGTTTTGGAACAAAGAATACCCCACAATGACCGATACCGCAGGTATCACCGCCCAGATTGACGCAGCGGGTTACCATGTCATCGGTCAGCGACGTCTGCCGGATGCGGCGTGGGAGGCGTATTTCGGTCCGCTTGAGGCACGCATTGCCGACCTGCGGGTAGGTGCTGATCCGGCCTTGACCCATGTGCTGGACGAAGCGGAGGAGGAGATCGCCTGCTGGCGCGCGCACCGCGCGGAGTTTGGCTACCTGCTCAGCGTGGTTGTGCCGAAGTGAGCCTGTCTGCCGACTATACCGCCTGCGCCGCATTGGTGGAGCGCGCGGACCCGCTGCGGTTTCGCACGGCGATGATGGCGCCTGTCGCACAACGGGGCGCGCTGTTTGCGCTTTATGCCTTCAACGTCGAGGTGAGCCGCGCGCCATGGGTCACTCAGGAAGCGATGATTGCGGAGATGCGCCTGCAATGGTGGCGCGATGTGCTGGAAGAGATTGCACAGGGTCGCCCCGTGCGTCGGCACGAGGTTGCGACACCACTGTCAGAGGTGATCAGCCCTGCGCAAGCGGGGATGCTCGACGCGCTTGTGGCTGCCCGCCGCTGGGACATCTACCGCGATCCGTTCGAGGACGCAGACGATTTGACACGCTATATCGACCAGACATCAGGTCACTTGATGTGGGTTGCGGCCCAACTTTTGGGACAGGCAGCCGAAGTGCCAGTGCGGCGTGCGGGATATGCGGCGGGTATCGGTGCATGGATGCGCGCGATACCCGCATTGGAGGAAGCAGGCCGCGTGCCGCTTCTGGACGGGACACCGCAAGGAGTGCGCACATTGGCCCGCGCAGGGCTGGACGCTTTGGTGGAGGCCCGTCGCGGTCGCGGCCAAATCTCGCGTGCTTGCACGGCCGCATTGTTGACCGCAACGGCGGCGCAGCCCGCGCTCGACGCTGCGTTGAGTGATCCTCAGGCGGTGGTGAATGGCACATTACCCGAAGCTGGTCCGGCCCTTGCTGTGCGCGCTGCATTGGGGCGCTGGTAGCGCTCAGGCCGTCTGTCGCCGCTCCTGCAGCATGAGCCACAACAGCGCGATACCGGCCAGCAGAAGGAACGGGATCATGGCGTAATTCACCGCCGCCCAACCGTCCACAGCCGTCCCGCCAGAGCAGTTCATCAATCCGCCAGAGGCGAGTGAGGCAACTGTCACGCCGCCGAACACCAGCAAATCATTCAAGCCTTGCATGCGGCCACGCTCTTCCGGGGCGTGGGCACCGGCCAGCATAGAAGTGGCTCCGATAAAGCCGAAGTTCCAACCGATCCCCAAAAGGACAAGTGCGATAAAAAAGTTCTCGAGTTCGACGCCGTTCAGTGCCACCAGACCTGCAAGGCCAAGGATCGCAAGGCCCGCCGCGATGATCTTTTCCACCCCAAAACGGTTGATCAGATGGCCGGTGAAGAATGATGGCGCGAACATCGCCAGCACATGGCCCGTGACGACAAAACCCGCAATGATCTTGAACATCGCCGATGTTTCCTGCCCCGAGAACATGTCAGCGAAGAAAGGCGGCAGGCTGGTATCGCCCGCAATGCCACATCCGACCACGGCAAGGGGCGTAGAAGTCATCACAAGGTTCATCAACGCGTAGGACACCATCGCACAGATCACCGCGACGGCGATGCGCGGTGTGCGCAAAAGCTCCATGCGGGTGCGCCCGTGCGGGGCGTCCACATCGGGTAGGGGCGGCTTTGGAATGTCGAGGAGCAGGAACAGCAGCGAGCCCAATATGTTGAGTGCTGCGACCGCCACATATGTGCCTACGAAAGGAATGGCAGACAGGCTCAGCGAGGTGGCGGAGGCCAGTTGCGGGCCGATGATCGCTGATGCTAATCCACCTGCCATGACATAGGAAATCGCCTTGGCGCGGTATTCATCCGATGCCGTATCAACGGCGGCAAAGCGGTAGAAGCCCTGCGCTGACATATAAATACCGGTGAAAAACGACCCGATAAGGAAGATGGTAAACGACGAAGTATAGAGACCGTAGGCGGCAATAAGCGCACCCGCCGCACCGCCCGCCGCACCTAGGAAAAAGCCCGCGCGCCGCCCGTAGCGTTGCATGATCGCAGAAACGGGTGTGGCCGAGATCATCGACCCGAGCACGATCATCGAGATCGGCAGCGTCGCAAAACAGATGTTTGTTGCAAGGGACTGGCCCGCCAGACCGCCGACCAGAAACACCATCGGCATTTGCGCCCCGAGAATGGCTTGGGCAGCGACAAGCACCGCTACGTTACGCTTTGCGCGTGTGTCGTCGATCATCGTATCGTCCTTCTGCTTGCGCTATCGGTACGCCCCGTGCAGGGCCGGAGCAACCCCTGCAAACTGTTTTATCGCGCCGCATGCTTGCGCCCGGTATCGGGGCGCATCATGGTGCGTGGCATGACAAAGGCCCCGCATATCCTCCTGCTTGCCGGTAGTTTCGAGGCGCGGCGCGTGGCCGAGATGCTTGGTGCGCGCGGCGTTCTCTACGCGGCATGGCTGAGCGAGGCACCGCGCGGACCTGCGGTGATGCCCCAAACACCGCAACTTCGACGATTTGCAGATGCGGCGGAGATGCGGGCGGCGGTCGCCCAAGGCGGGTTTGACGCCATATTGGACGCAAGCCATGTGTTTGACCGGACCGTGACTCAGCAGGCCACGGAGGTGGCGCGTGCATTGGGTCTGCCACTGTTGCGGCTTGAGCGGCCTGCGTGGCGGACAAGCGGCGACACCGGCTTGATTGCAGTACCTGATGTTACGGTGGCCAATAAGATGATCGTGAATGGGGACCGCGTATTTTGCGCGACGGGGTGGGAGAGCCTGCCCGCGTTTGCACCCTTCGCGGGCGATGTGCTGATGCTGCGGCAAACGCGGCGGCATATGCGACCGCCGCCCTATCCGTTTGTAGAGCTGGTGTTTGGCGACCCGCCGTTTTCCGAGGCAACAGAGCGGGAGACATTTCAAACTCTGCGCGCCAACGTCCTTATTTGCCGCAATCTGGGCGGACAGGCGAGCCGCCCGAAAGTCGATGCCGCACAGGCGTTGGGGCTTAAGATCATTCTGGTCGATCGCCCGCCCGCGCCGCAGGGAACCCCCGTGGTTGCAGATGTTCAAAGCGCGCTCGACTGGACATTTGCGCTATGACAATGCGCATCACCACGCAAGCGGATGTGGACGAGGGGGCTGCGTGGTTGGCCGCGCGTGAGCCGCGCTTTGCCGATGTGTTGGCGCAGACCGGGCCGCTGCCGCTGCGTCTGGCACCTGACGGGTTCGAGGCATTGTTCAACAAAATCGTGAGCCAGCAGGTGTCTGTTGCCTCCGCTGCTGCGATCTGGGGCAGGGTACAGGCGGCGGGATTGACCACGCCAGAGGCTGTTGTACAGGCTAATGAAGAGGCGCTGCGGTCCGTGGGCCTTAGCCGTCCGAAGGTGAAGTATGCCCGCGCTTTGGCGCTGGCTGATATTGACTATACTGCGCTGCGCATTGCCTCTGACGCGGAGGTCGTTGCGACACTCACGGCGGTTTCGGGCATCGGGGTTTGGACCGCACAGGTCTATGCAATGTTCAATCTGGGCCGCGCGGATGTTTTTGCCCCCGGTGATCTGGCCCTTCAAGAGGCCGCGCGGCTGGTCTTTGATCTGCCCGCGCGCCCTGCACCAAAGGCGTTTGAGCAGATGGCGCAGGATTGGTCGCCATGGCGGGCGGTTGCGGCGCGGCTGCTGTTCACTTACTACCGCATTGAAAAACAACGGGAAGGAATATCATGACACGAGTCCTCACTTCAGAACGCCGCGCGCCAGTCTCCGGCGAGACCCGCTCGGTTGTGGTGTTCCTGCATGGCTACGGTGCCAATGGTGCCGACCTGTTGGGCCTTGCCGATCCGTTGGGAGAGCATTTGCCGGACACGCTGTTTGTGGCGCCTGATGCGCCCGAGAGTGTCGCGGGTATGCCCAACGCCTATCAGTGGTTCCCGATCCCGTGGATTGATAACTCGAGCGAAGAAGAAAGCGCGCGCGGCATGGCGCAGGCGGTCGAGGATCTCAATGCCTATCTTGATGCGCTGATGGTGGATGAGGATGTCCTGCCCGAGCAGGTGGTTTTGTTCGGCTTTTCCCAAGGGACGATGATGGCGCTGCATGTGGCTGCACGGCGTGAGGATGAAGTGGCGGGCGTTGTGGCCTTCTCGGGTCGCTTGCTTGCCCCCGAAAGCCTCAAGGACGAGGTCGTCTCACGCCCGCCGATCCTGCTGGTGCATGGCGATCAGGACGATGTCGTCCCGCCCCAATCGCTGGCCGAAGCTGCCGAAGCCTTGGAGGCTGCGGGTTGGACCGATGTATTTGCCCATATTATGAAAGGCACCGCCCATGGGATCGCGCCCGATGGCCTGTCGGTCGCCTTGGCATTCATGCGCGACAAGCTGAGCTTGTAGGCATCTCAGAACTGCACGACACCCTGCGACATCTTGTGACAACGTGAGGCTTGCCAGCTTCAAATCACGAGATATAGTCACTTCGAACGGGGAGAGGGTGGCGTGCAGATGGACGGCGATTTCAGGACCGAATTTACGAGAAACCCCGCAGGGCTCAAGCACAGGCCTGCGCTGGTTCTCAATGCGGATTACCGCCCGCTTAGCTATTACCCCCTGTCGCTGTGGACATGGCAGGATGCGGTCAAGGCCAAGTATCTGGACCGTGTTGATATCGTTGCCGAATACGATGATTGTGTACACAGCCCGACGACCACATTGCGCATTCCGTCCGTTGTCGTGCTCAAGGACTATGTGAAGCCGCAAAAGAAGGTGGCATTCACCCGCTTTAACCTGTTTTTGCGCGATGAATTCCGCTGCCAGTATTGTGGGGCCAAGGGCGACCTTACGTTTGATCATGTGGTGCCGCGCGCCAGTGGTGGTGTGACAAGCTGGCAAAACGTGGTGGCGGCATGCAGTCCGTGCAACCTGCGAAAAGGGTCCAAGGCGCTGCACCAGACCGGCTTTAACCTGCGCAAACCCCCACGCCAGCCTGCCTCCGAAGAATTGCGCAATCTTGGCCGCAAGTTCCCGCCCGGCCATTTGCACGACAGCTGGATGGATTTTCTCTATTGGGATGCCGAACTCCAAGCGTGACGGCGGGCGGAGACTTTGTTGCTGTGCAGGGAAGCATGAATCTCCCAAAAACGGGGGTTTTGCTTCCGAAGTGGAAGCATCGGATTCACCAAGAATTGATTTCAGGGGTTTAACGGAAGGTTTCTGTTCTTGTGCCGAGGGATAAAAGTTGAACTCGATTAATTGCTTTTGCTCCGAAAAGTGAAGTGCAAGCCGATTTCAACACTACGCTAGAGTGTCGTATGTGGGGCTCCTCATTCGACACCAGGGGCGGAAAGCGGACCTTCGCTGCGCAGAGCGCAGAGGTCTGCTATGCGGACTTTGTGGACTTTCGCTGCATCTGCGCCAATGGCGGCTTTCTATTCCTGACACTGCAGTTTGGGCGGATGGTGAATGATTTATCCGCTGCTCTTGCCGCGCACGACGCTCAGATTGGTGAGGCCTAGAGCGGCTGAGTTGATAAGGTACTTCTACTTAAAACGGCCACCTCGTTCGATGACTTCAATTTTGTAACCATCCGGGTCGGTCACAAAGCAGAAACGCGCAATGAGTTCTCCAGCTGGTGCAAAGGCCACGATGTCACCCACTGCGATGTCAAGCTTCTGGTATCTTGCATGAGCAACGTCGAGATCGTCGACGGAAACAGCAAGATGCCCATAACCTGACCCAAGCTCATAGGGTTCAGTCTGCTTTTTGTTCAGTGTAAGTTCCAATTCGAAACTGCCGTTGGCATTGCTAAGATAGGTCAACCGGAAACTTTCAAAATCCAGTTGCTCTGCAACGAACAGACCAAAGGCATCGGCATAGAATTTGATGGATGCAGCGTCGTCTTCGACTCGGATCATGGAATGGATAAGCTTGGTCATTTTGTTTTCCTGTAAGCCAGCACAGCGCACCCGGAAGTGCGCTGTGCAATGGTTTAAGCGCGTCCGATGCGTTCTTTCACGTCGGCTGCAAAATCTTCGTAGCGGCGCAATGATTTCACATCGACTTGCACGAGGTGACCCATTTTTTGCATGATTGGTAAATCAAATAGAATTTGGTCAAGAGCATCAGGCGTAGCAACGTCAACAATGGCTAGTACCTTGCGTTCCCCGACAACTTTCCACAGGTCAACAACCACACATGCATCCTTGGCCCCGAGGGCGGCGTCAGTCTCTTCTGCCCAGATGCCAAACAGGCCTTGTTGTTCTAGTGTCGTGTCATATTCGATTGTGAAATCCACGCGATAAAGCAAATCTTATCTCCCTGATACCGCGTCACCCAAAGCGGGAAAGCGCATGATACTGAATTCACCTTTCGTAGCGCGCACGCCATCATTCAGGACGGGGGAACGGTGCAATTCGTTAATGGTGACATAGACATAGCCGTCAACACCCATTGAGAAGCCATCGGGCCAAGACATGTTGTCAGCCTGATAGAGGATCTCGTAAGTTCCATCAGGTTTCGTGACGCCGACTGCGTCCTCGGTAATCGAGGTGATATAGACGTTGCCTGCATCATCTACAGTTGAACCGTCCGAGATCGGCTTGTCGCCATAGCGCTCAACCCGTGCAGCTAGCTCATCGTCTGACAAATCTTCATTGAGCAGATCTGTGGTGCGGACACGATACATCGCGCTTGCGGTCATCGGCGCAAAATAGACCCATTCATTCGTCGGATCGATGGTGATCGGGTTCGCCCCGATTTTGGCGGGACCGCCGCCCAGATTCACGACGTTTCCATCAATCACCATTTCGGTGTTTTCGGGTACTGTAAACGCAGAGGCCTGCAAAACGCGTCGCGCCTGTCCTGTGTCCAGATCCAAAACGATCAGCGCCGTTGTCTCGGCGTTCGCCGTGTCGGTGATGTAGATTGCATTATGTTCGCGATCGACTGCAAGGTCGTTGAGGAAACTGGTTGGCAGCGTTATTGGCTGACCAAGGTAGTGGATGGCGTGCAACGCTTCGGTATTCGTATTCCAGCCGACGATACGTCCAGTCTGACCTTCGCCCTGACCATCCAACATCCACAATATGCCTTCGCGATCCGCGCGCAGGCCAAGCACTCCGTTCAGGCCGGGACCATCGCCATCTGGTGCATTGGCCCAATCAACATTTGGGTAGGGCGTTGTTGAACCGTCAGGTGCAACTTCCACGATCCGCAAATCGTTGCCATAGAATTCGTGTACGGACATAAACATACGTCCGTCTGGCCCGATAGCCAAATTGCCAGGCGGCATATCCGCCGGGAACGTCGCAAAAGTCTCGATCTGCGCCATCGCCGATGTGCCGAGCGCTGAAGACATCAGAGCCGCTCCTAGGATTGATTTGAACATATTTTCCTCCGTTAGGGTCGATAGGTGATGTCGAACCTTTACCATTCGAAAAAACTGCCGATAATGCGCAGAATTGCGAAACCATTGTTCGAAAAAATAAAATGTATAGCATTGAAGACCTACAAACCTTTGTTCAGATTGCAGAGCGCGGGGGCATTACCGCAGCCGCTCAAGCGCAAGGTCTGTCGCCTGCCACGGTGAGCCACAGGTTAAGCAAGCTTGAAAAATTTCTTGGGGTTACGCTGTTTCATCGCAGCAGTCGGAAGGTAACTCTGAGTGTTGAAGGAAGTGTCTTTTTTGATCGCGTCCTGAGCATTCTGGATGATCTGACGAATGCCGAACTGGATATTGGCAGCCATAGTGGCACCCTCAGAGGGCATTTGCGCGTGACAATGGCGCCATGGATATTGTCGCGTTTCATTTTGCCTAATCTTCATCGGCTCAGAGACGCGGAGCCAGGTCTGACGTTTGAATTTCTTGCCGTGGACCGCTTTGTCAATCTTGTTGAGGAACGGCAAGACTGCGCCATCCGGGTTGGCGTTTTGTCCGACAGCAGCTTTTTGTCAAAAACGTTGGCAAACAACCGGCGCATTCTTTGTGCCTCGCCGAACTATCTTGACCGCTTTGGCACGCCCGCCTCTGATGCCGACCTGGTGAATCACCAATGTATTTGCCTACCTTGGCAAAAAGACTGGGGGCTTGGCCAAAACATGCCGAAAACGCATGTGATGGTTTCTAACTCAGACACGTTGACAGATGCGGCCACGCACGGGCTGGGCATTGCTATGAAATCCGAGCAGGCAATTACGCGCGAGATAGATTCAGGACTGCTGGTCGAAGTTTTATCAGGATGCTTGCCCAAGGATGATGCGCCTATATCTTCCATTCGTCCTCCGAA
>JBATTJ010000002.1:0-1975 GCA_049670485.1 Sulfitobacter sp.
ATCAGATTCTGTAGGTTTCGACTCATCCACCTCGGATAACCGTTCCAACGGGTCGAATGCCACGCAAGACGCTGGTAGCTATTCGCAGACCGGGAGCTTCAACCGCAGCGAAGGATACTCGGACAACTCTTTCTCCCGCGAGCGAGCGCTTGAGGAAGTCCGCCGCATTGACGAGCGCATTGCCGAGATCGACGAGCTATCCACCTCGCTCAGCAACAATACGTCTTCGCGCGATGGCTATGGCTCGAACGTAAACTTCGACATGAGCCAGATCGTCGCGAGCCGCTATCAGGAGAAGGCGGCCGAACTGGGCATCACGGCGCCAAGCCTGGCAAGAACTGATTACACCCCGCAGGAGCAGGCAGCCCATGAAATCGTCGCCCGCGACATCATCTCGGACTATTATGATGAGCGCGTCGCTCCCTACCGGGATCTTATCCCTGACGAAGGCAGCGTGGTTGGCAACGTATCCGGCCCGGGCCAATTCAGCGAGGCGGATCTGCGCTCCAAAACTCCTGCGCCCTCATATGGCGGACCACGCAGCCTCGTCAGCGGCTCTGCCGACGAATCTATAGGCGAGCGGATTGATGAAGACGCGGAAGGTTTGGGTGATCGCTATGAAAGGAACGGATCGCGTTATGGCGAGCGACGTGAGGAGTTCGATCGGAGCCGCGAAGGTCTAGGTGGGGCAGACGACAGGTTCGACGAGCGCTTCTATGATCGCGATCAGCGGGAGAGAAGTCCGCTGCACAGACGCCTTCGCGGTGATGAAAAGTGAGCTACCAGCTCGCCAATCCGACCAACAGGAGGATTGCAGCAATCAGCACACCGAAGCCTATCTCGAAAACACTGAGAGTAGAGGAAGTCTCGTATATGTCCTGACGATTGTCTTCTGGGAGACTACGATAACCATCATTCACCGATGCACCTTCGGACGGATCGCCGGTCCTCACCGCATATTCGACTGGCGTTTCATTTCGATGAGGATCGAAGTTATCCATCGCTTTTCTCCAACGTTTTCGTTAGCATTTAAGAGCGTGACAGGCAATAAAAGTCGTGTTTTTGCGGGAAGAATCGGGGGGCAACGCGAGACCTACTCGACCTTCGATTTGAGCGCAGTGCTAAGTTGAGGAACTCGAGGGGGCGGGACATGTCGAAAAGGCAGGCCGTTTGGACACAATGCAATCCAAGATCGATGCGACTTATATAGAGTTGCGCGAGAAGATCCTGTTCGGAGAGCTTGAACCCGGCTCGCCGATGACGTTCGAGCATATTGTTCAGCATACCGGGGTCTCGGCATCCATGGCGCGCGAGCTCATTCTTTCGTTGGGAGCAGGCGGGTATCTCATCCGGCGCGGCAGAGGGCATGTCGTTTCGTCATTCACAAAGGAGCAAGTCGAGGACTGGCGCCTCGCGCTAGGGGCGATCGTGGAGATTGGCGCGCTGCGCCTGGCCCTTGTTGGTGGTGAAACGCTCGATGCAGCCGAGCAATTCCTCAACGCCAATGTTCGCGACCTCTCCCACAGGCAAGAGGACTTCTTCCTGGGAGCTGTCGCGTTCACTACGATCATTCTGGGGGGAAGGGGCAGCGCACTCTCACAATTGGTCGAGCAGTTCATCCCGCAGGCGTTTTTCCGCCTGCAATGGCTGTCGGATGTTTACGCTGAGCGCACGGGCTATCTGGTCGAAGCCTCCGATCGCTATCTCGAAGCCGCGCGGGCAAAGGACATGGAGCGGGTGCGGCAGGCGAGCCGCTCTTTCTTCGATGGGACCGCGCCGGCGCTGCACAAACTGGCCGATGAGATGGCTGCGGGATCATACCCGCCCAAAGACAGGCACGATGGTTTCCATACGATCGAGCCGAAAATCACCGGAGCGCCGACCTATGCCGGTAGCGCAAGGGCTATAACTCCCCTTTTGAGCCCGCTCGGCGCGCGAGAATGCGACGCTCACCCGTTCTAAGCAGTGCGTTAAC
>JBATTJ010000003.1:0-6846 GCA_049670485.1 Sulfitobacter sp.
TCCTGCATGGCAACAACGCGGTGATGCGCTCTATTACGCGAGCTATTTTGCGGACAAGACATTCAATCCCTTCATCCCCTATCCGATCCTTGCGGGCTATTTCATCGTGCTGACGCTAATCGTTATCTCGGGATACGGCCTTGTGAATCGCCGCCTGAACCGGCATTTGCCTACGGAACGGCGGGAAAAAATACGCTTGCGCCTTAATCTGATACGATAGTATCTCTAATATGATCAAATTCCGTGGCGCTGGCCACAGGTTGCCGGATGGTCCGGCATGTGCCAGCGCACCTTTCTGGTGACCTATGCACAACTACCTTCGTAAAAACCCAAACGTCCGCACAATCCGTGTGGCCGCAGCAGACCTCAATGGCGTGCCGCGCGGCAAGCGTATTCCCACGCGCTTTGCCGACAAGATCACCCATGACGGCACACGGTTTCCGTTTTCCGTGCTCAATCTGGACATTTGGGGCGAAGATATCGAAAACAGTCCGCTGGTTTTTGATAGTGGCGACCGCGACGGCATTCTCAAACCGACCGAGCGGGGGTTTATGCCCATGCCGTGGCTTGATGCGCCGACGGCGTTGCTGCCCATTTGGATGTTTCACGAGGATGGCCGCCCCTATGCCGGTGATCCACGTCATGCGTTGCGCGCTGTTCTCGACCGGTTTACCGCACGCGGCCTCACCCCTGTCTGCGCGGTCGAGCTTGAGTTTTTCCTGATCGACGACAGTGGCCGCAAGCTGCAGATGCCGCTCTCTCCGCGTTCGGGCAAACGACGCAAGGGCGCGGAAACCCTCAGCATCCGTGCGCTTGACCAGTTCGATGAATTTTTCACCGATCTTTACGACGCCTGTGAGGAGATGGATATTCCCGCCGATACTGCCATTTCCGAGGCAGGTCTGGGACAGTTCGAGATCAACATGATGCACTGCGACGACGCCCTGCGCGCCGCAGATGATGCATGGCTGTTCAAGATGCTCGTGCGCGGCCTTGCGCGGCGTCACGGCTTTGCCGCAAGCTTTATGGCCAAACCCTACGCGGACTACCCCGGCTCGGGTTTGCACACGCATTTTTCGGTGCTTGATACGGACGGCAACAACGTCTTTGACGATGGCGGCCCCGATGGCACGGCTATGATGCGCCATGCGGTGGCAGGTTGCATGCAGGCGATGGCAGGTTCCGCGCTGATCTTCTGCCCTCATGCCAACAGCTTTGACCGGATGATCCCCGGCAACCATGCGCCCACCGGGATCAGCTGGGCCTATGAAAACCGTACCTCGGCCATCCGCATCCCGTCAGGCAACCACAAGGCACGACGTATAGAGCACCGCGTGTCGGGCGGGGATGTGAACCCCTATCTGATGTTGGCTGCTGTACTTGGTGCGGCCATCAACGGGATTGAGGACGCGGTCGAGCCGCCTGCGCCCATCACCGGCAACGCATATGCTGCCGATCTACCGCAAATCCCGCACACATGGGCCACGGCCATTGACGCATTCGAGACCGACGCCGCCATCGCACGCATCTTTGCTCCCGAGCTGGTGCAGAACCTTGTTCTGACCAAACGTCAGGAGCTCGACGAGATGAAAGATCTCAGCCCCGCAGAGCAGGCCGAAATCTATCTGGACACGGTGTAGCATATGAAAATTGGTATTTTACGCACCGGCCATTCGCCCGAAGGCATGATCGAGACACTTGGCAATTACGACACCATGTTCGAACATTTGCTGGCGGGCAACAACTTCAGCTTTGAGACGTTTTCCGTCGTGGATGGCGAGTTTCCGGACAGCCCTGCGCAAGCCGATGGCTGGCTCATCACCGGATCGAAACACGGCGCCTATGAGGATCACGCGTGGATTCCGCCGCTGGAGAATTTGATCCGCGACATCCATGCCGCTGACAAGCCGATGGTGGGTGTGTGTTTTGGCCACCAGATCATCGCACAGGCGATGGGCGGCAAGGTTGAAAAGTTTGACGGCGGTTGGTCGGTGGGGCGCACGGAGTACACGCTTGAAGGTAGGCAGGTCTCGCTTAACGCATGGCATCAAGACCAAGTGGTTGCGCGGCCGGCCAATGCCCGTGTTGTTGGTGCATCGGATTTTTGTGCCAATGCGATGCTGGCCTATGATGATAAAATCTGGACCGTGCAGGCGCATCCGGAATTTGGCGCCGATTTCATCGAAGGCCTGATCAACACGCGCGGCAAAGGCGTGGTGCCCGACGCACAGCTTGAAGCTGCGACAGCTACCTTGCACGCGCCTACGGACAATGCTGATATCGCCACACATATCGCCCAATTTTTCTTGAACAAAGCGAGGGCCTGATGGCTGACTGGAAAGACGAACTGCCTGCGGCTGCGGTCGAATACCTCAAAGACCGCCGTTTGGACGAAGTTGAATGCATCATTCCCGATCTGCCGGGCATCGCGCGGGGCAAGGCCGTGCCTGCGTCCAAATTCGCGCGCCAAGACAGTTTTCATCTGCCCGACAGCATTTTCTATCAGACCATTACCGGCAACTGGGGCGAGGCCGCAGGCGAGGAAGGCTTTACCGAGAAGGACATGATCCTGCGCCCCGATATGTCCACCGCGACCGCAGCGCCGTGGACCGCCGATTGGACGCTTCAGGTGATCCATGACGCCTATGATCGGGACGGCAATGCGGTCGGGTTCAGCCCGCGTAATGTCCTCAAACGGGTGGTCGAGCTTTACCGTGCCGAAGGCTGGGAGCCGATTGTAGCCCCCGAAATGGAATTCTTTTTGACTGCGCGCAACCTTGATCCGGCGCAGGACATTAAGCCGATGATTGGCCGCTCGGGACGCCCTGCCGCGGCACGGCAGGCCTATTCGATGACGGCTGTGGACGAATTCGGGCCCGTAATCGACGACATCTATGACTTTGCCGAGGCGCAGGGGTTCGAGATTGACGGCATCACGCAAGAAGGCGGTGCAGGTCAGCTCGAAATCAATCTGTTGCACGGTGATCCGGTCAAACTGGCCGATGAGGTGTTTTACTTCAAACGCCTGATCCGCGAGGCGGCGATGCGCCACGATTGCTATGCCACTTTCATGGCCAAACCCATCGCGGACGAGCCGGGATCAGCCATGCACATCCACCACTCTATCCTTGATACCGAGACGGGTGCGAATATCTTTTCCGGACCTGACGGAGAGGAAACGGATGCCTTCATGCACTTCATCGCGGGTCTGCAAAACCACATGCCCTCCGCGCTGGCCGTGATCGCACCTTACGTGAACAGCTACCGGCGTTATGTCAAAGATCACGCCGCCCCCATCAACCTTGAATGGGGCCGTGACAACCGCACCACTGGCATTCGCGTGCCCCTGTCGAGCGTTGAGGCGCGCCGCGTCGAGAACCGCTTGGCGGGTATGGATTGCAACCCTTATCTGGCGATCGCGGCATCGCTGGCCTGTGGTTATCTTGGTATGAAAGAGCGCAAAACACCCCTGCCCGAGTTCAAGGGTGACGCCTATGACGGCGATGGCGATATTCCCCGCACCATGGGTGAGGCGCTGCGCATTTTCGGTGAGGCAAAGGACCTGCACGAGGTTTTGGGCCCCGAGTTCGCCCGCGTTTATGCCATCGTGAAAGAAGCGGAATACGACGAATTCCTGCAAGTCATCTCGCCATGGGAGCGTGAGCATTTGCTGCTCAACGTCTAAGCGCGCGCGATGAACCTGCTTTATGCCAACGACACACGCGGTGCCTATCCGCCAAGCTGGTACGCAGCCACGGCGGAACCGCTTACACCCTTCCCCCCGCTGAAAGGCGCGCAAAAGGCCGATGTCTGCGTGATTGGTGCAGGCTATACCGGTCTGTCTGCCGCACTACATTTGGCGCAGTCGGGACGCGATGTCGTGTTACTGGATGCGCAGCGCGTGGGCTTTGGTGCTTCGGGGCGCAATGGCGGGCAGCTTGGATCGGGCCAACGGATGGATCAGGATGATCTTGAGGCGCTGATGGGTGAGCCGGAAGCGGCCAAGCTTTGGGAGCTTGCGCAAGACGCCAAGGCGTTGGTCAAATCGCTCATCGCGGAGCATGGTATCGACTGCCATCTCAAACCCGGCGTGGCACATACCGGATCAACCGATGCCGAAGTGCGCGACTTGCACAGGTATGCCGACCATCTGGTAAAGCGTTATGGCTATGAGGAGATCGAGACGCTTGATCATGCGGCCCTTCAATCGGTCTGCCCTTCGCCGGACTATCGTGGCGGGACGCTCGATATGGGTGCCGCACATCTACATCCGCTTAAATACACATTGGGATTGGCCCGCGCTGCAGCCGCAGCAGGGGTGCGCATTCATGAAGGCAGTGCGGTGCACAACATAACCGAAGGCACACCCGCAAAGGTTCACACAGACGCGGGTCACGTGGTCGCGGATCATGTGATCTTTGCCTGCAACGGCTACTTGGGCGGGCTCAACCGCCGTGTGGCCGCGCGGGTGATGCCGATCAACAACTTTATTGCCGCGACAGAGCCGTTGGGCGCCCGGATCAATGACGTATTGCCGCGTGACGTCGCCGTGGCCGACAGCCGGTTTGTGGTGAACTATTTCCGACTGAGCCATGATGGCAGGCTGCTGTTTGGTGGCGGTGAAAGCTATGGTTACCGCTTCCCGACAGACATCGCCGCCAAGGTGCGCAAGCCGATGTCGGTGGTCTTTCCCGCCCTCAAGGATGTTCAGATTGACTATGCGTGGGGTGGCACCCTCGGGATCACGATGCGCCGGCTGCCCTATCTCACGCGCATCGGCAAAAACATGTTGTCCGCGTCGGGCTATTCCGGTCACGGAGTGGGCAGTGCCACGCACGCAGGAAAGCTGATGGCGCAGGCCATTGCAGGAGATGGGGACGGGTTTGATACGATGGCCGCCCTGCCAACCTTGCCGTTTCCGGGCGGCTCTGCGCTGCGTAGCCCGCTCTTGGTGCTTGCGATGAGTTGGTATGCGATGCGCGACCGGCTCGGCGTTTAATCAACACTAAGCTTGCTTCTCATTCCGGATTATTTCAGCTTGGACAGCTTTTCCTGAAGCTCGGACAACTGACGCTTGATCGCATCAAGGTCTTCACTGTTGTCTGCTGCCGGTTTTTCCGGCGCTTTGCTGGCTGCGGTTGCAAAACCGCCCGTCATCGCCTTCATCAACGCTTCTTGCTGCGCTTGCATCGCATCAAACCCCGGCATCTTTGACATCGGGTTCAAGGATGTCATGTTCTCCATCACCTTGCTTTGCCCGTCCCGCAGCATCGCGAATGACTGTTGTAGAAATTCGGGCACCACGCTCACCTTGCCAGTCATATAGCTGCGCACCAAATCATTGAGCACATCAACCGGCAGCACGCTTTCGCCGCGGCTTTCATGCTCTGCGATAATCTGGAGCAGATATTGCCGTGTCAGATCATCGCCGGATTTGAGGTCGATAATCTGGACTTCGCGGCCATCACGGATAAATCCGGCAATATCCTCGAGCGTGACGTAATCGCTGGTTTCTGTATTATAGAGGCGCCTGCTGGCATATCTCTTAATCAGAAGGGGTTTGTTCGTCTCAGCCACATCAGCTCCTAACGCGCATATTCTGCACCGCAGCTTAGACCCCATATATGCAAAAAGAAAGGGTGCGCTGTTCCCAACACACCCTTTCGATTTGATCGATCACCCGAGGGCGATCAACAGTCTGAAACCAGACTTATTTCTTTGTCGCTTTTGTTGCGGCTTCTTTGACGTCGTTTGTCGCTTTGGTCATCGCTGTTTGCGCTTCCTCGGACATGTCTTTTCCTGCGGCCATCATCAGCTCAACAGTTTCCATCTGCACTTTTTTTGCAACTTCGGCGAAAGCTGCCATGTGCTCGGACGCAGCTTCGGAATATGCTGTGGCGAAGTCTGTCATCGCTTTAGCGTAGTCTGCAGGCTCGGATTTGGCTTTTGCCATCTCGGTGAGCTTTGCGACCGTGTCTTTTGTCCACTTGGAAGAAATCTCGGTGGACTTTTCAACTGCGGAGAGTGCAACGCTGGACAATTTTTCGTTCAGCGAGGCGGATGTTTTGAAAGATGCTTCCATGGACGTGGTGTCCACAGGGAATGCGCCCATCATGTCTTTGAGCATAGCGGTCATGTCTGGTGTTGTTGCGTTAGCCATTGGTATCATCCTTTGTTTGCATCACCGGAACACTATCGTTCCGTTTGAATTAATTCGCAGGCTGTCGGTTTGACCAACTCACTGCGTCTGCAAAATATATAGATGCTGCAGCGCGGCATTGCAACCTTTTTCTGCGCTGCAGCATAAATCGCAATTCGTTTCAAAACTGCCTTATATTTCAGCCTCTTGCCTTTACGGCAACATATGTACCCGGCGCATCGCCAAGAATTTTCTGACCGCCCTCACCCGGTTTACGGGCGGGAATCATCTTGCCTGCGCGCTTTTTCAGCCAGGTTTCCCAGCGTGGCCACCATGATCCTTCGTTGAATTTCGCACCCGCAAGCCAGTCCTCGTGATCCAGATCCAAATCGGGGTTCATATAGTGGCCGTATTTGCCTTTGCTCGGTGGATTGACAATGCCCGCGATGTGGCCCGACTGGGTCATGATGAAGGTTTTGTCCTTGCTCCCCATCTTTTGCACGCCACGATAGCTGTCTTTCCATGGTGCGATGTGGTCCGTCTCACAGGCGATAGCACACAGCGGCACATCAACCTCATCCAGCACCAGATGGTGACCGCACAGGTCGTATCCGCCATCAGCAAGCTCGTTGCCCTGACACAGGCCCCGCAGATACTCCATCGCCATCTTCGCAGGCAGGTTCGCCCCGTCACCGTTCCAGTACAAC
>JBATTJ010000004.1:0-32509 GCA_049670485.1 Sulfitobacter sp.
GCTTCGAACAGGTCAATTACTGACGGTTTGTAAGGTTTCTTATCTAATATTTTGGATCTGACCTCATCAGACGCCAGCCCCTCGGTCTATCGGTAACGATAACTAGGAAGTATCGTTACGCTCAAAAATCACCAAAGGAGACCTTCAGGCCAAACGCGGCGAAGGGTTCAAAAGAGCCCAAATCGACTGATGCTGCATTGTTCACCAATGACCTCTTTGGCCTTGATAAGCCCCGCAATCGGTCTGGCAAAACAGTCCTTTTCCCATTAGATAAAACGTACCAAAGCAATAAAGGCATTGTGCGCTGCTGCTTTTGAGAGCGGAGCTTTCCCGCCCTGCCAGAGGTCCATTAACGCCCTCTACACGCGCAACGGCTCCTGTCACGTAATCCAGACCCGATGGGTCTGAACGAGGAGGCGCATAATGCTGCATAACGACAATCTTGAACAATGGGACCGCGAAAACTTTTTTCATCCCTCAACCCATCTGGCAGAATTCGCACGCGGCAACGTCGCGCAGCGGGTGATCACAGGCGGCTCGGGCTGCCATATCGAGGACCGTGACGGCAACAAGATGCTGGATGCATTCGCGGGTCTCTATTGTGTGAACGTCGGCTATGGTCGCACGGAAATTGCCGATGCTATTGCGGAACAAGCCCATGAGCTGGCCTACTACCACTCCTACGTGGGCCACGGGACAGAGGCTTCGATCACCCTCGCAAAGATGGTGATGGACCGTGCGCCTGATCACATGTCGAAAGTGTATTTCGGGATGTCAGGATCGGATGCGAACGAAACCAACATCAAGCTGATTTGGTACTACAACAACATCCTTGGCCGACCTGAAAAAAAGAAGATCATCTCGCGTTGGCGCGGGTATCACGGGTCCGGGTTGATGACCGGCTCTCTTACCGGTCTTGAGCTATTCCACAAGAAATTCGATCTGCCGCTGGCACAGGTGTTGCACACGGTGGCCCCTGACTACTTCCGCCGTGCCGATCTGGGCCAGTCAGAGGCGCAGTTTGTGGCGCATTGTGTGGCCGAGCTAGAGGAGATGATCGCGCGCGAAGGGGCGGATACAATCGCGGCCTTCATCGGGGAGCCCTTGCTCGGAACGGGTGGTATCGTCCCGCCGCCCGCAGGCTATTGGCCTGCCATTCAAGCCGTTTTGGACAAGTACGATATCTTGCTGGTCGCGGATGAAGTCGTCACCGGTTTTGGCCGTTTGGGCAGCATGTTCGGGTCCGATCACTACGGCATGAAGCCTGATTTGATCACCATCGCGAAGGGTCTGACCTCTGCCTATGCGCCCCTGTCTGGGTCCATTGTGTCGGACAAAATGTGGCGTGTGCTGGAACAAGGCACCGATGAGAATGGCCCCATCGGGCATGGTTGGACCTATTCCGCGCATCCCATTGGCGCGGCCGCAGGGGTGGCCAATCTGAATTTGATCGACACGCTTGGGCTGATCGCGAACGCGGGCATCGTCGGCGCGGATTTGAACACCAAGATGCGCGCGGCGCTCGCGGATCATCCTCATGTGGGCGATGTCCGCGGCGAAGGCATGATCTGCGCGGTGGAATTCGTCAACGACAAAGCAGACCGTGTTTTCTACGACGCCGCCGACAAGATCGGCCCGCAGATTGCGGCCAAATTGCTGGAGCAAGACCAGATCATCGCACGCGCCATGCCTCAGGGCGATATCCTCGGCTTTGCGCCGCCGTTCTGTTTGACAGCGCAAGAGGCGGACCGCATCATCACGGCGACAGCGCGCGCTGTGAAGGCGGTGCTGGGATGAGCGGCAATGCACCATTCAGTGCTGCGGAATATGACCGCCGCCTGACCCTGGCCCGCACAGCCATGCAGCAGGCGGGGCTTGATGCGATCTTTGTCACCGATCCCTCCAATCAGGCGTGGTTGACGGGTTATGACGGTTGGTCATTTTATGTCCATCAAGGTGTCATTGTCATGCCAGAGGGCGAGCCGATTTGGTGGGGCCGTCATATGGATATGATGGGCGGCAGGCGGACGTGCTGGATGGGGCATGACAACATCCTCGGCTATAGCGACCATTTTGTTCAATCGACCGAAATCCACCCGATGCAGGACCTTGCCCAAGTCCTCAAGGCGCGCGGGCTGGGATCCGCCCGCATCGGCGTCGAGATGGAGAATTACTATTACTCCGCCAAGGCGCACGCGGTTTTGATGACCAACCTGCCAGACGCGCAGCTGTCCGATGCGACAGGTCTGGTGAATTGGCAGCGTTTGGTTAAATCCGATGACGAGATTGGCTTCATCCGCAAGGCGGCGGGTATTTCAGACAAGGTCATGCAGACCGCCCTTGAGCGGGCTGAGCCCGGCATGCGCAAAAATGATCTGGTCGCGGATATCATGCATGCGGGCATCACAGGGGTCGGTGACGATTGGGGGGATTATCCCGCCATTGTGCCGCTGACGCCTTCGGGCCTTGATGCCACGGCGGCGCATCTGACGTGGAACGGCGATAAAATGCAAACGGGCGAGGCGACGTTCTTTGAGCTGTCAGGATGCTACCGCCGCTATCACGCGCCTTTGTGCCGGACGATCTATCTTGGCACGCCGCCTGATGAGATGAAGCGGACCGAGGCGGCCCAGCTTGAGGGGATTGCGGCAGGGCTGGACGCCGCACGCGCGGGCAACCGCACCTGCGATATTGCGAATGCCTTTATGGCCGTGATGGCCAAGCATGGTATCGAACGCCAAGGGCGCATGGGCTACCCCATCGGGCTTAGCTATCCGCCCGACTGGGGCGAGCGGTCGGCCTCGATCCGCACGGAAGACACGACCGTTCTTCAGGAGGGCATGGTGTTTCATTTCATGCCTGCCCTTTGGATGGACACGTGGGGGCTTGAGACGACCGAGACGATCCTGATCACTCAGGATGGCCCTGCAGAGCCGCTGTGCACGATCGAGCGCAAATTGTTCGTGAAGGCCTGAGGGCGGTGCTGCAAACCACCAAGGATATCCTTGCGGATCTGATCGCCTTCCCGACTGTGTCGGCGGACAGCAATCTGGACATGATTGCCTATCTCGCATCGCGGTTGGAAGACTGCGGCGCGGATGTGCACCTGTTCACCGACCCAAGCGGCAAGAAGGCAAACCTGTTTGCCACGCTTGGGCCGCAAAAAGACGGGGGGATCGTCCTTTCAGGTCACAGCGATGTTGTGCCCGTGACCGACCAGAACTGGACAAGTGATCCGTTTAAGATGGTTGAACGGGATGGCCGCCTTTACGGGCGCGGCAGCTGCGACATGAAAGGGTTCATTGCGGCGACGATTGCAATGGCCCCGACGTTGGCAAAAGCTGCGCAAGACAGGCCGCTGCATTTTGCGTTCACCTATGATGAAGAGGTCGGCTGCATCGGTGCCACGCACCTCGCGCAATCGCTGCAAGAGATTGGTATCCGTCCAAGCGTTGCAATCATCGGTGAACCAACCGATATGCGGATCATTGAGGGCCACAAAGGGTGTTTTGAGTACACCACTCGGTTCCAAGGGTTGGAAGGTCATGGCTCTGCCCCCGAGCTGGGGGTGAACGCCGTTGAATACGCTGCGCGCTACGTTTCGTACTTGCTGGACCTGAAGGAACAGTTGCGCGACATGGCCCCGCCTGAAAGTGCGTTTGAACCGCCTTGGACCACCGTGAATGTCGGCGCAGTGCAAGGTGGCTCCGTGCACAACGTGATCGCGCCCAAAGCGCAAGTTGACTGGGAAATGCGACCCGTACAGAAATCGGACGCAGATTTCGTCAAATCGCGCCTACACGCCTATTGCCATGAGGTGCTGCTGCCCAAAATGCTGGCCGTTCACCCCGATGCCTCAATTGAAACGCAGGTTGTTGGCGAAGTTGATGGCTTGGTCCCCACGTTGGAAAATGAGGCAAAGCAGATCGTGTCGGAACTGACTGGATACCAACATGCGCATCTGGTGCCCTTCGGGACCGAAGCTGGCATTTTCCAAGGGATAGGAATGGACGTGGTCATTTGCGGACCAGGCTCAATCGAGCAAGCGCATAAGGCTGACGAGTTTGTTACGGTTACCCAGTTGGAACGCTGCACTGAAATGCTCTCGAAACTCTCCAAAAAACAAAGCTGTTAGCAATTTGGACACTTCTAAATGCCGATAGCAGCCATTGGCGCAACCGCAGCGAAGGACTGCAACGTCCCGCTCAGCTGCCGTCTGGTGTCTCAAACAGTCAAAATTGCCTGACCGAAAGCGTCAGATGACCGGTTAGAGCCCGACTCGGCCATTATGATTTTGTGCTGCGTGCGCTCGCAGCAAGGAAAATGCGGCATGAGCGAAAAACCTCATGCTGTCGCGCGGCGGGAGAAACCGCCATTCGAGGATGCCGCAGCATGGTTTAGGAGCCGAAATTGCAGGTCGCGGGATATTGATGCCGTTCCAGATCTGCATCCTAAGGCCCGCTTTGATTGCTGATCGCTAGTTTCAAATCATCAACCAAAGCATCACGACGGCCATTCCCACCATCATGAGGTTTTCTGTGAGGCTGACAAACCCTAGCGGGACGTTGGAGTTTCCTCCAACGCACGCGCATTTCAGCTCGCGTTTGTCGATGTAGACGGCTTTGAAGACGCTGATGGCTCCGATGCTCGCGACCAGGAGCGCTGCGGGAGCGGACACCCAGGTCAGGATCATGCCAGTCATGAGGATACCCGCGCCGGTTTCTACGAACGGATAGATATAGGCGTAAGGCACCCATTTCCGCGCGAGTAAATCGTAGTTGAGGAACATCGTGGTGAAACCTTCGATGTCGCGCAGTTTCTGCATGCCGAGAAGGATCATCGACACCGAGATGAACCAGCCAAGTGTCTGCCATGTGATTGCGCCGAGAAACCCAATGGAAAGTGCCACTGCGGTAAGCGCTGCAACAGCGAACAGATACAAGACGGGTCGATAGGTTTTTGCTGTGGGATCCCATCCTGTCAGCTTTTGGCGTAGATCCGTGTAGCCACCGACACGCTCGCCCTCAATCCAGGCCTGGGGTGTCGTTTTGACGTTATGCTCGGCCTTGAAGGCATCCACTTCGGCGCGGGTTTGGAACAGACGGTCATCGACGTCGTATCCCCGACGCTCAAGGAGCCAGCGCGCCTTTTGCCCGGATGGGCACAGATGATCTGGCAAGGCCATTCGGTAAAGCACAGCAGTTTTGCCGACCGCTTCTTCGTTCGGATTTGTATCAATTTCAGCAACATCGCGTGTGTCTTTAGGCATTGGCTTCTCCGGTTCCGTGCTTCGTATGCGGGGGCGGTGCTTGCGTTTGTACTGCTTCGCGTTATATACCCCCCTAGGGTATTTAATCAAGACCGAGAGATTTGATCCCGTATTCTCTCGACTTTTTCTCCGCCACCATGCGAAAAGAAGGCCATGCACGAAAACCGCGAAGCTACTTTGAAACGTCTGAAACGCCTTGAGGGGCAGGTCCGAGGGATCGCCCGGATGGTGGAAGAAGACCGCTATTGCGTTGATGTGCTGACGCAAATCGCAGCGGTGCGCGCAGCGCTCAAGGGCGTTGAGAAGCTCGTGATCGACGATCATGCGTCACACTGCATAGAAGATGCGCTTGCCTCGGGCGACCGAGAGGATCAGCAGGCCAAGTTCACTGAATTGCTTGAGTTGCTCGACAAGGCGCGCGGTTAAGTCTTTAGAGGTTGACGGGTGGTGTGGTTACACTCGTGATAGTTGCGGTGGCCAACAGGATCAGGACCACAGCTAGCATTTCTATTGAAATTGACCGTCGAAGCGCATGTGTCGCGTCAGGTTTCTCGGCGCGCAACGCAGGAACGAGCCTAATCTTATTGAAGGCCGCAAAGCCCAGAAGTACCGCAACAATCGCGACTTTGAGCAAAAGCCCTAAGCCATAGGCTGTTCCAAATAAGGCAGCGAAGGAGCCTGAAAGGAGCCAAGCGAGCGCTGTGCCTGCAAGGATCAGGACAGCCACTCCGAAAGCCGCGACATTGCCAAAGTGGTGCAACACATCAACGCCAGAGGGAGTAAGCGCCGCGCAGCGCAAAGGCACAAGCGCACCAACCCAAAACGCTGCGGTCAGTAGGTGAAGAACAATCAAGACAGCAAGAGCCAACCTGGGATCACCCAGGGCGTGGCCCACCTGAGCGAAAGATATGGCTACGGCAAGGCTGCCCACCAAAGCAATCCACTGCCCTATACGGGGGACCAAAACCGCCAGTATCGCAAGTTCGCCAACTCCACGCCAAATCGCAGCCGTGCCAAGTGGGCTTTCCCAAACAAACCCGAGCATCATCGGGTCCGTTGCGCCCTCAAAACCCATCCCGGATATGCGTGCCGCCCGAATGCCGAAACGTCCAGCCAAGACCGCGAGGCCAACCAGTGCCGCACCGACCGCGAGCTGCCGAGCAAGGCGTAAGACAGACGCCTCAGCGCGCTTCGCAAAGACGAAGGAAAACAGAACGCCCCCAATCGCGAGCAGAGCCGCGCCATAGCCAACCGCCTTGGCCACAATGGCCAAAGCGGCAAGACCGTCGATGGGGGCCAGTCCAGTCACTCCGCGACGGTAAAAGAGAAGCTACCATGCATAGGATGGCCGTCTGAAGCCATTCCACGCCAGTCAAAGCGGTAGCTTCCAGGCGCAAGTTCTTCCAAGGGCACTGCTCGGAATTCCGTTGCTGGGTCCATACCGGTCTCGCGTTCGATTTCGATGTCATCATCGGTTGCGCTCAGCGTGACTGAAATTATACGCATTGGATCATCGAACCGCATTGAAAGCTCCGGCACTTCTGTGACAGTCGCACCGTCAGCAGGTGTCGTTGTTTCGGACTTGGAATGCGCTGCAGCAACCATTGGAGCAATTGCGACGGCCAAACCGAGAAGGGTTTGTCTAATCATCTGAGTTTTCCTCTATTCGGACTGGGCATTGAGTGCGTCGTGATGCTCTCGAATATCACTGGGCCAGGTTGATTTGATGAAGGATAGCACGGCAATGATTTCTTCATCGCTGAGCACATCTTCATAAACAGGCATACCGGATGGGGGTGCATTCTCCATCAGTCCGGCAAGCCCATATTTGGTCAGGGTGAAGAGCGTTTCATCGTCGTGGTGCCACGTGTGCCCGGTCGCGTCATGCGGCGGTGCTGGTAGCAAACCATCTTCGCCCCGCATCCGCCAGTTCGGTTGCCCTTCGAGGCGCGCCCCGTGGCACGCAGCACATTGAGCCACGTAGATGCCCTGACCAAGGGCGACCACTTCGGTGTCATCTGGTGACAACAGACCGACCGCATCGGACGGTTGGGCCATGACAAAGGCGGCGGCGAAACCGGCGAGCGCGAGCCCGCCGGTCATAAGAACTGCCTTGCGACTTGCCATCACGTGTCGAAGGGCTGTGCTGTACCAGCTCGATAGTACACCATTCCGGTGCCCGCCTCTCCACCAAATGCGATGACGTCGTAACGGGCAGAAGGATCATCCCCCATGCCGGGGGAACCCATCGGCATGCCCGGAACAGCAAGTCCGGTGATGTCTGGGCGATCCTGCAGAACAGTTTCCAATGCTTCGAACGGAACATGCCCTTCAAAGACATACTCATCGGCTTCAATGGTGTGACAGGAGGCCAGTTCAAGCGGAATGCCGCGCTCTGACTTCTGCGGCTCCGGCTCGGTCAGTTCTCCGACAGTGACAGCGTAGCCACGCGCACGGGCCAAGTCGGCCCAAGCGTGACAACATCCGCAACCGGGTGAGGCGAGAACGCGCATAGGCGTGCTTGCGCGGGCTGGCAGAGCAGCGACAGCCAAAGCCGTTGCGGAAAGGGTGGTGAAGTGGCGACGTGAGATCATGTTTGTTGGTCCTTTAATTTGAAAGTTGAATGGATTGCAGGCGAGCGCCCGTTGCCGTTCAAACTTTCGGAGGACCGGTTGGGACAGCCAGTATCAGGTTCGAAAACTCGAAGTCAGCATACAGCACCCCAATGGCAATTCTGCTTGCGAGATTTACCGGCGAAATCGCAGATGTGGCTACGAGATCACCAAAACATGGCGTTGATCCCATGCCTTTCGTGGTGTCGCAGCAGTCCGCGAGGGCCTTCTCGGCATCAGCGAACACATCATGCTCCGTCATTTCAGCGTGGTGGTCAGCGTGATCGGGTCCATGGTTCAATCCATGCATTACTGACGCGGTGGACGCACCGGCAAATGCAAAAACAAGAAGGATCGGCAGCATTAAGCGAAACATACCAAATACCTACTGGGGGTATATGGTTTTGACAAGTCACGAGGGTGTGTCGCCGATAGCCAACCTAGTTGCACCCATTATGATTGCGCCACATCTTCGGATCGTGCCCGTCAGGAACGGCGTCACATGGATCATCTGAGTAGCCGCGCAGCACCGAATACTGGGTCACCTGAGTGTCAGTCAGCAATGGCAAAGTCAGCAGGTGCGCGTTGAGGTGAACAAGGCGCAAATCTGCCCGCGCCTCACCTGCTTCCGCCACCAGCCGCTCAAGTGTCCCCGCATCCGGCGCACCAAGTTGAAAAGCTTCGTCCAGCGATTGTTCCGCCGCGACGAACCGCTCCCCAGCAGTTATGGCGTCTGCCCGCATCTGCGCCCGGATCACTTCGATGTCGTCGCGTTGCTGTTCGGTCAGTCCGATTTGATCAGCTAGCTCAAGGAGATGCGTTGGCCCGGGAACGCCATTTAGCTCGGCGGCGCGTGCAAGACCCCATCCGCCGCCACGTGCGATCTCCTCTACGTCGTCCTCGGAAAGAGATTTGATAAGGCGCGTTTCTTGTCCTGCATAGAGCGATGGAGCTGAGCCGTGGTTTCCAGAGTGGTTTTGAGCAAAGGCAACTGTGGGCAAGATCAGCATGAGAAATGCGAAGCGCTTAGTTGTCATGTTTGATATCCTTGTATGATCCGGGATTTGCGCAAAGACATTGCATATGATGAGCAACATGAAACATGATAGAAATCATGTCAGATCATTGGCTCACATCATTCGAAGGCGCATCTGTTCGAACACTTGAAGCAGGTGAGTCTCTGTTTCGGCGTAACGATAAAGTTGAAATGGCATTCCTTGTAAGGGGGGGCCAAGTTCTTCTTCGGCGAGCTCTGAAAGATGGCGGGCTTCTCACATTGCACATCGCCAATGCGGGCGATCTGGTCGCCGAAGCGTCCTTGTTTGCAGATCAGTACCACTGCGATGCGGTCACGGATCGGACCACAAAGGTTTCGGCCATACCTAAGGCGCAGCTTCTGAAGGACTTTGAGAACGGTTCTTGGGGGGGAAATCTTTCGGTAAGAGCATTGGAGCGAACGACCAGAGAACTTCAGGCACTGCGGACGCGCATTGAGATCATGCGGTTGCGAAAGGTAACAGATCGGCTGGATGCCTATCTCGAACTTAATGGACCTCCAAAAGAAGGTGGGTGGGTGCACGTCGCCGATTGGATTGGGGTAACGCCACCCGCTCTTTATCGCGAACTTGCGAAGCGTCGACGGGACGATCAGGCATGAACCCTGACACAAATACCCTTCTTGAGATATCGGACTTTCTGGGCCTTGCAGCAACCAGATAGGTTCAGACTATAAGTTGTTGCGAAGTTGGTTCTCCTTCCTAAAATGAACTGGAGAGGAAAGATTATGTTGCCTGAGCAGTTTTCCGGTGGGTGCGCGTGTGGAGCAGTCCGATACAAATCCGAAGGTGTTGCCCGCTACATGGGTAACTGCCATTGCCGCGATTGCCAGCAGGCCACTGGAAGTGCCTATTTTCCAGCTGTGCTAGTGAAACAGACTGATTTTAGGCTTGAGAAAGGTGAACCAAAGTGGTTCGAGCGCCAAGCTGATCGCGGCCATGCAATGCTTCGCGGTTTCTGCTCTGAATGTGGATCACCGCTGTTTCTGATCAACAAGGCAAGCGAAGGAGCAATGATTGTGTTCGCGGGTAGTTTGGATGATCCGAGTTGGTACCAGCCAAGCCGTGACATTTACGTGAAGAGCGCACAGCCTTGGGATCAAATGGACCCCAGTCTCCCGAAAGCTGATGGAATGCCTGCCTAGCTTTTTAGCGTTGTTACATTTTTGGTGTCAGTCGCAATCCGACTTTGGCTCGTTGCGTACCTTAGAAGAACCTCCCCACACGTGACGCGTACTGTTCAAACGCGCTTCCGTACTGATCTTTGAGCCATGGCTCCTCGGAAAACGGCGCTGCAATAAGCATAGCAATTCCAGCCAATCCGACCACCGTCGCCGAAGGTGCCGCCGACAAAATCATCCAACCACCGACGATGCCAATGTCAGCCATATACTGCGGGTTCCGAGAATAGCGATACATGCCCTCGGTGCGCAGGGTGCCTTTGGCTCCACCCGTCTGCGGCACTCCAAAATGTGAGACTTCCATCCACACGACGATGTTGCCGATCAGGATGAGAGGCAGGCCTACGCCAAACCGCACCCAAGTTGGGATGGCCAGATCAGCCCAACCCCAGACACCAAGCAGGATGAGAACCCCGAACAATGTGAATGTCGGCACCCAGACAAGGAAAGGCGTGAGTGTCGTGTAGCGTTTCGGCGGCCATATTCGCCGATCAGGAAAGGCAATCGACCAGAGGATCGCAGCTAAAGTTATAGCAGCAACCCCAAGACCCAAACAAATGAGAAAACTCTGCTTCATGCCTCCGCGTGTTTGTGGTCGATTATTTCCCGTCGCTCTGCGAGTGCTTGGCGCACAATTTGGAAAGCCGATGATAAAAACAGCCCCGCCATGATCGTTGCAACGGTCAGGTCAGGCCAACCCGTTGCAGTGCCCCAGACACCCAAGGCCGCGAACATAACAGCGACGTTGCCGATGGCGTCATTGCGCGAGCATAGCCAGACTGAACGCACGTTGGCGTCCCCGTCCTTGTAGCGCACCAGTAAGAACACACTGGCAAGGTTCGTGAGCAAAGCCAGAAAGCCAACAGCGCCCATGATCTCAGCCGTGGGAACCCCGACATAAAAGACACGGTAGACGGTCGATCCGAATACCCAAAGCCCCATCAACAAGAGGCTGAAACCCTTGAACAGCGCGGCATTGGTACGGGCGCGAAGTGAGGCGCCTATGACTGCCAGAGAGATGCCGTAGGTCATTGCATCACCCGCAAAGTCGAGAGCATCGGCTTGCAAGGCCTGTGACTTTGCCAAGTGGCCCGCAGTCATTTCAACCGCGAACATCGTCGCGTTCAATGCAATGACGATCCACAGCCTGCGTTTGTAGTCGTCTGATACGCCGTCAAACTTGGCGTCATGTCCGCAGCAACCTGCCATGGGGGATCCTCTTTCATCCTAGATTGATGATAGTGTAATGTCTCTAGTGACTAGAGGTTCAAGAGGTTTCTTCATGTTTTCTATCGGCGAGCTTTCAAAGCGTACAAAGGTCAAGGTTCCAACCATTCGCTACTACGAGGAAATGGGACTCCTGGCAGAAGCAGAGCGCACGGGCGGCAACCAAAGACGCTACGACAAAGCCGGGCTAGAACGGTTGAGCTTCATTCGACACGCCCGCGATCTGGGCTTTTCGATTGAAGCTATTCTGTCCCTCATCGAGCTCCAGGAACACCCGGATCGTTCTTGCCAAGCTGCTACGGAGATTGCGACATCGCAGCTCACGGATGTGCGCGCCAAAATCAAACGGTTGCGCGCTTTGGAGAAAGAACTCGTTCGAATGTCCAAGGGATGTAAAGGTGATGGCGTAGCCGAGGATTGTTATGTTCTGGCGTCACTCGCTGATCATAAGCTTTGTAACCGCCAACATTGAATTGGCAAAAAAAACGATCTTAGCAGCAGGACTTTCCTTCTTGGATTGGTGGACACGGAACCGTTGCGTAGGAACAATAGACGCAGCAATCCCCCTCAAGTGGCTTCAAGAGAGTCTGACATGACTTGCATTCATAGAACCACTGGCAGGCATCGGTCGGCATCTTTTCGGTTTCAACGTGCCCGCACGATGGACACGTGAGAGTAGATTGCAGCACTACTTTTGCGTCTTCTGTCGCCATATCGCGTACCCCGTCAGAATAAGGAAACCTGCCAAAATCGGCAGTAAAACAGCATCGTTGTAGACAACACCAAGTAAGCCTGTCAGCCCAAGCGCTGTTAGCACGACGGGCAAGAGCGGCGTAAAGCAACAGAGGATCGCCAAGATCGTGCCTCCCACCCCAAGCGCCAATAGTTTGTTCTTCATCGTGTCGATCTCCACAAATCCCACATAAAACGCTGCGCTGACGCCTCCCAAAGCGGCGAAGACAGCGCTATCAAGAACGCGATGGATGCAAGTGATGTCCATATGATTGCGGACCGCCTGCGCGTTGCACATGGCCTGCGACGCAGCACCCGATACCATGCCCAAACAAGGGCAATCGCGACACCTGCAAGAATGAACCCTCGGTAAGCGATGAACGGACCAAGCATGGTGAGCCATGCACCGCCAAGTCCCAGTATCGAAAGGCCAATGGGCAAAACACAACATGACGCCGACAGCAGCGCCAAAAGCGCTGCGAAGGGCATCACTAGGCGGGCAGCGATGCCGGTGTCTGCCACCAGTTGTTGATTTGCATTCATGTCCATTTTGCCTTTCTACTTCCTGTAGCCACTACAGGAGCAAGCGAAATGTTCACCATCGGCAGAGCGTCAGAACAAAGCGGCGTGAACATCGAAACGATCCGGTACTATGAACGAGAGGGTGTTGTTCCGAAGCCGGGGCGCTCTGCAGGAGGGCGTCGGCTGTACTCGTCAGATGAAATCGCCAAACTCAGGTTCGTGCGCCGGTGTCGCGATTTGGGCTTCCCGATCTCGATTATTCAGACCTTTCTATCTCTGACCGAGCAGAGTGACCGATCCTGTGGCGAGGTGAAAGCAATGGCTGAGAACCATCTGGGTGAGATCACCGCCAAGATTGAGAACTTAGTGCGCCTCCAAGACGCGCTCTTGAGCCTTTCCAAGAACTGCGACGATGGCTCTGCGGCTTGTCCTATGTTGGACGCTTTGATGAAGGATGGCTTTGGCGGCAGCCTACACGAGTAAAGCAGCCGTTAGCTTGAGTTTCGCGAACGGTATCTCTGTCCCACCATCTTTCATATTGGTGAAGCGTACGGCGAAAGTTCGGTCTTGGCTCAGGCACAATCGGGGCCTCTGATCGACCGGTATGGCGACATCAGCTGCGACACAGCGATGAACGCGCCGCGCGTGCGAACTAATGCTGCGTCAGCAACAGCCGCGCCTGCATAAGTCCGGTTTGTCCCGCATCTGCGACACTCGCGAGTAGCGCAGCGAAGGTCTGGAGTGCATGAACACATGTGCCCAATATACGATAATGTGGGGCCATTATCGTTACCGGAGAAGGGGCCGATTTCGACTCATTCAGACCCTGTGATGGAGTGGCAGGACACCGCAACAGGAGTCCTCTATGCCCCATCTCGATCACACAGCTTTCGTCAATTCATGCCGCGATGAACGCGGCGTCGGCCGTCATACGCTGCGGGCCTATGCCCAGGACATGCGCACCTTCGCGCGGTTCACCAAGCAACATCACCTCTCCGATCCATTCTCAAAAGACGACATCCTCGCCTACCATCGTCATCTGCGCGATGAACTGGAGGCCAAGCCCGCAACCATCGAGCGGCGGCTGGTCACCCTTAAATCCTACTTTGCCTGGCGCGCAGAGCGGAAAAGCACCTTACCCTCTCCATTTGCCGACGTCCGCATCTCGGTCCGGATTCCAAGGCGCCTGCCCCGACCGATAGAACGGGATACACTAAAAGCCGTCTTACGGTCGGAAACTAGACCGGCCAGTGCACGGCCAGCTGACTCGGCCATCGCCACCGATCAGGAGGTCACGATTTTGATGATCAAATTGCTGATTGTGACCGGCCTTCGGATAAGCGAACTCACCAACCTGAAGATCCGGGATGTTTCCACCGACGCCGCCCAAATGATCGTGCACGGCAAAGGCAACAAGGAACGCATCGTTTTCGTACCAAACGCGGAGTTGCAGGACGCGTTTCGACGGTACTGCATGTTTCGCGCTGAACACGGGTCCCTGAAATCGCCACTGTTCCTGAATGCGGTAGGCCGCCGGCTCCGGTCACAAACCTTCAGGAAACGGCTGCGTGTGCTTTCACATCGTTTGGGCATCGAACCACATCTGACGCCGCACAGGTTCCGCCACTCGGCGGCCACGCTGTTGATCGAAGAGGGTATCGGTATACGGATGGTGCAGGCTTTGTTGGGACATGCGAACCTCCGGACCACGGAGATCTATGTGAAAGTTTCGAACCACGCACTGCAAAGGGCGTTGGAACAGGCTGATACTCTGAGTGTCCGTGAGGACGCCCACCCCTCGGTCTCATCAATTGAATCGCTGGATCGTTTATGAGGTAATTCTATTTATGGAGACCTAAGTTGAGCCGCTGGCTTGCGGAAGCAAACTCGGAAAGCGTATTCTCATCATTGAAAGAATAGCGTGCATCGTCGCCACCCGTCAGCGTGTAGTCAAAGAAAAGATCTTTACCGGTTAAAAAGATTACGGGTCGTTCGTAGCTTCCATATCGCAGTTGACCTGCATACCGCTTAAGAAAGGCTTTTGCTTGAGCTAACTCGTCTTCAGAAAAACTTTCCTTCAGTACAGAGAAAACAAGGGCTGCATCAGGGAACTGTTTCCACAGCGATGCCATACGCTTAAAATCGATTGGTTTGAGCGCTTCTGCAGCGAACGACTTACACTCTGCAAAAACTAGCGTTGGGTCGTTTAAGACTTGAAAGTGACCACGCTCCCTGAGCCAGCAAACAAGATCAGATTCATGGTTACCGTTCTTCGATTTTAGCTCGACGCCCAAACTAAATGTAAGCTGATCGTCGTTCCCCCCTATTTCGCTAAGCAATCGAGCGGTTAGCAAGGTGGAATAGGCTCCTCGCGCGTAGTCTGGCGTGGCAAACGGGCCAGTTAGGCGGTATTTCCAGTTGCCAGATCGCTTATTGATCCCGTCTTGCGGGAAGTCGAAATCCTTTCGGCAAAGTTCACATCTGAGCGAGTACTTAACAGTATCAAGATCGAACCAGTTTTCACTAAAGCAATGCGGACATTTCACCTCTACGCCCAACTGTAGAACGTTATAGGCGATCAAACGTGACAGAAGCGACTTGCGAGAAATGCCATTCTTGCCATACCGCTTGATATGAACCTCAACGTCTTCCAGTCCGATGGACCTGCTCGGGAAGCTCTCTTCCTTTACCATGTCGCCGTTGGACCGAACGCGTTGCCCCATCGCGTATCTATTAAAGAAGTTTAGCCTTTCGGCGGACGAAAATATTCCTGTCGCGTTTAGTCCTGAACTTTCTTTGGACAAGGATGCGAACATTTGCTGCGCGATCATCCCTGCTTCCGACTGACCGACTGAAAAGCCAGCAGCTTTGAAAAATGTCTGAAAATAGTGCAAAGGTGGGTGCTTTTCTAATGTCTCTCCAATGCTGGAGTAGCGTTGCGGAAGACACCAACCTTCACTGTTTACAATCGTCTTGTCGTCAAACGTTAGCCGCCAGCGGACGTTACTCATTACGTTGAAGGGCAATGTAGTTGCTATACCATCATGGTGATGACGATCTGAGATGAGCAGAACATTTACCCAACTATAATCATTGTGCACAGCGCTATCACTGAATTCAGGATCTAAAGTATCAAACCTTAGATATTGCTCATCATCCTGCTTAAGAATTTGAGACTTTTCAGCAGCGTAGGGTCGCGATACATCAACCCCTACCGAAGAGCGATTTCTGGAATGCCCTTCCCAAATTCGATCTCGCCAGTTCTTGATCGAGAACAAACCCTTCTTCCAAGTAGCGGCTTCTTCCTGAAGGCTTCGTAGAAAACTGTCTGATGAAGCGGATCTCGATATCTCGAGCGTCGTTCCGCGCTCGAACCTATTTCCATTCGCTGGGACATAGTACCGCTCGGCGAGTGCTGCTAGTTCCTCCTTACAGTCTTGCCAAAAGTCAATCGGCACTGGGTGGACGCGACCAAGCGCTTGTGCCCTCAAATTCCAGTAATCGATCAAATCATGTGTCGAACTTGGGTCAAACAAAAAGAAGGTTGGTTGTTTCGCGCCAAAATGGCTGAGATCGAGGCCATCACCCGTAAGGACAAGTTCGCTGGCATACTGATCGAAAGTTCGATTGCGCCAAGCTTGTTTGAAGTCTTCAACAACTACTGGTTTGTAGATATAGTCATAATCTTGGTGGAGGTATTTCGCACTGCCTTGGTCAAGAAGGTTACCAAAAAGCGCTGCTGCAGCAAGTTGACATTCAGACCCCTTATACGTTTGGAAATGGTCTCTATGGTCTTCTCTCAGTACAAATTTCCGTTCGGTATCATAGGATTTCCGCAGTACCCCTGAGATGCTCAGGCCTAGCCTTGGGCCATCGGCGCCCCATTGTCTGTTGTCCCAGAAATCCTGGAGGGCTACCACTTTACTGCGAAAACTCTCTCGAAATTCGGGAGGAAGACCGACCTTTTCCGCCAAACCGTGTTCAGCTTCGACAAACACGTCTGGTTCAAAATAGCGAAGGTAACCTTTTGATACGGAATGCGAGCGATCCGGTTTGTGATCATCTTTCCAGCAATCAGGTGGGCGCGAGAAAACCGGGATTATCGGATTAAAGATGCCCCCCCAGATTGACGTGTTAATGCGAAATATTTGTTTGAGTGACTTCTTATCTGATGGATGCACCAGAAAACCAATTCTCGTTGGTCGCATTTTTAACTGTGAATAAATACTCAGTCTCCTCAAGTCGTCGTTAGCATTATATGTAGAAATCGTATGACTACATTGAACGTTACAAGTTAAAGTGTGAAGTTACCCGTTCATTGTTTTGTGTCCACCTTCCCCCTAGCTCACGGGCATCATAAGTTAGGCTTGGGACGGTTTTGACAAACGCTTGTGTGTTGGAGCGTTCCGACACTGGTTATTGTGGAGGGACGGATATGCATGGGCGATCAGGTGGTGCTGCAGCAGCTGGCGGAATATCATTCCAAGCGCTCGGGACCGTCGTTTGTTTTTCTGCGATTTTAACTGGGCGGGTGCCCGCATGGATCAATGCACAAAAGATCAACGCTGTATTGGCTGAAACAGGTGGGCCGGGTGATGACATCGTTTTGGAAACCAACGATGGGCCCATTGAGATACAGGCAAAGAAAGGTCTCACAGGAGGCAAAAAACTGTGGGACGCTCTGAGGCCTTTGGTAAACGGCTTAGACGCCGACCCAAACCTTCACGCTGTATTGCTTGTGGACCCGACTACGTCCAGCACAATTAAAAACGATTTGACACGCGACCTAGGAAGGATCGCAGATGGACGGCGCGACGACTTGACGAGAATAGGGCAAACAACTTTAAAAATGCTAAATGAATGGGGTCTTCCGCCGACCGAGATTGCGCGACGCCTCGTTGTTGCGAAACTCGATCCCGCACATGCGCACGACATGCTACTGCGAGATCTAGCGCCGCTATGGACATCAGACGCCGAAACGGTTCGTGCACTGACTTGGTTAAAGGTCGACGCGACACGCCTAATCGAAACGCGCGGACGCCGGGACCTCAGCCGCCTCGTCACTTTGCTCCATGACGAAGGACTGACGCTAAGTCATGCAGCCGGAGCGCCCGCTTCGCGTCTTGCTCAGATTGCGTCGTGGGTCGAACGAACTACCGCGACTTTTCCTGTTCTCGGGGTTTCACAGCCGATCGATATCGACAGCGGCTGGATTCCACTTAACGCCAAGCGGTCTAATGTGCCGACCGCTACTGACCTCCCAGAAGCGCTCCAGCGGTACCACATGGGCCCGAAGGTGGATCGCGACTCTGATCAATATGACGTGGAATGGTTAGGCCGCTTCTCTAATTGAGTCTATCGGTCAAGCTCTTTTCCTTTGATCAGTTTGGCATCGTACTTATCCGGGTCACGCTTCTCTTCGCAGTCTGACTGGTACCTATGCGGCACCGCTGCATGCATGTGTCGGATTGGTTGTGGAGAGCCTTGCTTCGTCTCGCGCTTCTCGTTGCGCAGCAGCCATATTCGGCTTCACCCACAGACCTCGTCCGGAAAGGACGATCCCGTATGGTTAGGTTTTGGGTCGGCTTAAGTCATCTGATCCCCTCCAGCCCTTCCAAACGGAATTCCGTGTTTTCAATCCACATCCGATGCAGCAGGACCGCCAGCTTGCGCGCGACAGCAACAATAGCGCGCCGCCGTCCTTTTGTGCGCATCAATCGCATGCCCCATGATTTCAACTGTGATGCCGCCATCGTTCGCATCAACATCGCGTTTGCGGCTGAATAGAGTGTTGATCGAACATCGCGGTCTCCCGCACGTGATATTCTGCCAGGATTGTCGCTCTCGCCGGATTGGTATCGTCGCGGTGTGAGACCAAAATGCGCGGCAACCGTGCGGGAGCTTTTGAACCGCAAAGGATCATCTACAGCCGCTTTGAACGTGAGTGCGGCTATCGGCCCAACGCCCGGAACCGTCATCAGCCGCATGCAGACTTCATCGTGGCTGGCCGCGCGCTTCACGCGGCGATCCAGCTCAAGATAGTGCTGATACAGGGCGACCCGCGCGTCCAGCAGCGGTATCAAGGCATGAATGAGGACGTCATCCATCTGGATCATAGGCCGTACGATATCGTCAAAGCTGCCGTGACTGACGGTTTTGGGCAGACGCAAGCCAAAGATCTTCAGCAACCCGCGCACTTCATTCGAAAGATCAATGGTCTTGTTGAGCAGTGCCTTTCGGCTGCTCAAGAGAGCTCTTAAGCCATGCGCCTCGCGGCTCTTCATATGAACCGGACTGAACCACCCCGTGCGCAGAATTTGCGCGATCCCTCGCGCGTCGTTCTTGTCGGTCTTGTTGCGCATTGCAGAAAGGGCGGCGTTCACTTGTCGGGCCTCCATGCAAACGACATCAAAACCCTCGGCTTGCAGACCAAAGAACAAATACTGGCTCATCGTTCCTGCTTCAAAACCCACCCGTTCGATCGGATACGCGAACTTCCTCAACCAGCCAGAAATATCACTCACTTCACAAGTAAGCTCGCGTTCAAGCACAACCTTTCCCTTGGTATCGACAATGCAAACAGCGCACGACCGCAGCGACACATCTAATCCAGCATAATATTCCATCTTCAATCTCCCTTGTTCACAGTAATCCTGTGATCTTATCGGGAGCTCGACCTCAGAACAGAGGCAGCTCAATTACGCATGCTTCGTCCCCCAATGTGTGCTAATCGGGGGCCCAGGTTCTGGAAAGTCCCTCGCCGCCCAGATGATCGCGCGTCGATACGCTCAGGACGGTCACCCCGTGTTGCGCGTCTCACTTAATCAGGTCGCTGCCTCCGTCCAAGCGGGATCGAGTTTCGAAGAGGCCTGCCTGCGGCTAGGCCTCGACGGTTCGGGTCTTACACCAGCGGAGGGTAGGGCACTGCCCGGTTGGGTTCTTCTAGCCGACGGCCTTGATGAATGCGGCCCTGCCTTAAGCGCGGTCGCGGCAGGTTTGGCACGACTCGGAGAGGGGCAACCCGATTGGCGCATAATCGTAACCACGCGTCCGATCGGCTACGATACCACCCAACTTGCTGCATGGCGGCACTACAGCCTAGTCGACTTGGATGAAACGGCCGTAAAAAATGGGATTTCACAACTCGTTAAAGCCATCATCGGTCCGGAAGAGGAGATGCCTAATTGGTCATTAGAAGCCACCCCTCTATCCTTCCAGGCCGCCTTATCTCGCACGCCCCTACTCGTAGCATTGACCGCCAGTCTCGTCTCAGTAGGGCGCAAAATTGATGGATCACGGACGGAAATCTACAAAAACATGGTGGCCTTCATGGACGAGGCGGCCTCTGCACGTCATCCCCCTTCGGCGCCCGATACGGCAGTCCAAACACGCGTTCTTGACCTCTTAGGAACAGCCATTATTGAGACCCCACTCGCCACGGCTGAGCAAGTGAACCAACAGATCACCAACGCTATGTCTTCTGAACTTGATCTTCCGCACCTTGCAACGGCTCGCATAGTAGAATGGGCGGTGGATCACTGGTGTCGCGTCGGTCTCGTAGAGCGGATTCGCCACTTCGATCATGCGGCTTACACCTTTGCGCACCGAACCTTCGCTGAGTTCGTCGCTGCCCGGCAGTTGTTAGAAGCTTACGGATCGAAACCGGACACGCTCGAACAACGACTGCGCGACCCGGCTTGGGCTGAAGTGATCCACTTTTCCGCCCGTCTTGGACTAGCCGAGCATATTATAGCCGATAGGTGCCGTCCTACACCCCTGCCTGCTATTTCAGCAGATCGGATAGCAGAAGCACTTTCTATTCTTTCCGCGCCCGAGCCGAAGCTACTCACAGAAACTGTGCAGAGAGTATTTTGTAACGCAGTAACCCTTGTTGGATCAGGTCGGCAGGACTTGTTGATTGCACTGGCCGACGGCCTCGTTAAAGCAGCGGCCCGCCATCCAGAGATAGCCCTTCCCCATGCTTACGAATTTGCCAATAAGTCATCGATCCTAGTTCAGATCGTAGGGCTTCATATGGCGCTTGTCGCACAGAAGAACAGGGAAGCGTTGGACCGAGCACTGGCCGCGCTGCCAACCCTGCGACCTATTGTCGAAGATGGCTCTATTTGGGGCAGCAAAAAGCCATTGCGCTCTGAGAACGCCACCGGCTTAGTAGGGCGGTTCCTGGAAAGCACTTTGACTTATGCGCTTGAAACTCTCGAAGATGATCAGAAGCTGACCTGGCTTGCGGAAATTAAACCGTTTCGCGACCATCTTAATGTCGGCTTTGCAATCGCATTTGAGAGAGCATTGGCCAATCATGGATTAACAGACTGGCTGCACGCGAACCCACTCGACGCTTTTGGAAAATCTGCCGATTTGTCGTCTGGGTTCAAACGAATGGAGGTTGCGTGGAAAGCCTCACTTAGACGTGTCATTCCTCCCCATTCAGGCGAGATCACAAGTTCGGCTGGCGTGAGGCTTCCGCTTCTGCAATTTAGTGCGCTCGTTGCCGCCACCGGATGGTGGCAATGCGCGCCGCGAGACACAGTTCCCTCATCCGATGATCCCACACTAGAACGCGAGATCATCAATGCTCTTTTGCCACTTCTCCCAATCGACACATTGACGCTTAACCTTGAAGCCTCAGCGCTCCCAGCAGCAGATGGTGACTCCAGTGCGACACTTGGATCCTTTTTGGCACACGTGGATGTACCAGAGACAAACTGGTCCAATGCGAAACTAATGGATACGGGTATGCTTGAAAGAGCGATACGGCAAACATCGCCTTGGATTGCCCGAATAGCGACAGAGCTTTTACATCAATCTGCGGAACCGGAAGACCAGACTGGACGGACTCGCTCGCTTCTGGGCGACGCGAAAGGCGTAGCTTTATGGGAGGCTACGAAGCTTGCCCTTTCACGGCCGCCGACCGAGGCATCCGATTTACTCTACGAGGCGCTCAATACTGCTGGACCTGAACGGAGGGAGCCGCTTTTTTGCGGAGTCTTGTCGCTTGGAATATGGGAAGATCGTTGTTTCCCTCATTGCAAGGCTGCACTGGAGAGCAATTCGGTTAAAGATGCGGTTGCCGCTGCCGATATACTCGCAAAGCTGGCACCGAAAGAAGAATGCATCATGAAGCTGGCGACTCAAGCGGCGCTCGATTGGAAAGATCGCGAAGCCCCCTATCCTAGTAACGGCGGTGTGGTGCCGCAAAGCCCCCGAGCGTCACTGCTTGCCTACAAGGCGAGATGTCAATTGGCTTTGGACGATCTCGTGATGGCGGCAAATGACCCTCGCAGCGATGTGCGGGATGTAGCCTTCGCTTCCCTAAGGATCGTCACAAAAACAGACTCTCCAGATTCGGCAAAACTTGCAAAGATATTTCAAGAGGAGAGGCTTAGCGCCGACAAATTCGCCAAGCTCCTGGACAAAGATTTTACGCCGACAACTACCTTTGCAGAAGCGCTGCTCCCACTACTCAACCATGAGAATTTCGAATGGCGGCTAGCGGCGCTGCGTCTCGTTGAAAAAGCGCAGCTGACAGCGAAGCAAAGACTACGACTGGCCACCACTCGTTTAGATGATCCGAACGCAGAAATTCGGAGGCGTGCTGAATTGCTTGTTTCGCGGCTAGAGAATGGGCGCCCTTCCCACCAATAGGCCTTGCTTCCAGCCACAAAAAAGTTGGTTCCCAAATATTTATCCCCAATATGGGAAAAGCGCCCGGTCGTTGAGAACAGCAAATGGAACTTTGCGAGGAATGGAAGTAATCAGAACGAACTAGAACGGTAAAAACGAAAACCGATTGCTGGGCTTAGAGGCATGGTCAGGTTCATTCAGATACCGTTTGATTGGCCTGTCTAAAAACAATGTGTTAGACGTGCTCTATCTAGGAAATCATTAATACAATAGCCCCATTATTCATGCCAATTACCATCACAAATGTAGATGAAAAAGACTGTTGGGCCGGATCCACATGGACGGTTGAGGAGAAAGATAGGCTTGCCCAATTGATTGCCCGCGTCGCAATTGGCCAGTCCCGAACTGTCGAACGCATTCTCCGAGCCACAGGAGATGTACCTGTGGGCTATCCGACAGGCGGATTCGAGGGAGCAAGAAAACTTCTAACTGTTGGAACTGGTGATAAGACATATCATCGGGATGGTTGGGTTTTTCAAGTGATTGCTTGGATTGCCGCATACCGCTTCAACGAAGAAGCGCTCATCCGGTCTCCACAGATGATAAAGGCTGACAAAGGTCTGGACGGTCTCATCGTCGAATTCAACGAAGATGGGATCGCGCAAGTTATCATTTGTGAAGAGAAAGCGACTGGAAATCCAAGACAGCAAATTAAGTCGAAGGTCTGGCCGGAGTTCGAACAGTTCGAAACAGGTGCGCGGGACAACGAGCTTATCGCTTCAGTTACGTCTTTGTTAGAACTATCAAGCGATCCAGATCCAGATCGGACCGTTGCCAATATCTTTTGGAACGAAAAACGGGCTTACCGCGTAGCAGTGACGGTCGGTGCAAAGCACGCATCAGCGAAAGGGCGTAAACGCCTTTTCAAAGGATACGAAAATAAAGTCATAGGCGACGTTGAGCGACGCCGGGCGGAAACATTGGTTTTGGAAGACGTACGGGAATGGTTAGAAGACATCGCTGAGAAAGCCCATGCAGCGATAGACGCAGCGGAGGCCGCTACCCTTGTATGATCCTGAAACATCAGCTCTTATTCGATCTACGCCAGAACTCAGTGATCTGGATCGGGAGGCGCTGCCCGATCAGCTTGCACGTGCGTTTGCAGAAATCGTGTCGGCGCGGGTTCTGCTGCGTGAGGGCGGCGACGGCCTCGAAACGCTCAGTGAAACTACACGGTTTGCACGACGCCTTGCGCAAACCAATGAAGCATTGGTTGCAATTGATCCAGATCGGGAAAACCGGTCTGCGGCGGGCTTTGTTGCCGCAAGCGCCTATCAGCTGGTGCACCAGGCGAATGCCCTGACAGAAGCAGAGCAGCCCACATCATATCTGACACCTGAAGGGATAAGCCCAGACATCTCGGCGATGCTGCTATTTTTGGTCGCAGAAGCATCAGCAGATGCCGCAGAAGTGGCCGCTGCGATGCAAGTTCCGAAGGGAGACAGACTTCAATCAGAGTTGGTTCTGCATCTAATCATGTTGGCGAACGGTCAGGTTGGTCGCATCCGAAGCCGAAAACGGCCGTCCCAAGAGGAACTTGTCACGGGGTCGGGTGGCGGACGGGCAAATACCGCTCTCTATTACCGAATTTTGAGAGGGATACGGGCGCTTGCATTCGTGCTTCAAGGGCGTCGGATCAAAGGGCTTGTTGATCCGATTGCCGTATTCTCGGAGGTGAAAGATCTGGCCGCGCCAGGCACGGAAGAAATAGGTGACGGACTTCCTGATAGCACACTAGCGGTCTTTCCCGGTCCGTTTCATTTAGCAAGCCTGCTGATCGCCGCGGGTTCAGCGCTGCTCGGCTGCGCCGTCGTCAACTTGCCTCCCCCCGAAGGGGTGGACAAGGATCGCTGGGCCCAGGCAATGAAAACTGTCGCCGAGACACGGCCCTACCTTTGGCGAAATCATAGGGACGCTGTCGAACAAGGGTATTTGCAGACAGGAACATCGTCTGCAATCGGATTCCCGACAGGGGCAGGAAAATCGACGACTGCGCAGCTCAAGATCCACGCGACCTTGCTGTCAGGGCGCAAAGCAGTGTTCTTGGCGCCAACGCATGCGCTTGTCGATCAAACGACCCGTGATTTACGCAGTGCTTTCCCACGTGCAACTGTTCGCGGCGAGCGCACTGACGAATTTGGTTTTTCGAGCGAAGATGAGGATCTGCCTGACCTCATGGTCATGACTCCAGAAGCCTGTCTGCTTTCCAGTCACATGGAGCCAGAACGATTTGAAGATGTTGGCCTTCTGATCTTCGACGAATGTCATCTTATGCATCCTAGTACGGATGGTGATCGACGGGCAATTGATGCGATGCTCTGCATCTTGGGTTTCACGCGCGTAGCACCAGATGCCGACATAGTCCTGTTGTCTGCCATGATGAAGAACACTGATGAGCTCAGTGGTTGGCTTGAAGAACTCACGGGCCGGACATCACTGCCTCTGAACAATGCGTGGAAACCCACTCGTCAACTGAGAGGATGTATCGTCTATGGTGCTAAACGGCTCGAAAAGCTGAACAGGCTCCTGAGGACGGAACGTCGCGAAAAGCCAAAGGGCGGAGTTCCTGTTGCTGTCAGGCGCAAGCTCACAGCCAGACCAAAGGGTTTTTTCAGTGTAAAGCAGACTTGGGCCTCACAAGTGCGTAGTGATTACACGCTTGTGCCACTTCTTGATGCCGCGTTGGAGTTCTCTACAAACAAGTTCTGGAAGCTCACACCCAATTCTGGCGTGGTTGCATCTTCGATCGCAGCGGCAGCTGCAAAAGCGGGATTGCGAACGCTTGTTTTCTCGCAGTCAATCCCAAATGCGTTTTCAATTTCTGAAAAGGCACGTGAGGCACTTGAGGATTGCGATGTTGAACTGACCGAGTCAGAGCAACGGCTTTACGAAGTGTCAGTTGACGAGATGGGCAGTGCGGATCAACTCTATTTGACGCTCAAAGACGGAAAGCTTGTGTCCCAGGCGGCGACCCATCATGGGCAACTGCTTCCAGAAGAGCGCCAACTCGCTGAGTCACTGTATAAACGTGAAGGTGCGCTGTCAGTGCTCGCAGCAACTCCGACGCTCGGTCAAGGTATGAACCTGCCGGCGGATCTCGTTATTATCGCAGAAGATAGCCAGTACGATGCTGCATCTGGGCGTAAGGATCTTCTGGAACCTGAAGATCTACTCAATGCCGCCGGCCGTGCCGGTCGGGCCGGTGAAAGCGCCACCGGCATCGTCTTGGTCGTCCCTGGCAAAATTGTTCCCCTAGATGATGCTGACAACAAGATCGGTTCAAGATGGACGCGGCTACGCGATATCTTTGGACAGTCGGACCAATGTTTAGTGTTGGACGATCCGTTTACGGCCCTGATGGATCGAATACATGACAAGGCAACAGATATTGGTGATCTGGAACGATATGTGGTCGCACGGCTCGCGGAAACCGATCAAAGCGAAGATGGTAAGGTAGATGTGCGGCTTGGTCTTTCGCGGAGCTTTGCAGCGTATCGCAAGCGTCAAGATGCAAACGAAGATTGGGTTGAAAGCAGGACCGCCGCGGCACTTTCGCTGTTGAACAACGATGGCGAAGATCTGGCCGTTGAATCGCTGTCCTTACGCAACACCGCTTCCATGTTGGGTCTGCCCGAAGATGTCTTGAAGGACATGTCAAATGCACTTGTTGAGGAAGGGTTCCAAAGCTTTAAGACGGTCGATGCATCGTGTGATTGGATCTTCGAGTGGTTGGCGGCGAAACCTGAACATCTGGCCCGTGTGATCAAGCCAGAAAGCATGGAGTATCTTTTCGGGACCGATTTCAAGAAACTGAAAGATGACGCGGCCCGCGCGTCATATGCCCTTCCAAAACTGAAGTCGGCCTTGAACCTATGGATGAGCGGTGCACCTCTCAAATCGATGCAAAAAGTGCTATCAGACAAAACACGCGATAAAAAACGCAGTACAAGCGCTCGAAAATTCGTGATCCGTTTTATTCCTGATCTCGCGCATCTGATGGGTGCACCTCTCCAGATTTTGCAGGGCCATATCAATATGCATGCAAATGAAGCCATCGATCCCAGCACGGCACTGTCATATGCCAATCGCTGTGTCAGGCGTGGTTACACAGGCGCGGAAATGGCGGCATTTGCTGCACTCATGTGGACGGCCAGATGGTCAAGGCGCGAGGTTCATCGAAATTTTGCGGATATTGCACCCTACCTTAAACCGGCAAATGAAACAGAATCTGCGGAAGCGCTGGAGGCACGCGTGGAAGCAGCATCGGACGACGAACTTAACAACAGGAGTTTTTCGGATCTTATCTAAGTTGATCGGTCACGCTTTTGAATGAAGCGTGATGGCAGATTGGAATGGGCTCGCATTACAATAGGTCTCGTACAGAAACGAATGCTTGGTTGGTTTCGGCAGCACGCCGTAACTTTTCATCCAGAACATCGATCAATGAGAGTCGGTTGTGAACAACCTGATGTAGGTCGAGGCCATCCGCGCAGATTATGTTTGTGCGTCTGCCCGTTGCGAAAGCCTTCAGGCCATCTTCAGAAAACCCCGAATTACTAATGAAGAGCCCGCGCGTCCAGGTCGCCTTTCCCGAAACCTTCCCTGAAAAGGTCAGCAGATCGGCCTGTCCCGTGCGACCGGCCTGCCATTTGGCTTCGACGAGGTAAGTCTCCCCGTGCAGCTTAAAGCTTCCGTCAATCTGTTCGCCCGTCAGCTTGAAAGGTGCTCGCGGCGTCAGCCCATAAGCGGCAAAAAGTTCTGTGAGAAAGCGCTCATATTCATAGCCACGACGTTGCGGCGGGTGTTCAAATAGGCCGATCAATCGCGCCGATAACGTCTGTGCCAGTTCGTCCGACAGGGTGGTGGTCGCCGCTTCTGGCTTTGTCTCCGGCCCGGGCTGGTTTCCCGGCAATGATTCAAGAAACGCGGGATCGTTGAGCTCGGGCACCTTTAGCGACAGGCGCAAGAGGAGCACGTTCAACGCGACTACCTCTGCACGGGTTAGCGGCTCTCCCTTACCCCTGCGCCAGGTCATGGATTGCCGTACGATCATCAGCATCAATGGGCTAAACTTGTGTCGCCGTTGACCGAGGGTTGATGACAACATCTGGACGATCGCAGGGCGCTTGCTACCACCGACCCACAGATCTTCACATTGGACCTTTGCGGCCGCCAATGGGAATGCGGTCCGAGAGTTTCCGCTCCCGGGCAAGAAGCCGTAGAGCAGGTCTGCGAGATCCTCCACGCATTGTTCCTCGACAAGATTCATGTCCCACCCCAAAGGCACGAGAGCGGAGCAGCGAACATGTTCTCGCCGAACGGTACGACTTGGTCGTGGTCGTAGAGCACCATGCCTTGGACGAATTTCTTGCCGCTGGCGTCCGCGAGCTTGCGCATCCCCGAAAAATCACCCGCCGAAACAGTGGCGGACGATTTTACTTCGATCCCAACGACCTCACCGCGGCGGTTCTCCAATACGATGTCAACCTCGTTCTTGTCCTTGTCCCGGAAATGCGAGAACGTGCACCTCTGTTCGCTCCACGTCGCGATCTTCCGTAGTTCGCTGAACACAAAGGTCTCTAAGATCGCGCCAAAGCTCGTTTTGTCTTTTCGGACTACATCCGGTGAAACATCCCGCATCGCTGCGAGGAGGCCCGAATCGAGAAAATGTAGTTTGGGCGACTTGGTCAGACGTTTTAGACGGTTTGTAAACCAGGGCTGGAGCGTATGAACAAGGTAGAGGCTTTCGAACACGCTTACATATTTCTGAGTGGTGACATGGTTTAGGTCGAGGCCCGCACCGATCCCAGTATAGTTGACTAACTGTCCTGAGTGCTCGGCAAGCACTGACATCAATTTTGGCATGACGGTAAGTTGTTCGATCTGGGCCACATCTCGGACGTCGCGCTGGACGATTGCATCAATATAGCCATGATACCAATCCTGTTTTCGTGGCCATCGCGTTCGACCGAGCGCTTCGGGATACCCGCCTGAAAGGACGCTTTCAACAAGCTCGTCACCGACGATCATGTGGCAGGCGGTCGGTTTCTCTCGAGCAAAGGCTCGATCAATGAACTTTGACTTCGCACCCAGAATTTCTGCTTGTGAGAGAGGCAGTAACCGAACGACCTCCATGCGACCGGCAAGGGAATCCGCCACTTTTGGGATGGTCATGAGGTTGGCCGAACCCGTTAGGAGGAACCGCCCCGGTGTCTTGTCGTCATCAACGAGGTTTTTGATGGCGAGCAGAAGGTCGGGCGCGCGCTGGATCTCATCAATCACGGCGCGGTCCAATCCGCGGACGAACCCGACCGGATCATCAATCGCCGACCGCAAAACGTTGGCATCGTCCAATGTCAGAAAGGGTGTCTTGTCCGATGCGATGTCGGTTGCAAGCGTCGTTTTGCCGGACTGACGCGGCCCCGAGATGAGAACAACGCGGGTGTCGGACAGCGCTTCTTCCACTCTAGCCTTAGCAAATCTTGGATACATTGTCGCACGACTCCTTCCGACTAATCGAAAGTACTCTCCCGACCAATTGAAAGTCAAGCTTCGACTGATTGAAAGTCAAAGCCCGACCGATTGAAAGCAAAGAGTCTCAGACTTGCGCTGCCCGAGTCCCCTGATCTGTGTCTGCAACAGCCAAATCCAACTCTGGCAAGTCCCGCAATGTCTGCAGATCAAACGTCGTCAGAAACGTCGCAGTAGTTACAAAAGTATGTGGTGCACCCGCCCTTGGTGCCCGCGGCCCGCTAGCTATCAGATCCTTGAACCTCAACCGCGCCAGCAGGTCGCGGCTGACATCCTTACCAAAAATGTCCTTCAGTCCCGCCCGGTCGATCGGCTGGTGATAAGCGATGGCGCAGAGCACCCCCATCTCCATCTCGGTGAAGGCCAAGGACTGGTCGCCAAGATCGGCTGCGGCCTTGATCGCGTCCGCGAACTGCGTCTTGGTCCGGAACATCCAGCCGCCAGCGGTCTCCATCAATTCATATGGTCGTCCCGTCAACTCCGCCTGAATATCCTCAATTAACATCTCGACAGAGGCCCCCTGCCCCACCACGCGCGCCAGGTCATCGCGACCGACCGGCGAGGCGCTGGCGAACAGCACGGCCTCGATCCGCCCCATCCATTCCCTCCAACGCAGCTCTTGCGGCAGGTCCGCAAGCTCCCGGTCAAACAGGCGGTCGCCTGTCGAGACGTCTTGCCCCTTTGCAGACTTTCGTTTGGCAGCAATACTCATGGACCGATCCCGTAGAGGCGGAACGTCGGCCGCCCGGTTAACTCGCGCGCAACACCGAGTTCCACTAAACGGTCGCAAAACCTCCGCGCCGCTCTGTCGGTCATCGAGATGCTGGTGCCCTGGACCATCGGCGAGAGCATGGTCGACGGGGCGACAGCATCCTCGGACAGGAACAGGGCGACCGCCGCCTCCGATCCTTTGGCCCGCAGCTTGGGCGCGACGGTCCGCAACGCCGCCGCTCTGGATGCTAGGTCGCGCGCCAGCCCGATCGTGTCTTCAACAGACCCGAGTATCTTCCGCTGAACGGTCAGCTCGCCCTCCTGCCCCTCCGTGACTAGATTCCACAACATCGATTTGGTGAGGTTCGGTGCCGTGATCGGAAGAAGAGACGGCCAATTCAGCACGCGCACCAGAACCACATCACTGAGCAGACAGGCGATCCGCTCGGCCCGGTCGTCGGCTTCCAGCACCGCCCTCATCACCGCAACACATCCCGCCAGCGGCCCGTGGGTCTTGGCCTTATTGACACCTGCTTCTATCCAACTCGTCGCATCATCTTCAAAGTTCTGACCGATAAGGTCATTGACGCTCACGTTCCAATCCTTGCCGTTTAAGCGCAGCCGCACAGCGTCCCGCCAGAACGCCAGAAGATCGCCGTCTGGACCGCAAGCCTCACCCGTTGGCGTCAGGTTATAAGCATCGCGGATATCCGCCTCACGCGCCAGCCGTCCCTCCAGCTTTGACGTCGCAGCCGCCGCCTTCAGTGTCAGTCGGTTGGCGAGCAGCTTCACAGGTACCCCGTGCCTTGGATCATTGACCAACTGATCCAACACGGTCAGTGCCGCGCCAGACCGAAATGCCACAGTTTCAGGGGTTTCCGCACGCCCGGAAGTGACCCAGGCGGGCAACTTTGGTAGGGTGTTCAAGTCGTAAACGGTGGTGGCAGGCTGATAGGTCATACCACAACACTATCTCGCCACGGCGCTTTCCGCCACCATATAGTGTAGAAACCGCCCCACCTTACAATTTCTCGCTATGTCCAATAAGCTTGCCTTATCGGACGTACTTACATATGCTGAGCGACATGTCAAAAAACCATGAAAGATCGCGCTCAGAGCCAGCAAACGCATCCTCGCCCAACGAGGACGACGCCAGGGACCCGCACGGCGGGCGCGGCCCTGAGTCTCTCACCCTTCCTGACCTTGTGGCTGGTTCCGGCACGCTCGATCGGCTGGTCGAGACTGCGCGCGATTACGCAAAACAAGCAGCCTCGGAGAACACGTTGAAGGCCTATGCGAAAGACTGGGCGCATTTTACGCGCTGGTGCCGGATGAAAGGTGCGGAGTCGATGCCGCCGTCTCCAGAGATGATCGGCCTTTATCTGGCAGACCTCGCCGCTCCAACCAATGGTTCCCCTGCCCTTTCAGTTTCGACGATCGACCGCAGACTATCTGGCCTTGCTTGGAACTATGCGCAACGCGGTTTCACCCTCGATCGCAAGAACCGACACATCGCCACGGTGCTGGCCGGGATAAAACGAAAGCATGCGCGTCCCCCGGTGCAGAAAGAGGCGATCCTACCGGAAGACATCCTGGCCATGGTGGCCACCCTACCTTTTGATCTGCGGGGGTTGCGCGACCGGGCGATCCTACTTCTGGGGTACGCGGGTGGTCTGCGCCGCTCCGAAATCGTCAGCCTTGACGTTGGTAAGGACGACACACCCGACAGTGGTGGCTGGATCGAGATCCTCGAGGATGGCGCCCTGCTCACGCTGAACGCCAAAACCGGCTGGCGTGAGGTCGAGATCGGCCGCGGATCGTCTAGCCAGACTTGCCCGGTGCACGCACTCGAACAATGGCTACACTTCGCCAAGATCGATTTCGGCCCAGTGTTTGTCCGCGCTACACGGGATGGAAAGAATGCGCTTAAAGCACGGCTAAGCGATAAGCACGTTGCGCGCCTGATCAAGCAAACCGTGTTGGACGCTGGACTCCGAAGCGAGCTGCCAGAAAAGGAACGCCTCGCCCTGTTCTCTGGCCATTCCCTGCGGGCTGGCCTAGCGTCGAGCGCCGACGTCGACGAGCGTTTCGTCCAGAAACACCTTGGTCACGCCTCCGCTGAAATGACCCGGCGGTATCAGCGTCGTCGCGATCGGTTTCGTGTGAATCTGACGAAGGCAGCAGGGCTTTAACTTTAGGCTGCCGAACGCTTCTTAACGACAAGCAGCATATTCACTTAGTTTTGCTGGGCTATCCCCCGACTTCACCCACGGCTTGGTCCCCCCTGCCCTACTATAAAAGACAACACCAATAGGTGTTGACGCGCACCACACGCTGAGAAGTACACTTTGAGTAGAAATAATGCTCGAGAGGTATGTCAAGCTCTTCTCGGAGGGACGAAGAGTCCAACTTTCGCGCATGTAAGGTGCGCGTAAGTTGGACTGCCATCTCTTTTAGGAGCGCCGTCAAAACCCGTTACAAGTCCTCCTGGAAGAGCATCTCGGCTTTCTGGTCGTCACAAGGGTCTTCAAGGAATTCCTGAAATTCAACCGATTCGAGACCTAGACCAAGTTGCTATCTGTTGTGATCATGTGACAAAATTCTACTACATCTTGCTGGTCATACGGAATTCTTGGTAAAATGTGTTTTTTCAACGGGTTAACAAGACATTTTCACCATCCAAAGCTGAACACAAAGGCTCCCCGTCACCGATGGGCCCAAAAAATTGTTGCCTGGGGATAAGTTGCGTGTCATGAGTTCAATTGTCGCAAGCTGACGTAAATCACGCCTTTTAGCGACGAAAGACATATGACCCACTAAGAGGTCGTGAGGGCAGTATGAATTCAAACGCAAATATCGCGCAAACCAGCTCCATCGCAGCATCTATTGCATCGAACGCTGCCCGCCTCTCCGAGGCGCTCAACAATCATATGCGCAATAGCTTCCAGCCCGATAGTAGAAAAG
>JBATTJ010000005.1:0-4563 GCA_049670485.1 Sulfitobacter sp.
AACCCGATCTGTCCCCCCTGCCGCTGCACGATCTGCCGCGAGATATTTAGCCCCAGGCCCGTACCACCGGTCGCCCGCGTGTCAGAACTGTCAGCTTGAGAGAACGGTTGGAAAATTCTGTTCCTGAAACTATCAGGTACGCCGGGCCCGATATTTTGAACATAAACAATGGCCAGATCATTGATCTGCTCAACCTTCACAGTGACATTACTCTCAGCGTCGGAATACTTGCAGGCGTTGGATATCAAATTCGCAAGGACCTGCTGCGTGCGCCCCGGATCGACACAGACCAGCGTTGAGATATCCGGTACGTCTATCACAATAGTGCTGTCGTGCGTCGAGGCGAATGGCAACATCTCACGCACGCTTGCACTGACAATTTCGTTAAGGTCGAGCTCGGAGTTATTGAACGTAACCTCACCCGACGAGATTTTTTCAAGATCGAGGATATCATTGACGATGTTCGTCAGCCGGTCTGCATTCGATTTTGCGATGTCGATCAATCGTGTCTGTGACGGCGTCAGCGTTGTATTCTTGGCCACAGTGAGCAGCCCCAACGCGCCTTTGATCGACGTCAACGGCGTGCGCAATTCATGACTTACCGTTGAGACGAATTCATCCTTCATTAGATCAATTTTCTTTTGGTCCGTTACGTCGACAACCTGCGCGATGAAGAAGTACCGGTTTTTGTTCTTATCAAATGACCACGAGACGTTCAGCAGCCCCCAGCGTTCATCCCCGTCAGGTAGAACAATACGATGTTCAGCGGAATATACAGTGCCGGTTTTTTCCGACATCATCTTCGAGATTGATGCATAGATTGACTTACGATCGTCGGGCGGAAGCAAATCTGCGAGCCGCCCGCCGTTTGTAAGCTCGTCCTGAGTCATCCCCGAAAGCGCCGAGAACGCGCTGTTCACACCGATAAACTGGCCACCGTCATCCATCAACGCCATACCAATCGGGGCGTGCTCAATCACCTGCCGGAAGAGTTTTTCGCTATTTTCCAACGCATTGCGATTATGGTGCAGCCCTGTAACGTCCGATTGCGTCCCAATAAGGCGGAGTGCTTTGCCGTCTTCATCGCGCTCGACAACCACAGCGTCGGACCGCATCCAGCACCATCCGCCATCCTGTGTTTTCAATCGGTATTCTGCAATGGATCGGGGCGAAATGCCCGCGATACAGTCGGCATCCGCCTTCTCCAGAATACCCGCGTCGTCAGGGTGGATACGCTCAAGGAAGCTTTTTTGCGTGTCCAGATCATCACAACCCAGCCCGTAGCCCATGATGCGGCACCACGTTTCTGAAACTTCGGATTTACCAGTCGTAAGATCAATATCGAACACACCTATTTCCGATCCCTGAAGTGCAAGGTCGAAAAGAGTTTTCGTCCGGCTCAACTCTCTTTGAGCGCTGTTCTGTTCTGTCAGATCGCGAATGATGACGGTGCTGCATTTGTCACCTTTGGCATTCACCCAACGGTTTCTTTGCAGGTCAAGTTCAAGATTTGCGCCGGTTTTTGCCTTGCCTTGCGCGTTGTAGGATTCGTCCAAGGGATCGGCGTCCTGCGCAATCGACGCAAAATCAGCCCCATGAAGTTCCTCACTCGACAGACCAAAGCATTCTTGTGCGGCATGATTGGCAAACAACACCCGATCCGACGCGTCCAGAAGGAATACGGATGTCACATCATTCTCGATGATTGAGCGGTTCTCCTCCTCGCGCGCAATGATCTGCAATGACTTCAAATCGGATATCTCATTGAGCGTATCGCCGCGCCGCCGGATGTTCCTCATCACTGACAACAGCATAGCAGTCAGCGTCAATCCACCAATCAAGATGCTCAGCGGCTGATAACTCTGAATTGCCGCCTCAAACTCGGGTGTGCTCTCGAACTCCAAGGTCCACGTCCGACCGAATTGATCCATCTGATGTGATTTAGAAAATTGCGCCTCAACAGACATATCCCTGTTCTCGCTGAACAAAGCAGCTCCGTCAGTAACAGAGGTTCCGTCATACGCCCAAAGGTCATAGCTTCGCCCCTGTGCCGACGTGAGGTCAGACAAAATATCATCAGCTACAAAAGCCGCGTTGATCCAGCCGAGGAAATTATCTTGGACTTCCCCCGCAGAAGAAGAAGCAAACACTGGCATGAACAGAACTGAGCCGACACGTGTGGTTTCAGACTGGACCAATTGAATAGGCGGCGTCAGACGCGGGGTTCGCATATCCCGCGCTGCCCGTGCTACTTCTGCGCGATCGGCCGCGAATGTCACATCAAGCCCGATGGCCTGCTCGTTCTCCGGCTGGGGCTGCATATATTTAATAACAAAATGCGTGCTTTCATCCGACAGCCGCTTGAATGCAAAGCCCGGATCAACATCTTTGCGCATCATCCGCGCAAATGCATCCGCATCCTCATCCGCAACTTCGACGATCAGGCCAAGGCCAGTGATACTCGGCAGTTGATTGCGAATATCAAGGACGTCCGCATAGACCTTAAAATCAGTAGGCGACACATATTCAGACGCAGCGACAAAGGCAGCCATGCCTCTGATGCTCAGTACATATGTCTGTATCCGTGCGCTCAGGACATCAACGCTGTCCTGCGTGAGCATTTGGAATTTCTGCTCAGCCGCGTCAAGATGGTGTTTCTGATTGATGGTAAATACCACACCGGTCAGGGCAATAAGACAGACAGCCAACAACACTTCTAAACGAGAAACCAAATCAATAACCCCATCAAAGCAGATACTATCCTACAAAGTCCGCTCGCTAAACTACACGTATATCGGCCCAATTTTATGCTACCTTGAGTTGTTAGCGTCCAACAAGCGCGTTTTTAAGTTGCGGCTTGGATTTATCGGATCTGTTGTTCTCAAAGCGCCATCGGAGAAATCACGCCCTAAAAGGGCACCATCCGTGGGCTTTCGCATAAATTAAAGTGCCAACATTCCCGCGGTTAAATATCTGTCGCTTAGGCAAATAGTCTAGCGACCGGGTTTTGATATCCAGCATCCAGAACAGCGCTGGTCGAGGCCGAAAGTGCGGCGCAGGACGTTGCAGCTTTCAGGTTAATCTCAAATACCCGCAGTATTAAGCAGCGATTACATCTAGACCTATAAAGGTACTGAACTTGCGACTAAAACGCCTCAACTCAAACGACACCACTCCCGCATGGTCCAGCCTACCGCATAAGTGGCTTCAGGGATGGAGCAAATGAAGACCATTAATACAGGCAAAAAATGATCTTCGAACACCTCCTTCTGTGCAATCCTTTTCGAACGCTTATATCCTTGGTGTGGTTGGTGAAGCCGCTCTCTAGTCACGCAGGCAAGTGAAAGCCGACCTTCTGCTTGTGACCCATTAAGGTGGGCTCTGCGGACAAAACTTGCGTTGGCATTCACGCTTTGAGGACTACTTCCGGCCCAAAGGAGACATCCAGCCTCGGCTCTCGACGCTTCTGTGCGGCCTGCCATTACGAACATTAGCTACGACCACGAAATGTTGGCGTCACAATGCGCGAGCTTAGTATGGGAATTATACGCCCTCCGATGCGTTACGCGTTTGGCTTAAGGAGGTTAACTTTGGGGTCCTTAACGGGATCGCTTTGGGTATATTGATCAGCATTGTTGCGTGGATCTTGAAGGGCAGTCCAGCTTTCGGACTGGTCTTGGCACTGAACACAATACTTGTTGCCTCTCACGGAGGAGTGGCTCCGATTTTGCTAAAACGCATCAGGCAGGACCCCGCAGTCGCGAGCGGTCCTTTCCCAGCGACAATCACGGATATGGTGGGGTTCTTCTTTGTTCTGGGTCTTGCAACCCTCATGATGCCATGGCTTGTATGATCTGTCTGTAGCGGGTTGGCGTCAAGATTCGGCGACCTCTGAGGCCAAGTTGTCCAAGTAACGGGAGCTACGGCTTACGTCACTTGAGGCAATATCAAAGAAACAAGATCGTTTCCGATTAATGCCTTGGAGCTTTTCATGAAATTTCGCTTCCCGATTGTCATCATTGACGAGGATTTTCGATCCGATAACTCGTCCGGACTCGGTATTCGCGCCATCGCGGAAGCCATCGAGACGGAAGGCTTTGAGGTGCTGGGCACAACCAGCTACGGCGACCTGTCACAATTTGCGCAACAACAGTCGCGTGCAAGTGCCTTTGTCTTGTCGATTGATGACGAAGAATTCACGCCCGGCCCCGACCTTGACCCAGCCGTCTTGAACCTGCGTGCTTTTATTGAAGAGGTGCGCTGGAAAAACAACGATGTGCCGATCTATATCTACGGCGAAACCAAAACCAGCCGGCATTTGCCCAACGATATCCTGCGCGAATTGCACGGGTTTATTCATACGTTCGAAGACACGCCGGAATTCGTCGCCCGCCATATTATCCGCGACGCCAAAGCCTATCTGGAAAGCATCCAGCCGCCCTTTTTCAAGGCGCTTCTGGACTACGCTGAAGACGGGCCATACTCGTGGCATTGTCCGGGGCATTCGGGGGGGGTCGCGTTTCTCAAAAGCCCGATCGGGCAGATGTATCACCAGTTTTACGG
>JBATTJ010000006.1:0-2234 GCA_049670485.1 Sulfitobacter sp.
CCGTAAACGGCAGCTTCCACTTTTTCTTTTTGAACGGTGATCGTGTTCATTTCCACGCCGATCGGTAAATCGTTCCGAATTTCCTCGATGCGTTTCAAGACCCGGTCACCATAATTGATTGCGGATACGGATACTTCCTGATCCACAGCCAGCACGATGGCTGGACGCCCATTGTAATAGGCCAATTGTTCGGGCGGGTCGGCATAACCCGCCTCAATCGTTGCGATCTCTGACAGGCGCACAGGGCGGCTAATAGATGGATTGGCGCTACTTATAAGTGTTGCCGCAATATCCGCAGACGTCCGAATTACTCCGTCCACCTCCAAAGCATATCGCCTGTCGGGCAGAATTATTTCGCCGGTGGGTAAGGTCACACTGCGGGCATTGAGTGCGTTTCTGATGTCATTGGTCGATAGCCCTGCAGCCTGCAAAGCGGCATTATCAACGCGCACATATAGCGCCTGTTCCGGTTCACCGAGAATGGAGACACGGCGCGTGCCGGGCACGGAAAGCAAGCGGTTGCGGATATATTGCGCATAATCAAACAGGTCAGCGGCGCCGTAATCTTCGGATTGCAAGGCAAGTGTCACGACAGACACATCCCCAAAATCGTCATTGACGATAATTGGTCCCATTGTCGGAGGCAGGGCTGACCTGGTGCCCTGAACAGCTTCGTCAACTTCATCCCAGGCCGTATCCAAATCTTTTACCCGAAAATATGCGTCGACCTGGATGATAACTTGCCCTTCGATGACCGTGGTCCGAATTTCGTCAATTTCGGGTACACCGATAATGGCTTCTTCCAACGGCCTTGCGACCAGAGCCTCCATGCGCTCCGCCGACATGCCGGGATGTAGGGCCACAATTGCGGCTGTCCGAATTGTCAGGAACGGATCCTCGCGTGAGGACATTGTGAAATAGCTGTAGGTTCCAGCCAGCATAGCCAAGGCCACAACAAACAAGAGTAGTTTTTTGGCGCCAAACGCCGTCTCCGTGAGCCAACCCATCGGACTATTCCGGATACCGTGTTTGATCCGGATCGAGAGGGACGACAAGCTGCCCATCACGAACGAGTGAGGCCCCGCGCGTAATAATTTGGTCACGTTTCGAAATACCGGATAGAGTTACGCCTTGATCCGACGTGGCCAATACGCTTACGGGCACATGCCGGGCCGTATCGCCTTCAAGTCGAACAACAACAGCCCCTTGTGGTGCATTGACAAGTGCGGTTGACGGCAGGGTGAGCCCAGAGTCTGGCACCACACGAGCATCCATGAAAACGAGTTCGGCCGACATACCGGCTCTCGCTTTTGTATCTTCCGGCAACGCAAGCGAAACCGGAAAACTTAAACTTGTCGCGCCGTCCGGAGAAATTTCAACGACTTCACCCTCTAAACTTTCGCCGGTCGCTAATAATTGAACTGTATATGTCTGGCCAATTTCTACGTTAGTGATATCACGCTCAGAAAGAGAAAATTCAGCCCGTAGCCCCGCAGTTTCATCTGCTACGGAAAAAATACCTGCCCCGGCTGCTACCGTTTGGCCCGGCTCCGAAAGGCGAGACAGGACGCGCCCATTAAATGGTGCCCGCATAACAGAGTCGCGTTGGTTCTTGAGGGCCAAGCCGCGAGCGGCTTCAAGTTCAGACAAGGTTTCACGCGCGGTATCACGCACACTAAGCGCGGCATCAATAGCTGCCTGTGCAATCGCACCTGTTCCCTGCAGAGCGGCCTTCCGATCATGATCAATTTCGGCGTTGTTCAGCCGCGCCTGCGCTTGCCGGATTGCAGCGTTACGCTGTTCCACACCGAGCCTGTAGGCTTGATCGTCCAGTCGTCCGAGCAAGTCTCCCGATCTGAAAGTGTCACCACGATCAACTTCGAGCGAGGCGATTGTACCCGTAACTTCGAAGGCTAAATTGGAGGTCTGGGCCTCGACTATTCTGCCCGTATATAGCGTGCTGTCAGTTGAAACGCTCTGCACCGGATATGTCCATTCGACGGGGCGTGGAGGACGTTCCGCAGTCTCTTCAGGTGAACTGCACCCCGCTAAAACGGTGCCGGATGCAAGCAACAAACCATGTTTCATGAGTGCAGGAAAAACTTTTCGGGTGGGCAGCATAAGGTATGTATCCAATACGTAATGACCAATGGGTCATAAATGACCTATTGGTCATTTCAAGTCTAAAATTTCTTCCCCCTATGGTTCCATTACGGTTTGCTGCGCGTTACAGA
>JBATTJ010000007.1:0-54142 GCA_049670485.1 Sulfitobacter sp.
TAACGATACTTCCTAGTTATCGTTACCGATAGACCGAGGGGCTGGCGTCTGATGAGGTCAGATCCAAAATATTAGATAAGAAACCTTACAAACCGTCAGTAATTGACCTGTTCGAAGCCGTAGTTCCCTTCGTAATCACGCCAATCAACGAAGACCGAGCGATGGAAAATGCTCGGGCAATTGTATCCCCATCGTTCAAGGCCAGTATGTGCCTCAGGCAGTGCCGTTGGAGCAGACCGAGCCCATGAAAAATCACCTTGGGTTCCATAGGTGCCGAGGTAAATGGTAGCAGATCGGTTGCAGTCTCCGTCGCGGCCGGACTCGTTTTGGCGTGCATATCGGACATCGTAAACGCGGATTGAGCGTACAAAGTTGAATTGGGGGCCGCTGATGTCGATGTCGGCGCGGTCTTGGACCAAATGGAGCGCAAATCCTTCCGGAAGCAGATGAGGCTTTGGTCCGGCAATGTCGAAAACGGCATTTTCAGAAGGCAGAGGTTCGGTTGCTGGCGACAGAAGTGGTCGCGGGCGATCCTGACTAGTGAACATGATATCGTAGAAACGACTTCGATTATCTGACGGGGCATCTGGATCATAGGATGCGCCCATTGGGCACCGCCAAATCTGCAATGGCGGCTCAACGGGCCAAGGCGTGATCCGGCGGATGAATTCAGCGCGTGCACGGGCACATGGAACTGACGCTGGCCAGCCGCCAGAGAGGCACAGCAAAATTGCGCAATCGATCTGATAAGTTTGAGCCTGCACACGATTGGCAAGGCCTACGGACGAACCAACAAGTGCAAGTACGGCGACAATTGAGTATTTTCGAAATCTGCGAAGCATGTGAAGCATCCTATCGAGTAGGGTGCAAGCAGCATGACTCCATTAGTATATTATTGCAACTCTAAATATATTATTGATAAAGGACGCATAATCTATCTTATGTTAAATATATGCTTAAGCCCCTGGTGGTGACTTTGATCTCAAGTTTGCACACGTTTTGAACATAGGCGGCGGTTAAGTTTTTCAGAGTTATGGCGAATCCGTCCATTCCTCCATTTGGTAAAGACGCGGGTGAAGGGTTCCAACACAAAACTGCGAAAAATGCTGGCGTCGAGCTCATTTGATGATCCGCCATACGACGCCCAAATTACGGAGGGTCTGTCCTACGGAAATATTTCAATAGACTGACAGCCCTCAAAGACGTCACAAAACAGTCATGCAAACGGTCTAAGGTTTCTGCCTATTACTGCATACTCGGAGCGATCTGTTGAAAGAAATCAATGCGCAAGATGGCTCAAAGACATCTACACTCTGTTTCGGATGCATGCAATTTGGCGGCACGGCCGATGCTGCGGCAAGCCAAGCCATGTTCGAAGCGTGCAAAGAGGCGGGCATTAACTTCTTTGACACCGCCCATACCTACACGGGCGGCTCCTCTGAGCGAATGTTGGGCCAGTTTGCAAAACTGGATCGCGAAAAGCTGATCGTGGCAACCAAGGCTGGCTATACCGGTGGTAGCGGCCGCAACAACATTATTCGGCAATTCGACGAAAGCCGCATACGGCTTGGCCTCGACACAGTCGATATCCTCTATTTGCACCGCTAGGACCCGGAAACACCCTTACAAGAGACCTTCGAGACATTGGAAGCTTTGCAGCGATCAGGCAAAATTCGCTATATCGGCGTGTCGAACTTTGCTGCGTGGCAGGTGATGAAAGCCCAGGCGGCGGCAAATATTGTGGGAACGCGCATCGACATAATCCAGCCAATGTATTCGCTAGTCAAACGTCAGGCAGAGGTTGAACTGTTTCCAATGGCACTCTCAGAAGAGATCGCCGTCGCCCCTTATTCCCCCCTTGGTAGTGGATTGCTGACGGGCAAGTATTTTTCTGGCGGGGCGGGGCGTCTTTCGACGGACAAACGCTATGCCGCCCGCTATGGCCAAAAATGGATGCTTGATGCGGCACGAGCGTTGTCAGAACTGGCTGCTGAACTGAGTATTGACACTGCCACGCTTTCCGTCGCCTGGGCCGCACAGAATGCTGCTGTAACAGCTCCGATCATCAGCGCACGCAATGTTGAGCAATTGAAACCTTCTTTGGACGCTAAAGACGTGATGTTGAGCGCGGCAGTTTATGCGCGCATGGAAGCTTTGTCACCAAGACCTGCTCCAGCGACGGATCGGCTTGAGGAAGCCAGCAGTTAGGCTGGTCCGGGAATTTCGCCTTCCCAGTGTTCGCCCATGGCGACAATGCACGATGTTCCGTTTGTGTAGTTCTGTACGATGATCCAGTCACCGTTTCTTTCGGTAACCCATATTTCAAGCAGAGTTTCAGGGTCCCGCAGGCCCCTCCCCTGACGCTCTGCACCCAGAGCATTCGTCAGCATATGCGCCATGCGCGTGCTGTCATCACAACTAACATCGGTCATTTGCGCGTCCGCAAGTGGAGGAAACGAGAAGCAGATAAACAGAGGTAGCGCATAACGAAGAACCATAAGAAAATCCTAATCGCCTGACTTTCAAAATGTAACAGTTTTATGAAGCCTTGTGGATAACTGTGGCGCCAAGGCAATATGTATCAATCATTGCAAAAGCTTGCGCCTTTAGCGTTCTGAGAGCGTCATGTTTCTTTTACTTTTATGTAACGAAACTGACTTAAAACCGTCATCAAACCGTAGTTTCCGCCGGTTACGCCCTCATCAAACAAGGGGGCGATATGCTGACGATTGATAAGCTGACCAAGCGGTTCGGGGATAAAACGGCTGTAGATGCTGCAAACATCTTGGTGGAAAAACCGTCAATGATTGGGATCATTGGCCGTTCTGGTGCGGGTAAGTCAACGCTTTTGCGGATGGTCAATTGTCTGAGCGATGCGTCCGAGGGCACGATTACCTTTGAGGGTGAAGAGATCACAGGGCTGCGGGGAGCTGCGCGGCGCAATTGGCAATCACGATGCGCCATGATTTTCCAGCAGTTCAACCTCGTCCCCCGCATGGATGTCGTATCAAACGTGCTGCACGGCACCCTGAACAAGCGGTCGACCTTTGCGACAATGTTCAATCTTTACCCCCAATCTGATATCCACCGCGCCATCGAAATCCTTGACCGGCTCGGTATTGCGGAACAGGCCCCAAAGCGGGCCGAGGCACTATCAGGCGGCCAGCAACAGCGCGTAGCGATTGCGCGCGCCTTGATGCAGGACCCGAAAATCATCCTTGCCGATGAACCGATCGCCAGCCTTGATCCGATGAATGCGCAAGTGGTCATGCAAGCCCTGCGCCGCATTCACGAAGAAGACGGGCGCATGGTCATCGCAAACCTCCACACGCTTGATACTGCGCGGCGCTATTGCGACCGCGTGATCGGGATGCGCGATGGGCGGATCGTCTTTGATGGTACGCCAGAGCAGCTGACCACCGGGGTCGCACGTGACATCTACGGGGCTGGCGCGGATTTTTCCGAAGCAGCCACTTCCACCGAAATCGAAACACTGGACAGGTCAGAGGTCCGCGAAGTGAAAGCCTACGCCTGAGCCAGTTTCAGCCTGCGCATCTGCTGCAGGCCACCCTAATCAACCCGCCCTCAAATAGCCGCAAAGCGGTAGGGCAACAAACCACGGAGATAACAATGAAAAAGACCCTCGCACTGGCGCTTGCCGCCTCCACAGCCCTCAGCACGGGCGCTTTTGCTCAAGAAATCACCGAATTCCGCATCGGTATCCTCGGAGGTGAAAACGCCCAAGACCGGATGAACAGCTACCAGTGTCTGGCGGATTACACGACCGAAGCGCTCGGCGTCGAAACCAAGCTTTTCGCCCCTGCCGACTATAATGGCGTCATTCAGGGCCTTCTGGGTGGCACCATCGACATGGCATGGTTGGGCGCATCGTCCTATGCCGCAACATTCCTGCAGGACGCGGACGTGGTTGAGCCTGTTCTGATCAAGGTCAACCTTGATGGCTCTGTCGGCTACCATTCCATCGGCTTTGCCCGCGTCGATAGCGGCGTCACATCGCTGGATGACATGGAGGGCAAGGTGTTTGGTTTCGGTGATCCGAACTCTACATCTGGCTTCCTTATCCCTTCCATCGAGATCCCGCAGTACAAGGACGGCATCACCATGGAATCCGGCGAATACTTCGGTGAAGTCAAATTCACAGGCGGTCATGAGCAGACCATCGTCGCAGTGAACAATGGCGATATCGACGGCGGCGTAACTTGGGCCGATGGTCAGGGCAACTGGGAAGACGGCTACAACTCCGGCGCGCTGCGCAAAGCGGTTGATGCAGGTCTCGTCGACATGAACGACATGGTTCAGATCTGGAAATCCAACGTAATCCCTGAGGGCCCAGTCGTTCTGCGTCAAGCTCTGCCCGATGATGTCAAAGCCACAATGGTTGCGCTGGTTGATGGGCTTTACGAAGCAGATCCTGAATGCGCCTACGGCGTTGCTGCGGGCGACACGCTGGGTTTCCAGCCAGTCACCCACGCGATGTACGAAAGCATCGTGGCGGCGCGTCAGTCCGTAATTAGCAACTAAGGCATTTTTCATGACGCATCCGGTAGCCCTTTGGGGCTGCCGGTATTTCTTTGTCCGGAGGTCAGGATGGCAGATATATCACTGAGTGGCGCGCCACACCACGTAGACGGCATTCAAGCAAGCTATATGGCGCAGGTACAACGCCGCAGGCTCTATGGCGGTCTCACCCTTCTGATTTTCGTCGTTCTGATGGTTTCCGGGTTCAATGTCGCAGATGACCGCAACGCTGGCGGTTTCTGGGATGGACTGCATCAGATCGGCGATTACCCAGCAGATGTTCTGTCTGAAGCGTGGGAGAAACGCGCCGATCTGCCCGCCCTCGTCGCCAAGTATTTTCCCGCCTTAGTAGAAACCATAAACATCGCCGCTGTCTCGACCCTCATCGGGGCTATTGGCGGCTTGTTCCTGTCGCTGCTCGGTACCCGCGGCTTGGCGAAATGGCCGCGTCTGATCCCCGTGTTCCGCCGCATTTCGGATATCATGCGCGCCGTGCCCGAAATCGTCATCGCACTGGTTCTGATCTTTGTGCTCGGTGGTGGGCCCGTTCCTGCAATGATCGCAATTGCCATCCACACGGCCGGTGCACTGGCCAAGATGTTTTCCGAAGTTTCAGAAAACACCGACTTGAAAGCTGTCGAAGGGCTTGCCTCCACAGGTGCTACATGGTCGCAGCGGATGCTTCTGGGGGTGTTGCCGCAGGTCGCGCCAAACTACGTGAGCTACACGCTGCTGCGCTTCGAGATCAACATCCGTGCCTCTGCCATCCTTGGTTTTGTCGGTGCGGGTGGTCTTGGTTATGAGCTGCGCAATTCCATGGCTTGGGGACCGGGCCGCTTTGACGAAGCCGCCGCGATTTTTATCCTCCTGTTCGGCACGATCGTGTTCTTCGATCAAGTGTCCAGCCGCTACCGCAATCGTTTGACTGAGGGACAAGGCCAATGACCACTATTGATCTGGACGCGACCAAGTTTGAGGCCGAAAAGCTCTTTCAGCGCAAACGCTTGATTGGCTTTGGCATCCCTTCGATCATCGCAGTTTATTTCGTTTATATCTTCTTCGCGTTTGACCTGCCTGGTCTTGCCGGACGCGCAAATATGGAAAACGCCGTGACGCTGGCTTCCGACAGCTGGTCCCACAAGGTGCATGTCACCAGGGACAACCGATCGGCAGAAGTGACCTATGCCGTCGAAGGCGAACGCAAGGGTACCTACCCAGAGGGCCAGCGCCCCGATTGGGTGAGTGGAGACGAAGTCATCACCATCGATCTGGGCGGTGGCACCATTGTGCGCTATCTGCCAGACAACCGGACCGAGATCGAAATTCCCGGCTTCCAACTGATCGAGGCGCAGGCCGAGGGGCGCACCGTCACGACCAATCTGCCCGATGATCTGCCCGATTGGATTTCCGCCTCGGACCGCCGCGTGGGCATCACCACGCCCGAAGGCCGCATTACCTTGACGGGCGCTCGGACCGAGGTTTTCAATTATTTCCCCGGTTGGGAGCTGTTCTGGTTCACGCTCGACAGCCCCTATCACGGTCAACCGCTAGCCACGATCCTGTTTGGCGACCAGATCGACCCTGCACACGGCAATATCACTGGCGCAGTGTCCGATTGGTGGAACAACGCCATGTGGCGGCACAAGGATGTGGCTTGGGCGATTGGTGAGACGATCCTGATGGCCTTCCTCGGCACCATGGGTGCTGCGATCATCGCCCTGCCCTTGGGCTTTCTGGCAGCCAAACGGTTCTCCCCGTTGATGTTGGTGCGCGCTGCTACCCGCCGCCTGTTCGATTTTGTACGCGGCGTGGATGCGCTGATCTGGACTGTTGTCTTGGCCCGTGCCTTTGGCCCCGGCCCGCTTACTGGCGCATTGGCAATCCTGATCACGGATACCGGCACCTTTGGCAAAATCTTCTCGGAGGCTTTGGAAAACGTAGATAAAAAGCAAATCGAGGGCGTCGCCTCGACCGGAGCCAAGCCGCTCCAACGCTATCGCTTTGGCGTCATACCGCAGATTGTGCCGGTGCTTCTGGCCCAGATCCTTTACTTCCTTGAATCCAACACCCGCTCTGCCACCATCATCGGCGCGATCACGGGCGGTGGCATCGGCCTCATGCTGACCCAAGCAATCCAGACCCAGAAAGACTGGGAAGAAGTCGCTTATTATATCGTCCTGATCATCGCCATGGTGATGTTCATGGACTGGTTCTCTGGCTGGCTGCGCGGCAAGCTGATCGGGAGCAAGGACTAATGGCCTGCATCCTGATTACCGGAAGCAACCGGGGGATTGGCGCGGCACTGGCTGCACGTGCAGGGGATCTCGGGCATAACGTGCTGCGCGCTTCGCGTGCGGGACAGGGTGGCGATGTCATCTTTGATGTCAGCAATCCCCAGCAAGTCCGAGACGCGATATCAGCGATCAACCATCCGATTGATATTGTCATCAATAATGCAGGTATTATCGGACCCGACAGCCCTACAACCGATATGGATTGGACTGCAATGGCTTATACATTTGCGGTCAATGTTGCTGGTGCTCTTGCCGTCAGCACGGCCTGTCTGGATCATTTGCGGCGTAGCAGCAGGCCCCGTATCCTGACAGTTTCAAGTCAGATGTCATTTATGGGCTATGCCAAATCGGATCGTATTGCCTACCGCGCCTCCAAGGCTGCGGTAAATAAGGTCATGCAAGGCCTGGCGACGGACTTGCACCCAGACGGCATTGCGGTCGTGCTTGTCGATCCCGGTTGGGTGCAAACCGATATGGGTGGGGCAGAGGCGGATCTTACCCCGTTTGAGGTCGCGGCAGGGATTATCGCTTTAGCAGAAGGCCTCACTCTTGAGCAAACCGGCAAGTTCTTTCGGTGGAATGGCGAGGAGCGCGCGTTTTGAGTGCGACCAGATTGAACCCGGATGTCCCCTTTATTCATCCCGATTGCGAGATCACAGATGCAACATTCGGACAGTATGTGGAAATCGGACGCGGCAGCCGCTTGGCGCATTGCGAAATGGATGACTATTCCTACTGCGACCGATTTGCCGACATTGCCAATGCCTCCGTGGGCAAGTTCTCGAACATTGCAGCGTTCGTGCGGATCGGCGCCACGGACCACCCGATGGAAAAAGCAAGTTTGCATCACTTTCACTATCGCTCGGCCGATTATTTCGAAGATGCAGATCACGATGACGCTTGGTTCGCCCACAGGCGCAGCCGTCGCACGGTGATTGGTCATGATACATGGCTTGGCCATGGCGCGCAGGTCCGGCCCGAAGTGAACATCGGCCACGGGGCAGTTATCGCAGGCGGTGCAATTGTGACAAAGGACGTGCCTCCCTACATGATCGTGGCAGGCATCCCCGCTGTCCCGATGCGTCCTCGTTTTGAACCACGGGTTGTTGACAAGCTTATGGAGCTTGCATGGTGGGATTGGCCGCACGCACGCCTGCGCGGCGCGCTTGATGATTTTCGCAACCTCAGTGCAGAGGAATTTCTGGAGCGCAATGAGGGAACGATCTGACACCAGATGTCACAAAGTTGTAGCGTTGTGCCGTTAGGCAAAGGCAGGCTTATCATAAGGGTCAAAGCAGATGGATAGACGCGACCGTTCTCAGGTTTCCTATGCCAAGTCCGCACAATCACGCTCGGGCCAAGCAGTGATCAAGCTGATCGAGAATGCAACTGGGCGGCTTCATCTGATCCAGCGGGCGCGAGACTATGATGCCGAAATTGCGCAGGGCCGCAGTTTCTGGGAAGTCATGATCAACCGCTATGGGTTAAGCCTTGATGTGGTTTCGGGAGCTATCGCCGACATCCCTGCGGAGGGTCCATTGGTTGTCGTCGCAAATCATCCTTTTGGTATCCTTGATGGGTTAATCATGGGATACCTCCTGTCCACGCGGCGTGGTGATTTCCGCATTCTGGCGAATAGTGTGTTTCAGGATGCGCCCGATCTTAACCGGATTATTCTGCCCATCAGTTTTGACAACACCAAGGACGCGGTAAAGCTGAACTTGGAGACCCGCGCCAAGGCCTTGGAATTTCTAAAGGCAGGCGGCGCGATAGGCGTCTTTCCCGGTGGGACCGTATCGACCGCGGCAAAACCGTTCCAGCGGCCATTTGATCCCGGCTGGCGCCGGTTCACGGCGCGCATGATTACCAAATCAAATGCGAACGTGGTTCCGGTCTTCTTTGACGGCCAGAACTCGCGATTGTTTCAGTTGGCCAGCCATATCCATTATAATCTGCGTGTGGCGCTCTTGCTGAAAGAGTTTCGTCGCAGGGCGGACAAACCTGTAAAAATCGCAATCGGCGCGCCGATCTCGCCTGCTACGATTGCCACATTCTCTGATGATGCGCAGGGCATGATGGACTTTCTAAGAAATGAGACATACGGGCTTTCACCCCGAAGCATTTGCCCTAAGACCTACGGGTTCGAGTTTGAAGAAAGATATAAGGTCTAATGTGCCACAGCGATTGTTGGGCATAAGCGATCAGACGAGGCTGCGCCGAGCAACGCGCAAGGATGCGCCATGTATCCTGCCTTTGGAAGAAGATGGAATGCGCAGCTATGCCGAAGCTCTTTGGGGCGAATGGGTGCCGTCTTCTACCCCTGAATTGCTGCTACTTGAGGGTCATGGAATGATCGAGTGGTGCAGAAAACTCGTGGGCTGCGTCGCCTGCGAATGGCAGGCCGATCATCTGCGTATCGAGAAACTCTATGTGTCACCCCAGTATCGCAGAAGCGGAATCGGAGCTTGCGTTTTGGCAATCAAACTTCGGCAAGCCGTTTGTCGTGGCCTCACTTTGAGGCTCACGGTCTTGAATACAAATAGCGATGCGCAGCGTTTCTATGAGCGAGAAGGAATGTCAGTGGTCGATCGGACCGAAGAGCGCATTACGCTGCAATTTTAGGAGGCCGGACCCATGAGAACCTTGGACTTTGGGTACTTCCACAAAGCCGTGGAATAGGTTTTCCAGCCCGATCATTTCTATCCATTCTCTGGCTTCAAAAACCCCACCGTGATCGCCGACGCTGCAACCATCCCTGCCGCAGTACCCAGCATCAGCGCCAGACCACCTGCCTGATAAGTCAGGCCCGACAGCAAGGTTCCAGCCAACCGCCCGCCCGCATTGGCCATGTAGTAAAAGCCCACATCCATCGTGACCCGCTCTGCCTTTGTAAAGGTCAGGATCAAGTAGGAATGTAGCGATGAGTTCACCGCGAAGAACGCCCCGAAGATCAGCAAGCCGATGACAAGCGTGAGGGTGAGCCACATTTGCTGCTCTGTGGCGGTGACAGCCGCAAGTGTCAGCATTACTGGAACCGCGGCGAGGCCCCAGCCCCATGTACGGGCCGCGCCAATCAGGTCCGCCTCGGACCGTTGGCTTGCCCGCAGGATGCGTGGCGCGTTGGCCTGAACAAGGCCATAGAGAATGACCCAAACGGCCATGAACGTCCCGATCATGAAGAATGCGGCGCGGTTGCCTTCGGTTGTGCCATCCGACAGCACAGCGTAGAAATAGATCGGAATGCCGACAACGAACCAGACGTCCCGCGCCCCGAACAAGAACACCCGTGCCGCACTAAGCCTGTTCACGTTAGGAGATTTTGAAAACACCTCTGAAAATTTCGTGTCCTTGCGTCCCTTAGGCAGCCCCGGCGGCATGGCAATCAAAACGGCCAGCAGAATTGTGGCAAGGATCGCGGCCATGCCCAATACCGCCCAGGCGAATCCAAGCGTTGCCAGCAAAACCGCGCCTAGTAGAAACCCTGCGCCCTTCACCATGTTCTTGGACCCTGTCAGAATGGCCACCCAGCGAAAGAGAGCACCGTCCTGAGATGGTGCAAGCAATTTGACGGCGGATTTGGACGACATCTTGGCGAGGTCTTTGGCAACGCCGCTTGCACCCTGCACAAGCATGACAAAGGCGACCGATGTGCCAATCGCCCAAGTAGGATCAAGCTGCGCCAATGCCAGCAGCGCCAGCACTTGCAACCCTAGCCCTGCATACAGCGTCGACGTCAGACCGAACCGCGCGGCAATCCAGCCTGCACACAAATTGGTGATGACGCCCGCGATTTCATACAGGACAAACAGATAGGCCAGCTGTACCGGAGAGAAGCCCAGCGTATGAAAGTGCAACAGCACCAGCATACGCAATGCACCGTCTGTCAGCATAAACGCCCAGTAGGCCGCCGTGACCGCGATATAGGCCGAAAGGCCTTCGGGGCGCGTGGCGCTTTCGGTCACAGACTGTCCCCGACTAAGCAGGCCACATCCACCAGCCGGTGCGCATAGCCCATCTCGTTGTCATACCACGCGTAGACCTTCACCTGCGTGCCATTGATCACCATGGTAGAAGGCGCATCGATAATGCTCGATCTTTCATCATTGGTGTAATCAGTGGAAACGAGCGGGCGTTCTTCATAGCCCAAGATGCCGTTCAACGGCCCCTCGGCTGCGGCCTTGAACAGGGCATTGACCTCTTCAGCAGTGGTCTCCCGCTCGACCTCGAAGACGCAATCGGTCAGCGACGCGTTAAGTAGTGGCACACGAACGGCATGACCGTTCAGGCGACCCGTCAGTTCCGGATAGATTAACGTGATGGCGGTCGCACTGCCAGTGGTTGTCGGAATCAGGGAATTCAGGGCAGAGCGCGCACGGCGCAGGTCTTTTGCCGGACGGTCCACAATGGTCTGTGTGTTGGTCACATTATGGATCGTTGTGATAGAACCGTGTTTGATCACCAGGTTTTCGTGAATGACCTTTACAACTGGCGCAAGGCAATTGGTCGTGCAACTTGCTGCGGTCACAATGCGGTGGCGGTCCGGTTCGTAGATGTCGTGATTCACCCCGTATACGATATTGGCGGCGTCACCGTCCTTGACCGGCGCAGATATAACCACCTTCTTTACGCCTGCGTCAAAGTAGGGGGCGAGCTTTGCCTCTGTCTTGAAAACACCAGTGCAGTCGATCACCACGTCAACACCCTCCAGCGGCAGCGCGGCGATGTCGCGGGTGCCAATGAACGGCAGACGCTGGCCGTCAATTGTCACGCTACCCTCATCATGGGCGAAATTGGCCTTCCAGCGGCCGTGGACCGTGTCGAACTCAAGCAGATGGGCATGCATCTCGGGATCACCCACCGCGTCATTGATCCATGCAATTTTTGCCCCCCGTTCCAGCAGCGGCTTCAAGGCCAGCTTGCCGATACGGCCTAGGCCGTTGAGTGCGTAAACAGTCATATCTGTGGTCCTTTGTCAGTAGATTGGCCAATCGCGTCGACAGCTTTTTGCAAGGACAACCGGTCCAACGAAGCAAGGGGCAAAGCTAAAAAAGCAATCATGCGGTTCCGTAGCGCGCCGTATGTCTGGTGGAAGGCGAGACTCTTTTCTGCATCAGAACCATCAACCTTCACCGGATCAGGTAGCCCCCAATGCCCGCTGATGGGCTGACCGGACCACGAGGGGCATTCTTCATTGGCCGCCTGATTGCAGACGGTGAAGACGAAATCGAAATTTGGGGCATCCGCCCCTTGGAACTCAGAAATGTTCTTGGAACGAAGGACTGATACATCATGCCCCTTCTGTTCCAGCACCTCGAGTGCAAACGAATTCAGTTCCGAGCGAGGCTTGGTGCCTGCCGAGTAAGCAATAAAACGATCACCGGCGAGGTCGCGCAAGATGGACTCGGCAAAGATGGACCGTGCAGAGTTGCCTGTGCAAATGAACAGGACGATGAATTTTCGGTCGGCCATTTGTATGTCTCCGTGAATGGCGGAATAGGCATTTGGGGCGCAAATCTCAGGCCTCCCCCTGCAACAGTCGTGCAGAAGGTAATCGATGGTCTCGCGGGTGGCATCCATGTCGATTGCATAGCGCAAGGATGTGCCAATACGCTCTTGGCTGATCAAACCGGCTTGCATCAGCGCGTTCACATAAGTCGACAGAGTATTCGGCTTTAGTCCAAGTGCCTGCGCCAATTCTGTCGCCGGAACGCAATCGGGATAGCGTCGCACCAGCAGCCGGAATAGCGCCAGCCGTTGGGGATGGCCAAGTGTCGAAAGGCGGTTGGGAATCACTGTTTCCATATTTCGTGAATATATGAAGTATAGGCATTCCTGAAGTGAAAGTTTTGTGACACTCGGGTTTGCGGGGGATCGCGTCATACCAGCGCTTGGGTCCCCCTACCGCGCTTCATGCTCTTGTAACTTTTGCACGCCATTTCGGCAGAAGCGGCACCGCTTTGTCTTGTTCTCGCCCAGTGCCCGCTAGCGCGAGCGTGGCATGGTAAAGCATCGTGATGGCCTCTTCATGCTTGATGGGCAGATCTTTTGCCGCGATCGGCGCCCCCACATTCACCTGAAACCTTTGCCGGTGTTTATTCAATGTCTCGTGGAACAGCGTTATGTCGCGCAGGCTGGGGTGGATTGCGTCGAACAAATAGAACAGTGCCGAATTGCGCGCTTCTATGCGTATCGGGATGATCGGCACGTCGAATTTGCGTGCGATTGTCACCGGAGACGGCATCCAGCGTCGTTCATAAAGCTTAAGACCCCGCCGCTTGGCCAGACGCCCAGAGGGAAAGATCACGCCAAGCCGTCCATCCTCAATTGCTTTGCGGGTGTCATCCATGGTGGCACGGGTTTTGGAATGGCTGCGCTTTTCGTGGCGCCATTCGACCGGAACGATCATCTGCTGCATTTGGGGCAGAATGCGCAAAACATCCTGATTGGCGAAGAAAAAGGTGTCGGGCCGTTTTACTGACAGGATGCGGTGCAGGATAATCCCATCGGCAATGCCCGTCGGATGGTTGGCAACGATCAGCGCCGGACCAGTACTGGGGATGTGTTCAAGACCAGTGCAGGTCACATGCTGGGCAAGACGACGACCCATTTGGTCCATGATTTTTTCGCAAGGCCAGTCCTGCATTTCAGTCGCCAGCGTCACGGTCTTTTTATAGCTGAGAAGATGATCAAGCAGATGGCGCGCCAAACGGGCATGGGCGCGGTCAGCAAAGAGCCAGTTTGCACGTTCTTTGATCAGGGGGTCTATACGCTCTTTCATTTTGTCCTTTGAGCATGCCAATACAAAAATCTTGTGACATTTAAGGGGTCTTTGCAGCAGGCTCCTTGCTGCGGGTCTTGACCGGCAATTGACCGCAGACTGGACTTTGGGTCAGGCCCGCAAGTTCCGGCATATATGATAATAAATCTGTCACAGAACCATCACAGTCTTGTCACCTCCGTCCCCCTAGATCGCCGCAACGTGATTTTGGAGAAGAAAATGCGAAATACTGCTGCTTTTGTTTTGGCGTGCTGTGCGGCTCTGCCAGCCGCCGCGCAAACTGTTGAAAATGTGGAATATGGTCCGCGCCCCTACTACCTGATTGACCAGATGGAAGAGGGTGCCCTCAAGGACCAGCTGACCCAATGCATGGGGCAGGAAGGGCAAACGTCCTTGTTTTCAATCGGGCACCGGGGCGCGCCTTTGCAATTTCCAGAACATACTGTTGAGTCCAATGTTGCTGCTGCACGGATGGGTGCGGGTATCCTGGAATGTGACGTTACCTTTACCGAAGACCTGGAATTGGTATGTCGTCATGCGCAAAATGATTTGCACACCACCACGAATATCCTGACAAGCCCCTTGGCTGAGACTTGCGTGCAACCCTTTACGCCTGCCGATGGTGATACCGCAGCCTTGGCAGAATGCCGCACGTCCGAGATTACGCTGGCCGAGTACCGGACACTGACCCCGAAAATGGATGCGGCTGACACAACCGCGACTACGCCAGAAGCTTACCTGCAAGGCACAGCAAACTGGCGCACGGATCTTTATTCAGCAGCACCCGCAACGCTGATGACCCATGCAGAGTCGATCGCCCTTTTCCGGTCTCTGGGTGCGAAGTTTACACCAGAACTCAAGGCACCTTCCGTCGAGATGCCGTTCAACGGGTTTACCCAAGCCGACTATGCGCAAAAACTGGTCGATGAATACCAGGCAGCAGGTATTCCACCCTCCGATGTCTGGCTGCAGTCCTTCAATCTGGAAGACGTGCTGTATTGGATCGAAGCAGAGCCGGAATTTGGTGCGCAGGCAGTCTATCTGATGGATGAATACGACACCGAAGGCTATTCCCCGATGGATGCAGGCACATGGCCAAACACCATGGAAGAACTGAAATCGATGGGTGTGAACTACATCGCACCTCCGACATGGATGTTGGTGACCAGATCTGCGGACGGGGACATCGTCCCGTCAGAGCTGGCTGTGCAAGCCAAAGTAGCAGGGCTTGAGATCATCACATGGACGATCGAGCGGTCTGGCCCGCTCAAGAACGGCGGCGGATGGTACTACCAGTCGATCTCGGATCTGACCACCAATGATGGTGTAATGTACGAATACATTGACGCCTTGGCGCAGGATGTTGGTGTTGTCGGTATATTCTCTGATTGGCCTGCAACGGTGACCTACTATGCAAACTGCATGGGGCTTGAATAGGCTCATTGGCTTCGCCTGATACAGTGGTCGTTCTCCCAAATATATCCCGCGGCCCTGTTAGCCCCTGCCCTTTCGGGCGGGGGCGTTTGACTGCTTATTGATCTTCGAGTGTCAGCGTTACGCGCATCGCCCTGTAAACCGATTTGAAACGTGAAATGAAAAACTCTGTTACTCCCGATGCTATTATAATGCGAAGCGCTGCAAGATCCGACGTGGAACGAATTCTATCTATGGTGCGGGCACTGGCCCATCATCATGGGGATATTCCAGACGTCAGCGCAAAGACTCTGGAGCGTGATATCTTTGGAGAAATTCCTTGGATTTATGCCCTGATTGCAGAAGTTGATGGGAGAGTTGTGGGCTATGCTGCTCTCTGCCCGATGATAAAATTGGAGATGGGTGAGCGTGGCATTGATATGCACCACTTGTTTGTTGAAGCCGAGTTTCGGGGATCAGGCATTGGAAGGCGGTTGATCAATGCATCGATGGCCAAAGCACGCGAGCTAAATTGCGAATCTATGACGGTCGGAACACATCCCGACAACGCAAACGCCCAGGCCGTATATTTGGCCTGCGGCTTTGAACAAAGGCATAGTTTGACCCCGAGGTTCCGTATCTACCTTTAGGGATGGGCCCCTTCTGCCAAAATGGCGCGCAAAACCCGTAAAAGCATGAATAGCGGCAAGGGGATCAAAGCGTCAGTGTGACCCGGTCCCCTGCAAACCAGGTGCGACCGTATTCTACTGGCTTACCGATCGCACATGTATTGACACTTGACGATCTCAGCAGCGGATCGCCTTCGCCAACATTCAAAAGCAGCGCATGTGTTGCGGTAGCGCGAACTGCCGTCAGGCGGGTTGAGGCACGCGTATAGTCGTCGATACCGGCAATACTCAGCGCTCGGGTGACGCTACTTGTTTCTGTCAATGCCGCGGTAATTCCTGGGAGCCTCAGGATCGGGAACAGGCTTTCAAATACGGCAATTGGCTGACCATCTGCCAATGAAAGCCCATGATAGGCACAGACCGGACTGCCCGCCTCGATCCGCAACGCCTGAGCCTCGCCAATCGTCGCAGCGCGCTCGTCCAACGCGAGCATGCGCTTTTCGGGTCTGCGGCCTGCGGCGATCAGGTTTTCGTGGAACCGCACCCGATTGCCAATAGGATAGTCGGTCGGCGTGGCCGCGACAAAGGCCCCTGCACCGCGACGGGTGCGCACCAGCCCTTCCTCAACCAATACCGAAATCCCGTGGCGCACCGTGTGGCGGTTCACGCCAAAGCGGTCTGCCAGCGCAGCCTCGGTCGGCAACTTGTCCCCCGGCGCATAACGTCCTTCAGCCAAGTCACTGCGCAATGCATTGGCGATGGCCTTCCAGATCGGGGTTTTGTCAGAACTGTCACGCAAATTTCACAAAACTCTTCTGTCATGAGGACATCAATATGATAAGATATGTATAGTTGTATAGGAAAGAGACAAGTTGTCGAGATGAAAGACACTGTGAGCGAAAATAATCCCCGTAAGGCGTGGATGGGTCTGCTGGCTAAAGCGCCCGAAGGCCGTGTGGCCGCACTGTTGGATGCTGAAATATCGCGCCCTGCTTTTACGTGGCTACGTGCACCAGAGATTGGCAGCACGATGGTCCGCGCACGCGCTGGTGCCACCGGCGCACCCTTCAATCTGGGCGAGATGACTATAACCCGCTGCGCTTTGACGTTGGAAACCGGCGAAGTCGGGCACAGCTATATTCAAGGGCGGAGCAAAGCAGATGCCGAGGTCGCCGCTCTCGTCGATGCGCTTATGCAGACCGCAATGGCAAGCAGGCTGCGCGAGACGGTCCTTGAGCCTCTGGAGGCAGGGATGGCCACCATGAAAGCCGCCCGCGCGGCCAAGGCAGCCGCGACAAAGGTTGATTTCTTTACCATGACCCGAGGAGAAGACTGATGCAGGCAAACACCCTGTCCGGCGGCTTTGCCGATCCAGCCGTCGAGTCAGCCCACGCCTTTCGCAGTGTGATGGAGGCCATGGCGCGTCCGGGCACCATTCAGGATATCGAAGGGGCAGCACCCCCTGCCCCGCTGTCGCCCGCGATGGGTGCCGTTCTGCTGACGCTCTGCGATACGGAAACACCGATTTATCTGGCTGGCGATATGGACTGCGATGCGGCGCGGGCGTGGCTGGCCTTTCACACAGGTGCCCCTTTTGTTGGCCCCGCGCATTGTATGTTTGCGGTTGGCAAGTGGGACACGCTCGCGCCGCTCGCGGTCTACCCGATCGGCACGTCCGAGTATCCTGACCGGTCGGCCACGCTCATAGTTGAATGTTCCGAACTTGCGGCAGGTGCAACATTGACGGGTCCCGGTATCAAGGATCAGGCAACGCTTTCCTTGCCAGACCTGGACGCGTTTCAGGCCAACCGAAACCTGTTCCCGCTGGGGCTGGATTTCATTTTCACTTGTGGCGAACGCCTCGCGGCTTTGCCCCGATCAACCGAAGTCTCGCGCTCAAGTAGCGAAGCGATAGCGCAAGCAGGAGCATCCTGACATGTATGTAGCAGTCAAAGGCGGAGAGCGGGCAATCGAGAATGCCCATGCCTGGCTCGCCGAAGAACGCCGCGGTAACACGGATATCGCGGAGCTCAGCATTGCGCAAATCCGCGAGCAACTAAGTCTCGCCGTCAATCGCGTCATGGCCGAAGGGTCGCTTTATGATCCGGACCTTGCGGCACTTGCAATCAAGCAAGCGCGTGGCGATCTGATCGAAGCGATCTTCCTCATTCGCGCCTATCGCACCACTCTGCCGCGCTTTGGTGCGTCCGAGCCTGTCGATACCGGCATTATGGCCTGCGACAGGCGCATCTCGGCCACGTTCAAGGACTTGCCCGGCGGGCAGGTCCTGGGCCCAACATTTGACTACACGCACCGTTTGCTTGATTTTAAACTGGCCGCTGATGGCGAGGTGCCCAAGGCTCCTTCACGTGACGCCGAGACGGGAACTGTCCCGCATGTCACCGAATTCCTGAACCGCGAAGGGCTGATCGAAGAGGCCCCCCATGACGATACGCCGCCCCCAGACCTGACCCGCGAACCGCTGGAAATGCCCGCCGAACGCGCCCTGCGCCTGCAAGCGCTGACCCGCGCGGACGAAGGTTTTACCCTTGGCCTCGCCTACTCCACGCAGCGCGGCTACGGGCGCAACCATGCCTTTGTGGGCGAGCTACGGATCGGGTCGGTGCCGGTTGAGATGGACATCCCCGAACTGGGATTTGCCGTTGAGATCGGAGAAGTGATCCTGACCGAATGCGAGACGGTCAACCAATTCACCGGCTCGAAAACCGAGCCGCCGCAGTTCACGCGCGGCTATGGGCTGGTCTTTGGCCAGACCGAGCGCAAGGCAATCTCCATGGCCTTGGTCGATCGCGCGCTACGCTGGGAAGAATTGGGCGAGGATAACGTTGGTGCACCCGCACAGGACGCAGAATTCGTTTTGTATCACGCCGACAACATTCAGGCGACAGGGTTTCTAGAGCATATCAAACTGCCCCACTACGTCGATTTCCAGTCCGAGCTGGAACTGGTGCGCAAGCTCCGTCGAGAAGCGGGTGCGCAACAGGTGCAGGAGGCAGCGGAATGACCGAGTATAACTTCGCCTATTTGGACGAACAGACCAAGCGCATGATCCGCCGCGCAATCCTTAAGGGGCTTGCCATTCCCGGCTATCAGGTCCCTTTCGCCTCTCGTGAGATGCCAATGCCCTATGGCTGGGGAACAGGTGGCGTGCAGGTGTCGGCAGCGGTGCTGACGCCCAAGGACACGTTCAAGGTGATCGACCAAGGGGCCGATGACACCACAAACGCGGTTTCAATACGGACTTTCTTTCAACGCACTGCTGGAGTTGCGACGACCACTGCGACAAGTGATGCCACTGTGATTCAGACCCGGCACCGCATCCCCGAAGAGCCGCTGCACGAGGGTCAGATCCTTGTCTATCAGGTGCCGATCCCGGAACCGCTGCGCTTTCTCGAACCCCGTGAAAGCGAGACTCGCAAGATGCACAGCCTTGAAGAATATGGACTGATGCATGTGAAACTTTACGAAGATATCAGCCGCCACGGTCATATCGCGACCTCTTATGCCTATCCGGTCAAGGTCGAAGGGCGCTATGTGATGGATCCCTCGCCGATCCCCAAATTCGACAACCCCAAACTGGGCGATATGGCCGCAATCCAGCTTTTTGGCGCAGGGCGCGAGCAACGTATTTACGCGCTGCCCCCTTATACCCAAGTGGTCAGCCTCGACTTTGAGGATCATCCGTTCGAAGCGTCCAAAGCAGATCACCCCTGCGGAATGTGCGGTGCGACAGACAGCTATCTGGATGAGTTGATCATCGATGACTTAGGTGGGCGGATGTTTGTCTGCTCTGACACCGATTATTGCGAAGCGCGCCAGGCAGCGGGCCATAAAGGAAAGGACGCAGAATGATACCTTTGCTTTCCGTTCAGGGCATCACCAAGCGATATGGTGCGCATATCGGTTGCGCCGATGTGTCTTTTGACCTGTATCCCGGTGAGGTTATGGGGATCGTTGGCGAAAGTGGGTCAGGTAAATCCACCTTGCTCAATTGCATGGCAGGGCATCTGACCCCCGATGCGGGACAGGTGGTGTTCGACACCCGCACGGACGGCCCCCGCGACACAATTACGATGTCGGAGCCGGAGCGGCGGATGCTCGGTCGCACCGATTGGGCTTTTGTCCACCAACACGCCCGCGACGGGCTGCGCATGGGCGTCAGCGCCGGTGGCAATGTAGGCGAGCGGTTGATGGCTGTGGGAGAGCGTCACTACGGCGACATCCGCGACAAGGCCACGGACTGGCTCGGGCGGGTCGAGATCGACGCGTCACGTGTGGATGATCGACCCACAACCTTCTCGGGCGGGATGCAGCAACGCTTGCAGATAGCACGCAACCTCGTGACGGGCCCGCGCCTGGTGTTCATGGATGAACCCACAGGCGGTCTTGATGTTTCGGTTCAGGCACGCCTGCTGGATCTACTGCGGGGTCTGGTGCGTGACATGGGGCTGTCGGCGATCATCGTCACCCATGACCTGGCTGTGGTTCGCCTGCTGGCGGACCGCCTTATGGTCATGAAATCAGGCCGCGTGGTCGAGGCGGGCCTGACAGATCAAGTGCTGGATGATCCGCAGCATGCCTATAGCCAGCTTCTTGTCAGTTCAGTTTTACAGGTATGAGCCATGATAGACCTTAGCAACGTTTCCAAAACCTTTACCCTGCACAATCAGGGAAGTGCCGTGATCGAGGTGATCAGCAATGTGTCCTTTGCGGTTGCCCCTGGCGAATGCGTGGCGCTCACTGGCGCCTCTGGTGCTGGTAAATCCACGCTGATGCGGATGATCTACGGCAATTACCTGACGCAGGCAGGGGAAATTCGCATTGGCGGTTTGAACATCGTACAGGCCGAGCCGCGCGACGTTATCAAATTGCGCCGTGATGTGTTGGGTTATGTTAGCCAGTTCCTACGTGTCGTGCCGCGCGTGCCAACGCTGGACGTGGTTGCAGAGCCGCTGCGCGCGTTGGGCATACCAGAAATCGACGCGCACGACCGCGCATCGGCGCTTCTGAAACAATTAAACATTCCCGAACGGCTGTGGTCTTTGTCCCCCACAACCTTTTCGGGCGGCGAGCAACAGCGCGTCAATATCGCCCGTGGTTTTGCCCATGCCTATCCTGCGATGCTGCTTGATGAGCCCACCGCAAGCCTCGACGCTGCGAACCGCGAGGTTGTGCTGTCGCTGATCGAAGACGCCAAAGCGCGCGGCGCGGCCATCATCGGAATTTTCCATGACGAAGCGGCCCGCGCCCAAGTCTGTGATCGCGAAATTGATGTTGCACAATTTACCCCCGGATTGGCAGCGTGACGCTTACCTCAAAAACTGGGGGGCGCCTTATCGCGGTTGTGGGCCCATCAGGTGTCGGCAAAGACAGCGTGATGGCGGGACTCCAGAGTGTCATGCCAGATTTGCATCTTGTCCGCCGCATCATCACACGTGCGCCCGAATTGGGCGGCGAGGATTATGATGCGGTTTCAGAGTTGCAATTTGATGCCTTGGTTAAAGATGGAGCTTTTGCTGTGTTTTGGCGCGCGCACGGACTGCACTATGGAATCCCGATCACCATCAAATATCAACTTGGCAAAGGTAACGATTGCCTTGTCAATTTCTCTCGCAAGGCTCTGGCCCAAGCGGCCGAAATTTTCCCGCGCCTCGTCGTTCTCAACATCACCGCGAAACCGGAAACACTTGCGCAGCGTCTCGCCGCGCGGGCCCGTGAGACGGAAGAAGAGATCAGCAAACGCCTTGCCCAGGCTGACAAGCCCTTGCCGGCTGGGCTCAAGGTGATCAACCTCGCCAATGATGGCCCGCTGTCCCAGACCATCGCTCGGGGGGCGGCGCTGCTTCAACCGGCGAGCGTGTAGCGATGGATTACTTCGAACCGGCCGTCTTCCCGCTCACCGCACAAAGCGATTTGATCCAACACAAAAAGGCCAGACAGGTCAGGCAGATAACGCCGCACAGCGGCCAACCATACGGAGATGTCAGCCTGCGGCAGCCGCGCCGTCAGTGTCATGTGGAACCGAAACTCCTCCATCACGTAAGGATAGCCCCATTGCGCGAGCAGCGCCTCTTGCCGAGGGTTCAGACCGACTTTGCGGCGGCGTGCGCGTTCTGCCTCGGAAGCTGGGGCGCGAAATCGATCAAGCTCGCGCACACAGGCCCCAGCAACCCTGCGCACAGCTTGCATATCGTCTTGCGGTGTCAGCGCCAGAAAACCGCCCAAAGTCGTCAATTCCAATCCGTTGCATATGGCCGGCGCGAGGTTGACAGCAAGGTCAGATACGGCGGCTTCCAAAGCTCTCACATCTTGCCCTTCAGCCAGACGAAACGGCGGCTTCAAAGTCGCATGAAACCCGTATTTGCGCGGTGTCATCGTGATGTCATCCAAACTCGGTACATCAGGCTGGGGTGCCTCACGCCCATGCAACACATCCCAACCGAGCCAAGACGCGCCGAAATCGGCCAAGGCCCCTACCGGCGGCACATAGTAAATTGCAAATCGAGAGTATGACATGAATTCCCCTTTTCCCACGTCCTCTTTGACAAAGGCTTGTGACAACGATGTGTCAAGCGACCTATGTCTCGCCAATGCGCAGCTTGTGTTGGTAGATCAGGTACTCACTGGTGCAGTGACAATCGAACAAGGCGTCATTTGTGACATTACTGAAGGGGATCATGTCCCAACCGGTGCCCTGGATTGTGCCGGTGATCTCGTTATTCCCGGTCTTGTCGAATTGCATACAGACAATGTCGAACGCCATATCGAACCGCGCCCAGAGGTGGACTGGCCACATTTGCCCGCCCTGATCGCGCACGATGCAGAACTGGCGTCCACTGGCATCACGACGGTGTTTGACGCCATGCGGGTGGGGTCCATCCACAACAGCGGCAAGGACCGCTGCATCGAGTACGCCAGAATGCTAGCGGATGAACTCTTGGCAGCGCGCGCGCAAGGGTATTTCAAGATCAGTCATTTCCTGCATCTCAGGGCCGAAATCTGTTCAGAGACGCTGCTTGAGGAATTGGCGGCGTTCGGAGCGTCAGACGGGGTCGGTATCGTCAGCCTTATGGATCACACTCCGGGCCAGCGCCAATTCCGTGACCTGACCGCGCTCAAAACCTATGTTGCTAAGAAACGCGGGATGAACGACGCGGAGTTTGCCGAACATGTTGAGACCCTGTTGGGTCTGCAAAAACGCCTCGGGGCAAAGCACGAGGTGGGTGCAGTGAAAGAAGCCCGCCGTCTGGGTGCAGTTCTGGCCAGCCATGATGATACCACGGCCGATCATGTTGGAACCTCAGCGGTGAACGGCGTGGGGTTTGCCGAGTTTCCCACAACGGTTGAAGCCGCAGCCGCCTGTCGCGTGCACGGAATTGCCGTGATGATGGGCGCACCCAACCTGATCCGTGGCGGATCTCACTCCGGCAATGTTGCGGCAGAGGCCCTCGCAAAAGCCGATCTTCTCGACATTGTCTCGTCAGACTACGTGCCCTCGGCGCTGCTTTTGTCGGCCTTCCGCCTTTCAGACATTTGGAATGATCTGCCCCGCGCCATTGCTACAGTGACAAGCAACCCCGCAAAGGCCGTGCGGTTGCATGACCGCGGTGCTTTGAAAACAGGTTTGCGCGGTGATGTTCTGCGTGTGCGCAAAATCGACCAAATACCTCTGCTCCGCGGCGTCTGGAGCCAAGGTAACAAAGTTGGCTGAGGCTTTTGGAGTCTCGGCCGCATACGTCACAAAGGTTTCATGAAACTGTAACGCCATTGATACGCAGCCCCACTATTCATCCGAATGAATAAACCTGGAGGGTGCTATGAAACTGAAATCTCTTTTGCTGGGTGTAAGCCTTGCCGCTGTGTCTGCTTTTGCAGCGACAGCAGAAACCTGGAAACTTGCCGTCACAGATGTTGAAGGTATGGAACGACTGCAACTGGAATGGGGCCCGTTTAAGGAGGCGCTTGAAGTGGCCACCGGCGACACATTCGAATTCTATGCAGTAAACTCGCGCACGGCTGCAGCCGAGGCGCTGCGCGGTGAGACCGTGGATTTTGTAGTCTCTGGACCTGCAGAATATGTGGTTATCAACAAGCTGACCAATGCCACGCCACTGATCGGGCTCGGTCGCCCAGACTATCACTGCGCTATAATCGTGCGCGCTGACAGCGGCATCAACGTGCCCACGGATCTGGTCGGCAAGTCGGTCGCCTTTGGCGATATCGGTTCGACTTCAAACATGCTTTGCCCCATGCAGGTCCTCGCTGATCACGGCGTCGATCCGGTGAATGACATTGAAAAAACCCACACCTCACGCAACATCGCCTTTGAGGCGTTGAACAACGGCGATATTGACGCGCTCGGCATGAATGCAGGCACTTTCATCGGCGTCCGCAATGGCCAAACGGAACTACCTTACGGTTTTTACAAGATGATTGCGCGCTCGGGCGACCTGCCCAATGACATGATCATGGTGGGTGCACATGTGCCAACCGAGGCTGCCGAAGCAGTGCGAGACGCGGTCCTTGGGAACAAGGCGCAGGTCATCGCAGGCATCACGGCTCACGAAGAAAACGACAAGTATGTCGGCATGGACCTCGTTGCGATTGAAGACAGCGCGTATGACTACGTCCGCTCGATGTATTCGAATGCGGGATACCCTCAGTTCGACAATTTCATCGGTGACTGATCTTTTGCTGAGAAGTCCGGCGGCACCGGATGTGCTGACTGAACAAACCGGGGCGGCCTTCGCCCCGGTTTCGCCCGTTGAAATTGAAGCCCGCGCCGTTTCCAAAACCTTTGGGGCAACGCCGATCTTTTCCGACGTGAGTTTCCGCCTCGCCCGCGGAGAGGCGACAGCACTTGTTGGTGCCAACGGCACGGGGAAATCGACCCTGCTGCGCTGTCTAATGGGGTTGATCCCAACCTCAGGTGGCAGTGTGCATTTGCTGGGACAGCAGACAAATGAAGTAGCCGGGCGAGAAATGCGCAACATTCGCGCGCAGGTCGGGCTGGTTTCTCAGAAGCACAATCTGGTGCCCCGACTGTCTGTGCTCTCAAATGTCTTGCACGGTCTTCTAGGTAAGCGTCCCGGCATACGCCATTGGAGCCATTCGCTAGCCCCCCAATCCTCTCGGGATACGGCTATGCAGGCGTTGGAACGTGTGGGCCTTGCTGATTTCGCGCACCGGCGCGCGGATCGGCTATCGGGCGGGCAGTCGCAACGCGTGGCCATTGCCCGCGCCATCGTCGGCGCGCCCAAGGTTCTCTTTGCGGATGAGCCTTGCGCGTCACTTGATCCAAGTGCAGGCGAAGACGTGATGGAGCTGTTCTTCCAACTCGTCCGCGACGAGAATGTGACGGTCGTCTTTACCTCGCACAACATTGAACATGCATTGAAATACGGCGACCGCGTGCTTGGCCTTGCGCAGGGGCGTATTCAGCTTGATGCGACAGCAGCCTCACTAAGTTCCGCCGATCTGAGAGGTCTTTATGACTGATATCGCCCCGTCCCGGAATGAACGGGCCCGGTTTGAACTGGCGCGGTTTGAGCGGCCCTCCGCCATCAGCTTTCTGGGCTACGCCCTTGGGCTTGTGGTCATTTTCTGGTGCCTCGCCGGAGTTGGTTTTTCAGTCGAGAAAGTGGCCAGCGCCCCACCCCGCTTTGCCGATTTCGCCGCGCGGGCATTCCCGCCGAACCTTGACCCACAAGTGCTCTCGCGGCTGGGCTGGAAGGTGGTCGAGACCCTGCAAATCGCCTTTGCAGGTGCTGTGATCGGGGTAATCCTATCTGTTCCTGTCGCACTCTTGGCCGCAAAGGGGCTGATCGCCGGCCCATGGGTGAACCAAATTGTGCGGACGGGACTGAGTTTCATCCGTGCTGTACCTGACATCGCCTGGGCACTGGTTTTCGTTGTGGCCGTGGGCCTTGGTCCCTTCGCGGGCATGCTGGCCATCGTGATCGACACAATCGGCTTTTGCGGTCGCTTTTTCGCCGACGACATGGAAGCAACCGACAAAGGCCCCGCCGAGAGCCTAACAGCCACTGGTGCGCGGAAACTCGATGTTGTGGCCTGCGCCACAATCCCCGCCAGCATGCCTGCTTTTATCTCCACCTCATTGTTCGCATTAGAGAAAGCGGTCCGGTCCTCGACCATCCTTGGCCTTGTCGGTGCAGGTGGGATCGGGATCGAGCTTAAGGTCGGTTTTGACCTTTTCGATTACCCCACAGCGATGACCGTGATCTTGATGATCGCAGTTGTTGTAATCGGGATCGAGCTCGTCAGCGGCTGGGCCCGTACCAAAATTATCGGAGAACAACGGTGAAATCGGATACGGCAGACCAGCATTGGAATGACCAATGGAAATCCATCGAAGAAGATAGCAAGTGGCTAACGCCCGAGAAGGACGTGCAAGACTGGGCGGCTGGTCTGGCACAAGGCGCACGCATTCTTGATTTGGGGGCGGGCGTGGGGCGTCACGCGCTTTGGCTGGCATCCCAGGGCTTTGACGTGATCGCGTTGGATGCAGCACCCGGCGGGTTGGCAGAGATTGAAAAGGCCGGTGGGGTGCAAACAGTTCTGGCCCGCATGGATGCCCTGCCGTTCAAGGATCACGCCTTTGACCACGTGCTCAGCTGGAACGTGATCTACCATGGCGACGAAGATATCTTGCTGCGCACAATTGCCGAAATTCGTCGCGTTCTGAAGCCCGGTGGCAGCTATATGGGCACCATGCTGTCCAAACGCCGCCTGCCGCATGAGCAGGCGAAATACACAGGTCGTGAAATCAGCCGCAACGCATGGGTTTTTGATGCGCCCGGTACGGACAAAATGCACCCGCACTACTTTTGCGCGGCGGCCGATCTGTTGGCCCTGTTTTCAGGTTTTGAATGCCTGAAGCTTGAGGACCGTGAACACGAAAAGCCGGAGTCTTTCCACTGGCATCTGACAATGGAACGACTTTGAATGATTACCTTTGAAGGCGCACAGGTCTACCTGCCCGGCGAGATCACTGAGACGACTGTTGCCATCAGCAATGGCAAGATCGTCGAATTAGGTGGCCCCGCACAAGGCGAGGTGATCGACGCACGTGGATTGATATTGGCCCCTGCCCTGATCGACGTACATGGCGATGCGTTCGAACGCCAGCTGATGCCCCGCCCAGGAGTTTTCTTCCCAACCGAAACGGCGCTCATCGACACTGACCGTCAACTTGCAACCAATGGGATAGCCACCGCTTATCACGCCATCACGCTGGGATGGGAGCCGGGGTTGCGCGATGTGGCACGCGGCCGCGAACTCATGCAAGCCATGCGCGATCTGGCCGCACGGCTGACAGTGGAAAACCGCGTGCAACTTCGGTGGGAAACCTTCGCATTCGAGGCATTGGACGTGATCGAATGGGCGCTTGCGGGGCCGCTATTGCCTTCTGTGGCATTCAATGACCACACGTCCATGACCATGCGGGCCTATGACATGCCAATCCAGGACCGCGCTTTTGAGCTGTCCCCGGATTTTTCAATCGCGTCGCTAGACGACGCGCGCATGAAAAAACGCACCGCTTCCAAAGCCCATCGCGCAGGGCTGAGCGAGGAAGACTATATCGCGCTCCTGGGCCACGTCTGGGATCGGCGCAGCGAGGTGCCCGACGCGATCGCATCGGTTGCACAGATGGCCCGTTCAGCGGGAGCGCCCATGCTAAGCCACGATGATACACGGGCGGAAACCCGCACCTATTTCCGCGAGCTTGGCGCAGGAGTGGCCGAATTTCCGATGGTGATTGAGGCGGCAGAAGCGGCCCGCAAAGGTGGTGATCCGATCATCTTTGGCGCGCCGAATGCCGCCCGTGGAGGCAGCCATATCGGCTCGCTCGGTGCAGGTGACATGGTGGAGGCCGGTCTGTGCGATGCGCTCGCTTCCGATTATTTCTACCCCGCCATGCTGGCCGCAATTGCCAAGCTTGACGCAGAGCGCCGTGCGGATCGGCTTGCGCTTTGGTCGCTCGTCTCATCTGGCCCCGCGCGGGCGATGGGTTTGCCCGACCGGGGCGACATCACTGTTGGCAAGCGCGCGGACCTTGTTCTGGTGGATTGGCCCGACGGCTCTGTCCCAGCCATTCAGGGGACATGGGTTGCGGGCCGCCCAGCCTATCGCGGTATACCGGCTGGATGAACCTGCCAAGACTGAACCGCGATTATCTTCCTGCCATTGGACTCGGCGTAACCCAGATCATGGGGTACGGGACGTTGATGTACGCCTATGCGGTGCTCTTACCAGAAATGGCCAATGATCTTGGACTGACCCTGTCAGAGGTATTCGGCGTTCTATCGCTGGGCCTTTTCTTTGGCGGCCTGGTCTCACCCATTGCCGGAAAACTGGTGGACCGCTGTGGCGGTCGCTGGGTGATGACACTGGGCTCGATCGTGGCCAGCCTTGCGCTGATGGCGATGAGCCAAATTGAAGGGCGGATCGGGTTGTTTGTGCTGATCCTGGTGGCCGAAGGCGCTGGCATGTTCGTGCTGTATAATGTGGCTTTTGCCAGTGTGGCGCGACTGGATCTAGGCGTTCTGCCGCAACGCTCAATTTCTGTCATCACGCTGTTTGGCGGGGTCGCCTCGACTATTTTCTGGCCGCTGACTCTCGCGCTGTTTAACCGGTACGGTTGGGAAACAACATGGGTGATCCTCGGCTTCAGTGCCTTGCTGATCTGCACACCGATCCACTTCTTTGTCTTGCGCGGGCCTGAACGCGAAGCCGATGCACCCAAGCCTGACAATGCGCCGGACTGGCCCGAACTGACTGGACACCTGCGCAAGCAGGCAATGCTGTGGATGGTCGTTTCTTTCATTTTTTCAGGCTACCTGATGGGCGCTGTTATGACACTTTGGGTGACCAATGTTCAGGACTTGGGCCATACGGCAGCCATGGCAGCCTTCGCCGGTGCCGTCATCGGCCCGTTCAAAACCGTGGGCCGGTTTTTTGAGATGTTGGTCAGTCGCAGCATGTACCCATTGGTGACCTATGCGCTTAGCCTCGGCCTGATGTTTTCTGGCTTTGTCGTCCTGTTGATCTTCGGATTTACGTTAACTGGACTACTGCTTGCGGCCGCACTTTACGGAATGGGCGACGGGATCAAAACCATCGCGCGCGGTACCCTGCCTTTGGCGCTATTCGGTACCAAAGGTTACGGTGCACGACTGGGGTGGATCTCCTTCGTGCAAATGGGGATCAACGCCTCCGCCCCTTTTGCTTTTGCATGGACCACACAAACCTACGGCGGCTGGTGGTCTTTTGCTGTCATGGCCCTGTGTCTTTGCTGTGCCATCGCTACCTATATGTTTATTCCCGACCCAAGGACCCACAGACATGACCCCGCTCAAAATAGGCGCCTGCCTGAAAACATCTGAGATTGCAGACCACCGCGATTGGCTGTTTGATGCCGCTCGCGATATCGAACTACAGGATTTCATGTCCCATGTCGCGCTAACCACCGGATTCGACGATCGCATTGCCGCCGCCAAGACGGCGCTTGATGGGCATACTGGACGCCTTGGCATTCATGGGCCCTTTGAAGGTCTGGATATCGACAACAAAGACTCGGAACTGCGCCCGATCATTACTGCGCGGTTCCTCAAAGCTCTCGAGGCCGCGGATCGGATCGGCGCGCGCCAGATGGTCCTGCATTCCCCTTACACGGCTTGGTATCAGAACAACATCTTCAGCTTTCCGGGCTACGCCGAAAGCAAGATTGGCCGCATCCATCAAATTCTAGACCCCGTCGTGCGCGCTGCCGAAGACATGGGCATCACTCTTGTGATCGAAAACATTCAGGACGTTCGCCCAGAAACACGTCGCGAGATGCTGGATAGCTTTGGCTCACAAGCAATCGCACTTTCCATCGACACCGGGCACGCTCAGTTAGCCCGTCGCATGTCTGGTGCCCCGCCCGTCGCCGACTTTATCACTGATGCCGGTGCGCAGCTTGCCCATGTCCATCTGCAAGACGTCGATGGCTATGCCGACCGCCACTGGGCCCCGGGGGAAGGGGAAATCGAATGGACTGCCGTTTTTCGCGCACTAGCGACAATCGAGAGCGCCCCGAATCTGGTGCTTGAACTGCGCAACAAGGCCGACATCCCTAAGGGCTTCAAATCCCTGAGTGATCTTGGTCTGGCAGTTTGAGAAGGGCCAATCCAAAAATAGAAACGTATTGTACATGACAGAGATCCCACTTCTTCACACCAGCCGCCTGAAGTTGCGTCGAATGACGTTTGAAGATTGGCTGCCTTATGCCACTTGCATGCAATCCGAGCGCGCAAAATACATGGGCGGCCCGTTTACGACCACAGCCGCTTGGGGAGTGTTTTGCTCCGATCATGCGCAATGGGATTTTTGCGGCTGCGGTGCCCTGATGATTGAAGATCGGCAAACGGGTCTATGCCTTGGACAGGTCGGGATTAATGCCGGGCCACTTTTCCCAGAACATGAACTGGGCTGGCTGGTTTTCCCCAAAGTCGAAGGACAAGGCATCGCCTTCGAAGCCGCCACAGCATTGCGCAACTGGGCACAACAGGCGGGGGCATTTCGTTCTCTCGTAAGTTATGTCGACCCTCAAAATGAACGCTCGCGCAGACTAGCTGAGCGTTTAGGCGCGACTCAAGATGACACTGCTGCAAAGCCGGACCCAACAGACATCGTCTATCGGCACTTCTGACGAAATTCGATTTTGACCAAGCTGCATAGGTTGCCTTTAGGACATCTCGGTGACCAGCAAGGCTCGCTCAATGCTCATCTTCAACGCTTGCAGAATCATATGACACCGAAATATCGTCATCCTAGTGTTACAAACTATGGCTGGGGGGCCATATGGCGGATTACATTGCTGAACTCGACGAAATGCAAAATATCGCTGCTGTTTGGATCAAAGAGAAGTCGGCGCGGGGGCCAAGTGTTTTTGACCCAAAAAAACATATCTTTGATGCCAACAGGCCATCGGGATATTTTGGCGCTCCTAGAGAAAAAATCATGAACTGGATCGCTGACACTCAAGAGCAGAATCGACTGTTGCGTTGACGCAAGCCTACCCATTGTTCGTAACTCTGAGGCGCAACGTAACGGCTGTCGGCATCCAATGCGGCGCAACCGCAATTTCGTCTCGTGTTGCGCCTATGCGATCGGCAAGTCGCAGAGAACGTTGATTTTTGTTCTCTATGCGGATCAGCATTTCAGCAAAAGAGTCAACCTTGGGGACATGCGCAAGGTAGGCAGTTACGGCTTCAATAGCATAACCCTTTCCTTCATATGCATCCTCCCAGATCGTCCACGTCAATTCGGGCGGCTCGGCCGTATCAATCTGAAGCGCACCAACATGACCAATAGGCTGACCAGTTGATTTGAGCGTCATGACATAGCGTCCGAACCCCCGCAGTCCCCAGTGCCCGACCATGGCGCAAAGCTTCTCGAAGGCTTTTGCAGAGTCGAAGGGGCCACCCACGAACTGACTGCGCAGGCCACCACAATACGCAACATAAGCAGGCAAATGGTCCGTACAAGGAAGCACCAGGTTCATACGTTCTGTTTGGATGATGGGTCCTGTCATGGCGTGCTCCCGTCGCTCATAAGTCTATCCGGTAGAGGGCGTCTGTATGTCCGCCGATCTGTTCTGGCGTGATAAAGGTCTTCACATATCGTCCCCCCGCCGCTTTGATCACACCAATCGACGCCGTGTTGTCGGGATCTACCGTTAGATGGACCCGTTGCAATCCAACCTCGCGTGCGATTGGCAGCATCTCCTTCAGCGCAGCAGTTGCCAACCCTTCGCGGCGCCGCCACGGCACGACCGCATAGCCAATATGCCCCATGCATGTCGGTGGCAGATCATCAGTATCGGGTTGCCAACGCAGGGCAATGCATCCGCAAAAGCCGTTTGCCCATATCCATCTTTTCAAGCTTGGTAACCGAGGCACCGACGACCCATCAGGCAGGATCACAGGCAGGCCCTGCCCTTGAAGGTCTTCCAGCCTGCTCAGAAACATCTTAGGACATTTTGAAATTTCCGCCAGTTCCTCCTGCGCGGCGTCTGGGCGCAGATTGTCTGGAGACCATCCCATGGACAGGGCCGCACAATACACATCAAGGTGTTCCATCGCAGGCCGGACAAGACAGCCCATCTGATGAGTTGCCTCACCAAGCATAAAACAGACCTGATATGACAAATGGAACCGGCAGACTAACCAGAATTCGCAACAGGGTCGCACGCCGCCCCATAAAGGATAACTCATATGCAAAAATCTTAGTCGTAGAGAACAACGACCATGAAGTGACATAGGCGATGGCGGCAACAGGTGAGGCCCCGGTTTTCAAAGCGGCAGCCGCGATTGCAAAACTGACAAAGGCTCCGCCGGGTGTCAGAGGACCTAGGACAACGGCCAGCAGAACGGCGGCGATACCGGCCTCCTCCCCTAGCAATTGCCTCACCTCGTTCTCAGGCAGAAGTTCTGCAAAAAAGCCTGCGCCCAACAGGGCAATCAGCACACGCGGCGCGGTAAAGAGGAACGTGTCAATCGACGCTAGATATGACGCCAACCGCCACTCTCCATTGGGAAGTTTCAGCCACAACAAAACCGCAGCAGCGCCGATGACAAAGGTCCCGATGATGATGTTCATTTGCGCACCTGCAAGAATGTTCGGACGGCCAGTCCCAGCAGGATCGGAACTGGAAGGCTGAGAAGGTAGCGGGTCCAGACCAGATCAGCGGGAAGGAACGAAAATTCCCAGATCAGGGTGCGGTTCAGGCCCAGAAGGCTCCACCCGGAAATGAATGCGATCATAGCACCCAGGTCTGCCCCGGCGACACCCAGGCCTGCGGCGATGGGAAAGGTCATCATTGGTCCGCCGGGTATCGCGGCACCGCAAAAAGCCGCAATCAACAGCCCACGCAAACCGCTTTCCCTGCCGATGAGTCGGCCGACGTGTTCTTTTGGCAGCAACAAGGGCAGCGTTGCCGCGATAAAGATCCCTGCTGCGATTTTGGGCGACAAGACAGCGAGAAAGGTAAAGGTATCGGCGACAATCTCAAGTGCGCGTCCTGCCCCCGACGAGAGAAAAACGGCGATCCCTGCAAGAGCCGTAAAGGCAGACAAAACCAGAAGACTGCCGTCAATGATCTGTCGTTTCTTTCGGATTGGTGGCGGATCAGCCTCGGTATTTTTCAATGAAGGCATCAATGTCGAGTGTCCTGATATCGGGCAGCGCCTCTTTATACGTCTTGTGGGACCAGTCCCAAACCGCAATCTCCATCAGGGCATCTGCTTGCTCTTGCGTGAACCGTCGTTTGATTTCCCGCGCGGGCACACCGCCCACGACCGTATAGGGCGCTACGTTCCTCGTGACCACAGCGCCCGCGCCAATCACGGCGCCGGTGCCTATGGTCACGCCTGCGGTCACGGTCACGCCGTGGCCGATCCAGACATCATCCCCGATGGTGACCCAATCGGCCTTGCGCCACTCAAAGAATTCATGGTCGTCCTCGCCAAGACCATAAGCCTCGGCCCGATAGACGCTGTGATGCTGCACTGCACGCCATGTGGGGTGATTGCCCGGATTGATCCGCGCCGCGTTGGCAATCGAACACATCTTGCCAATTGAGGTCCAAACCACGTGGCAGTTCTGGGTAATATAGGACCAGTCCCCCATAGATCCTGACTTTAGCGTCGTTCCGCGGCCCACCTCGGTCCAGGCACCCAGTTTGAAATTCAAAACACTTGCGCCGTCGTCAATACTCGGCGTCTCGCTAAGGGGGTGTTTCGATCCAGAACCGCTCATTTCGCGCCATCCCATTTGCCGATCACTTTGCTGCGGATCAAACCTGATAGCCAATCAATGATATAAACCATAACAATAATCAGGAAGATAATTGACCATGCTTCGTCCCATTTGTAGGCGGCGATCCGGTCTGACAACAAAAATCCGATGCCACCCGCACCCACAATGCCAAGTATCGTGCCCGATCTGACGTTGGATTCGAAGTTGTAAAGTAGGATTGAGAGGATCACCGGATTGACCTGTGGCGCGACAGCGAAGCGGATTTGCTGCAGCCGCGATCCTCCAGAGGCTTTGACACCTTCCACAGGCTTTTCCGAGGTGTTCTCAATCGCTTCCGAGAATAGCTTTGCAAAGGTGCCAATCTCGCTCACGGCGATAGCCAAAATACCGGGCAACGGCCCAAGCCCGAAGGCGCGAATGAAAATCAACGCAAGGATCAGAGTCTCGAACGCGCGGATCACATCGAAACCGCGCCGCACCGTTAGGCGCAGAATGCTTTTCTTAATTATATTCTTTGCCCCGAGCAGCGACAACGGCAGGGCAAAGATCGCCCCTAGCACCGTCCCGAGAAAGGCAATTGCAAGGGTTTCCCCCAATCCGTTCAATATCTCGGCAAAGTCCGCCCAATTGTCCCACACATGCGGTGGGAACATAAACGACAGCACGCGGCCGAAACGCCCTAGCCCTTCCCATATCCGAAGAGGCGACATGTCAAAGTCATAGAGGCACCAGCAGAATAGACCGATGAGAAACGTCCAAAGCGCGTAGCGGCGAATGCGCACTGGCAGCGGCGCCTGAAACGCCAATGGCACTTGCGCGCGGGCAGCTTCGATCTGAGATTGCGTCAAATTCATGATGTCCGTTCCTCCATGCCGATCACGCGGTGGCGCAGTTTTTCTGACCCGTAGTCAATGATCATCACGGTCACAAAAATGATGACAAACAAAGCGGACAGGTCTGTGTATTCCTGAAAACTCATGGCGATACGGAATTCCTGGCCTAGACCACCCGCGCCCACATAACCGATAATCGACGAGGCACGGACGTTGATCTCGAACCGAAGCAGGGTATAGCTGATGATGTTCGGCAGAACCTGCGGAACAGCGCCGTAGCGAATCTGGTCGAACCATGACCCACCTGCCGCCTTCACCCCTTCCAGCGGGCGCATGTCGATGTTTTCGTTCACCTCAGAGTAAAGTTTCCCCAAAGCACCGGTTGCATGCAACCCAATCGCCAGAACGCCGGCCATGGGCCCCACGGAAAAACAAAAGACGAAGATAAGCGCCCAGACCAGTTCAGGCACTGTACGGGCAATTTCAAGATAGCGGCGCGTGATCCAAAGCGCCCATTTGTTAGGCGCTAAATTGCGGGACGCAGGAAATGACAGAACGAACCCGCCAATCACGCCCAGCACCGTGGCCATAAAAGCGATCAGGATCGTCTCGAAAAGCAGCTCCAGCCAGATCTTCCAGCGCCAGAACCAGTTGCCAAGGTCCGCTCCAAGGGTGTCCCAACGCACAGTGGGGATCGTTTGCTCGATGAATTCGCCCAGCCGCGGGATGCCGGCAGAAATAATCCAGCGCCATTCGCGCGATCCGTCCTGCATCGTCACCTGCGTGACCTTGAAAAAATCGCCAATCCAGCTTGTCAGTGCGAAGACGATCAAAAATAAAACGGTGCCGATGGCCCAACCCATGCGCATGTGGCGACGGTGGTTTGCAAAATCAACCTCGAATTGCGAGATCAGCGACCCGGAGGTGGCGATATCTGAAGGGTCTGGATCAGCGGTGGCGGTCATGTCCGTCCCTCGTCTCTATACTTGGGGGTACCCATGACACAGCCCGTGCCATGGGTATTGGATGAGATAGGCGTCGAGTGGGGCCTTTGCCCCACCCTGCTTTTTCTGGATCAAGAACCGGAACGGCGCTCTTGCTTGATCCATTCGCGCATCTCTACAATCCACTCATAACGCTCTGCGTTGACACGCATAAAACCTGTATCAGGATTAGGGTCTTCGGCGGTCCACGAAGAATAGAGTTTATAGCCCTCGGGATCTGCGGTCGGGAAGGCTTCGATCGCAGCGGTGACATCTTCGGTCAGGGCTTCTGGCAGGTTGCTACGGAACGTCCAAGGACCAGATGTAATCTCAGGGCTTTCCCAGATTTTGCAGACCAAACCTGCGTCGATCATTCCTTTTGCTTCCATACGCTGGAAGACACCGTCCGCATCATTGTTCTGATAGGTTGCGGCTGTATCAAACGTCCCATTCACGACACCTGTCACACCTGCTTCGTGGCTGCCAGAAAACGTGACGGTGCCAAAATGCTCTTCCGGCTTGAAACCTTCAAGATTGACCATATTGAAATAGGGCACGGCGTAGCCCGATGTGCTGTCAGGGTCGGCAAAGGCATGAACCTTGCCCGCTGCATCCTCGAGGTTTTCAATACCGCTATCGCAGCGCGTCACAACGATAGAATAATAGCCTGTGCTGCCGTCCATTTTTTCAGATGTTAGCGTTGGTACGACGCCTCCATTCGTGGCGGTATAGGCCGCCGCATAGGACGAAGAGCCGAGCCGCGCGATTTCAATCTGGTCAGCGGCAAGTGCCTGGATCACACCATCGTAGTTGCCTGCTGTGAAGATCTCGACTTCGACGCTAAGCGTCTCGGCCAGATAAGCGCGCAATGGGTCATTGCGCATAATACGGTCCTGTTCGTTCTCGCCGGACAGGATGCCGAATTTCAGAACTTGATAGTCATCCTGCCAACCCTCGGCGAGGGCAGAAGACGCGACCAGCAAGGCCAGAGCAGTGGTGGTAAAGAGTTTCATGGAAGTCTCCATTGGTTGAGTTGTTAAATGAGGATTGTTCAAGCCGCGACGACAGCGCGCGCTTGGGTGGAGGTGACAGCCTCGTTGAATTCAGCGAGGCCATTGAGGCCATAAATATCGCGAACGACATCATCGGTCAGTTGGCGCGCGCTTCCATCAAAGAAGACGCGGCCGTCACGCATCGCGATAATGCGGTCGCAATAAGCCCGAGCGGTATCGAGGGTATGGAGATTGACCATAACGGTGAGCCCGTCTTCGGTGTTGATCTGCTTCAACCCGTCCATCACAAGCGTGGCGTTGGCCGGATCAAGCGAAGCGATCGGCTCATCCGCCAGCATGATTTTCGGCTGTTGCACCAAAGCCTTTGCAATGGCGACACGCTGCTGCTGGCCACCCGAGAGCGTCCCCGAACGCTGCAGGGCCTGCGGGACCAGACCGAGCCGGTCGAGAGCTTGAATAGCCATCGCGCGCTCGTCATCAGTAAACCGCATCGCCATAGAGGATAGAAAGCCGTGTTCGGCCAAGCGCCCGATCAGCACATTTGTCAGAACATCCAATCTGTCCACCAGATTGAATTGCTGAAAGATCATCGCACAATCGCGCCGCCAAGCACGCAAAGCCTTGCCCTTCAGGGACGTCACTTCGGACCCCTGAAATGAAATCGACCCCGCAGTGGGGTCGACCAAACGATTGATCAATCGCAACAACGTGGACTTACCGGCGCCTGACCTTCCGATCACGCCAACAAACTGCCCCGGCTCAATTGACAGTGTCACATTATCAACCGCCGTGGTGTCTCCAAATGTCCGCGTTACACCAGACAGGATCAGATTCTCAGTCATATAGGCCCCCTAAAAAAACGGATGATTCTATTCATCCGAATGAATATAAGGACAGCCTATCGACGCTTTATGGCAATTAGTTAAACGTTCTGTAAATTCTCTTTGACAATTTCGACGGGCCCCTCTGATGGCAGATCAAGGGTGCCGTTGGCGTAGATTTTTTGCCCCTGGCGCAGGGTCAAAGCCACGTGGCCATCGGGATCAATGAGAACCAAATCCGCACGTTTTCCGACCGTAATGTCTCCGCGATCTGTTAAACCAAGCGCCTTTGCGGGGTTGGCCGTCGCGAGCCTTGCCGCACCCGCCAAGCCGTTCGGATCTTGTTCTGCCAACGCCATAATGGCCGGTAGAATCGCCGCAGGGTGATAGTCCGCCGCCAGAATCGACAGCAACCCCGCCGCATGCGCATCACGCGCAGACAAGTTGCCAGAATAGCTTTGGCCGCGCATTGCGTTCGGAGCACCCATAGCAATCATCAGACCGCGCGCGGCTGCCGCCTCGGCAGCCTCAATTGTCACAGGAAATTCGCTGATCACGGCGCCGATATCCGCCATCAGATTTGCTTTCGCGACCGTATCGTCATCGTGGCTTGCCATTGCAACGCCATGGCTCTGGCACAGGCGCGAAACGCGTTCGAGGTTATCGAGAACCTGATCCGCCGGAACAGAGGCGGCGATCCTTTCTTCGATCTGCACGCGGGCCTCCTCCATAGACACACCTTGACCATGGCTTCGGTAGGCGATGAGCTTTTCAAGGTCACGGTACTGGCCCTGCCCTGGCGTGTGGTCCATCACCGACACAAGATCGACAGCGCCAGAACTGAGCAGCCCGTCGAGCGCCGCAATGGCATCAGTATAGGTCACATCGAACCGAGCATGAATCCGATGATCAACGCGCAGCCTTTCGATATTGTCTTTGAGCGCGCGAATGATCTGAGACGTATGCTCAAAAGAACGTCGTTCGTTGTCCTTGGCTGTGCGCGAAAAGGACACACCCGCATAAGCTGTTGTTACACCAGATGCCGCGAGGCGAGCATCCAAGTGCCCGATCGCAACCTCCATTGGGAAATCGACACGCGGGCGCGGCTCCAGCTCTAACTCGATCATATCACCGTGCATGTCGATGAACCCAGGGAATAACCGATGTCTAGGTGCGTGCACGCTGTCCTTAACCGGCCGCTCTGAAATCTCGGCGATCAGGCCATCTTGAACGCGCACCGCGCCGTTCTGGATAAGTCGGTCTGGCAGGACGATGGAAATATCAGACAACCACATCTTCACGCTCCTCTTGGGATTGGGTTTCTGGGGTCAAATCAATCTCTCGGTTGATCAACTGGGCCACGTCGCCCGGGTGGTGAAACACACCAATCATCGCGGTACCCTTGGCCTTCAACTCCGCCAGACGATCGATCAGCGCCGCGCGGGCAGAGGCATCTAGCGAGGCGGTCGGTTCATCCAGCAACAAAAGCCGCTGCGGCAGGATCAGCGCCCTTGCAAGGTTCACCTTCTGCTGCTCGCCACCGGAGAAAGTCGTGGGATAGGCCGCCCAAAGCGCACGTTTAACACCGAAGGCATCAAGCCAGTGCCGCGCTTCTTCCAACGCCTCGCCCGCCGCAACGCCAGACAGGCGCAAAGGTTCGGCCACCAAAGCCTCAGCGCTAACGCGCGGTCGCGCGGTCAGGAATTGGGTGACAAAACCGACTTCGGTCTTGCGAAGAAAGCTGACATCTACATCTGCCGCTCGCGCCAGATCGATCACACCATGAGACGAGTGAAACAGAATTTCGCCACTGCCGGGCAAGTATGATCGGTAGAGCGTGCGCAGCAGCGTTGATTTGCCAGCCCCGTTGCGCCCTTTCAACAGAAGGAACTCGCCTGCATGAAGCTGGAACGAGATGCCGGCGAAGGCAGCCATCTTTGTGCCCAAATGGTGCATGGTGAACCCTTTGTCGAGGTCGCGAATATCCAGAACAAGTGTCATAGTTTTGCATGTACCAATTGTTGCGTATAACTGTGTTGTGGGTCCTGAAAGACCTGATCGACCAGCCCCTGTTCGACCACTTGACCATGGCGCATCACCATAACCCGATCAGACAGCGTCTGGATGACACCAAGGTCATGACTGACGATAACCATGGTAATCTGTCGCTCTTGCTGGAGCCGTTTAAGTGTGTCGAGGACCAAGGCCTGCACGCTCACATCAAGGCCTGTCGTCGGCTCGTCCAGCAGCAAAAGCGCAGGTTCCAGCGCGATGGCTTTGGCCAATTGCACGCGCTGTTGCATGCCCCCCGACAGCTCGATCGGCGGGGCGTCCATGCGTTCCAGCGGAAATTCCGACGCATCCAGCGCATCGCGGGCTTTGTCGCGCAGCACATTAAAACTGCGCTCGCCCGCGACAAGCAAGCGTTCCGCCACGTTGCCCGAAGACGAGTGGTTCATCAGCAGACCAAGATGCGGGTTCTGATAGACGATCCCGATCTGCGTGGCGCAGAGCATCCGGCGCGCGTAGCGGTCCAGATCAAAAAGGTTCCCCTGAACATCCGGCAAGTCGAGCGAATAGCTGCCCGCGTCCGGAACCTCCTCAAGATTGAGGCAGCGCAAGAACGTTGACTTGCCTGAGCCACTTTCACCAACGATGCCAAGCACCTCACCGGGATAGACTACCGCCGACACGTCACGAAGTGCACGCACGTCGCCGTAGGATTTGCACACATTGCGCGCCGTCAAAAGTGGCTTTGTGTCGACAAATTGGGGGGCATTCAATGTCACCACCGTCATACCATCTCTCCGCTTTTGTACCAGGTTTCACCGACTTGTGCAGCCTCGCCATCGCGGCAGCGGATGGTTTTGACACCCAATTCGCTATCAGATACCTCATAGGTAGACGTCCCGTCACCCTGCGGGATCTCATTCATAAAGAACCCGCGCGCACCAGACCGTGAACAGGTCAGTGCTGCGTGCTCCTCAACGCGGTAAGGGACATCGTCAAACACAAGCGGTTCAACCCGCGTATAGGGGGGCACCGCGTGCAGGCGTTTTTCACGTCCAGCAGACAAGATCGTCAGGTGCGCAGCCATATCCATCTTGGGCACGTCCCAGCGCGGTATAGGTGACGGTGTCATGACAAAGCGACCATTGACGAGGCTAGGATAGCTGGCCCCCTGCATGACGCGGCCCGACCGCACGATTTGTTCGTACAGCTGCAACCACATACGCCCGTAATCTGCGTCTGCATGCATTTGCCGCGCAATAGACATGTTAGGTTGCACCGGGCGAAGTGGTTCGGGATTGGGCACCTGCAGCACAAGGATTTGATCCTCGCGCAGTTTTTCCTCAGGAATGCGGTGACGCGATTGGATCAGGTCAGCCTCAAGCGTATTCATTGTCGTTAGCGCACCTGACACCCGCGCCAGAAACTTGCGTATCGAGGCGGCATTGACGCTGTCATCTGCGCCCTGATCGATCACTTTCACCTGCATCCCAGGATTGATCAGCGTGCAGGAGACCTGCAATCCCCCGGTGCCCCAACCGCGCGCCATCGGCACTTCGCGGCTAGCGTAGGGTATCTGGCACCCGGGCACGGCAATAGCCTTGAGCATCTTGCGCCGGATTTCACGCTTGGCCGAAGCGTCAAGGAAACCGTAAGACATCGGCTCCCACGTCTTGGTAAGGGATTTGAGGCTCATTCTGCGGGCTCCATCTGTGGCTTGACGTCGGTTTTTGAAACCGCGCGTTTGGCCTTGGCATCGCGCATCGCGTCTAGGCTGGATTGAAACGTCACGTAATGCGGCAACTTGAAGTGAATGCAAAAGCCGGAACTTTCCACGCCTTCGGTATGGTACAGAAAGAATTCCTCTTCGGTGGGCGATCCCTTGGGGGCGCCGTGGGCATTCAAATCCAGCGTCGCAGCGGCGATCACCTTGACCTCGTTCCATCCCAGCGTTGCGGCAAACCCTAGCCCCAGTTCTGTATCCTTCTTGGACACGACCTCGGCTTGGCTGACCTTGACCCGACCTGCGCTGAAGACCGTCCCGCGCGGATGGCGCACACGGATGTCCGCCTCTGCCAAACGCAGTTCATTAACCGTCGGATGCGCCTGCCCGTAGCCGCGTTGCGCGGCATAGCCAAGCGCCAGAACGCCGCCTGTTTCAGCGCGGGCAAGGCTTTGCAGCGTATGGGCGCGTTTGGCGGGGAACAAAAGCGGCTCGCGGGTGACGTCGGGAATATCGTTGCCAATGGCGGTGTCGGTCGTTGGCGCAGTCAGCAGGTTGTTTTCTGCCTGCCATGCCGCCACAGAAGGCTGCTGCGCCGGTGAAGGCGTCGACGCGGGATCCACCGGAACCGGCTGGAACGTGGCCCCTGTCAAAACGTCGGTGGCAAGGATGCGGTGCGCGTAATCAAGCGTCGGCCCCAAGACCTGCCCGCCAGGAATATCTTTGAACGCTGCCGAGATACGACGATGCGTGAACAGACTTTCTTGTGTAACGGGCTCCGCAACTGTCAGACGCGGCTGAGTCGTACGCCACGCCCGCAACAGCAGCACCGCCTCATAAAGCTCTCCGCCAGTTTGGGCCAGCGCAAGGGCGGCAAGATCCTCGTCATACAGCGAGGATTCGCCCATGACACGGTCCACAAGATAGGGCATCGCCGTGCGGATTTCGGTCACTCGGTTTGGCGTGATCTCGCCCATTTCCGCGCGAAACAACCGTTCGGATTGCTCGATCGCGCGTTCACCGCCGCGGGTTGCAACATATGCCATTACAGCACCTCCACATGACAAGATCGCGGCAAACCCAGCACCTGCGCGCCGTCGATCAAAAACACTTCAAACCCCATGGGGTAGCGCATCAGGCGCGCCCGATTTTGCCAAAACCCATCAGGAAGCCCCGCGACCTGCACATCGACAGGTCCGTTGCAGCCCGGACCAGAGAGACGCAGATGCACGCCCTGCCCCAGCACCGCATTGCAAACCAGCGTCGCCCCTATTTCGGGGTAAAGATCAGAGCCGAGGTTGATTTGCTCAAGCGTGTCCGCATCGGGCAGGCTGTCGAAAAAGAGATGGTCGGCATGGTCTGACGCCACAAGCGCCGCTCCGGTCCGTGCAACACTCGAAGCCAGTGCGGGGTCGGCACAGTGGGCCTTGCATTCCCGATCCAGCAACGCCTCGATCACACCAGCTTGACCTGTTTCAGGCATGTGTCGGATCAGACCTGGCCGCGACAGCGCCCACATTAGCGCGTCATAGGTAGCGTTTGTGCGGGTCTCGAAATCCGACGGGACGGGATGGGTTGTCATTAGAAGGTCTCCATGTTCACGCGGGTGGCTTCGACGCGACACAAAGTGTCGTGATCTGCAGTGGCCTGCGCGTCCGCCTCTGCCGCAAGAAAGACCAGACACTCGGCTGTCGAAACCCCAAGCGCCACAGCAACATCAATCACGGCCATCGCCATGACTGCCTCCAGATCGCGACCTCGGCGCATGCCGTATCCGTCTTGAGTGCCTGCCGTTATGCGGGCCTCGCTCATTAAGATTTCACCCAGATGGAAATGCGTCCCTTGGGCTGTGTCACGCATGGGCAACATCACGAGACCCGTGCGATTTTCCAAAACCTCGATCTGAGGCAGATCGGCGATCAGCGGCTCGGCAAAGGCCTTTAGCCGCTCTGCATCGGCCCTCGCCAGTGTCGACAGGACCGCGTCATGGCCCCATTCTGGCAGCACGTCCTGCGCAATCGTCATATGTTGTTCTCCGTGTTAGAAATATCGAAAGTGACGCGCGCTGCGGACCAAATCACCTCGGTGTATGCGATAGGTCTACCACTCATGTCGGCATCAATGGACTGGACAACGATCACCGGCATATCCGGATGCTGTGATAACAGCTGCGCTTCATCCGCGCGGCCCGGGCGCGCGTGCATCTGTGTGCTAGCGCGTTTATAATCCGGCACGCCATAAGACGCATAGACCGCGCTCACCGAGCCCATAGCCTCTCGCCGTTCCGGGAAGTCCGCGAAGCGATTCGCGTCATGAAAGAGGGTGCCGAAAGACACTGGCACGCCATCCGCAAAAGACCGTCTTCGCGTTGCGATGACCGATGCGCCGAGACTGATGGCCAATGCGCCTGCAATCCTGTTCGACGCTTGCAGATGCTCAGCAGACAGCATTTCGCTTGCCACATCGACCCCCTGCGCGTTCATGTTGCTCCGCATCCGAGTCCGGGCACCGATCGCATAAGTCAGTCTTGGGCGAGATTGCACAAAGGTCCCACGCCCTTGCTCGACGCTCAGCAGTCCTTCTTTGCCCAACTCGGTCACCGCACGCCGGACGGAATGGCGCCCTGCTCCGTAACGCTGGGCCAATACCGGTTCAGTTGGTAGTCTTGATCCGGGTTCCAGCATGCCGCTTTCGATATCCTGTTTAATGGTTGCGCTAATGTCGCGCCAACGGTTTTTGATCATGGTTAAATTCATCCGAATGATTTTATGATTACATTGGGAATGTTACATCTATATGTCAGCTGCAAGGGAATTTTGCATTTGCTGGCGGGTGCAAACGAACGACTGACTATGGGCTGGTCTATTGATCGTGCGGGGCTCAATTGTCCCATTGCAGCCATCGTGCATTATGTGATTCCTGATTTGTCTCTTCAGAAATCGTAGGCGAATAATTTTCACGTAGCGGTCGAATGCAACATTTATCACGTGGAGAAACTTGTGAGATCATGGCTCTTTTCACTCCATGAAGATACTCTGCCGAATTGCCCACAATATCAAAGATATACGCCACTATCACGGACTGAGCCAAGAGGGTTTGGCTGCGAACGCTGGAGTGAGCCGTGCCCATATGGGCAGATTAGAGAACGGCGCGAATGCTGCGACGCTCAACACGATTGCGTCCATCTCGTGTGCGCTGGACGTTGACCCCTTAATTCTATTTCTACCGCGTTGGATCCCGCAGGAGGGGTTGATCTCCTTTGTGGCGACTAAAGGAGGCTACATTGACCTCACTCGAAGCTGATCTTTTTGAAGCCACACCGATTTACCGACTGGACTGCAAGACAAGCGGTGTAATTGTTGGCATTGAGTATCGTTGGAATACTGGGATGGTCGGGGTTCTCTGGCGGGACGGTACTCATGAAAATGCTGTTCGAGTGCCGATCACCAGCCACAACCAAGAACCCGACTAACCCTTATTTACCCATATTCTCATTCATGAAAGCCCCATATTGATGGCTTACCTCACGCGCTTGCTCAAATGTCCGCGCCCGCTCTGCATCCAGACACCGAAAATACACCTGCACGTCGCGAATATAGTCCTCGAAATCCTGTCGGATCAGATCAGCATATTCGACAGCCGCAACAGGGTCGCTCGGAACAAAGGGCCGCTCTGGTGCGAGACAGGTGGCGCTGCCCGCTGAACGCGCCATCACAGCGCTCAATAGTATAACCTGCGGGATCAAATGCAGCATCTTCATCTTTGGGCAAGAATCCTTTATAATATGCAGCACGGCAAAACCCTCGGACCGATCAGGCCGACGGTAAATACCACATCAGAATCGCAATAATATATCTTGCGTTTCATTAATATACTTTCGTATGTTCGTGATGTCCATGGTGGGCATGGCGATCCTACGTCTCGAGAAAAGAGAAGTGTGATCGCAGTCATGAACTGGGAAGTAGAAGCACCGAATGTGGTCACAGAGGCTAGATTCCGCGAACTCGTGGAAAGCGGCTATAGCGCCGAAATCTTATGCCAGGAATCTGCGCACAAGAAGGGTCCGAGCTATTACGGTGTCTGGATCATGCGCGCAGTATCTGACGAAGGTGTCGAAAAGCTCTTGGTCACAGCGCGGACCCGCACAACGCACAATGACATCAAAATTCGAGAGTTCAAAACCATCACTGGAGTCGTATCCTTCTTGGTTGGGATTGGTTTTTCCCACGCCGATGTTCCGCTCGAAGAAGGTCAACGCACCACGCATAAACGGGCAACGGCCGACAAAGGCAGCAGCGGCTAGTCTTCTTCTTCTCGGCGCATCCGCTTTTTCCGCCTCCGCGCAAATGGTTCTGGTCATGGAGAGCGACGGCACTCTGACCGCCACACAATCCCAAAGCAGCTTTGCACGTAACTACAACGACGGTGTGGGCCAAGGCTCGGCGGCCGATGCGTTAGCAATATTTGACGAACCTGATGTTGTCGCAGCAACAGAAGAAATTCGGGTTACTGCCATTGCACCGCGCGCTTCCCTGCCTCGCGCAGATGTTCTTTCGGCGATAGAGGCCACAGCGCTACGCTACGGCAGCCATGCTGGCTTACGCCGCGCAGGACTTTCGGTTTCTGACTGGCTCAACCTCTTCCACGCCAACATAAAAATCGAAAGCGCCTATCGTCAGAGCGCGGTCTCCAGTGCAGGGGCCATTGGCCTTGGTCAGTTGATGCCAGCCACGGCCCGCGATCTTGGCGTCGATCCACGCGATCCCCTCGAGAACCTCGATGGTTCCGCCCGCTATCTTGCCATGATGCTGGAGCTGTTCGGCGATCCGCGTCTTGCCTTGGCCGCCTACAACGCCGGCCCCGACGCTGTGCGCCAATATGGCGGCATCCCCCCTTACCGAGAAACCCAAAATCATGTGGCCCGCGTCATGGCGGTGGTCGCACGTCTGGAAGGAACAAACCCATGAGACATCTGACATCCATATTTGCGGCATCATTGGCGCTGTTCTTGCTGATTGCCGACCCTGCGCTTGCGCAAAGCATCGATCTCTCCCCCATTCAAAGTTTGCTACAGGGCATCGTCGATGCGCTGACCGGACCGCTTGGCGTCGTGATCGCCACGCTGGCTGTCCTCGGCGTCTTTCTCAGCTGGTTCTTTAATATCATCGATCTGCGCCAAGCACTCTGGGTCCTCGTCGGCATCGCCGGCGTCGCCGCCGCTCCTACCATCGTTGCCGCGGTCTTTGCTGGTGGCTGAGCGCTCACCACTCTTCCTCGGCCTCGTGCGCCCGCCCAAGCTTTTGGGTCTGCCCATCATGTATGCGATGGTCTGGCTCTTTGGCTCGGTGCTTCTGTTCGTCTGGGTCCAACACATCGTGATCCTTGGGGTTGCGATCGTCCTCTATCCTATCCTTTGGAAAGCGGCTGATTGGGATCCTCGCTTTATCGACGTGATGATGACAGCGTTGCAAGAAACCCCTCCCACGCGCAACCGACAGATACATGGTGGGGACAGCTATGCCCCGTGATGAAGTGGTCGATCCCCGCACCCTGACGCCGGAGTGGTATGTCCGAGAAACCCGCCTCGCGCATATGCTTCCTTACGTCAGCCTCGTCGATGATCGGACCGTGCGCACGCGGGTGAACGAATTATTCCAATGCATCCGCTTGGATGGGGTCAACAGTTACACAACCGATGATGCCTACCTCGACAAAGTCACAGCCCTCTTTGCCCGTATCATCGCCCAGCTGGGTCCAGAATTCAGCTATTATGTACACAAGGTGTCCAAGGCAATTGCGCCGGAACTGGAGCCGTTGGGTGAAGACAGTTTTGCAGGCGACGTGGACCGGCTGTGGCGCGAGAAGCTGGCGACCAGCGGGCTGCGCGACAAAACACTGACGCTCACAGTCATGCACCGTCCGCCGTCCAAGAGTTTTCTTCCGTTCCTCAATCGCAGCGCACCTGAACGCTTCAAAGAAGAGACCCAAAAACGCCTTCGCCGGCTGAACGAGGCCGTGAATGTCTTTGCCTCGGGGCTGGCCAATCTAAAACCGCGCGTGCTATCGGCGAAGTCTGGTGAACTGGTTGGCTTCCTCGGGGCGCTCAATACCGGTCAGGAACTGCCACTTTTTCCAGCCAGCACCTTTGGCTTCTTATCGTTCAACGTGGCTAACACCCGCGTGACATTCCTTGAGGATCATTTTGAACTTTCCGACGGCGTGGTTGGCCATCGCTATGGCAAGAGCTTCACCATCGGAGAATACTCCGAGGCCACATCCTGCACGATGTTCGACATGCTCAATCTACCGGTCGATATGATCGTCACGCACTCCTTCACGCCAATCAATTCCAACCTCATGGCAGGTCGCATCAAGCGTCAAAAACGGCAGATGCAGGCCTCACAGGACGCTGCATTGTCACTCATGGAGGCGCTGGACATTGCCGCCGATGATCTTGAAGCCAAGCGCCAAAGCTTTGGCGAACACCACATGGTTGTGACCATCTTTTGCGACACGCTTGATGAGCTGCAGACCCTGAGCGCTGAAATCGTCAACGCCGCCGCTGCTGAAGGCGTGAAGATGATCGGCGAGCGGGTCGCAGCAAAAGCGCATTATCTTAGCCAACATCCCGGCAATCAGCCCAAACGCGTGCGCGCCAGTGCCATCACAAACCGCAACTTTGCGGATTTCGCAGCGTTCCACCGCACGCAACTCGGCAAAGAGGCGAGTCATGTGCCTTGGGGAAAAGTCATCACCATGCTCCCCACGCCCGAGCAAAGTGCTTATCGGTTCTCCTATCACGAAAAAGGGTCGCCCGAGAAAGAACCTACCAGCGGTCATACCTTGATCATGGGGCGACCCGGATCAGGCAAATCCGTGCTGTCGGCCTTTCTCATGACCCAAGCCCGTCGAGCAGGTGCGCGGATCTACGTCTTTGATTACAGGCTTGGCATGGAGATGGCGGTCCGCGCCAACGGGGGAAGCTATGCAGCGTTAAAGGCTGGACAAGCCACTGGCCTCAATCCGCTTTGGACAGAAGTTGACAATCGCGGCACGGCTTGGCTCTCGGACTGGCTGGCCACCCTGCTCTACCGCGCGGACAAGCCGCTGACGCCCGCTCAAACCAACCGCATCCAAGAGGTCGTGCGCCAGAACGCGAACGCCACTGATCCAGCTTTGCGTAATTGGAAAGACTTTGCCTCGCTCTTTGTCTCCACCGATGATGGCGGCGATTTGCACCAGCGACTGCTCGAGTGGACCAGCGATGGCCGTTACGGTTGGATATTCGGCCAATCCTTGGAAGACACGTTTTCTCTCGAAGGCGATGTGGTCGGGTTTGATCTTACTGGCATCCTCGACTCTGAGTCCGAGAAAGAACGGATGGCCGTTCTGAGCTATCTGTTCCGCCGCGTCGAACGTGAGATTGAAGACCGCCGCCCCACGATCATCATCATCGATGAGGCCTGGAAAGCCCTCGACAACGCCTACTTTGCCGAACGGCTCTCAAATTGGCTGGTCACCGCGCGTAAGCAAAACACCGTCGCGGTGATGATGACGCAATATGCCAGCCAGCTCGAACGCACGCGCACCGGCAAGACCATCGTTGAAGCGGTCCCGACGCAAATCCTGCTACCCAATATCCGCGCCCATGCGTCTGACTACGCCATGCTGAACCTCTTTGAGAAAGAACTCGACGTACTTTTGAATACGGGTAGCAATTCGCGGCTGGCGCTTATTCGCGACGACCAAGGATCGATCGTCGTTGATGCCGATCTCAGCGCACTCTGCCACAACCTCACTATTCTTGGTGGCATGGAAAAAGGTGAAGCGCTTGTTGGCGCTGACTACCGTGACCGACCTGATTTTTGGAGACTGACATGACACGTATTTTGATCCTTCTCACCGCACTCGGCGTCCTCGCCTCCTGCGCACAATACCAAGAGCCACAGGCCAATTGCTTCACGTTCCTTGCGGCAGTTGCACCGGTTGATCCCGATTGCACTTTCACGCCTCTTGGCTCTTTGGAGGGCGACATTGCTGTCTAAGCTCGCTCATATCCTCTGCGTGTCTTTGCTGCCCGGTATTGCCTTCGCTCAAGGCGTGCCAACGGTCGATAACGGTCTGACCGCACGCGACATTGTGGAAACCGGTGATCGTGACGTCGATCTTGCGACCCAAGCCGCCAAGCTAAACGTGCGCGAACTCATTGCCGAGATCGAGCGCCAGCAATTGGAAACGCTGGCGCGCATTCTCGACGCCCAATCAAGCTTTGGAGGCCAAGGCCTGCCCGCGATGGTGTCCGGTTTGGACTCTGGCAGTGGTGATCCTTCCCGGTCGGTAGAGGCCGTCTATGGCTCAGGCGCGATTGATCCCAATCCCGCGGGGACGCAGATGTTTGGCGATGCGGCCCAGAATATCGAACAACTCATTATCCGCGTCGCTCAAGAGACCAGCGGCTTTGCGGGTGTCGGGCGCGCCGGGTTATCACCAGTCCAATGGCGCGCCCTGTTGCAAGCTCTGATCTGGCAAGAAAGTCGGTTTACAATTGGTGCGCGTTCTCCCGTTGGCGCGTTTGGTCTCACCCAAATCATGCCAGGCACCGCGAGCGACCTCGGCATCAATCCCGCATACTATGACAGCCCCTATCTGCAGGTGCATGGCGGCGCGCGGTATTTGGCCACGCAACTCAACACCTTTGACGGTAATATCATCAACGCGCTTGCCGCCTACAATGCAGGACCGGGCCGCGTTTTTGAGTATGGCGGCGTGCCGCCGTTCCGAGAGACGCAGCACTACGTCACTGTCGTCCCCGAACGCTACAATCTCTATCTCAGCCGGATTGGCGGTATCGAAGCCCTCGGCACGATTGATCCAGCTCTACTGGCCAATGCCAATCTTTCGATCACCGGGCATGGCGCTGCTTTCTATGGAAACAACTCCCCTGCTGCGATCCGCCAAGCCGCCCTGCGCATTCGCGATATCGTTGAGCGGATATCTACGACCGAGGACGTGCAAGAAAGTGTTGCGCTCAACACCTATGCGCGGGCTGAACTCGTGCGCCTCGTCGCCGCTCGCATTCGACTACAGGCAGCAAGAACGCGCGTCTTGAGTGCCGAAGAACTGGCTCAAGCCTCGGCCCGTATGGCCGAAGGCGATTTCATGGACTTCACAATTGAGGAGATAGATTGATGCCAAGATCAAACTGGCTTTTGAAGACCGCATTGGTCGGCACGCTGGTTGCGGGCCTTCACTTCGCTCCTGTTGCTCCTGCCCTCGCCCAAGGTGTCCCCGTCGTCGACACCCAAAACATTGCCCAAAACATCCAGCAACTGCGGCAGATGATCGAAGACGAAATCCTGCAAAACGAGCAGCTGACCCAGTTGCGCGAACAACTCGCCACACTCACCGACCAACTCGCGGAACTGCAACGCACCTATGAGGCCCTGACCCGTCTCGCAGAACTGCCGGAAATAATCCGCACGCAGATGGAGGACGAGCTTAACGGCCTCCTCGACCAAGAGTTCGGCGACATTATCGCAACCATCGAGGCTATCAAAAACGGGGACTTTTCTGGTCTGTCCGGCTCCGGTGCAGGCGAGATCGAAACCCAGATGGACCGTGTTCTGGCAGACCTTGGATTTGACGACGATACGCTTTCGGAAATGGCCAGCAGCGGGAATGCGAGCGCCAATCGAATTGCGACCCAAGCCACAACTGGTGCGCTGGTCTCGGCCGCAGCGCAAAACAGCTACGGCGATGCAGGCCAATCACTTGAGCGCGTCGATCGGCTGGTCGGCCTGATCGATGACATGGATGAGTTGAAAGAAAGCGTCGATCTTAACACGCGCGTAACGGCAGAACTTGCGATTGCGCTTGTTGCCATGTGGCAGCTTGAAGCCATTCAAACCGTCGGTGACGGCACCGGTGGTGTGATCGATGCCGCAACCATCGCCGAAGAGCAGCGGTTCATGGATTTCACCTTGCCTGATCTCAGTGCTGATTAAGGAGTGATAGGTGGCGAGTGAACAAGAGATCATTGAAGAAGAACTGGTTTACGGCGCGCTGCGGCGCGAACGTCTTTGGCAGCGGCTTGGCTTGATCGGGATGATCTTTGGCATTTTGGGATGCCTGAGCGCTGCCGCCGTCGCAATCCTCGATGTCGATCCGCCACCTATCGTGGTGCCTTATGATCCCGCGACCGGCTTTGCCCTGCCGGAGGCCTCTGTTGGGGCAACAACCGTCACAGAAAACCAGGCCATCATTGAGGCGGAAGTCTTCCGCTATATCAGTGACCGCGAGGTCTATAACCAACTCGACAATGATGTGCGGGTCAGAAGTGTACTGCGGCGATCCGACGGCGCAGCTGAAGCCTCTTTGCGCCAAATCTGGAACAGCGCCAATGCGGACTACCCGCCCACGCTTTATGGCACGAGCGGCCGGTTGGATGTCGAAGTCCTCAGCATCAACCGGATCGGCATCAATCGCGCCACGGTCCGCCTGCGTAAGCGCCTGGACTCTATCAACGGCGTTCAGACCGGCCTCTTCACTGCCACGCTTTTGTTTGAGTTCCGCCCTGAGGCCAGCCGCTCCATTGATCAGGTTTGGTCCAACCCCTTTGGCTTCACCGTGTTGGAATATTCCATCCGCTCCGACAGATTGGAGAACTAATGCTTTTCTGGAATTCACCGCAAAATTACTCGTTGCCAATGTCCCGAGAGCACGCTGCGCGGCAGGGTATTGGCAACACTACGCATTTCCGAAACGCATGTTTGCATCGAATAATTCATATCGCACTTTTGTTGACGATACTGCCTGCTTTGGCATTTGCAGAGGCCATCCCACGTGGCGGACCAAATGACAGTCGCGTTCGCTTGGCCACATATCAAGAAGCGCAGGTCTATCGTCTCAGTGTGTCTCTCACACATGTGACCACTGTGGAATTTGGAGAAGGTGAAAGCATCCGCTCGATCATTGCTGGCGACACTGAAGGATTTGAAATCGACGGCGTTCCCGGCGGTCAGGCCTTTGCGATCAAGCCAGTTGCGCGCGGCGTCCATACCAATGTGACGGTCTACACCAATCGCCGCAGCTATTACTTCAACGTCGAAGAGACCCAAAGCCCCACCTTCTATGTGGTCCAGTTCCGTTATCCTGATGATGACGCGAGGCCTACTCGCGCAATTGCGCAGCAAGCCCCCAACTATCACTACGGGGCCAGCACGCAATCCGAGTTCACCCCGACGCGCGTTTGGGATGATGGGACGTTCACGTATTTTGCTTTTCCCCGAAATGCACCTGTGCCGGCCATCTTTCGATACTCCAGTGGCCGAGAGCGCACGGTAAACACCCAAGCCGTCGAAGACGGTGTGATCCGCGTCTCAGGCATAAACACGCAGTGGGTGCTGCGTCTCGGTGATGAAGTGGTTTGCATTCAAGCAACCCCACCTGCAGGGGCGTCATCATGAGCGATACAGGAGACGCAGAGCTCGAAAAACGTCTCGCCGCATTGGAAAAGGGCGGAAATCGCGGGGGTTCACCTAAGGCTAGACGCTCGCCCCTTCTAGCCCTCATCGTCGTCACACTCGTTGGTGCAGGTGGCGTCGTTCTCTACTTGGTCTCCGGACCAGATGAGGAAAGGGCTCTGCCAACAGCCACACCTGATGTGTTTCAAAATGAGGGTGATGGCTTTGGCGCGATCGAAGCCATACCACCGCCCCCTGCCCCGGAAACCCAAATTGTCGAAGCCCCGGCTGCGCCTAGTGAGCCCATCGCGGAGCTTCTCGCGCAACTGGCTGCTCTTCAGGCCCAGATCGAGGAGTTGCGCAACGCGCCGGAACCAGTTGTAGAAGAAGACACGGCGGCTGCGGACGCCATTGATGGGCTAACAGCTCAGATCGCTGCCTTGCAAACTGCGTCCCAAGCCGCCCAACAGCTGTTTCAGGACGAACTGGCGGCGCGTGATCGCGAGCTGGACCAAATCCGTATGGACTTGGAGTTGGCCCAACTTGAGGCCAATCGGCCAGTGCCTGCGCCGGTTCCTGTCGGACCGTCCGAGGAAGACCTCCTTGCGCGAGAGGCAGAACGGTTGCGCCGCGAAGAGGAAGCACGCCGCATGGCTGATCTTGAGCGGCGCGCAGCAGAAGAACGCGCGTTTCAGGACCGCCGCATCGTATCCCCGACGATTGCATTTGGCGGAACGTCAGGCGCGAATGAAACCCCGCTTGCCGAGCGCACATTCGGCGAAGTCACAGACTTTGTCCTGAACGGTGCGCTGCCGACCTCCGTCACCCAAGCCGAAGTCATCGCCAATCCTTCCAACACCATCATTCAAGGCACAATGATACAGGCTGTCATGGAAACCGCACTCGACAGCTCCCTGCCCGGTCAAACCCGCGCCGTTGTCTCCGAAGATGTGTTCAGCTTTGACGGGTCGCGCCTTCTCATCCCACGCGGGTCGCGCCTGATTGGGCGCTATCGCTCGGGGCTAGATATTGCACAGCAGCGCGTCACCATCGCTTGGGACCGGATCATCCTACCAGACAATCAGACCGTCCAGATCAGTTCCTTTGGCGGCGACGAATTGGGACGCTCCGGCGTGACCGGCTTCGTGGACACGCGCTTTGCGGAACGCTTTGGATCTGCAGCTCTGATTTCGCTCATCTCGGCGGCCCCGAGTGCGGCGGCAGCCTCGGTCGAAGACGAAGCCGCAGCAGGTGTTCTTGAGGATGTTGGCGATGATCTGGCCGATGCGACTGACAGCCTGATCAGCGACTATCTCTCCATCGGTCCCGTTATCTACGTCGACCAAGGCGCGCGCGTCACCGTCATGGTTGACCGTGATTTGGAGATATTTTGATCCTATGTCGCTCAGCTATCTTCAAACCTCACTTGATAAGCTCGACGCCGCGTCCCGCGACGATGTCATCGAGATTTGTATCAATCCGGACGGCACCTGCTGGGGTGAATTCCAAGGCGATCACTTCATGCGTTTGCTGGATCAGCGGCTGTCGGAGACTGCCGTTAAAGATCTGGGCAATCAGATTGCCTCCAGCGCAAACACCACCATGAGCAAGGACAGGCCCATTGTATCGGTCTCGATTGCCTACAAAGACCGCCCGATCCGCGCGCAGGTCATCACGCCACCTGCTGTCATGTCGGCCATGTCGATCAGCTTGCGGTTCTTCTCAAGCCTACCCCTCGAAAAAATTGAGCTGTCGTTTTTGTTCGGCAAAGAGCGCAAGCTAGAAGAGGTGAGGCAGGAG
>JBATTJ010000008.1:0-3876 GCA_049670485.1 Sulfitobacter sp.
CCTTTTGTATCAGCCCTGCCAGAGAACCGTTTCAGGGTGGAACTGTGACCATGCGAACCAGAACGCTTGATGGCTCCCCAAATCCTTGCCGTCTTTGCCCACTGCTTTGATCCCGCCGGCATCAAGCTTCAGGTGAACATCTTCGAACGAGATGTCCTGACCATTTTGCAGAGCTACGAACGCTTTGCTGCGTTGAAATGCGACCGGTGTGCCTGAAGCGGTTACTGCGCCGATCACATCCTCATGTACCGGCAAGCGCGGATCAACGTCACCCACAGGAAAGATTGGCCCATTGGCATCGCGGCCATTTCTGAAATCAAAATCCCGACCAAGGGCAAGCGCTTCGACCAGAACTGTTGTCTCGGGATGCGTGGCCTTCCACGTGCCCCAATCCGTCGTGATGACCGTCGCCTGCTCAAGCTGGATGTTTTTCTCTGCAAGTGGACCTGTAACAGCCTTTCCAAGGAAGGTGTCAAAGACGGAATAGGATGTCAGATCAAACATGACCTTGTTGGACCGGATCAACATACCCGACGTACGCATGATCGGACGTTTGACACCAAGCGGCAGCTGATCGGTGAAATAAGCTTGCGCGGCCCCACACAAGGTACAGTAGGGGATCGCAAGGTCGCGACCGCCCAACGTATCGTTCACCATCTCGCGGACTTCCATAATCTGGCGCGGATAGGCACGGAATTCGCCATTCACCTCGACGCCAAAGACGGTATCGCTATCTTCAAGCCATGTTGCTTCCTGCGCGCTGCTTACTTCGGGATTATCTGCTGCGGGGATGCAATTGCACGGATCGTCAGTGGTATCGAAGGGCCGGTCATCAATTGGCACGCCGCCCCATGACACATGGCGCCAGTCAATCTTACCCTCGACAAACAGATCCTCCCAACCGGGCACGACACTGACAAAAATCGCACGTTTTACCGGCAGGTAATTCGGCGGTGCGGGAATGTCCCATGCAATCAGATGGTCGGTTACATCGCCCCACGAATTACCACGATCTATCTTTTTGGCCAGCAGCTTGGACGCTGCATCGGTCAACATGCTGTTGAGCTGTCTGTTGGTGGCAAAACGCATCAGATCGCCGATGATCCAGACCAGACGCGGGTCTTGGGAATCCGAGATCAGGTTGAGTGCCTCTTCCTGCTCCGGACCCCAGCGTGATTGCGCGACACCGTCGACGAATGCAGTTTGCACCGCAGCGGTTATTTCGGGCGACAACACGGATGTGGGAACGATTGGGGGCGTGCCGAATTCTGCGGTCACATAATCAGGGAGCGGTGCGGTGCTTTGCGCCTCTGCCGTCGGGGCCCAGAGAACCGTCAGGGATGCGAAAGCCGCAACCATAAGAAGTCGGGGAGTGTGGCGGAATGCCGATACCATAGCGAGACCTTTCGCGTGTCTGTTGCATCAAAACGCACGCACCGCATCAGCGCAGCCATGACTGTTCCGGCCTGCACACCGCGTTTACGACGCGCGCCGACGTGCCCGCGTTATATCGGTATCCGTCATCGGGACCAATCACGTATGGATCAATGTTCTGTGTGCGGTACCATGGCGCTTGGATCACCAATTGGCTGTGCGGCATCTGTGCTAACATCCCGTACCATTCGTGCGGCACGTGTCAGGTCACGTAGTAAGATGTTGCGCACCGCATCGCTGTTTTGGCTGCGCAGAACGGCGGCAGGGTGCACAGTGATCAAAATGGGCAGGCCCTCGATGCTTTTCTCAATCTGACCACAGCGGGCCATTACACCTGTACCATCGCCGGTCAGAGCCCGCGCTGCTGTGCTGCCGAGGGCGATGATGAATACCGGTCTGACCTTTGCTATTTCCTGAGTGAGCCATATCCGGCAGGCGTCAATTTCTGAGGTGTGCGGGTTTTGGTGAATACGGCGTTTACCGCGCGGCGTGAATTTGAAGTGTTTGACCGCATTGGTGACATAGGCCGCATTGCGATCAAGGCCCGCCTGCGCTGCGATTGTATCAAACAGCTGCCCTGCCGGACCGACAAATGGCACGCCGGCCAGATCTTCGTGATCGCCGGGTTGTTCTCCCACGATCATTACCGTCGCATCCTTCGGTCCCTTGCCGGTCACCGCCTGCGTCGCCTGCGCGCCAATGGGGCAGCGCGCGCAGGCGTGAATATCCGTTGCCGTATGCCGCTCTGGCAACCTATCTAGGATACGTTCTGCGCGAACCGGTGGCAGGCTTGGCGCATCCCGCTGCATCTGACGCATGCGCGCTTCAGCCCCTGCGATCAGCCCGGGGATGAGGTCTGCCTCGGGCAGGTTCTTCCAGTATTTTTTCGGCATCTCCGATTGCATCGCCTTAATCTTGAGGCGGGCGGGATTGAAAATATTGGCGTAATATGTCTTCCACAGCTCCTCTGTCTCGTCGCTCAGATTAAGGCGGGTGCTTGCCACGGCTTCATGAGTCACGATGCCTTCGTCAAACCGTGTCGTGACCTCCGGTGTGACGATGACCCAGTCCATGTCTCCGAACCGCCGTGCAAAAAACGACGCGATCAACTCTTCAATGCGGTGATCGGGCTCGAACCAGCTGAGGAATTGGCGCCGGTTGGCTCCTTTCGGTGTCACGTCGCGAAAACGCACAAACGCTTTCATCTTGTGCATATCGCGGCGGATGTTTTTGGCCCAAGCCTCCAACTGTTGCACATCAGGATCGGCGCGGTTGCCGAGCAGGCGCGGATTGTCCCGACAGCGTAGTAAAGCGCGGTAGAGCAGATCATGCGCCCCTGTAGCGCGGTGGGCACAGACCTGTTTTGCCAACGGTACGAAAGTTTTTGGCACCGATATTTCGCGGGCGTCGGGTAGGGGGGCACCATCACCGAAAAGGCCCGCATCCCCGCCTTCCATTCCCCAATCTATGTCCTGAGGGGCCACATTGTTGCTGGCCAATGCGCGGGCGTAATCGCGCCATGCCGCAAACGTTCCAAGACGTGGCAGGCGTGGTGCATAGATCACAGCAGGCTCAATTGTTCTGGCGGTGGTGCAAAGCGCGCACGCAGGTTTGCCGCGTCGGTCATGCTGCCGGGGGACCAGTCGCGCGTGGTGATAAACGGCTTTGCCTTATTCACCAGCGCGCCGATGCGTTTCAAATCCGCAAACCCTAATGCCCCGTTGCGCCGCGCAGAGATGATCCGGCTCACTGATTTGGTGCCAAAGCCGGGCACGCGCAGCAGCATATCCTTGCCTGCGCGGTTGATGTCGACAGGAAACACTTGGCGGTTGGCCAACGCCCACGCCAGCTTTGGATCAATCTCCAGATCCAGCATGCCGCCCACAGCGGCGGACGCGATCTCATCCGCCTGATAGCCATAAAACCGCAGCAACCAATCAGCCTGATAAAGCCGGTGCTCGCGTGCCAGCGGCGGTTTGATCAGGGGCAGTGCTGCGGTACTGTCTGGGATCGGTGAGAACGCGGAATAATACACCCGCTTGAGCTTGTAAGAGCTATAAAGCCGCGTCGAGCTTTGCAGGATTGTCGCGTCATTTGCTCCGTCGGCCCCGACGATAAGTTGCGTACTTTGACCTGCGGGCGCGAATTTCGCGGCGCGCCTGCCTGTGTGGGTGCGTTCTTTCGCGGCTTGCTTGCGTAGCGTGACACGCCCCATTGCACGCCTGATCTCATCCGGATTCTTCTCGGGCGCGTAGGCCTTGATTCCCGCGTCGGTGGGCAGTTCGATGTTCATCGACAACCGGTCCGCAAGCAATCCTGCTTCTTCGATCAATTCAGGAGAGGCATCGGGTATCGTCTTGAGGTGGATGTAGCCGCGAAAATGATGCTCGTGCCGCAAGCTGCGTGCGATACGAACCATATCTGCCATCGTGTCATCGGGGC
>JBATTJ010000009.1:0-9135 GCA_049670485.1 Sulfitobacter sp.
CCACATCGGCACGACCAACAAAACCGACAACCACCCCATCCCGAGATAAAGCGCAAGCGATCCACGTGCGTCGGCGGCCCAACCGCGCAATTTTGCCACCACACCGATCAATGCGATGAGCCAGACAACGGCAAGCAGGGTATAGGCAAGCGCCGAGCCAATCAGCACAACAAATGGCGTATAAGTGCCAGCAATTTTCAGATAAATCGCGGCGTGATCAATCCTGCCGAGCACGGCTTCGAACCGCGCCACAGGGGAGAGATGATAGAGGAGGGACGCACCGAAAGCCGTGACCATTGACGCGCAATACACTGCCGTAGCCAGAAACAGGAGCGGGGTGTCCTGCGTGCTGTGCAATAAGACTGCCGTGGCGGGCAATGAGAACGCAAGTCCGGCAACGTGCACAAACCCGTCTGCAAAAGTGTCACGATTGGTGTTCATTCAGGCGTCTTAGCATGCGGATTTCGCCGCTGCACCAAAGTCGTCACGTCGCCTTTTTACTGCGCGCGATGTGCATCCGGTACAGTAAGGGCGCCAAAACATAATCGTAAAGGGCACAGCCGAAGCCATGTATCACAGGCAGTTTTGCAATCCGCGCCAGCCACCGAGTTTGCGGTATTTCCTGCCATAGCAAAATGAATGCAGGAAGGCCCGAGACGACTTTCCCGTCTTTGCGCACATGCAAACGCTTGGCCGCAACCTCTTTGGAAATACCCCAATCGTTCAATCGCCCTGCATCGCTCAGGCTGTCATAGCGGATCGGCAAATCCTGCTCGTCGGTGAGCCGCGCGTAATGGCCCACCTCCCGACTGCATATCGGACACTCACCATTGAAAAGTACTTCTGTTTGCTCTGTCATATTGATCGACATAGCGGGTCGCCCCACGGCGGCCAGTCCTAACGTGGTTTATTGCTGTCGATCCACCGCGACATGAGGCCACGGTCGCGGAAACACTCCGGCGGCACTTCGCTCCGCTTGAGGCGGGCAATCCGCTCGGCAAAGCCGACCTGCTTTGAGGATGGATAGTCGTTAAATACGCTCGGTGCAGGCTTATGCGCGTCAATCCAACGCGACAACCGCACACGATCTTGAGTGATGCCAGCAGGAAGCGACGATTTCGTCTTAGCCGCAAGCGACTGCGCATATTCGATCTGCTTTTGCGTGGCAGGCGTGGGCACAGGTAAAGGCAGTTCTGCCTGATATACAGACTGCGCCGCCTCGAAGAGGTCGGGAAATGTAGTTTGATAAGACACGCGCCGCTCCCTGTTCTGATCTAAAATTGAATATAGAACAGATAGGGAACGTTGCAAGGACTAGTCGTGCTTATCCATATGATTACTCAAATCATCTAATTCAATTTGAGAAATATTTTCCTTCACATTCTCAATCTTTGGTGGCGGTTTTCGCCACTCTGCAAGGTTTTGACCATACTCACGATAGAACCATGGCACGAGAACTTCCAATTCTGATATGAAATTCATCTGCTGGGTTAACTTCGCACCCAGTCGTTTGGCAACGAATAAATAAAAGCTTAGAACTTGCAAACCGTCTTTGCCCTCCTCACAGATTGCCGGATTCTCGACGAGATCTGTAAGCAAGAACTGCGTTGCTTCACTTCGCCCCGGCCAATTCAACCGAACAAATATATCATTGTGGGAGCTAGATTTTATCTGCCGCAATAACCAGTTAACCCGTGCTTTGTTTGACTTCCGGTCTTCTGGCGCTTTTACCTGCATTCCGACTTCGATTGATCGCCTGCTTAAGTCTGCAATTACGCAAACCGGTGCGGCAGTGTTGGGAATGTCAAACGCTGTTGTAAGGCTGTTGGTGTCTCTCAGGTCGCTGAGGTCACTCTTTATTCGCGCGTCTGCGTCACTCCTGTGTTTTTTAACAAGACGTTCTGAAACACTCGTTTCCGTTTGCCTGCTTAGTATAAGTGAGAGATCGCGTGTTTCTTGATACCAGGCGCGCATCACCGCGTCCGCATCGCTCGATTTAGAGGGAATCTTGCCGCCAGCCGAAACAAGACGGTTTAGTTCGCTCCATTCTTTGGGCATCCGGTCAAAGCCTTTTACACCCGCACTGTCGTGGGTAAGGAAACGGCAAAGCTCAAAAAGGAGCATCTGCTGATCACTGTCTTCGATCTCATCATTGGATAAAAGTAGATCTGCAATTGTGAGCATGTACATCCATGACCAATGGAACACTGGAATTTTTGACCTGCTCTTACTCACTGAGGTAAGGGGATGATGGCTTGGTGTTGTCGCAAACTGATTTGAAATTGTGATAACGCAATCTATCCCATGGTCCTTTGCCAGACTGCGATAGCGTTCAATCTGCTCTTCCTTGAGCAGCTCGCCTCCGATTTTGGCCTCAACCAAAGCGCGCCATTCCGACTTCCCATTCGACAGTATAATTAAGCCATCAGGCCTATCTTTGCTTTTGTCATTCTGGTTTTTAAAAACGACCTCGGTAAAGCTTGAAATTGTGGCGCGTTTACCTGTTTTCGTTCCGATAGACCCGAGCATAGCAGTACCGAACTCGCTGACCTTGCTCAGACAGGACAAAACGATTGAAGCTGTACGGCCTTCTTTCGAGGTGGTGGATAAAACAGGGAAGAGACGCGCTTCTTCACCTTGGCTCAAATAGTCTGGACGGATCATGCAATACTCCCTTAAATCAACTAAAGGTAGTTCCGCTTTTCTATATTTTGCAAGCCTTCTCTGGGGCTTGCACTAAACAACCCGCCCCCACAGATCATACTCGCCCGCTTCCTCAACCTCGACCGTAACGATATCCCCGACGGTAAGCCCTTCGAAGCCTTCGTCGATGAATAGGTTCCCGTCGATCTCCGGCGCGTCTGACTTGGTGCGGCAGGTGGCGGCGTCTTCGTCGATTTCGTCGATGATCACTTCCATGCGCTTGCCGACTTTAGCTTGCAGTTTGGCTTCAGAAATTGTCTGCGCCTTGGCCATGAAGCGATCCCATCGGTCCTGTTTGACCTCCGCATCTACGTGATCGGGCAGCGCGTTGGAGCGCGCGCCTGCGACGTTTTCATATTGGAAACAGCCCACACGGTCGAGTTGCGCCTCGTCCAGCCAGTCCAGCAGAGTCTGGAACTCCGCCTCTGTTTCACCCGGATAGCCCACGATAAACGTCGAGCGCAGGGTGATGTCGGGGCAGATGTCGCGCCATGCGGCAATCTCGTCGAGCGTACGGGAGGCTGCGGCGGGACGTGCCATGCGTTTGAGAACATCCGTGTGGGCATGTTGGAACGGGATATCCAGATAGGGCAGCACCAGACCGTCGGCCATCAGCGGGATAAGCTGGCGCACATGCGGATAGGGGTAGACATAGTGCAGGCGCACCCACGCGCCCAATGACCCCAGATCACGGGCAAGGTCGGTGATATGTGCGCGGTGGCCGCGATCCTCAGCGTGTTTGATGTCGACCCCGTAGGCAGAGGTGTCTTGCGAAATCACCAAAAGTTCTTTTACGCCGTTCTGGACCAGCTTTTCCGCCTCGCGCATGACCGCATGGGCGGGGCGGCTTTGCAGTTTGCCGCGCATGTCGGGGATGATGCAGAACTTGCACTTGTGATTGCAGCCTTCGGAGATTTTCAAATAGCTGAAGTGGCGCGGCGTGAGCGAAACACCGGAGGCAGGCAGCAGGTCGATGAACGGATCGGGGGAGGGCGGCACAGCGGTGTGTACTGCGTCCAAAACCTGCTCGTATTGGTGCGGACCTGTCACGGCAAGGATGCGGGGGTGATGCTCACGGATGTAATCAGGCTCTGCACCCAAACATCCCGTCACGATCACACGGCCATTCTCGGTCAGCGCTTCGCCGATGGCATCGAGGCTTTCGGCCTTGGCACTGTCGAGAAACCCGCAAGTGTTCACGATTACGGCGTCCGCACCTGCGTAATCGGGTGAGATGGCGTAACCTTCGGCGCGCAGGCGGGTCAGGATCCGCTCACTGTCGACCAGCGCCTTGGGGCAGCCGAGCGAGACCATACCGATGGTGGGCTGGCCCGTGCGCACAGGCCCGGGCAAGGACGTGCGGGATGCGTCCTGCGGCACGCGTGGATTGGCGATATCGGGGCGGATGTTTGGTGGGTTTGTGCTCATTGCTGCCCTATACGCCAGTGCGCGGGCACGGGCAATCTCTCAGGGTTTGACGACAGGCAAACCGGACGCAATCCAGCCCGGACCGGCACCGGACCCCAACATACCTTCGGGCACGTCGATAATGTTGGTAAATCCTGCAGCAGTGAGCTTGCGCGTCATCCCGCGCGACCGCACACCGCGGGCACAGATGAGCGCCACAGGTGCGTCTTTGTCTGTGAGATGGGTCAAAAGCTGGTCAACAAAATCGCGGTCGCGCATGTCGATGGGAACCGCACCTTGACCTACGCCGGTGCGCGCCCATTCATCGGGACGGCGAATGTCTACAAGGGTGATTGCGCCACTTGTGGCGGCGACGTGGGCGTCTTGCACGCTGAGCTTGCCATCCGTTATCTCACCCGCGACGTTGAACCATTGTGCGGCGGCCACAGTTGCAACCGCCAACCCGCAAACAGCAAGCCCGCCAGTCAGAACACCCCGCCGCGCATACACGCGACGGGGTGACTTGGCATCAGGGGAGGGAAACCCTGACGTCATGATTTAGCTTTTTGGCGCAGCGGAGGACCACTGTGGAATGGTCGCTTCGGACGCGGCTTTTGGCTCGAGGGTTGGCCAGTTGTCGGCGGAGGCGTTCAGGTTGCCCGGGATATCTGCTTCCCAGAAGCCCACAACATTTTTGGTGATGTTGAGGTACAGTTTGTCGTCAATGATCCGCCACAGGGTCGGGTTGCCCGGTACTTTGCCGCCCTTCGCGACACCGTATGCGCAGTGGCCATCATACTGGGGCGCATATTTGTCGGGGTTTGCGACGAACGCTTCGCGGTTCTCTTCGGTCGAGAACGCAAAGGTGGAACCGTTATGCTCGGCGGTGATTTCTTTCTTGCCTGCGACGGGTGCGGGCTGGGTTTGGCCCACCGGATTCTGCGGCAAGGAGAAATAGGCCACAACGTCATAGCCGGATGCGGCGAAACCGGTCTCATCGATGTATTGCTCACCGGCATAGGCGGCACCTGCAAAGCTCAGCGCGGTGGCTGCGGCAGCAATTGTAAGGGTAAAACGGTTCATAACAGTCTCCTTGGGGGGGAAGCGATTTGCTTCTGATATACATATCCTACGAAACGGCTATCGGTGTTGCATCTCGCATTTTCGTGACCTCGCGAGGGTGTGAGGTGCGCGTGAATAAAACCCAGAAATGCCCCGTTTTGTTACAAAATTGGCGGTGAATTCGGATCACTTCCGGGCAGGCGTGGCGTTTTTTGTAACGTCTCCATCTGCGGGAGGTCGAACCTTAGGCCAACACGCATGAGTTTTGTTACAGTCGGATCATTGTGGTTGAAAAAACCGACATCCATGGCTCCTGCCTCAATGCCTGAAAAAGTAAGTGCTTCGGAGGCCGCGCGCACAAGCGCATCCTGTGCCCGAGGAATTGCATCAATGAAGGCCAGCAAATGGCCGCGCCCGCCACCTTTGTATGCGACGCCAACCAACCATGCGTTGGCGGCCATACCTGTTGCAGTGGCGAGCTTTTCGTCGATGGCGGTGATCAGCGTCTCGGGCAACCCTTTGGGCGGTAGAACGCTTTCGATCTCCGCCTCGACCTGTGCGGCAGCATGGCTCAACGTCTCGCGCAGCCAGACCACGGCGGCAGGGGGCAGCAATATCGCCGATGGCGCCACTTCCATATTGAGTGCGATGCCAAGCGATTGTTCCTCCAGCATCGCAGCCACATTGCGGCCCGAAAGCGCCACATAGGCCGCCGCATCGCCTGCGTATCCGGCCAACCGCTGCGCCCGGTCAAAGGCCAGCAGATATTGCATGTCGTCGAGGTCCAACACTTTGGGTGTGATCTGGTCCCCTGCGGGTGCATCCTCCAGCAAAAGATACAGCTCCGCATCGGCCATCCGCTCGTAGAAACGCAGGCGGGCAGTGTCATCATCAGGGGCCGCCATCATGGTGGCGTGGGCTGTGTCCAGCGGGGTCGGGTCCATCTACATCACCTCGGCAACGGCGGCTTGCAGGCGCGGGATCACGTCCTGCTCGAACCACGGATTTTTCTTGAGCCAACCCGTATTGCGCCATGACGGGTGTGGCAAGGCAAAGACGCCCGGCGGATGCGCCTCCCAATCAGCCACCGCTTGGGTGACGGTTTTGAACTGTGGCAAATGATAACGCATCGCATGCCCGCCAATGAGAACGGTGAGGCGGACATGGGGCACGGTATCCAGTGCGGATTTGCGCCATGTGCGCGCGCAAATGGGCGGTGGGGGCAGGTCGCTGCCTTTGGCATCATAGCCCGGAAAACAAAATGCCATTGGAACAATCGCTACGCGGGAGCGATCGTAAAACGCCTCTTCGTCCAGTCCCAACCATCCGCGTAGACGCACACCCGAGGCATCCCAGAACGGTGTATTGGCTTTATGGACTTTCATGCCCGGCGCCTGTGACGCGATCAGCAAGCGGGCATCGGGGGCAAACCAGACAATCGGATTTGGCCGATGTGCCGTCGCAGTCGCGGCAAACCGGTCGGCACACAGCGTGCAGGCGCGTAGGTCGGTGCGAATGTCCTTCATGCTCAACCCAGATAGCCGCATGCCAACATTTGCCAAGGGTGCGTGTTCAATCATGCTGTTACACTGGCATCCACGCACATCTGCGTGTATGCCGCACCTTTCCTCCAAAGCGTTATTGTACATTTGTTTCCGTATCGGACATAATATAGTCAAATTCCAACGATAGAGATGTCCAAACCTTCCACCAGAGAGGGATCAAAGTAACCCCGCACGCCGAACCGGAGCAGTCGCGCCATGCTGGAATTTCGCAACGTATCCAAGTCCTTCTGGACAGGGTCACAGCACAAGGTCATCCTTGACCGTGTGTCTTTTCGTGTGGAATTGGGGCAGTCGATGGGCATTCTGGCCCCCAATGGCACCGGCAAGACTACGCTGATCAACATGATGGCAGGCCTTGAGAAGGCTGACGAGGGCGAGATCGTGCGCGGATGCAAGATTTCGTTCCCGCTGGGCTTTATGGGTGGTGTCGTGGGTAAGGTCTCCGCAATGGAGAATTCGCGCTATATCGCGCGGCTCTATGGCCTTGACCCCGACTATGTAGAGAGCTTTTGCCGCTGGTTGTGCGGTTTGGGTGAGTACTTTGACCAGCCGTTGGGCACCTATTCGTCGGGCATGCGGTCGCGGTTCTCGTTCGCCCTGATGTTGGCGCTCGACTTTGATATGTACCTGATTGATGAGGGGATGCCGTCGACGGCGGATGTCGAATTCAATCGCAAAGCAGGGGAAATTCTGCAAGAAAGACTGCGGACGACGACCATCGTGATCGTATCGCACCAAGCGGAAACGCTTGAGAAGTTTGCGCGTACCGCGGGGGTTCTGATGAACGGCCAGTTGCACGTATTTGATAGTTTGGAAGAAGCGAAACAGTTGTATGACTACGAAACCCAAAGCTAGAAAATTCCGCATCAAACGCAGTCCGAGTGCTGTGGTCGAGGGGGGTGCGCCGAAACCACAGGCGCCGGAGCCACACACCCCGCGCTCTGCCATGCCGCCACGCACGCCTGATCCTGTGCGAGCCACGCCTGATGTGGGTGATCAAGATGCGCGCGCGCGCACCGGTGAAGTCTCCTCCGCTGATCAGGTCGATGGTGAACAGGACATGGATGCCATTCGCCGTGAAGGGCTGACAGGGCGTCAATTGCGCATGGCACGCCGTGTTGCACAAAAGCACGGGCTGCCTGCGACTTCTGATTTTGACGCCGTGCGTCTGCTGCGCGCCAAGGGGATTGATCCGTTCCAACGGTCCAACATGCTTGAGCTTGTCGTGCCGCAAGCGGGCGGAGAGCAGCGTGATGGTGGCCCCGGCAATGTACTTGCATCCTTGTCGGGCATGGCGGGCGGTGCAGGTGCGGGTCGTGTTCAACTGCCACAGACGGTTCCGGCGGGCGGCCAGAATATGCCGTCCACAGACGTCAATCCGATGGAGCGCCGGATGCGCGAAATCGGCGACATGCAGCGCGACATCACAAACCGTCGCCGTAAAAAGCTGGGTCTGCTGCTCATCCGGCTTGCGTTCTTTGTCATGATCCCGACGTTCATCGCGGGATACTACTTCTACAAAGTGGCGACACCGATGTACGCCACAGACAGTCAGTTCTTGATCATCCAGAACGAAGGTTCCGGTGGTGCGAGCCCGTTTGGCGGTCTGCTGCCCACGCAATTCGCGAACTCCGCCGATAGTATCGCGACCCAAGCCTATCTACAGTCCAAGGATGCGATGCTGCGCCTTGATGAAGATGTAGGTTTCAAGGAACATTTCGAGGCGGGCGACATTGATGCAATCCAGCGCTTGACCGCAGATGCGACCAATGAAGAAGCCTATAAGCTTTATAAAAAGAACATCAAAATTGGCTACGACCCGACCGAAGGCGTCATCCGCATGGAAGTTATCGCCGCCGATCCGCAGATTGCTACAAAATTCTCGGAACGGCTTTTGAGCTATGCGGAAGATCGCGTGAACAGCCTCAGCCAGGACAAACGTAACAGCGGCATGACCGATGCGCAGGCAGGTTTCGAGAAAGCCACCGAACAACGCCGTGCTGCCCAACAGCGTCTGATCGAGCTTCAGGTTGAAAATGGCGTTGATCCAGAGGCAGTAATTGGTGCCATTCGCAGCCAGATCACAAACTATGAGACGCTCAAGATTGAAAAAGAACTCGAGTTGGCGGCACTGTTGGACAACGCGCGGCCCAACCGCGCCAAGGTCGAAGGTGCACAAGGTGACGTGCGCCGTTTAGACGGGGCGCTTGCGCAGCTGAATGATCGGATGAACAACGCGACCGAAGGCACGAATTCACTCGCCAAACAGGCGGTAACGCTGCAATTGGCGCAGGCCGATCTGCTCAGTGCGGATACGAACCTGCAACTGGCCCAAAACGGCCTCGAGCAGGCGCGTACGGAAGCAAACCGTCAGGTCCGCTACCTCACTGTGGCTGTG
>JBATTJ010000010.1:0-8554 GCA_049670485.1 Sulfitobacter sp.
CAGAAGCGGCGTGCATCGCCGATGTCATCAAATCCGTGCGCACGCAGACGGTAGAACGTGCGCCCACCTGATTTGGCTTCCATTACGATACGTTTCTTGCCCTCGATGAAAGGCGCAAAGCGGGTTGTCAACTGGCTCCACTGCTCGCGCGCGATCTCGGGCGTGTCGAATGCCCCAAGCTGCACCAATCGCGTGCCTGCGGGCAACGTGCTGGCATCCAGATCGGTATCCACCGCGACTGCGGCAGGCGTGACAGCGGTTGCTGCACTGCGTTTGGGGCGCAAGGTCGGGCGCAGCGAGACGCGCATGCCCTCACCTGTCAATAAGGCTGGCACGTCTTCGGCACTGATCGAGGCCAGCACAGGTACACTTTCACCGGATGAGGCGTCAATCGGGGCTACACCGTTGGTAAGTTGCGCCACGATACTGTCGATAGAACCTGCCTCGAACGCCGCTGCAAGTTGTACGTTAGCATCCTGCGGGGCTGGTGCGGGCTCCGGCTGCGTCTTCTCGGTTTGGGTCAGAACCTGATCTTCTTTTGTCATCGGCTGGTCTTCATCCGCCAGATCGACGGGCTTGGGTGCCAGACGCAGCTCGTCCGCGCGGGCATCCGATGAACCGATTGCAGTGATGTTGTTAACCGACAAACCCTGATGCTGGGCCAGCTGCCCACCGGGGTCTGCGGGCCGAACCCGCATGTCGCCCTTTGCGGCGGCGACTACGGGAATACCGCTCACGTCGCGCACCAGAAGTTTGTAGCCCCAGACGCCGACGCCCACCAACAACGCAAGCGACACAGCCGCCCCCGTCACATTGGTCAGCGCGCCAAGCGAAGAGCTGCGGGCCGTTGAATATTCAGGGTGCACATGCGCATCGTCCGCCCCATGCGGGGTGTGTATGTAGTTTGCCATCGTTGCCTCTCTGTCCATTCGGTACATTGCCGCGTGGATCTGATCTTGGTGTTTACTGCTCTGGTGCGGCGTGCGCTTAACGCATCTCTTCCGCTGGTTTGACGCCAAGGATACCCAAGCCCGCCGCAATTACAATCGCCACGGTCCGCGCTAGGGCAATTTTTGCCTGTGATGTGGCGAAATCGCCCTCTTGGATAAACCGCAGGTCCGTCTCGGCGTTGCCGAGATTCCACAGTCCGTGCAAATCACCGGCCAATTCATAAAGGTAGAAGGCAATGCGGTGCGGCTCGTTGGCGCGCGCTGCCGTCTCGACCAGACGCGGCCATTCGGCCACTTTGCGCAGCAGAGCAAGCTCGGCGGCATGATCTAGCTTGCTGAGGTCCGCAGCCTTCAGGGTGGCATCATCCACCGCAATACCTGCCTCAACAGCTTTGCGCAGCACACTAGCCACCCGCGCATGCGCGTATTGCACATAGAACACAGGGTTTTCGCGCGACTGCTCCATCACTTTGTCAAAATCAAAATCAAGCGGCGCATCGTTCTTGCGCGTGAGCATCACAAAACGGGTGACGTCACTGCCCACTTCGTCGATGAGGTCGCGCAGGGTAACGAAGTTGCCCGCCCGCTTGGACATCTTGAACTCTTCACCGTTTTTGAACAGCTTCACAAGCTGCGTCAGCTTGATATCAAGCGGCACCTTGCCATCCGACAGCGCATGAACAGCTGCTTTCATCCGTTTGACATAGCCACCGTGGTCCGCACCAAACACGTTGATCAGCGCGTCATAGCCACGCTCGACCTTGTCATTGTGATAGGCGATGTCGGGCGCAAAATAGGTCCATGCGCCATCATTTTTCTGGATCGGGCGGTCCTGATCGTCGCCAAAGTCCGTTGATTTGAACAACGTCTGCTCGCGCGCCTCCCAGTCATCAGGCAGCTTGCCCTTGGGCGGTGCCAGCGTACCCCGATATATCAGGCCCAGTTTGTCGAGCTTCTCAAGACAGGCCTCGATCTTGCCTGTATTATACAGCGACTTTTCGGAAAAGAACCGGTCCATCTTGACGCCCAGCAAGGCCAGATCATCGCGGATGAGGTCCATCATCTCGTCGGTGGCAAAGTTGCGGATCGGATCGAGCCAGACAGCCTCGGGCTGATCAAGATATTGCGCGCCCACCTGCGCCTTGAGCTTTTCGCCCACTGGCTTGAGGTAGTCGCCCGGATAGGTGCCATCGGGAAATGCGACCTTCTGGCCGTGTGCTTCCTGATACCGCAAAAAAACCGAACGGGCGAGTGCGTCGATCTGGTTGCCACCGTCGTTGATCACATATTCGCGCGTTACGTCCCAGCCTGCAAACGCCAGCAAGGACGCCAACGCATCACCAAACACCGCACCGCGCGTGTGGCCCACGTGCAGGGGGCCGGTCGGGTTGGCAGAGACATACTCGACGTTCACCGATTTGCCCGCACCCAGCGTGCCGCGGCCATAATCGGTGCCAGATTGCAGCACGTCGCGTGCGACACCCTGCCAGACGGAGGCCGCCAACCGCAGGTTCAAAAACCCCGGCCCTGCAACGTCGGCACTGTCGATGCGCGGATCATCAGTGAGGCGAAGTGCCAGCTTTTCGGCGATATCGCGCGGCTTCATGCCTGCGGGCTTGGCCAGCACCATTGCGGCATTTGTGGCCATGTCACCATGGGCGGCATCACGCGGCGGCTCTGCGGTGACGTTGTCGGTAACAAGGCCGCGCGGCAGATCGCCCGCCATCACCATCGCGTCAAGCGCGCTGAGAACAAGGGTACGGATATCGGCAAAAAGGTTCATGTCACTGCTCTCATGGGGCTATACGGTCTTCGTTTATCACCCTCACGCCGCGCGTCAATCAAAGGCGCAGCTCACTCCCCGTCACAGGCCCCAATGCGCCCGACAAAAGGCCGCAGGCGGCAATGCGCGCCGGACCCACACCATCCGGTGCAACATTCACCAGATTGAGGGTGATGCCATCGCGGCGCAGCGCGTGGGCCAGTGCCGCCTGAGCCGACAGCAGCGCGGGTGCCATCGCCCCCGCCCCCAACTCGAGCGGTTGAGCGGGACGCGCGGCCACACTCACGATTTGCCCATGGCGCGCGCCCAATGCGGGCATAAATCCCTGCACAATACCTTGTAGCACAGCGATGTTCAGATCGACCTTGTCGGGGTGGCGCAGCGGCATCAGGTTAAGCACCGCATCCAGACGCACCTCGCCCCATGCGCGGCCAATGCGGCGCAATGCCGCGACAGGCTCCCCTTTGAGAGGCAGTGGCGTGCCCGCGTCCATCTCGCGCAGCGCTGTTGCATTGGTGTCGGCGGCCACAACCTGCGCGCCGGCCCGCTCCAAGGCACGCACCATCCCGCGCCCGAAGCCGCAACATGACCCAAGCACGATAATCCGCCGGCCGCGCCAAACGCCTGCGGCGCGTTTCATCTCCGAAGTCTGGCTGTCCAACATTGTGCTATCCTTTGTCCGCGATCTGCATCCCTGCATAGGGTGCGCCCCCGATCAGCCGCTCATGCTCCTGAATGGCGAAACGATCGGTCATACCAGCAATGTAATCCGCAACGATGCGCGCTAATAGTGTACGGTCTGTACCCGCCTGTGCAATTGCATTTGCCCAATCCGCAGGCATCAGCGCGGGCTGTTCCAGAAACAGGGGAAACAAATCCTCAACCACGCACGTCACCTCGGCGCGGATTTTCATCACTGCGGGTGCGCGGTACATGCGGGTGAACAGAAAGCGCCGGATCGCCCCCAGATCCTGCCACATACCGTCCGAAAAACAAATCACGGGACGGCCCAGATGGCGAATATCCTCAACACTACGCGCGTCCGCCTTGCGCAGAGAGGTACGCGATGTCTCGATCACATCCGCGACCATCACGCCAAACACACGGCGCAGCGCCTCATGACGGCGCCGGTAGGCATCAAGATCGGGATACAGCGCATCAACCTGCTCGAACGCGGACCCGATGAGGGGCAATTGCGCGATGTCAGCCTCACCAAACAGACCTGCGCGCAGACCGTCATGCAGATCGTGGTTGTTGTAGGCAATATCGTCAGACAGCGCCGCGACCTGCGCCTCGGCACTGGCATGGCTGTCCAGCTCAAGATCGTGCAGGGCGTTATAATCCTTGAGGGCGTGGGGCAAATCGCCCGTCACGGGCCCGTTGTGTTTTGCGATCCCCTCAAGGGTTTCCCACGTCAGGTTCAGCCCGTCGAACTTGGCATAATGCCGCTCGAGCGAGGTGACGATCTTGATGGCCTGTGCATTATGGTCAAACCCGCCGTATGGTTGCATCAGCGCGTGCAGCGCGTCCTCACCGGTATGGCCGAACGGTGGATGCCCAAGGTCATGGGCCAGTGCCACCGCCTCCGTCAGCTCCGCATTGAGGCCAAGTGCGCCAGAAATCGTGCGCGCCACCTGTGCCACCTCGATGGAATGGGTCAGCCGCGTGCGGTAATAATCGCCTTCGTGTTCAACAAAAACCTGTGTTTTGTGTTTGAGCCTGCGAAACGCGCTTGCATGGATGATCCGGTCGCGGTCGCGTTGGAAACACGATCTGAAACTGCTTTCTTCCTCGGGCACGCGCCGTCCGCGGGTGCGGTCGGGGTCGGAGGCGAAAGATGCACGCATCGGCTGAACTCCTTTCGCGCGGCAATGTCAGGCAAAGCTTGTACCACGCGTCAGGGGTTTCTATATTACGCCTAAGACCCAATGGAAACACGTGCCGGAGTGATCGCCATGAACCTGCCCCCCCAAGTGACCGAACGCGCCTTTGCGCGGCTCGAAGAAATTGGCGCCGCGACCGATGGCAAGGCATTGCGCGTGGCGGTCGAGGGCGGCGGATGCTCGGGCTTTCACTACGAGATCGAGCTGGACGAACCGAAGGACGACGATCTGGTGCTTGAAGGTGCCGGTCAGCGGGTTGTGGTCGATTCCGTGTCCCTGCCATTTCTGGCAAATGCAGTGATAGATTTCACCGAAGAGCTTATTGGCGCGCGGTTCGTCATTGAGAACCCAAATGCCACTTCGTCATGCGGCTGCGGTACGTCATTCTCGATGTAAAATTTTGAGGAGTAGCGGCAGCAGGGGAAAGAAACGGCCGGTCCGGGTATCTGCGCCGCCTCGGACCCTCGCGTCCTTGCACCACTCCCAAATCCATCCGCGTATTTTCTTTCCCCGCTTTCGCATGTTCCGTGCTGGCTAGGTCCGGTGTGCGACGCGCAGATGCGCGTTGCAATTCTGTGTATCGGTCAAAGCGGTCTGTTCGTTTTCTGCACCATCTGAGGCGGATGCGCCGCGCAGTGGCACGGTCCCTCTCCATCCGTCTTTCGCCCTGTGAATAAAGCACAATCGGAGCGCGAAAGGAAGCTTTGTTTATCCCGCACATCTGCACCTTGCGGCGGGACACCCTGCTTGCCCTGCCCTGTAAGATCGGCGATAGCATAGACAGACCAGCAAGAGGAGCGCTGCGCATGAAAATCGCGACATTCAACATCAATGGCATCAAAGCGCGGATCAATGCCTTGCCGGATTGGCTTGATGCGGCGCAACCGGATGTGGTTCTGATGCAGGAAATCAAATCGGTCGATGACGCCTTCCCCACCGAAATATTCGAAGAGCGCGGCTATAACGTGGAGGTCCACGGGCAAAAATCATTCAATGGCGTGGGCATCTTGTCCAAACTGCCGCTTGAGGACGTAACCCGCGGCCTGCCGGGCGATGATGAGGATGAACAAGCGCGCTATATCGAGGCCACAGTTGTCGGCGACAGTCACTCCGTGCGTCTGTGCGGCCTGTATCTGCCCAACGGCAATCCGGTTGAACTCGACGATGCTAGCAGGCCCGTTGAGGGCGGCAAATACGCCTACAAGCTGGCATGGATGGACCGACTGCGCGCCCGTGCTCAAGAGCTGCTGGCCGAAGAGACGCCGTTTTTGATGGCTGGCGACTATAATATCATCCCGCAGGATGAAGACGCTGCAAACCCTGACAGCTGGCGCGGCGATGCGCTGTTCCGGCCTGAAAGCCATGGCAAATGGCGCGCCCTGCTGAACCTCGGCCTGACAGAGGCATTCCGCGCCCGCCAGCAAGGCCCCGGGTACTACAGCTTTTGGGACTATCAGGCAGGCGCGTGGAACCGCAACAATGGTATCCGCATCGACCACTTCCTGCTGTGCCCCTATACCGCCGACCGACTGCGTGATTGCCAGATCGACAAGGATATTCGCGGCTATGACAAGCCGTCGGATCACGTGCCGGTCTGGGTTGATCTGGACCTTTAGAACCTTCCATATTGACCACGAAAAAGGGGGCAGTGTATTATAGCACCGCCCCCTTCTCTACTGCGTTTTGTACTCAATCACGTGCTGGGCGCTGTATCCTTGGGGCGCAGAACCTTGGACAGGAAGTAGAGTGCTACCGCCCCTGCCACACCGATCACATCCGACAACAGGCTGCCCTCGATCATGAACATAGCCACAAGGATCAAACCGATGCGCACCAAGCCTGAGGCGCGGTTGCCGACCCACCACCCCTGCACGCCCGATGACAGCAGGAAGACACCAAAGACAGCCGTCGCAGCGGAGCGCAAAATCTCGTACCACGCGCCATCCATCAGCAGTGCACCGTTGTAGAAGAACATAAACGGCACGATAAAGGCGGATATCCCGATCTTGAACGACGCCACGGAAGTGGACATCGGGTTGGCCCCCGAAATCCCCGCCGCAGCATAACTGGCCAAGGCCACGGGCGGTGTGATGGCCGAGACGACCGCGAAGTAGAACACAAAGAAGTGCGCCGTGAGTGCAGGTATCCCAAGCTGGATCAAACCCGGTGCCACGACGGATGCCGCCACCGCATAGGCTGCCGTGGTCGGCATTCCCATCCCCAACATGATCGAGATGCACATGGCAAAGAACAGCGCCAGCAACTGGTTCGCGTCCGCGATGTTGAGCAAAACAGAGGAGAAGCGCGCGCCTACACCGGTGAGCGAAATCACACCCACGATGATGCCCGCACAAGCGCAAACCGCGATGATCTGGATCGACATCACACCGGCCAGCTCAAAGGCTTTGGACACCGATTTGATCCCCATCCGGTAGGGTGTGAACCAACTGACCACCGCCGCCGATGCAGTAGCAAGCGTGCCCGCGCGGATGACTGAATAGCCCATGAACAAGGCCCCGATCAGAATGATGATCGGCAGGAACAAAAACACGCGCCGGATCATATCGCGGAACTTGGGCAGCTCATCCTCGCGCATGCCGCGCATGCCAAGCTTTGCCGCCTCGAAATCCACCATGAAGTAGATCGACACGAAGTACAGGACCGCAGGGATGATCGCAGCGATGGCGATATCCTGATAGGGAATGCCGGTAATCTCCGCCATGATGAACGCCCCTGCCCCCATGATGGGCGGCATGATCTGCCCACCTGTGGAAGCGGCTGCTTCGACGGCACCGGCAGTTGTCGGCTTGTACCCCACCTTTTTCATCAATGGGATGGTAAGCGAGCCTGTGGCGACCACATTGCCCGCCGAGGTTCCGTTGATCATCCCCATGAGGCCGGAGGCGAAAATCGACACTTTGGCCGGACCACCGCGCGATTTACCTGCTGCGGCAAAGGCAAAGTTCACGAAATAATCACCCACTTTGGACGCCTGTAAAAACGCCGCAAAGATGATGAACAAGATGATGTAGGTCGAAGACACCGCAGTTGTTGGCCCCAAGATGCCTGCATCGGTATAGACTTGGCTAAAGAACCGTTGCCACGTGATGTCGGGCGCGTTGAGAAAGCCGGGCAGCAAATCGCCCACAAAAACATAAAGTACGAACACAGCCGCGATGATGATCAGGGCCAACCCAGCCACGCGCCGCGTGACCTCCATGATCAGCAGCATCCCCGCAACGGCAGCAATGCTCATCCCGATGGGGGCAAAGGGCGTACCGGTGGAAATCCGCATCTGCGTGTCGAAAATAGTGATCAGATAGATGGCAACGGCAATAGCACTCACCGACAATACGATATCCGCCGGCGCGATGGAGCCGCGCACGCGCGGGCGCAGCCAGCTGATCACAATCCCCACCACGGTCGCCACCACCAAGGGAAGCCCGTAATGATATGTCTCCGCCGCCCGAATGGCGGGGTCGATCCCGTTCCAAAGAACACCGCCGGCAATCTGGTTGGCAAAGGTCAGCGCGGTGAAACAGGCGTACAGTGCAGGTAAAATCGCAATATAGGCCACGATATCCAGTGGATGCCGACCCCCGCTGTCTTCATCAGGAAACGCGCGGGCGGAATACATCACAAAGCCAAGGATCAGCGCGCCAGCAATGTGGACGATGCGGAAATTCCAAGTCTCCATCGGGAAAACCGGCAGAAAAGGAATATCAACGCCGGTCCAGCTTTTGATGGACCAGCCGTTGAGCGCGGCCATGTGAAACAGCGCATAGACACCTGCAGCCCAGGCAATAGCAATATAGGTCTTGCCGGTGAACAGGCGCTGGTTGCTTACAACCGGTTCCTCATCCACCCCTTCGGCAAGGACGGGACCATCAATCTGGTCGTCAATCTGGGTCGTGTTGGTCATATGCTGCCTCATGTGC
>JBATTJ010000011.1:0-15753 GCA_049670485.1 Sulfitobacter sp.
CCATGGGTCAGGCCGGCGTTACCCGCGCGCTTGAAGTGATTCACAAAGAGCTCGACACAACAATGGCGCTGTGCGGTGAGACGAAAGTCACCGATTTAGGCCGTCAAAACCTGCTCGTGCCTAAGGGCTTTGAAGGCGACTGGCAGGACTAGACAGTCCTAGATCACGCGTGTGGTGCCCGCATTCGAAGCGGCACTCACACGTGCCATCAGCGGCACAAGGGTGATGGCAACTAGTCCAATTACAACGGCCACAGTCATGAACGCCGCACTCAGGCTGAACCCCTGCGCAATGATCCCCATCAGGGGCGGACCTGCAAAAAAGGCCGCATAGCCCAGCACGGAGACCCGGCTGATCACGGCAAGCCGCAGATGCGGCGGCACCGCACGCCCCGCCAGTGCAAGAGTGAGCGGCGCAAGCACGGACACACCAAGCCCCGCAATGGCGAACGACAACAGTGCCATCGCCACAGTTTGCGCCAGCGCAGCCCCCGCCAGACCTGCCGCAGTGATCACGCAGGCCAGTATCATCAGACGCCCTTCGACCATGAAGCGCGCCAGAGCGTGACCTGACAAACGACCAACTCCCATCATCAACCCCAACAGCGCCGGACCAAGAGCGCCCTCCTGCGCAGAGCCGCCCAATCCCCGCTCTATATGCAAGGCAGACCAGCCTTCGGAGGCGGCTTCCGTCAAGAACGCAAAGAACACCAGTGCACCCGCCAGCCAGATCAGCATTGTAGGAAGCTTCGCGTCGGGCAAGTCGTCTGCATGTGTAGTGACAGGGGCGATCTTTCCGGTGGTGGTCCATACCAGCACAGCAAACAGAACCAGCATCGCACCAAATATCTGGACGGGCGTCCAACCGTCCTGCCGAAGCGCACCGACCAGCAGCGCCATCGCTGCATAGGCGAACGAATAGAGCCCGTGGTTGAGGTTCATTAACGCGCGACCGGTGCGCGCTTCAATCTCGGCCACTTCGGCGTTGATCAGCACGTCCACAACACCCGATCCTGCAGACAAGATCAACAGCATCAGCGCCAGAGACCATAGCGACGGCACGATGCCAGCCCCCAACAGCCCGAGCGAAATGGCCACGATAGCGAGTGGTACGGCATACCGCCCTGCCCGCACCTGCGCCATAGGCGCAAGCCACATCGCAGCCACCGCACCCAGCGAGGCCCATAAAACAGCAATGCCATAAGCGCCGTCAGACGCATCCACGCCAGCCTTGATCACCGGCATTTGCGCGAAATACGCAGCCCAGCCGATACCGATCACGATGAACCCGCCAAGCGGCTTGCGCGAGAGCGCTATATCGTTGAAAAACCCCATGGTTGCGGACTTGCCACGGGGCCGCTAGCGGCACAAGTGACCCCTGTGTGGAAGCAGTGGCAAATATGCCTTCCCCTACACCCGAATCCCGTCTATACGCCGCAATTCATGCGGGTTGTCCAAGGTCGGGCACCCGTTACAGCGGGGCGACAGCCTTGGAGGCGTCCCGCCCTTATATATATTGGAGACTAAAATGGCCGGAGAGATTCCAGATCTTGAAGCCCAGGTACGGACGGGGACAGGCAAGGGCGCCGCTCGTCAGGCACGCCGTGATGGCTTGGTACCAGGTATTGTATTTGGTGGCGACGTAGACCCGCTTCCGATTTCGATCAATTTCAACAAACTGCTGACAATGCTGCGCAAAGGTCGCTTTAAAGCGACGTTGTTCAACATGAAAGTCGAAGGCCACGATGACGTGCGCGTCATTTGCCGCGACGTTCAGCGCCACGTTGTCAAAGACCTGCCCACGCACGTCGACTTCATGCGCCTCAAGCGCACCACCAAAATCAACCTCTTCATCAATGTTGAAGTAGTTGGTGACGAAGAGTGCCCCGGCCTGAAAAAAGGCGGCACACTTAACGTGCTGCGTCCTGAAATCGAACTGGTTGTGACGGCTGCGGACATTCCCGAAAGCATCACCGTCGACATCTCCGCGCTGGAGATTGGCGACAACATCACGATTTCCGACGTCAAGTTGCCAGCTGGCTCCAAGCCGGTCATCGACCGTGACTTTGTCATCGCACAGGTTTCCGCACCATCCGCGCTGGTATCCTCGGGCGACGATGAGGACGATGTTGATGCAGACGAAGTGCCAACAACAGAAATGGATCCACCAAACGGCAGCCAAGCCGACGGTTGATCCTAACGTATGGTATGACGTAAACGGGGTCGCTTTCGGGCGGCCCCGTTTTGCATTCAAGGGCACAGAAAACTTGAGTGCCGCTGGACCCAGCCGCCCCCACTCCATATGATACCCCAAGCAGGAGAAGACCATGAAACTCATCGTTGGCCTTGGCAATCCGGGATCGAAATACGCGCGCAACCGGCACAACATCGGCTTTATGGCAGTGGAGCAGATTGCGTCCGATCACGACTTCTCTGCGTGGAAATCCAAACATCAGGGCAGCGTGAGCGAGGGACGATTTGGCAGCGATCGCGCCGTCCTGCTGCGGCCCGAGACGTTTATGAACAAATCCGGCGACAGCGTTGCGGCCGCTGCAAGGTTCTACAAGGTTGAGGCAGACGACGTGATCGTGATCCATGACGAATTGGACCTCGCCCCCGGTAAGGTAAAATTCAAAATGGGCGGCGGGCACGCAGGGCATAATGGCCTGCGCTCCATCCACGGACATCTGGGGCCGGAGTATGGCCGCGTGCGACTGGGCATCGGGCATCCCGGCCACAAGGACCATGTCGCAGGATACGTGCTGCATGATTTTGCCAAGGACGATGCAGACTGGCTTGATGATGTGCTGCGCGGGATCAGCGATGGGGCTGCACATCTGGTCGCAGGCGACAACGCAAAGTTCATGAACGCGGTGAGCCTGCGCACGGCCCCCGCCCGCCCTTCGACCGGCAAAAAGGCGCTACAACCTGCCGTGACAAAAGAAGAGCCAACGCCCGACGACACCCGCTCGACACTGCAAAAGCTGATGGCCAAGTTCAAATGAGCCTGCAGGCCGCGTTCCGCGAGCAGGCCGCCTCCTGCGCCGCCCTTGGTAGCCCGTTCATGGCACAACTGCTGGAGATACTGGCCGCACATTTGCCTACGGATACTGCGCTGGCAGCCAAGTTTGCAGCGTTTAACGGCGATCTGGGGCCGTCCGGTCATTCTATACCCCTGCGTGTGGCAGGCGGGCTGCACGCACTGGTTCTAACGGGACGTGATACGGCGCTGACAGCGGTATATCCGCCACATAAGCCCGATACGGACACGTTACGCGATGCGGTTTCAACTGCGCTGCGGATCCATAAGGCCTTCCTGCTTTATTGGACAGACAGCGCGCCACAGACGAACGAAGTGCAGCGCGCATCGGCGATGATCGCCGGTGCACGGGTCGCGGCGGCACATTTCAAATTACCCCTGTACCTGAGCGAGCCTGGTGCGAGCGGCGGCCTCAACTTGATGTGGGACCACTATGCGCTTGACGTGGGCGGTGTGCTCTATGGGCCAACGGCCCCTGCGATCACCCTTGCGCCTGACTGGACTGGCCCTGCACCGCCCGATTTCACACCGCTTGTTGCGGCGCGCTGCGGTGTGGACCTCAATCCGCTCAATCCACAAAACAGCGATGATCTTTTACGTCTCACCGCGTATCTGTGGCCGGATCAACCTGAGCGGCTGGCCCTCACCCGTGCGGCGGCCCGTGTCATGAACGCCCCGATTGACACAGGCGATGCTGTGGACTGGCTCGAAGACCGCTTGCGCACAGCACCTGACGGGCATCTGCATCTGGTGCAGCATTCGGTCGCATGGCAATACTTTCCGCCCGAGGTCCAGAAACGTGGCACCGCACTGATGGAGGCGGCAGGCGCAAAAGCAACCCGCGACCGCCCCCTTGCATGGTTGTCGATGGAGGCAGATGGCGGCAATGGTGCGGCGATCACCTTGCGCCTCTGGCCCGGTGACATCACGCTGTTGTTGGGGCGTGCGGATTTTCATGGCCGTTGGATCAATTGGGATTATGACGGCACCATAGACTGAAAAGAGGATTTTCCGATGGAACCTGATAAAAGCATTAATGTGGCCGGTGACACGCTGGCGCTGTGCGGCACCGATCCGGTCACCGGTTTTTTCCGCGATGGCCACTGTAACACCTGTGCCGCAGATCAGGGCAGCCATACGGTATGCGCTGTGATGACGGCGGAGTTTCTCGCTTTTTCCAAATATGTCGGGAATGACCTATCGAGCCCCAATCCAGCGTTCGGATTTGCAGGACTCAAACCCGGTGACCCGTGGTGCCTGTGCGCGGGACGGTTCTTGCAGGCAGCAGATGAGGGTTGTGCGCCCAAGGTGAACCTTGCCGCCACGCATATCCGTGCGCTTGATGTTGTGCCGCTTGCGACGCTTCAAGCGCATGCGTTGGACAACGCAACATGAGGGGCAGCGTCGCCGCGATCTGTCTAGCCCTTCTAGCAGGTGCAAGTGCCGCACAGGACATACGCCCACAAGAACAGGCACGCCTTGATCGGTTTGAGCGGATTGCGGGCACCGCATTGCTAGGGGCTATATCGAGTGGATCTGCCGGTGATGTGGCAGCCCTGACCGCTGCGCTGTCAGGCACGCCGCAAGTGGCTTTCGACCCCTCCTTGCAGGGGGAGTGGCGTTGCCGCACGATGAAGCTGGGCGGACTTCAGGCCCTTGTAGTTTATACCGATTTCAAATGCAGCATGGTGTTGGATAATACCGGTGTGACCTTTGAGAAGCTGACAGGATCACAACGCACCAAAGGCCGGATAGCATTCCGCGAAGGGCGCGCTGTTTACCTCGGAGTGGGCTATGTCGCGGAGGAAACACCGCCGGATTATGCGACACTTGATCCTGAGTTCGAGGGCGACGGACGTGTCGCCCCCGATGTCGCGGTCTTCGAGCGTATCTCGGACGTGCAGGCGCGTCTGATGTTCCCTGCCCCCGTCAACGAGAGCGATTTCGACATTCTGGAACTCAGACGTTGATCTAATTAGCTGCTAGGCGAATTCACCCATCTCGAACCCGAGCGCGCGTGCGACGGTAAAGATGTCCTTATCGCCGCGTCCGCACATATTCATCACGATCAGGTGATCTTTCGGCAGTTCCGGTGCAATCTTCATCACATGAGCCAGCGCGTGCGACGGCTCGAGTGCGGGAATGATCCCTTCCAGCTCGCATGATTTCTGGAACGCGGCCAGCGCTTCGACATCTGTGATCGAGACATATTGCGCGCGGCCAATGTCGTGCAGCCACGCGTGTTCAGGCCCGATACCGGGGTAGTCGAGACCCGCCGAGATCGAGAAGCCTTCGAGGATCTGGCCGTCGTCATCTTGCAGCAGATACGTGCGGTTGCCGTGAAGCACGCCGGGCCGACCGCCAGTGAGCGAGGCGCAATGCTCCATCTTGGCGTTGACACCTTTGCCACCCGCCTCGACACCAATGATATTGACCTCTTTGTCGTCAAGGAACGGATAGAAGAGGCCCATCGCGTTCGAGCCACCGCCGATGGCGGCAATTAGGGTGTCAGGCAAACGACCTTCTGCCTTCTCCATCTGGGCGCGAACTTCCTTGCCAATAATGCTTTGGAAGTCGCGGACCATGGCGGGATAGGGATGCGGCCCAGCCACAGTACCAATGCAGTAAAACGTGTCGCGCACGTTGGTGACCCAATCACGCAGCGCGTCGTTCATCGCGTCCTTGAGCGTGCCACGACCGGAGGTCACAGGAATAATCTCTGCCCCCAGAAGGCGCATACGAAAGACGTTCGGCGCCTGACGTTCAACGTCATGGGCGCCCATATAGACCACACATTTCAGACCAAATTTTGCGCAAACCGTCGCAGTAGCCACGCCATGCTGTCCGGCACCTGTTTCTGCGATAATCCGCTTTTTGCCCATGCGGCGCGCAAGGATGATCTGGCCCAACACATTGTTGATCTTATGCGCGCCGGTATGGTTCAGCTCGTCGCGCTTCATGTAAATCTTGGCCCCGCCCAGCTCGTCTGTCAGGCGTTCGGCGAAATAAAGCGGGCTGGGACGACCTACATAGTGCTCCCACAGATCGTTCATTTCAGCCCAGAAACTATCGTCGGTCTTGGCCTTGTCGTATTCGGCCTGCAACTCGAGGATCAGCGGCATCAGCGTCTCGGAGACAAAGCGCCCGCCAAATTCACCAAAACGGCCATTTTCGTCTGGACCGGTCATGAAGCTGTTGAAAAGATCGTTAGCCATTGCGCGTCTGCCTCTCGGATAGATGTTGCAAACAGCAGTATCGCCCATACGCGCAATGGTAAAGCGGACATAGCGGCGCAGAACCGGTCAAGATACGCATCATTCTGTGAGGCTCAGGCGGCGCGAGCGGCCTCAACCAATGCATGGATAAGTGCCGCGTCTTTGACGCCTACTTCGGCCTCGGTGCCAGAAGATACATCAACCTGCTGCGCACCGGTGCGCCGGATGGCCTCAGCTACGTTGTCAGGGGTCAGCCCACCGGCCAGCATCCAAGGGCTGTGCCATTTGCGTCCTGCCAGCAGTTGCCAGTCAAACGCCAATCCGTTGCCGCCTGGAAGATCGGCATCTTTGGGCGGTTTGGCATCAATTAAAAGCTGGTCCGCGACCCTTTGATAGGCATCAATTTGTGCCAAATCCACCGCATCTGCAATCCCGATCGCCTTCATCACCGGCAAGCCATAGCGCGCTTTGACTTCTGCCACGCGTGCAGGTGTTTCCCCTCCGTGAAGTTGCAGCATATCGAGCGGCACAGACGCAGTGAGCGCATCGAGCATTTCGTTGTCTGCATTTACAGTGAGTGCTACTTTGCAAAGCCCTGCGGGTGTATGGGCCGCCAATTGCGCAGCCTCGTTCAAAGACAGATGGCGGGGGGATTTGGGGAAAAAAACGAAACCGACGTATCGCGCACCTGCGGCGTGTGCGGCGGTCACGTCTTGTTCAGTGCGCAGACCGCAAATCTTAACTGCAATATCGTCAGGCATCGAAGGCTAGCCGGCTTCGTCCAAAAGGGCCAGAACCTCGTCCTTGCCTTCGTGCTTTTCTGCTTTGAGGCGGTCCAACTCACGGCGCAGGCGGCGCATTTCGCGGGCTTGCTTGGCCGCTTCTGCACGCTCACCATATTCGCGAATCCACTCCCAGATGAACCCCACCAGAAGACCCGCAAGTATACTTCCGAGAATAACAACAAATAGGGGCATCTGAATCGACGGGTTCATTGCGAACAGGCCGGATACTTCAACAGGCAGCACCTGAAGCGATACAAGGCTACGATTTGCCAATGCAACAGACACAAGAGCCACCGCAAAGATGGCGATACACAGATAGCGGACGTAGCGCATTTAGGATTTCCCGTTCAACCGATCACGAAGCAGTTTGCCCGTTTTGAAGAATGGTACATGTTTCTCCTCAACATGAACAGTCTCACCTGTGCGCGGGTTGCGTCCCACACGAGCGTCACGCTTCTTGACCGAGAAGGCCCCGAAACCGCGTAGCTCAACCCTGTCCCCTTTGGACATGGCTGTCGTTATCTCGTCAAATATGGTATTTACGATCCGCTCGACGTCCCTTTGATAGAGGTGCGGATTATCGTCTGCGATCTTCTGGATCAATTCTGACCGGATCATGAGAGCCCCCTGCGCTGTTTGCGTCATTATGTCGCCACTATAGAATACAAAGCGGCCTCACCGAAAGTGACGGAACCGACCATATTACGCATTTTACTGCATCATTGATGTGAATTATTTGAGCAAACTGCAACCTCTAGTTGAATTTAACTTACGCCCTCAACTCTCAAAAATAATTCAATCACGTTTTCGTATGCCGATTCGTTAAAAAAACCCCACACATTTCTGTGCGGGGTTTTTGATGTTTTCAGATGAGCCGCAAGGCTCTGAACGATCAATCGTCGCCGGGCTTGAGTGCCGCGCCAAGGATATCGCCGAGGGATGCACCGGAGTCGGACGAACCGTACTGCTCCACTGCTTCTTTCTCTTCCGCGATTTCGCGTGCTTTGATCGAAACGCCAAGGCGGTGTGCTTTTGCATCGACGTTTGTGATGCGCACGTCCACTTTATCCCCGACCGAGAAGCGCTCGGGGCGCTGCTCTGCACGGTCACGCGACAGATCGGAGCGGCGAATAAAGGCTTTCATGCCCTCGTATTCCACTTCGATGCCACCGTCTTCAATGGACGTCACAGCCACAGTCACAACAGAGCCGCGCTTCACGCCGCCCACTGCCTCTGCAAACTTGTCGCCACCAACACCTTTGATGGAGAGCGAAATCCGCTCCTTCTCGACGTCGACCTCAGAGACGATGGCCTGAACCATATCGCCTTTGCGGTAGTCCTGAATGGCCTCTTCGCCACGCTGGTCCCACGAGAGATCCGACAGGTGAACCATGCCGTCGATGTCGCCTTCCAGGCCAACAAACAGACCGAATTCGGTGATGTTTTTGACTTCGCCTTCAACTTCGGTGCCCTCGGGGTGTGTTTCAGCGAACACTTCCCATGGGTTGCGCATGGTCTGCTTGAGGCCAAGGGATACGCGACGCTTGGCGCCGTCGATTTCCAGAACCATGACTTCGACTTCCTGAGAAGTAGACACGATCTTGCCGGGGTGTACGTTTTTCTTCGTCCAAGACATCTCGGAGACGTGCACAAGGCCTTCGACACCGGGCTCCAGCTCTACAAAGGCGCCGTAGTCCGTGATGTTGGTCACGCGGCCAGTGTGTGAAGATTCCAGCGGGTATTTCGCAGCAACCAAATCCCATGGATCTTCTTGCAATTGCTTCATACCGAGGGAAATGCGGTGTGTCTCTTTGTTGATCTTGATCACCTGCACCTTGATGGTCTCGCCAATGGCGAGGATCTCGGACGGGTGGTTGACGCGGCGCCATGCCATGTCTGTAACGTGCAACAAGCCGTCTACGCCGCCAAGGTCCACGAACGCACCGTATTCGGTGATGTTCTTGACCACGCCGTCGACTTCTTGACCCTCGGTGAGGTTGCCAATGACTTCGGCACGCTGCTCGGCACGTGATTCTTCAAGGATCGCACGACGCGACACAACGATGTTGCCACGGCGACGGTCCATTTTGAGAACCTGAAACGGCTGCTTGAGACCCATAAGTGGGCCTGCATCGCGTACGGGACGCACATCGACCTGAGAGCCGGGCAGGAACGCAACAGCGCCGCCAAGGTCCACGGTAAAGCCGCCTTTGACACGACCAAAGATCGCGCCTTCGACGCGCTCTTCGGAGGCGTAGGCTTTTTCCAGACGGTCCCATGCTTCCTCGCGGCGGGCCATCTCACGGGAGATAACAGCTTCGCCTTTGGAGTTTTCGACCTGGCGCAGGAAGACTTCGACTTCGTCGCCAACTTCGATTTTGGGGGATTCGCCGGGATCAGCAAATTCTTTAAGCTCGACGCGGCCTTCCATCTTGTAGCCTACGTCGATAATAGCTTGGCCCGCTTCGATTGCGATCACCTTGCCTTTGACAACAGAACCCTCTTCGGGCGTGTCCATTTCGAAGCTTTCGTTCAAGAGTGCTTCAAACTCGTCCATCATATTCGCCATGTAGCGTATCGTATCCTTTTGAGTGTTGTATCTGGCCGTGCGGTTGTCTCCGCCGGTCTTTAAACGGGTGTCCACCTTTGGTGTGACGGTGTGAATTCGACTTCGGGATGCCGAACCGGTCGGGATAAAGAAAGAGGGCCGGAACAATCCGACCCTGCCTTAGGTACCTCGTCCGGTGCGTGTATCCGCCCCTGAGACATTCGCGCGTATAGGGGAATTGACGCAGCGGTGCAAGTGCCACTGCACTGTTGGCTAGCCCCGCGTTGACGGATGCACAGACGCGCCTCGCGCGGGCCAGACCTCAAGAACACCCGCAGCCAGCACAAGCGCCCCGCCGATGAGTTGCGTACCGCTCAACTGCTCCGCCGCGAGCAGGGCCGCGGACGCCGCACCAACCACCACTTCGGTCATCAGCAGTATTCCGACACGCGCAGGCTCAAGCCTTAGAGTTGCCCACATGAGTGCAGCAACTGACAGCCCCCACCACAGAATACCGGTGGCCAGCGCAATGCCTACAACACTGACAATCCCGCTCCGGCCCAGATCAACGGGCCCTGATTGTAAAAACGGCGCGATCATCAATGCGGTCAGTGCCGCACCTACTGCGAATACAAAGGCTGAAGGTGCCGGTGCCAAATCTGATTTTGCGTTCATGCCAGTGGTACCAATCGCCCACAGAATCCCCGCAATAAGCGCCATCCATTCTCCGGCACCCTGAGGCAGAGGCAGCTTTCCATCCGCCCCAAGCATGATGAAAAGACCGCCCAGACCAACCGCAATCGACACCATGCGCAGCGGTGTAACCGCACGCCCCATGAGGTATCGCCCGATCAGCGTACTCCAGACCGGCGTCAGAAAATAAAGCAGGATGATGATCGCAACGTGGCCGTAAACAAACCCGATTGAATAAAGCGCGAAAGCCGCCCCTCCGAGTGCAATCGAGACCAGCGCAAAAGGATTTGTGCCCAGAATTTCACAGCGGCGTAAAAAGGCGATCGGGGCGAGCAAAACCGTACCCGCAAGAGTAATCGCGAATGTGCCCCATGCGCCTGCAAGCCCGATCTCATCAAGCGCACGCACAGGTATCCAATAGAGCCCCCACAATATGCCGGTGAGCACCACAATTGCCGTGGGGAGTACTGTAGCTGATCTGAAAGCCATGTGCCTGCTTTACTCAACAAACAAACGATACGCGATGCAATAGTCGCGCATATGCGTCCGTTCCGGCAAGCAGGTACAGACAATAGCTGGCCGCCGCTCATACGCGCGGCGACCAACCACTTTAGAATTTACGCCTCGGTTGGGCCACCGGCCTCTTTCCACGCGGGAAAGCCGCCAATGTTTGTCACATTCGAAAACCCCATGTCCTTGAGCGTTTTGCCGGCAAGGGCCGCCTGCCCGCCCGCACCGCAAACAAGATAGATTTCGGCGTCTTTCTTGAATACCGGATCGTAAAGCGCCTCGACCGCCGGATCGGCGCGGAATTCGATCATGCCGCGCGGCACGCGGTGTGCCCCTGCGATTGTACCGCTTTCGTCAATGGCCGCTGTGTCGCGCACGTCGATAAATAGCCCGCTGCCGCTTGCATGTTTGGCAATCGCGTCTGCTGCGTCCACTTTCGGGACATCGGCATTTGCCGCATCAAGATAGTCTTTTGCCGTCTTCATTTTGAGCTCCTGTTCAAGATCATGTCTCTCCCTAAACTGGCGCTTTCAAAGCGGACCGCAAGGGTAGCAAATCAAAGAGCCTCGCCTTTTTTCTTCAGATCATCCAGCAACTCACGGTAGATGCCGTTGGAATCACCACCACCGAAGACCTGCGCGCCACTGGAATAGGTTTGGCCATAGCTGCGCGCGACATTGACGGTCTGCACCAAGGCGCTCAGCAATTGATCACGTTTCAGGGGTTTGAGCGGGTGGATGAACACCCCCCACAGCCGACCGTTGGCCACCGCATAGCGCGCATCGAGGGCAGTGTCGAAATTAGCCTGCATCATCCGCAGCAAATCCGCCTCTTTCAGCCCGTCCGCACTTGCGATCGGGACCATGGCCCGCATCCGGTCCGCCGCTGCGTCTGCGACAATCAGAACCGGTATGCCGTCAAGGTTGAACTGCAGGCTGGAACCTTGTGCCACTGCATCCGCATCAATTGCCTGCACGATAGCTGCAAGGCGCTGCAGGGTCATCGGCCCTTCGGCCTCAGTTTGGGGCGTGTCGGCGTCGGGCGTCTGGGCCGGTGCCTCTACGGACGGGACATCGGGCGCATCTGGCAAAGTTTGGCTGTTTTCCTGCGCGCTCAATAGCGCGGGGCAAAGTATCAGGGCAAGTGTAAGGGTGCGGATCATTGCGGGTTTCTCCTTTTTACACCTCCAGCTTACCAAGAGATCTTTGAAAGGCGATACACCCTTTGGTGAGGTTTGGATCAGTCCGCAGGCCGTGCGGCTGACACAGCTGCAACCGCTCGGGCAATGGCCTGTTCGATGCTCAGTGCGGATGTATCTATCACCACCGCATCCTTGGCCGGACGCAACGGCGCTTCAGCGCGTTCCGTATCGCGGGCATCGCGGGCTTTCACATCCGCCAACACATCATCGAGGCTTTGAGTCGATCCCTTCGCCGACAGCTCCGCGAAACGGCGCTGCGCACGGACATCTGCACTTGCAGTCACGAACAGCTTTACCTGCGCATCGGGGCAAATCACCGTGCCGATATCGCGCCCGTCCAGAACCGCACCGCCGGTGCGCGCTGCAAAGCTACGCTGGAAGTCCAACAACGCCGCGCGCACATCGGCGATGACCGCGGCCTTACTCGCAGCTTGGGCCACGTCAGAGGTGCGCAGGGATGCATCGTCAAGGTCGTCCGGCATTAGGGCGCGCGCCGCCGCAACCGCATCCATACCCCCAAGCACCTTGGCACCCACCGCCCGGTAGAGAAGGCCGGTATCGAGATGGGCAAAACCGAAATGCGCCGCGACCGCTTTCGACACGGTTCCCTTGCCAGCGGCGGCGGGCCCGTCGATAGCAACGGTAAACCCCTCAGCCATCTCGCGACACATCCGCACCAAGCGCTTTCATCAACGGCTCGAATATCGGGAAGGAGGTGGCAATCGGACCGCCATCATCGACCCGAACGGGCATATTCGCCGCCATGCCAAGGATCAAGAACGACATCGCGATGCGGTGATCAAGCTGGCTCGCGCACAGGCCACCACCTGCTACGCTCCCGTAGCCTGCACCGGTAACGATCCACCAATCCTCACCCTCCTCGACCTCAACACCGTTCGCACGCAGGCCTTTGGCCATCGCGTCAATGCGGTCGCTCTCCTTGACCCGCAGTTCGCGCACGCCCCGCATGACGGTCTTGCCTTTGGCATAGGCTGCAACCACGCTCAGTACCGGGTATTCGTCAATCATGCTGGCGGCGCGTGCAGGCGGCACTTCGATGCCCTGCATGTCCGGCGAAAACCGCGCGCGCAGATCTGCAACAGGCTCTCCGCCCTCCTCACGCTCGTTTTCATAAGTAAGATCGGCGCCCATTTCGCGCAGCGTGGTGAACAGGCCCGCACGCGTGGGGTTCAGGCCGATCCCCGGCACCAATACGTCAGAATCGGGTACAATCAGCGCCGCACAGACCGGAAATGCCGCCGAGGACGGATCACGCGGCACTTCGATATGTTGTGCGCACAACTCAGGGCGACCGGTCAGCGTAATCTCGCGGCCCACGTCAGTCTCTTGTGTTGTGATTTCGGCACCGAACCCTGCGAGCATCCGCTCCGTATGGTCGCGTGTGGCTTCCTTTTCGACAACGACAGTTTGACCCGGCGCGTTCAGCCCTGCCAATAGAACCGCCGATTTCACTTGGGCGGAAGGCACAGGAACCACGTAATGCGCGGGCACAGGCGCACGCGCGCCCACGAGTGTCATCGGCAAACGTCCACCCGTACGGCCAACAGTCTGGCAGCCGAACAATGCCAGCGGATCGGTCACCCGCGCCATGGGCCGTCCATTCAGGCTGGCATCACCGGAGAACGTCGCCGTTATCGGCTGGGTTGCCATCGCGCCCATGATAAGACGCACGCCAGTGCCGGAATTGCCGCAATCTATTACCCGATCAGGCTCGGCAAAGCCGCCGACACCCAAACCATGCACAGACCACCGGCCTTCGCCATGCTCGGTCACTTCGGCGCCAAACGCACGCATGGCCTCGGCAGTATCAAGGACGTCTTGACCCTCCAGCAGACCGGTGATCGTCGTCTCACCAATACACATCGCACCCAAGATGAGAGACCGGTGTGAAATGGATTTATCCCCCGGCACGGATGCCGTACCGCGAAGCGGCCCGCACGCGGTGGAGGTCATTGGAATTGGATCACCGTGGCCGGACATATCAACGCTCTTTCTGGGAAACTCGGAACTTTCTAGACCAGTGGGCAAAGCCCGTCCATGGCAGGCAGGGTACTGCCGCGTGGAATCTTTACCTTATACCCGTCGGAAGGTCAGATAGTGGGGCACCCGCCCTTCACGCAGCGCCTTCTGCTCATACCGCGTCGACAGCCAGTCATCCCACGGCTCGCGCCAATCACGCGGATGCTCTGCCAGCCATTCAAACCCGTAGCGGGGCACTTCTTCAAGTGTTTGGCGAACGTAGTCCTCAATGTCGGTCGCTACGCGAAAGATCGCACCCGCTTTGAGCACGCGGTGCAGCGGTTCAAGATGTTCTTGGGTCACAAAACGACGGCGATGATGGCGGGTTTTAGGCCATGGATCAGGATAAAGTAAAAACGCCTTCGAGATGCTCTGCGCAGGCAAAATGTCGAACAGGTCGCGCGCATCGCCGGGGTGCACTTTTATATTTTCGACCTGCGCCCGGCGCATTTTACCAAGCAGCATCGCAACGCCGTTTATATAGGGTTCTGCACCGATGATGCCCGTATCAGGATTGGTAGCAGCCTGATGCACCATATGCTCACCACCGCCAAACCCCACCTCGAGCCATACCGGTTTGCCGTTAAACATCGCATCCATATCCAGCGGATCGCGCATCGGATTGGCATCCCAATCGACCGCGCCTGGGGACAGTGCGGCAAGGTCTTCGTCAAGGTAATCCTTTTGGGACTGCTTGAGATTGTGGCCCTTGAGGCGGCCATAAAAATTGCGGCGGGGTCTGACTGGCATGCTCATGCACGGCGATGTAGCGGGGATGGCCCTGCGCTGCAATGGGCGCATGGTTACCCTTCGTTAACATATGGCCAAGTAAGGTAAGAGACCTTCGTAGTTCCAGAAAGCACCGGATGAGCCAGCACACCCAAATCAAGACCGCGCAGGCACAGCCGCCTGCTACCCCCCAGTTCGCCAGTATCCTGATTGTAGATGACCAGCGATTTGACCGCGCGCGGCTTAAAAAGCTGTGCCGCAAATTTGATTTCACCACCCATGTTCTTGAGGCGGATTCACTGGCCGATATGCGGGTCAAACTCACCAAAGAGCGGTTTGATCTGGTGCTTCTTGATTATCACCTGACCGATGGCACAGGTCTGGACGGGATCGAAATGATCCAAGCGGATGAGGTTAATCGCACAGCAGCCCTGTTGATGATTACCGGCACCGAAGAAAACGATATGGCGATCAAAGCGCTGAAATCAGGCTTCACCGACTATCTGACGAAAGATGATCTGTCCCACGAGGGATTGGCCCGCGCAGTTATTACGGCGTTGCAGAAATCGACCACCGCGCGCGGCGAGGCGCCCACTGGCGCACGCCAATCACTGCTCAATGGCACATTGCAGAGTTTTTCGCGCGAATGCGCCCAAGACATCAAACCGATTGTCAGCCGCATGATGCGCCAGATGAGAGAGCTGCGTGAGATCGAAAAACTTGATCCAGAGGATGCAGTCACCCGCATTGAGCGTGTTGAAGGGTCGCTGCGGCGGTTGTGGTCCTTCCTCGATGATCTTGATCATTTGGGTGGTGCTGCGAGAACCGGCGAAGGGCCCACAGTGCCCCAACGCAGCGTCGATCCCACCGCACTCACAGCAAAGATCAATTTCCGCGTACCCTCACAGCGGCCAAAATCGCGACAAAGCAAACCGGCAAAGCCACCGTCAATTTTTCGCCGTAGGCCTGATTAACGGCCGCAGGTTTTAGAAA
>JBATTJ010000012.1:0-49532 GCA_049670485.1 Sulfitobacter sp.
TTTCTAAGTGTCGCGGCGCGGGCGCGTGCAGCCGTTGGCATGCGCGTACGCAGTAAACACGCTGTCAGCGCAAGGTAACGTAGCATTTGGGGTGGGTTTGGCTCCGACGGTAGGGATCGAACCTACGACCAATTGATTAACAGTCAACTGCTCTACCGCTGAGCTACGTCGGAACGGTTCGCATCGTATAGCGGGGGGAGTTTGGCGCGTCCAGAGGGTTTTGCTGTGATTTTTGGAAAAATATATGAGGTCATTTTAGCCGGAATGCGGCTGTTTCATGCAAGGGGCCGTCGTGTTCAAGCATGCCGCGACCGTGCAGGTCAATGAGGTGGGCAAGCACGTTGCGGGTTGCCGCGGGCAGCAGCGCAGGTTGGGTTTGGGTATAGACGAGGCGGGCGAGAGACGATGCCGTGGCTGGGCCTGGTGTCAGCGCTGCGAGGATTGCATTTTCGCGCGCGCGCCGGTGTGTGATGAGCCAGTCGAGGCGCGCGGCAGGGTTTGAAACCGACGCGCCGTGGCCGGGATAGAACACGCGCCAGTCGCATGCGGCAAGCTTTGCACAGGACACCATAAAATCGGTGAGGTCGCCGTCAGGTGGGGAGACGAGCGAGGATGCCCATCCCATGACATGATCTGCGGTGAGGCAGCTATCACCCCAAGCAAGCGCGATGTGGTTGCCGATGTGGCCCGGCGTATGGATGACCTCAAGCTGCCAGTTTTCTCCTGATATGATCTGGCCGTCCGTGAGAAAGATATCAGGCGTAAACGCCGCATCTATACCTTCGCCGCCACCCAAGGTACCTGTTGCGGCAAGTTGCTGCATCACGTCGGACCGGCCCGCATCTGCGCGCCCGTAAGCAAGAACCGGCGCGCCGGTGTGGCTGGCAAGATCACGGGCGAGTGGGGAGTGATCCAGATGGGTATGGGTTACGATGATATGGCTTACGTGTTGATGCGGCATGAGCGATCCCAAAATAGCCCTGAGATGCGCATCATTTTGCGGACCGGGATCAATCACGGCCAACCCAGTATCGCCCAGTAAGTAGGTGTTGGTCCCCCGGTACGTCATCGCCGAGGGGTTGGGGGCCACGATCCGGCGCAGCCCCGGCTCGAGCATCTCTGCCGCCCCGACAGGCGGGTTGAAGTCGTCCGGTGGGAGCATGGTTTTGCCTTTCGCTCGGGGTGCGTTCCGCATACGCTTATTGCATGTCATTCGATCTGCTCAAACACTATATGCCACGTGGCATTTACGGGCGTGCTGCGCTCATCTTGCTGTTGCCGGTTGTCTTTTTGCAGGTAGTGGTCACCGTCCTTTTTGCTCAGCGACATTTTGAGGGTGTCACGCACCAGATGACCGATACCGTTCTGCGCGAGCTGGCGCTGGTTCTGGATGTGGCGGAGGATGCGCGTTCCGCTGCAATGATCTCGGAGGCGGTACAGACCCAAGCATCGGAGCTTGAGATTGCTGTTATGCCTTCGGCGGTGAGCGATCCGGAAAACCGCCGCTATTGGTATGATTATTCAGGTCGTGTGCTGACACAGCGGTTTGAAGAAAAGCTTGCGGGGTTTGTCGCGGTGGATTTAGTGACGGGCGGGGACGTCACAATGTTCGTGCAAAGCCGCCATGGAATGCTCAAAGTGGCGTTTGACCGGCGGCGGATATCGGCGGCAAACCCGCATCAGATGTTCGTTTATACAATTGCGTTGGGCGTGCTGATGACAGTGATTGCCTTCATCTATTTGCGTAACCAACTGCGCCCGATCAAGCGGCTGGCCCGCGCGGCGGAGGCCTTCGGGCGGGGTCGTCATCTGCCTTATACCCCTGGAGGTGCGGTTGAGTTGCGCGCGGCAGGTAATGCGTTTCTGGACATGCGCCAGCGGATCGACCGGCACATTGAGCAGCGCACATTGATGCTGTCAGGGGTGAGCCATGATCTGCGCACGCCGCTGACACGGCTCAGATTGGGTCTGAGCATGCTGGACGAGGATGAGGCGGAGCCGCTGTTGCGGGATGTCGCGGATATGCAGGGTATGCTGGATGAATTTTTGAGCTTCGCCAAAGGTGCGGCCGAGGGTGAGCCAAAGCCGGTTGATCCTATTGCGATGGTCGCGGATATCGTCGACGGTGCGCGCCGTGCAGGACGCGATGTCGTCATGCTCGCGCAAGAGGGCGAGGGGGCAGGGACTGTCCAGATGCGCGAGGTTGCGATGCGGCGCGCGGTGGACAATCTGATTTCCAACGGGGTGCGCTACGGTGCGCGGGCCGAAGTATCGGTCATGCTGAGTGACAAAACTCTGCGTATTCGTGTGGAGGACGACGGCCCCGGCATCCCGCAAACCAAACGCGAGGAAGCGACCAAGCCGTTCACCCGCCTTGATCCTGCGCGCAATCAGGACAAGGGCGGCGGCGTGGGCCTTGGCCTTGCCATTGCGGTGGACATCGCGCGCAGCCACGGCGGTGTGCTGCGCCTGGGCGTGTCGGAGCGCCTTGGTGGGCTGCGCGCTGATATTGTAATCGGGCGCTGAACATGCGTTGCCACAGATAGAAAGAGCTGCAATGGACCCCTATGAGATGATCAAAACCCATCTGGGACAGGCCGTTCCGTTTGCCGCGCATACCGGTGTTGAACTCCTCACTATCGCCGATGGCACGGCCACCGCGCAACTGGAGCAGGTGCGCGAGACGGAAAACCACATCAAGGGGCAGCATGCAGGCGCGATGTTTACATTGGGCGAGGCGGCATCAGGCGCCGCGGTTGCAGGTGCACTTGCGCCCGTGATCCTGCAGATGCGGCCTGTCGCCGCGACCGCAGAGATCGCTTTTGTGAAATTCGCCCAAGGAACGCTGACCGCGACCGCGCGCACGTCGCGCAAAGGGGCCGAACTGATGGCGGAAATCGAGGCGTCGGGCAAAGTGGCCTTCGACGTGGAGGTCGATATCAAAAATGGCGATGGTGAGACGGTCGTCGGGATGAAGGTGAACTGGTACGTCAGCCCCACGCGCCGCTAGTGGGACCAGCGGGGCAAATTTTGCCCGCTAGATCAGTGGTTTCGGCGAATTTTTAATCAGATGTAAATTCGCTGGCGAAGTGTCGTAGCATTGTGCCCGGTCCATCACAAATTGACAGGAATAAATTCTGCATCGCGAAGGGCATAGTTTTTGGCGGTATTTGGTAGGCCCGGCAGGACTTGAACCCGCAACCAAAGCGTTATGAGCGCTCTGCTCTAACCAGTTGAGCTACAGGCCCGCCGAGGCGATGGGTATTGTGCGTGCACGGTTTCGTCAAGGGTTGGCGTTGCGGCGGGGGCCTGAATGTTCTAGGTCGCAGGGCAACGGATTTTTGCAGCCAGAGGCGATAACGAATGAGCGAGCGACAAAACGGGATTACCTACGCAGACGCAGGTGTTGATATTGACGCAGGCAACGCCCTTGTAGAGCGGATTAAACCGGCTGCCAAACGCACATCGCGAGCGGGTGTGATGTCGGGGCTGGGCGGCTTTGGCGCGCTGTTTGATCTCAAGGCTGCGGGTTTTAATGATCCGGTCCTTGTGGCAGCAACCGACGGTGTCGGCACCAAGCTTCGGATCGCCATCGATACGGGAAATGTCGACAACGTGGGCATTGATCTGGTGGCGATGTGTGTCAACGATCTGGTCTGTCAGGGTGCGGAGCCGCTATTTTTTCTGGACTATTTCGCAACTGGGCGGCTCGATATTGATACCGCCACGCGTATCATCGAGGGCATTGCCAAAGGCTGCGAGATGTCGGGCTGTGCTCTCATCGGTGGTGAGACGGCGGAAATGCCGGGCATGTATCCCGAGGGCGATTTCGACCTTGCAGGCTTTAGCGTGGGCGCAATGGAGCGCGGCGCGACCTTGCCGCGCAACGTGAGCGCCGGCGATGTCCTGCTGGGGCTTTCCAGCGACGGTGTGCATTCCAATGGCTACAGTCTGGTGCGGGTCATCGTCGAGCATTCAGGGCTGCAATGGGACGACCCGTGCCCGTGGGACGCAGGCACGCTGGGAGAAGTATTGCTCACGCCCACACGGCTCTATGTAAAGTCGACGCTGGCTGCTGCACGCGCCGGAATGGTCCACGCGCTTGCCCATATTACCGGCGGTGGACTGACAGAAAACCTGCCACGGGTCCTGCCTGAGGGGCTTGGCGCGCGGATCAATCTGGATGCATGGGATTTACCGCCGGTGTTCCGTTGGCTCACCGCGCATGGTGGCATGGACGAGACTGAACTGCTCAAGACCTTTAACTCCGGCATCGGCATGATTGTGGTAGTTCCTGCAGATCAGGCGGAAGCCGCGACAAAGCTGCTTGGCGAGATGGGCGAGACGGTGTTCACCCTGGGCGAAGTGACCGCGGACAGTGGTGTAACTTATGAGGGCAGCCTCGTCTGATGGTACGTGTGGCTGTGTTTGTTTCCGGTGGCGGCTCGAACATGGTGGCGCTGCTGGATGACATGGCGCGCGAGGGCCATGCGGGCAGGCCGTGTGTCGTGCTGGCCAACGGCGCAGATGCAGGCGGCCTTGCCCGCGCGGCAGAACGGGGTGTGCCCACCGTTGTGGTGGATCACCGCCCCTTTGGCGGCGACCGTGAAGCCTTCGAGATGGCGATCAGTACTGCCCTTGGACCTTATGCACCCGATCTGATTTGCCTTGCGGGTTTTATGCGAAAACTAACGGGCAGTTTCACCGATCAATGGGCGGGCCGTATGCTCAATATCCATCCGTCATTGTTGCCCAAATACAAAGGGTTGCACACGCATGCCCGCGCTTTGGATGCGGGCGATGCTGTGCACGGGTGTACCGTGCATGAGGTGACGGCGGCATTGGACGATGGGCCGATCCTTGGGCAGGCGGAAGTGCCGGTGCTGGCAGATGATACCCCCGACACGCTGGCCGCGCGTGTGTTGGTGCAAGAACACCGCCTTTATCCGGCTGTGCTACGCCGGTTTGTGGCGGGCGATCGGTCGCGGCTGAATTTACAAAGCTGACTGGTCAAACCGTTGCGGTTTCTGTACCGCTAAGGGCAGTTCAAGGATATTTGCTTTATGCGCACGATTACCACCACCGACGAGCTGGCCACCTATTGCAGCGAGGCCGCAAAACATCCCTTTATCACAGTCGATACAGAGTTCCTGCGTGAGCGGACCTATTATTCGAAACTGTGTCTGGTGCAGCTGGCAATGCCGGGAACCGATGACAGCGGTGCGGTGCTACTGGACCCACTGGCTGAGGGGTTGTCGCTAGAGCCGCTTTATACGCTGTTTCGCGATACATCCGTGGTGAAGGTGTTTCACGCAGCGCGCCAGGATCTCGAAATCTTTTATGTGGATGCGCAGGTTTTTCCCGAGCCGTTGTTTGACACGCAGGTCGCCGCGATGGTGTGCGGCTTCGGCGAGCAAGTCGGATACGAGACGCTGGTGCGCAAGATCGCCAAGCAGGGGGTGGACAAGACCTCCCGCTTTACCGACTGGTCGCGCCGCCCGTTGACCGATGCGCAAAAGACATATGCGCTGGCCGATGTGACACACCTGCGTCAGGTTTATGAATTTCTGGCAGCCAAACTGGAAGAATCGGGCCGCCACAGATGGGTTGAGGAAGAGTTGGAAGTTCTCACCAACCCCGGCACCTATATCACCGCTCCGCGCGATGCGTGGAAACGGGTCAAAACACGTACCAGTTCGGCGCGGTTTCTGGCGATCGTGCGCGAGCTTGCTGCATTCCGTGAGGCCTATGCCCAAGAGCGCAATATCCCGCGCAACCGCGTGTACAAAGACGACGCGATGGTCGAACTCGCCTCCAACAAGCCCAAAAACCACGAAGAGCTGGGACGTGCGCGCCTGTTGCTGCGCGATGCGCGCAAGGGCGACATTGCCGATGGCATCTTGAAGGCTGTCGCAACCGGCCTTGCTTGTCCAAACGATGATTTGCCGCAACCTGACCGCAGCCGTGAAAAGCTGCAGGTTAATCCGGCATTGGCCGATTTGCTGCGCGTCTTGCTCAAGGCAAAAACAGAAAGTGCAGGGGTCGCCGCGAAGCTGATTGCGACGGCGTCGGACCTTGATGCGATTGCAGCGGGCGAGCGGGATGTGCAGGCCATGCGCGGATGGCGCCAAGAAGTGTTTGGCAATGATGCAGTAGCCCTGTGCGAGGGCAAGATTGCACTGACCGCTGTGGGCAATGATGTGAAAGTCGTCAAGGTCTAGGCGCGATCTAGCGCGTTTTGGCTACTGCTTAGCGTTGTGAGACCAAAGCGTTGCGTTGGCCTTCCACACGAATGCTGCGCACGCCGCGCAACTCCTGATCGGTGAGCCTGCGTGCAGCGCTGACTTCACGCGTGGGCTCGTTGCCGACTCGCGTTCGCGCGTTTGGCAGTATCCCTTCAAGGCGGTAGGTCAGTACACCGTCAACAGGCGTCTCGTCTTGCGTAGCAGGGGTGAGTTGTACTGCGTAAATGCCCTGACGGTCTGCACGGCCTTCGGCGCGGATGATAGCACCGCCTGCAACGCGTTCGATGGTGAGGGCGACAATCTGATCAAACGGCTCCCCGATGTATTGCACCGATGCCTCACCGCGATTGCCAAAGAGGCCTGTTCTGGTCGGGATGAGCGGATTGGCGGGACCTGCATCTGCAACAGCTTCCGAGGTGCTGCGACCAAACCAGTTGGTAGGGTTCAGGCTGCTGTCCCTGATGACGCCGCATGCGCCGAGCGCGAGGGAGGATACCAAGAGAACGGAGAGTGAAAGACGCATGGGACCTGCCGTATTATACTGTGGTTTTATCGTGCCTACCGCATCCCCGCACAGTTGGAAAGAGGCGCGCACACCGGATACACAGATTCGCGCACTCACGGGGCTGGACCTTCGGGGGCAATCGCCCTACCTCAGGGCCACCGGACAGGAGGGTGAAATGGCCACACCGCAATTCGAAGAGCTTGTTGAAGATTTTGAATTCCTTGAAGATTGGGAAGACCGATATCGCCATGTCATTGATCAGGGCAAGAGTATGGATGCCCTCGCCGAGGCGCTCCGCGTGCCCGCGACCAAGGTCGATGGCTGTGCAAGTCAGGTTTGGCTTCATGCCGAGATGAAGGACGGAAAACTGCATTTCGATGGTGCATCTGACGCGATGATTGTCTCGGGGCTCATCGCGGTTTTGCGCACGCTTTATAACGGGCTCACGCCGCAACAGGTGCTTGCGGTTGATGCGCGCGCGCAGATGGGGCGCCTGGGGTTGAATGATCATTTATCCGCGCAACGCTCCAACGGGCTGACAGCCATGATCGAGCGGGTGCGGGAAACGGCGGGGCGTTCAACTTAAGCACAGGCATGGGGCGCTGCCCCCTTGGCAGCTGGCCAATTCCCCCGGAGTATTTAGGGCCAGAATAAATAGGCTATAGTTCAGCGAGTGCGGCCTCGAGATCACCGTAGCCTGTATACCGGCGCTCGAACTTGAGGCCGAGGCGGGCGGCGCAGGTTTTTGCGATTTCGGTCAGGGCGGGATCGTCGGTCTGGGCTTGATAGACGAGTTTTTGATAATTTCCGAAATACATGTCACGCAGCTCTGGATGGCGGTCGAGGCCCATGGGTTTGATGATGAACGCGTCGAATTGGCGAACCAGAAAGTCGGTGAGATAGAAGGTTGTAATTTCATCCGAACTGGCCTCGGCGAAGCGATCATTGCCTTCGAAAAAGCTGTAACAGTGCGGACCTGCGATCATCTGGACGCCGAGATCGGCACAGGCTGCTTGCAGCAGACCGCCGGTGCCACAATCAGCGTAGGCGACGAAAATATCATCATAGGCAGCGCGGTGTTTGGCCACGGCCCCACGCACGGCATCGGTGATTTTATCGGGATAGAGGTGGTAGTTTGCAGGCAGACACGTCAGATCCAGATGTGTCCAGTCATTGGCAGCTTTGAGATCAAGGATTTCCCGGGCCAATGCACCGCAGGCGATGATCAGGATTTTCCCCTGTCGTGCATCAAGCGGCAGCCCTGTATGTGTAAGCTGGCTGTCACTTAGCTTCATTTGCGCAGCGCGCGAAGAACAACAGCGGCCAGCATACAGGTGGGTAGAGCGGCCAACATGACAATCGGGCCTGCGTTAGTCAGGAGCCAAACGGTGACACCTGCGGCGAAAATGACGATAAAGAGCAGGGCAAAAAACGGGAAGGGGGGCATCAGCGGTTCCTTTCACCTTTTGAGATAGGTACAGAGCTTGCATTAAAAAAGGCCCTGCGGTTGCAGGGCCTCGTTTCACGCCGTATGTCTGATCAGGCGTTGGCGCTGTTGTGTTTGCGGCCAACCCATTCTTTTGCGGTCTCGACAGCCACAGCTGCATCACGGCAATAGGCGTCTGCACCAATGGCTTTGCCGAATTCCTCGTTGAGGGGGGCGCCGCCCACAAGCACGATGTAGTCATCGCGGATGCCTTGCTCGATCATTGTGTCGATTACGACCTTCATGTAGGGCATGGTTGTGGTCAAAAGAGCGGACATGCCAAGGATGTCAGGGCCTTCTTTTTCCAGCGCGTCGAGATAGGCCTCAACGGGGTTGTTGATGCCGAGATCGACCACTTCGAAACCGGCCCCCTCCATCATCATGGAAACAAGGTTTTTGCCGATGTCGTGAATGTCACCTTTTACAGTACCGATGACCATCTTGCCCACGCGCGGTGCGCCGGTTTCGGCCAACAGCGGCTTGAGAATGAACATGCCGCCCTTCATGGCGTTCGCGGCCAAGAGGACTTCGGGTACGAAAAGAATGCCATCACGGAAGTCGGCGCCAACGATTGTCATGCCACCCACAAGCGCCTTTGTCAGCACATCATAGGGTACCCAACCGCGTGCAATAAGGATGTTCACGCCTTCTTCGATCTCTTCTTTGAGGCCGTCGTAAAGGTCGTCGAACATCTGTGCAACAAGCTCTTCGTCGTTGAGGTCGGCCAGAATGATTTCGTCTTCGTCAGACATAGTATACCCTTTGCGTACCAGCCTTATGGGGCTGCGATGCTTTTTCGCCCGGTGTGGACCTTGAGCTATTTTTGCCAGAACGCCCTAAAAATACTAAAGCATTTGCGACAAGACAGATGCATGCCGCGACGCGGTGTCGCAGTTCTGAGCGGATTTTTTGTCGCGTTTTCGTGACTTTGGCAACGGAGGTAAGGGCCGTTTCATCACCCGCGGCCCACCAGCTTGTTCGTCTGCGGCCACGACTAGTTTGCACGCCTGCGGCCGCGACGGGGTGCGCGGACCGGACCCGCGCCATCTGTGCCGTCGCTCTCAGAGGTGAATGCGCCCAAAGCAGCGGTGATTTCTTCGAGGTTAGGCGCGCTGCCTGCAGGAATGGTGTCGAGGGCCTCGCGCATTTTTTCGAGGTGTGCGGGCATCGTGCCACAGCATCCACCGATGATCGTCGCACCGCAGTTACGCGCCATCACCGCGTAGGTCGCCATCAGTTTGGGTGTACCGTCATAGTGGATGTGGCCCTCGTGGTATTTTGGAATGCCTGCATTGCCTTTTGCGACAACGGGTCGTTTGGCGCCTGCGGATTTGAACCCGAGCACGGTGCGCAGCAGATCGGATGCGCCGGTGCCGCAGTTCGCGCCAAAGCCCAGCGGCGCGCTGTCCAATCCGTCGACCATCTCGACCATCCCCGCAGAGGTCATTCCCATCATTGTACGGCCCGCGGTGTCAAAGCTCATGGTGCCGACCCATGGCAATCCGGCAAGGGCAAAGCCATCTGCCGCCGCGCGGTATTCTTCGGGGGCGGAAATCGTCTCGAGCCAGCCGATATCGGCACCGCCTGCTTTCAGTCCGTCGGCGGTCTCGTGAAACATCTCGACGGCGAGGGCATGGCTGAGCGTGCCGACAGGCTCCATAATCTCGCCGGTGGGACCAACGGAGCCTGCAACGATGACGCGGCGGCCCGCAGTATCAGCGACCTCGCGGCCAAGCTCGGCTGCTACGCGGCTCAACTCATGGGCGCGCCGTTCTGCGCCATGCAATTTTAGGCGGGAAGCGTTTGCACCGAAACTGTTGGTCAAGAATAGATCAGAGCCGGCATCTACAGCACCGCGATAAAGCGATATAATTTTTGCAGATTCTTCGGTGTTCCACATCTCGGGCGCGTCGCCCGACATCAGGCCCATGTTGAACAGGTTGGTTCCCGTAGCCCCATCCGCAAGCAGAACAGATTTTTCTGCCAGCAGTTCCGAGAAAGCATTCGACATGGGGTTAGGTCCTTGTATTGGGCCTGCCGCTTGTCCCACGCGCGGGAAATTGGAACAAGTTTCATAATATGCATGTTCTTTATGAGTTTGATGCATAGAACAGGCGGTTCCGTGCGCATGCTTGCAGCACCGCGCTGTGTGCACTAAGAGAAGCGCAACAGGGCGGCGGGATACCCCCAACGCCCGGCAACGACAGGGGACGCCCATGGCCCGCCGCAAAAAAATCTACGAAGGCAAAGCGAAAATCCTGTATGAGGGCCCTGAGCCCGGTACGATTGTCCAGTATTTTAAGGACGATGCGACCGCCTTCAACGCTCAGAAAAAAGATGTGATTGACGGCAAGGGTGTGTTGAACAACCGCTTGTCGGAATATTTCATGACTGGCCTGAACCACATCGGTGTGCCGACGCATTTCATCAAGCGCATCAACATGCGCGAGCAGCTCTGCCGTCAAGTGGAGATTGTGCCGCTCGAAGTGATTGTGCGCAACTATGCGGCCGGTACGATGTCGACACGATTGGGGATTGATGAGGGCACGCAGCTGCCGCGTCCCATTGTCGAATATTGTTATAAAGACGATTCTCTAGGTGATCCATTGGTCAGCGAAGAGCATATCGCGGCCTTTGGTTGGGCCAGCCAGCAAGACATGGACGATATTCTGAGCCTCGCTTTGCGGGTCAATGATTTCATGTCCGGTGTGATGTACGGCGTCGGCATCAAGCTGATCGATTTCAAGATCGAGATTGGACGTGTCTATGACGGTGATTTCCAGCGGCTCATCGTAGCCGACGAAATTTCACCCGACAGCTGTCGTTTGTGGGACATCGAGACGGGTCAAAAGCTTGATAAGGACGTGTTCCGGCGCGATCTTGGCTCGCTCACCGATGCCTATACCGAGGTTGCGACGCGGTTGGGGGTTATGCCCAAAACATCGACGCCGATAACAAAACCGACCTTGATCAACTGACGCTGTTTGTTGATCCGATCTTACGTGGCAAAATGAAGAAAAGGGGCGCGCGATGAAGGCACGGGTGCATGTGATGTTGAAGACTGGTGTTTTGGATCCCCAAGGGGAGGCAGTACGCCACGCGCTGGGGGCCATGGGGTTTGACAGCGTGCAAGGCGTGCGGCAGGGCAAGGTGATCGAGCTTGATCTGGCCCAAGGCACCACACAGGCTGACGTCGAGCAAATGTGCGAAAAGCTGCTCGCCAATACGGTGATCGAAAGCTACGCCGTGGAGATGTCGTGATGCGGGCGGCAGTTGTCGTCTTTCCGGGGTCCAACTGTGACCGCGATCTTGCCGTCGCGTTCGAGGAGGCAGGCGCCGATGTCACGATGGTTTGGCACAAAGATAGTGATTTGCCAGATGGCATTGATATTGTTGGGATACCGGGTGGTTTTTCTTACGGGGATTATCTGCGTTGTGGCGCGATTGCGGCCAATTCTCCGGTGTGCAAATCCGTGGCAGCCCATGCGGTGCGCGGTGGTTATGTTCTGGGGGTGTGCAACGGATTTCAGGTCCTCACAGAGACGGGTCTGTTGCCCGGTGCGTTGCTGCGCAATGCAGGATTGAAGTATATCTGCAAGACTGTCGGACTGAAGGTCGAGACTGCGGCGTCTGACTATACCTCAGGCTATGCTGCAGGTGATGTGATCGACATTCCGATTGCCCATCACGATGGCAATTATTTTGCCGATGACGAGGTGCTGGCCATGCTCAAAAGCGAGGACCGGATCGCGTTCACCTATACCGACAACCCCAATGGCGCGCGCGACGATATCGCGGGTATCCTCTCGCCCAACCGCCGCGTGTTGGGGATGATGCCACACCCCGAGCGTGCGGCAGACACAGGACACGGCGGAACCGACGGTGCAGCGCTATTTCGCGCGTTGGCTGGGTCACTGACCGCAGCTTGACTTGAGCGTGCGCTGCGCTGTGGCTAAGGTGGTGCCATGAGTGATGACCGCGCCCTCGAAAATGTGCCTTGGCAACCTGCCGCGATAAGCTGGCGGGTGCGTGTCGCCCTCCTTGTGATGTTGATATTTGCGGTTGTAGTGATTTCGGTCACCAACCGGCTATTGACGGACCGTTTTACCGAAAGCACCCGCAACCGTGCAGAACTGCGGATCGCACTTTATGGCGGCAACCTGCTGGCAGAGCTGCGCCAGAACGCGATTGTGCCCCAACTTCTGGGCCGCGACCCAACGTTGATTGCTGCATTGGAAAGCGCCGACTATAGTCTTTCGACACAGCGGCTGATTTCGTTTGTTGATGAAATTGGTGCGGCTTCGTTGATGTTGCTCGATACGGACGGGCGCACGGTTGCCGCGACGGACCGCAACCGCATCGGGGCGCTGCACCGCTCCGAGCCATATTTTGTGGACGCCATCCGCTCCAATGCGACGATATTCAGCGTTATACGGCAGGATTCAGCGGACTACCGGTTTTTCTATTCCCGCCGCATCCAGAATGGCGGCACGACCGTCGGTGTGATCGCGGTGGAGGTAGACCTCAAAAAGTTCGAACGTGCGTGGGCGGGTATCTCGGACGCGGTGATCGTGACAGGCAGCACCGGAGAGATCCTGCTGGCAACCGAACCACGCTGGCGCGGCAAGACCGAAGAAGAAGCACTTGCCAATCAAACGCCGCAAAGCGCGATCGAGCGGGCCATTCAGGCCACAGCCGATTGGACCGCACTTCCCCCCGATGCCTACCTGCAAGGTGAGGCGGTCATGCGCCTTGAGGCGCGGGTTAATTTCCGCGGCTGGCGGATGGTCAGCTACACCACCTACGCCAGCGTGCGCGAACGGGTGAACGGCGTGCTGGCGCTTGAGGTGATGGGCTTTGCGATTCTGCTGGCCTTGGCGTTCTACTTTTTGAGCAGACGCACGGCGGGCAAGGCGGCCTTGTTTCAACGCGAGTCGGCAGAGCTTCGCGCATTGAACGCAGCACTACAGCGGGAAATCGCTGAGCGTAAACGCGTGCAAGAGACGCTTGCTGTAGCCGAACAAACGCTTGAGCAGTCGAGCAAACTTGCCGCTTTGGGAGAGATGTCGGCAGCGGTGAGCCATGAATTGAACCAACCTTTGGCTGCGATGAAGACCTATCTGGCTGGCGCGCGTCTGTTGATCAAACGGAACCGACCCGAAGAAGCGCTCAGCTCGTTCGGGCGTATTGATGACCTGATCGAGCGGATGGGCGCCATCACACGGCAGCTTAAATCCTATGCCCGTAAGGGGCAGGAGGCGTTTTCACCGGTCAATATGGCCGACGCGCTGGCCTCGTCGCTCTCGATGATGGAGCCGCAGTTGCGCCAGCGACAGGTCCGCATTGCGCGCATTTTGCCGGACGGTCCTGTCTATACGCTGGGCGACCGGATGCGGATCGAGCAGGTTCTGGTCAACCTCTTGCGCAACGCCCTTGATGCCACCAAATCAGAACGGACCCCGTCCGTGGAGATCATTCTGAGCGCCGGTGAGACCGTCACGCTCACGGTGCGCGACAACGGTCCGGGCATTGAGGACTTGGACGCGCTGTTTGAGCCCTTCTATACTACAAAACAGCCCGGAGACGGGGTCGGCCTTGGCCTTGCGATATCTTCGGGCATCGTAAGCGATCTGGGCGGACGACTGACGGCGCGCAACGGCCAGAACGGGGGCGCTGTGTTTGAAATGCAATTGCCGGTTCACGACGGCGGCACACTAACCAAGGCGGCGGAGTAAGAGATATGGCACAGGCGATGAAGATTGCGATTGTCGATGACGAACAAGATATGCGTCAATCCATCAGCCAATGGCTGGCGCTGTCGGGCTATGACACCGAAACATTCCCGAGTGCGGAAGACGCGCTCAAGGTTCTGGGGCCGGACTATCCCGGCATCGTCATCTCAGACATCAAGATGCCTGGCATGGACGGGATGCAGTTCCTGAAAAAGCTGATGGGCAGCGATTCTGCGCTTCCGGTTATTATGATCACGGGTCACGGCGATGTGCCGATGGCTGTTGAGGCGATGCGCGTTGGTGCATTTGATTTTCTGGAAAAGCCGTTCAATCCCGACCGGATGAGCGAGCTTGCCAAAAAGGCAACTGCCACGCGCCGTCTGGTGATGGACAACCGCATTCTGCGTCGCGAGTTGAGCGATGGTGGTCAGCTGATGAAAAAACTGATCGGGCAAAGTCCTGTGATGGAGCGTCTGCGCGAGGATATCCTTGATCTGGGGCAGGCGGATGGTCATGTGCTGATCGACGGTGAGACGGGTACGGGCAAAACTTTGGTTGCACATGCGCTTCACGCTGTTGGCAGCCGTGCGGGCAAGAAATTCGTGCTGGTCAGCGCGTCCGCCTATGAGGAAGAAGCGCTGAGCAAACGTTTGTTTGGCCCGATGCAACCTGAGGATGGGCAACTCCCCGCCATCGAGGAAGCGCGCGGTGGTACATTACTTCTTGAGGATGTCGAAGCACTGAGCGAGACGCTGCAGGCGCGGCTTTTGGCGGTGATAAATGAGCAAGGCACGCCGGCAGAGACGCGAATAGTTGCCATCTCCAACCTACAAGAGGCGGGGCGCACGTCCGAGGACGTGCTGCGGTCCGATCTGTTCTACCGGCTTGCCGCGTTGCGGATCACGGTGCCGCCGCTGCGTACGCGGGGTGAGGATATTCTGACGCTGTTTACGCGGTTGAGCGATCAGTTTGCGGATGAATACGGCTGTGAGGCGCCGCAGGTTACCGCACAGGAAGCGGCACAATTGTTGCAAGCGCCATGGCCCGGCAACGTGCGCCAACTCATCAATGTAGCCGAGCGTGCAGTGCTCCAATCGCGGCGCGGCTCAGGCACGATTGCGTCGCTGTTGATGTCCGAGCATGACGAAATGCAGCAGGTGATGACCACTGAAGGCAAACCGCTCAAGGAATATGTTGAAGCGTTCGAGCGGATGCTGATCGACAACACGATGCGCCGTCACAAAGGCTCTATCGGGTCTGTGATGGAGGAGTTGTGCCTGCCGCGCCGCACGCTCAACGAGAAGATGGCCAAATACCAGCTTTCGCGGTCAGAGTACCTGTAAACACCGGTAGATGACGATCAAACGGGTGCAAATGTACGCACCCGTTTGCATCATTGATTAACCGGATTTAACCGACGCCAAGTTTATAAAGCTGTTTTGCATTGCCTTCGTCATCCGTGCGGCACATCCAACGTCCCTGTGTCGCGGGCGTATCGACGATGTATTGGTTGATCTCGACAATGGGCAGTGTGGTATTAAGCTTTGCCGTGGCATCGCCTGTCTGTTTGCTCACCGCGTCCACGCATTTGCGGTTGGCACGTGCGTCGCGGCGCACATCAGGGTCAGTATCGAATTCGGCCGGATCGCAGGCGGCAAGTGCCACAGTGGCCATGCAGAGGATCAGGGCCGGGCGCGTAAAAAATCGCATATTGTCTCCTATAGTGCGGCAAAGGGTGCGCAGACCCCTATCATGGCAAAAACACTACTGCCAGAGACGTCCATCCGCAACATATCGCAGATTGTATTGGCAAACAGGACATACGCCCGCAAACCTGCCTCCAAGTTGAACTTTGGCAGCCATTCTTGTGATTGCCCATTGTGTTTGTCGCTCTGCTGCTCTTAGTTAGGGGCATGGACCTGTGGCATGAATGTGCCGCGTGCATGGTTCATGATGAGTTTCGCTGTCGCCGTTGGCAAAGCCAATTGTGTAACAGACCGATTATGCCGGAAACGGCAAACAGACGCTGATGGAGTTCGATGGCCAACTGCCTAGGATGACACAGTTTTTAATGGATGCGTGGCACGCTTCGGATACCGGAGCTGTGAGCCTCGTGTCGGAGAAGAACCGCGATGATGCGCGCACATACTTGCAAAAGTTTCGGAGGTGGCCCGCAGGGCCGCGCCGCTGCGCCGATCCCCGTCGCCCTGACAAGACATATGCCGCACCGTGCCGCTCCCCCCGGGGGGCTTACACGGCTGCGCCTGTGCAAAAGAGTATTATGCCAAAGAAGATGCTTATCGATGCCACCCACGCGGAAGAAACCCGCGTCGTTGTGGTTGATGGAAACAAAGTTGAAGAGTTCGATTTTGAATCCGAGAACCGGCGCCAACTTGCCGGTAACATATACCTCGCCAAGGTAACGCGCGTTGAGCCGTCCTTGCAGGCGGCGTTTGTGGACTACGGCGGCAACCGCCACGGGTTCCTCGCCTTTTCGGAAATCCACCCCGATTATTACCAGATCCCCGTAGCCGACCGTGAGGCGCTGCTGGAAGAAGAGCGTGCGTTTGCAAAAGCGCAAGCGGCCAAGGACGATGAAGAGCCAAAGCCAAAACGCCGCACACGCTCGCGCAAGCCAAAGGCCGCTGATGTAGCCTCCGACGATGCGACGACCTCAACCGAGATTGACGGCATGGAAACTGTCGATCTTGATGATGTGGATGTGTCCGAGGATGAAGCGTCTTCCCCGATGGAGCGGGTCAAGGAAACACCGGTCGAGACGCCTGACGCTCAAACTGACGAACATGCCGATGGCGACGCAGAAGATGATGCGCCCGCCGCGGCAGACGCCAGCGACAAGGATGACAATATTGAGTCGGTCGCCGAGGAAGATGACAGCGAAGACATCCGCCCCGTGCGCAAACCCCGTCCACGCCGCTATAAGATTCAGGAAGTGGTCAAAGTTCGCCAGATTCTGCTCGTTCAGGTCGTCAAGGAAGAGCGCGGCAACAAGGGTGCGGCCCTCACGACCTATCTATCACTGGCCGGTCGCTACTGTGTCTTGATGCCCAACACCGCGCGCGGTGGCGGCATCAGCCGCAAGATCACCAATGCACCGGACCGCAAGAAGCTCAAGGAAATCGCGCAAGAGATCGAAGTGCCTCAAGGTGCAGGCCTCATTGTGCGCACGGCGGGTGCCAAACGTACAAAAGCCGAGATCAAGCGTGATTATGAATACCTGCAACGCATGTGGGAGCAGATCCGCGAGTTGACGCTGAAGTCCATCGCACCGGCGAAGATTTATGAGGAAGGCGACCTGATCAAACGGTCGATCCGCGACCTCTATAACCGCGACATCGACGAGGTGTTTGTGGAAGGGGAGCGTGGCTACCGCATCGCCAAAGACTTCATGAAAATGATCATGCCGTCGCATGCCAAAAACGTGAAGCGCTATGAGGAAAACCTGCCGCTGTTTGCGCGCTATCAGGTTGAGGCCTACCTTGCCGGTATGTTCAATCCGACGGTTCAATTGCCCTCGGGCGGCTATATCGTGATCGACACGACCGAAGCTTTGGTTGCGGTCGATGTGAACTCCGGTCGTGCCACCAAGGAAGGCTCGATCGAGCAGACTGCGCTCAAGACCAACCTTGAAGCTGCGGCTGAAGTAGCGCGCCAATTGCGTCTGCGTGATCTTGCGGGCCTGATCGTCATCGACTTCATTGACATGGACGAGCGTAAAAACAACGCCTCCGTCGAGAAGATGATCAAGGACAAGCTCAAGACTGACCGTGCGCGCATCCAGATCGGCCGCATCTCCGGCTTCGGCCTGATGGAAATGTCGCGCCAGCGTTTGCGCCCCGGTATGATTGAGGCCACAACCCAACCTTGTGCCGCATGTCATGGTACCGGCCTCATCCGCTCCGACGACAACCTTGCGCTGTCGATCCTGCGCACGATTGAGGAAGAAGGCACGCGCCGCCGCTCGCGCGAGGTGCTGATCAAGGCACCGGTTGGCATTGCAAACTTCCTGATGAACCAAAAACGCGAACATATTGCTCAGATCGAGGCCCGTTACGGCCTGAGCGTGCGCATTGAGGGCGAGCCGCATCTGGTTAGTCCTGATTTCTCCATGGAGAAGTTCAAGACCGCAACGCGCGTGGTCAACCAGTCCGCACATATCGTGTCGGTCGATACATCGTTGATGGATCAGATCGATGAGGCGGACGCAGCACAGGCCGAAGCCGCCGAGGCAGCAGATATCGCGGCCGAAGCAGAGGCGGAGGGCCAGACGGCACCTGCTGCACAGCCACATGATCACAACACCACCGAGGACGGCGAGGGCAAGCCCAAGCGTAAACGCCGTCGGCGGCGGCGGAGCCGGGGCGGGCGCTCCAATTCCGACGAGAACCAGTCAGACGAGAACCAGAACGGCAATTCACAGGATGCAGATCAGTCGGACGCCAACGCGCAGCCCGTTGATGCGCAGGCCGCAGAAGCGACTGACGGGGAGGCAAGTACCGAAGATGCGCCCAAGCCCAAAACGCGCAGCCGCTCACGCAGTCGCAAGCCAAAGGTCGAAGATGCCAATAGCGCGGATGCACCTTCAGATGCTGGAGCTTCAGATGCAGCACCGGTAGAAGCAGCAGCGGATGCAGAAGCCGTAGCGCCCGAGGATGCACCGGTAGCCGAGGAAAAACCAAAGCGTAAACGCGCGCCCCGCAAGCCTAAGGCAGCACCGGAAGCCGAAGCACCTGCAGAGGCGGCAACGTCCGAGGCATCAGCGGAAGCCGAAGTGCCCAAGCCAAAGCGAGTGCGCAAGCCGTCCACCAAGAAGGTAGCCGAGCCAGAGGCCGCACCGCAGCCCGAGCCAGTTGCAGAGCAGGCGCCTGCACCGGTGAGCGCCGCAACGCCAGAGCCGAAGCCAGAACCCGCACCAGAGCCAGAAGCGGAAGTGGCGGAGGAACCGGCAAAGCCACGCCGCAAAGGCTGGTGGTCTTTGGGCGGTCGCTAAACCTTCTGGGACATCAAACAATAAAAGGCAGGCGGTTTCGCCTGCCTTTTACATTTCAACAAATCCGAGGCATAACACCGGTCTCTCAGCCTGATTTTTCGATGATATAGATTTGCACTGGACCGTCGTCGCTGCATTCCAACAGCTTATGACCGCTTTGTGCACAAAAATGTGGCACATCAATCACTGCGGCAGGATCGTCTGCGCGCATGCGCAACTGCTCTCCTACGGCCAAAGATTGCAGCCGTTTACGTGCTTTGAGCACAGGCAGGGGGCACAGCAGGCCGGTGGCGTCCAGTTCATGCATCATGTTTCTGCATTTAGGCCGCATGTTACACTGTGTCCACAACCTTGTGACAACGTGGCAGGTGACGGCGCGCGACGCAGGGTATAGCTGTGGCGCATGTTTGGAATCGACCTCATTGACGCAAGTCTTCTGCCTGCCATGACGATTGCGTTGATGGCAGGTATCATCAGTTTTCTGTCGCCTTGCGTATTGCCCATCGTGCCCCCGTACCTCGCGTATATGAGTGGCGTCAGCCTCAATGACATGTCGTCAGAAGCTGCAGGCCGCAGGCGCGCGACGATTGCGGCGCTCTTTTTTGTAATGGGGCTGAGTACGGTCTTTTTGATCCTCGGGTTCACGGCCTCGGCCTTCGGGGCGTTCTTCTTGCAAAATCAGATCCTTTTCAGTCAGATTTCCGGCGTGGTTGTCATTATCTTTGGCATCCACTTTCTGGGTATTTACCGCATCAGTTTCCTTGACCGTGAAGCGCGGATGGATGCGGGCGACAAGGGTGGTTCGTCCTTTGGTGCTTATGTGTTGGGCCTCGCATTTGCATTTGGCTGGACGCCGTGCATCGGTCCACAGCTTGGCGCGATCCTGTCACTTGCTGCATCCGAGGCTTCAGTCACGCGCGGCACTCTGCTCTTGGGGATCTACGCGCTTGGGCTGGGCATTCCGTTCCTGCTTGCTGCAATGTTCATGACCCGTGCGGTTGGCGTTATGAACAAGCTCAAGAAGCATATGAAAGCCATCGAGCGTGCGATGGGTGTGCTGCTGTTGGTTGTGGGCGTGGCCATGTTGACCGGTGCGTTTTCCGCCTTCAGCTTCTGGCTATTGGAAGCATTTCCTGCATTGGGCAATCTTGGCTGAGGCAAAGGTCTTACTTTGACCGAAAAGCCGCGTTAGCATAGGTGCGAACAACACAAGGTCCGTGCGCAGCTATGCCGTCTCCCGCTCAATCCGTCGCCATGCGGCGGGTGTTTTACATTCCGGGATATGACCCGATTCACCCGCGCCGCTATCGGGAGCTGTACCGCACGGAATCGGCAGCACAAGCCGCTATTTCAGGATATGACATCACCCTGTCCGCACGGCCCAATGGCGCGCGCTATGGTTGGAACGTCGTGGGCGAAATGGACGAGACCCGTGTGGATGTCCAAGTCGAGGTGCTTGTCTGGTCCGACATCGTACGCGACAGCATGGATACCTCCATTCCCGCCACATACCTACAGCTTTTGCGCACGGCTTGGGTCTATATCGGCAGTGGTACGCTCTGGCGGTTGATGCGTTTGCGCAAAGGTCCGGTGATTGCCGCACTCTATCCGGTGATGATGCTGCTGGGGCAGCTTTTGCTGTCTATCGTCGCAGGCCTGCTAGTGTTCCGTGGCGCGCAGGCGCTGTTAGTTCCGTTTGTCGGTGCCTTTGGCAATGTCCTCGGCTTCATCGCCGCCGTGGCGATTTTTGTCGCACTGCTGCGCTGGTTCAAAGCCAAAGATGGCAAGTTCTTTGCCTATTACCTCATGCATGACTATGCCTACGGTGCGGCCACGCGCGGTGCCAACAGGCCCGAGATGGAGGTCAGGATCGCGCAATTTGCCGACGCAATTGCAGAGGCGCTGACCTCTGATGTCGACGAGGTGCTTGTTGTCGGTCATTCGTCCGGCGCACATCTGGGGGTGTCTGTACTGGCCGATCTGATCCGGTTGGGCAGGGTGCCCCATGGCGGTCCTGCGCTGGGGTTTTTGACGCTGGGGCAGGTGGTTCCGATGGTGTCCTTCCTGCCTGATGCCCACCGTTTGCGCGCCGATCTTGCGTATCTGAGCGTACAGGACGCTCTGGCATGGGTTGATGTGACAGCGCCCGGTGATGGCTGTGCGTTTGCCCTTTGTGATCCTGTCGCGGTAAGTGGTGTGGCCCCACCAGGCAAACGCTGGCCGTTGGTCTTTTCCGCCGCGTTCACCAAATCGCTCAGTCCCGCGCGGTGGAAAACGTTGCGGTGGCGGTTCTTCCGCCTGCATTTCCAGTATATGTGTGCCTTTGATCAACCGCGTGGCTATGATTATTTCCGCATTACGGCGGGGCCTGTGACCCTTGCCGACCGCTATGCCAGTCGTTCGCCGTCAAAATCGCGGATTGAAGCGGCAGTGAATAAATTCACAAGCACTGCCGCATGATCCTGCCGCCAAAACCCGCCAGCCGACCGGATAAAGTATCGCTGTGGCGCTATGCCAAGCTTTTTCGTGCGGACATCCTGTCGGCGCAACCTGCGCGGCTCTACCGTGCGTGGATGGCCGAGTTTCGCACGCCGTTTTTCCGCAGCTACCTGCTCAACCAGCCTGAGCTTGTCGCGCGCGTGCTCAAGGAACGCCCTGACGATTTCCCTAAATCTACCCGTGTAAACGAGGGTCTGCGCCCGCTGTTGGGCAACTCCGTTTTCGTCACCAATGGTGAGACGTGGAAGCGCCAGCGGCGGATCATTGATCCCGCATTTGAGGGAGGGCGCCTGCGTGAGACATTTCCCGCCATGTGGGAGGCGGCAGAGGCAGCGGCCGCGCGGTTGGAGCCTCGTGTCGGTACTCAGGTCGAGATTGAGGAAGAGACCAGCCATGTCGCCGCCGATGTTATTTTTCGCACGCTGTTTTCCCTCCCGATCGAGCATCATCTGGCGCGAGACGTATTCGAGGAATTTCGCGCCTATCAGCGCAGCCAGCCGATCCTGAACCTTGCGGCACTCATCCCTTTGCCCCGCTGGATGCCGCGCCTATTTCGGCGGGATACAACGCGCAGTGCGGCGCGCATCCGTGAGCTGATCACTCGGCTTACCCAGAACCGCGCGGACGAGATTTCAGCGGGTACGGCGCCGGATGATCTTGCGACCAAAATCATGAGCACGATTGATCCTGTCACAGGTGAGACATTCAGCACCGAAGAAATGGTCGATCAGGTGGCGATCTTCTTTCTCGCGGGCCATGAGACAAGCGCGTCAACGCTTGCATGGGCGCTTTATATGATGGCAATTTTCCCCGAGTGGCAGGATAGGTTGGCGGCCGAGGCGCAGGCGATTGAGACCTGTGATTTCGGCGTGATGAGCAAGCTGCGGCTGAGCCGTGATGTGTTTCGCGAAACGCTGCGCCTGTATCCGCCGGTGCCGATGATGGTGCGTGAAAACAGCTGCCCTGAAGTGATGCGGGAGCGTAATGTGCGCCGCGGCTCGCAAATGGTGATCAGCCCGTGGCATCTGCACCGTCACACGCGGCTGTGGGATAATCCCGACGGATTCGACCCTGCGCGCTGGCAGACGGAAAACGGCAAAACATGCCAGCGCACAGCCTTTATCCCCTTTAGCGCGGGTGCGCGGGTCTGCCCCGGTGCGGGGTTTGCAATGATCGAAGGGCCGCTCATCCTCAGCCGGATTTTGCGGGATTACCGTGTTGGGGCAGGGCCCGTGCCTGTACCGGTGGCGCACCTAACCGTACGGGCGGAAAATGGCATAAAGCTCAAGATCACCCGCCGCGAGCGCTAACACGCGCAAAGCGTCTGGCGCTGTGCGTCCGAACGGATTAGAACGTGCTAAATCGACTTTCCCGGATCAAAAGGCAGCCTCCATGTCCCAAAAAGACGCACAACGCACCCGTATCGCCACCGGCAGAGGCTTTATCGCAGCGCTCGATCAATCAGGCGGTTCCACGCCTAAAGCGCTTGAGCAATACGGTGTCGCACCCTCGGATTATAACGGCGACGCAGAGATGTACGCTGCCGTTCACGCGATGCGCAGCCGGATTATTCTGGCGGATGATTTTACGTCCGACAAAGTGCTGGGTGCAATTCTGTTCGAGCGGACGATGGACAGTGCGATCAACGACAAACCCACAGTAAAGCTTTTGTGGGAAGACAGGGGTGTGGTACCGTTTTTGAAGATCGACAAAGGCCTCGCTGATGAAGCCGATGGCGTGCAACTGCTCAAACCGATGCCGGATCTGGATGCGCTTCTGGCAAAGGCCAACGAGCATGGTATTTTCGGGACCAAAGAACGCTCCCTCATTCTTGAGGCGAACGCCAAAGGTATCGCGGATGTGGTGGCTCAGCAATTTGATGTCGCGCGTCAGGTGATCGCCGCTGGTCTGGTCCCTATTATTGAGCCGGAGATGCATATCGACAGCGGGTCAAAGGCGCAGGCCGAAGATATTCTTGAGGCTGAAATAATGAAGCATCTTAATGCTTTGCCGGATGGTGTCGATGTTATCTTGAAGGTCACTATTCCGACGAAGGCAGGCCTTTACAATGCTGCTGCGGATCACCCGCGTGTATTGCGGGTTGTGGCATTGTCTGGTGGTTACTCCACCGATGTCGCCTGTGATCTGCTGCGCAAAAACCCCAAGATGATTGCAAGCTTTAGCCGCGCGTTGGCAGAAGGTTTGAGTGTGAAGATGTCGGATGAGGCGTTTAACACCGCGTTGAGCCGCAATATCAACCTGATCTACGACGCCTCGGTCGCGTAACTTTTCCTACAATCAGCGGTTTAATGAGCGCCGGTTGTGCGGTCCATGACCACTTGCAGAACATAAACACGGATGGCGGAGGCAAGGCCGCTTTCCATGCCGCGTGCTGCATCAATCTCGGCCACCAACGCGTTGATTGGCATGGATTTCTCATGGGCGATTGTGCGAAGTTCAGCCCAGAAAAGCGCCTCAAGCGAAATGGATGTGCGGTGCCCGCGCAACGTGACCGAATGTTTGACGGGCCGCGCTGAAGTCATGTCTCGCGCTTGTGGGCCTCAAGATTGCGCGCGATCAGCTCGGCGCGGGCCTTGAGCGCTTCTTTTTGCACCTTCGATTGACCGAATTGTACAGCATTTTCGTCCGCGCGCGCCTTGCGTGAGGTGCGCCCGCGTTCTTTGCGGATTTTATTGAGGTTCAGGGGCGTGGTCATTTTGGTCCAATCATATTCTCGGGCCGCACCACGCGGTCAAAGGTTTCTGCGTCCACAAAACCCAGCGCAATCGCTTCTTCTTTGAGCGTCGTGCCATTTTTGTGGGCTGTTTTGGCGACTTTGGTCGCATTGTCATAGCCGATTTCAGGTGCCAATGCGGTGACAAGCATCAGTGACTCGCGCATCAGCTTCTCGATGCGGACCGGATCAGCCTTGAGGTCGACAACAAGGTTGTCAGTAAACGCCGAGGCCGCATCGCCCAAAAGCTGTATGGATTGCAACACATTGTAGGCCATCATCGGTTTGTAGACGTTCAGCTCGAAATGCCCTTGGGAACCGGCAAAACCCACGGCAGCATCGTTGCCAAACACATGCGCGCAGACCTGAGTGAGGGCTTCGCATTGTGTAGGGTTCACTTTTCCCGGCATGATGGAGCTGCCTGGCTCGTTTTCTGGCAGGATCAACTCGCCCAGACCGCAACGCGGGCCGGAGCCGAGCAGTCGGATGTCATTGGCGATCTTGAACAGGCTTGCCGCGACGGTTTTTAAATGGCCGGAGATTTCGACCATCGCATCATGCGCGGCCAACGCCTCGAACTTATTTGGTGCGGTGACAAAGGGCAGGTCGGAAATGCGGGCCATATTGGCTGCGACCGTTTCGGACCAACCGACCTTCGTATTCAGGCCGGTGCCGACTGCCGTACCTCCCTGCGCCAACTCGTAAATACGGCCAAGACCGTCCTCTACACGGCGGATGCTCATTGCGACCTGATGGGTATAGCCGGAAAACTCCTGTGACAGCGTCAACGGTGTCGCGTCTTGGGTATGGGTGCGCCCGATTTTGATGATGCCGTCGAATTCCTCGACCTTGGCCTGTAGGGCGGCATGCAGTTTGCGCAAACCGGGCAGCAACACATCATGGGCCGTGCGCGCCGTTGCGATGTGCATCGCGGTCGGGAAAGTATCGTTCGACGATTGCCCCATATTGCAGTGATCGTTGGGATGCACAGGATCTTTGGAGCCGATGACGCCGCCCATAATCTCGATTGCACGGTTGGCGATCACCTCGTTGGCGTTCATGTTCGATTGCGTGCCGGATCCTGTTTGCCAGACGACCAGCGGGAAGTTGTCGTCGAATTTGCCTGCGACGACTTCCGATGCTGCCTCGACAATTGCCTTGCCGCGCGCCTCGTCCAATGATCCTTGGGCCATGTTGGCTTCGGCGCAAGCTTGTTTGATCACACCCAGCGCACGGACGATGGCAATAGGTTGTTTTTCCCAACCAATTGGAAAGTTGATGATCGAGCGCTGTGTCTGCGCGCCCCAATATTTATCGGAAGGGACTTCCAACGGGCCAAAGCTGTCGGTTTCGGTACGGGTATCGGCCATCGGGCGCTCCTGAAGTCATCAATATTGGCGTCTGTTTAGCGGGGGATGCCGACCCGCGCTACCTCATGTTTTGCGAAAACTGTCCAGAGACACGATTTCGGCAGCCTTGATCGGTTCTTCAGCGACCTCAAGTTCGGATTCCTCGGTCTGGGGGAGGTCGGCTTCGACTTTTCTGACGGATTTCTTGGTGTCATCGTCCTGTTGCTCGAACCGCAGGCCAAACTCTACCGAGGGGTCCACAAAGGTGCGGATCGCGTCGTAGGGGATATACAGCGGCTCTGGCGCGTCGCCGAAGTTGAGCGTGATGGAAAAACCGTCGTCTGTCACCTCAAGCCCGTCGTACCAATGCTGCATCACGACGGTCATCTCACCGGGGTAGCGGTCGGACAACCAATCGGCCAACTCCGCATCGGGGTGGGCTGTGTCGAAGGTGATGAAAAAGTGGTGCGCGCCCGGCAGGCCATTGGCCGCAATATCGCGCAGGACATTGCGGATCAGGCTGCGCATGGCATCGTGCATGAGATTGCCATAGTCGATGGTGTCGCTCATGTCATTTCCCTCGGGTTTGACCTAACGCATTCACCATAAGCGATTCCGGTCGGGATGAAAGGGCTGTCGGCTAGAACAGACCGACACCCAACGCGCAAACCGCCATAAACACCATCGTCGGCACAAAGCCACGCCCGAAGCCCAGCATCAGGACGGCGGCCACAAGCGTGAGACCCGCCGCCACGGGGTCAAAACTGCGCCAGTCGGGCAGGGGCAGGGCAAGGCCGCTTATGTGGCCCACGTCGGCAAAAAGCACGTGAACGGCGAACCAGACCGAGAGATTGGCAACCACACCCACCACGCAGGCCGTAATCGCAGTGAGCGCAGCAGCAAGGCGGGGCTGCGCGCTCAGGCGTTCCAGATAGGGACCGGCAAGAAATATCCATAAAAAGCATGGCGTGAACGTCACCCAAAGCGCCAGAAGCCCTGCAGCAATCGCGCCGGAGAGGCCGGATTGAGCAAACCCAGCCAGCAAGGCGACGAATTGCGTGACAAGGATCAGGGGCCCCGGTGTTGTCTCCGCGAGGCCCAACGCATCGATCATCTGTTGTGTGGTGATCCAGCCCAGATCGGCCACCACGGTTTGCGTCATGTAGGCCAGCACCGCATAGGCGCCGCCAAAGGTCACAATCGCAAGTTTCGAGAAGAAGAGACCCAGTTGCAGCAGAAATTCGTAATCCAGCAGCCAAACCCCAATCAACGGGCTGACCCAGAGCAGCCCCCAGACTGCAATGACGCGGAGCGGGCGCGCGGTCCGCGGATATGAGGTGATGGGCTCAGGCGGATCTGTGGCGCGCCACATGCCCCAGAGACCTGAAGTGATAATGATGAGCGGAAAGGGCAGGCCAAAGATAAAAAGGGCTACAAAGGACAAGGTCGCCAGTGTCCATCCCTGAACTCCGATGAGGGCTTTGCCCGCGACCTTGCCCAGGGCCTGAAGTACGACCACGATCACGGCCGCTTTTATGCCCAGAAATGCCGCCTGAACCAGCGGCAGATCACCATAAGACGCATAAAGCAGGGCCAGTACCGCAATCACAATCGCGCCCGGTATGACGAACAGCAGACCCGCCAAAAGCCCGCCCGCCGTGCCGCGTAACCGCCATCCTGCATAAGTGGCAAGCTGCATCGCTTCGGGACCGGGCAGCAGCATACACAGGCTGAGGGCGCGCAGGTACATCTGCTCGGACAGCCAGTCTCGCGTCTCGACCAACTCGCGGTGCATCAGTGCAATCTGCGCGGCAGGCCCGCCAAATGACAGCACGCCGATGCGGCCAAAGACGCGGGCCATCTCGGCCCAGCTTGGCGGTGTCATCCTTTGCGCCCTGCGGGTGTGTCAGCGGGCCAGTTGTGGCCTTCGTCCACGCCATCACGCGCCCAGCGGTAAAGCGCGTCGTAGAGCGCCATGCCTGCCTCAAGCTGTGCGATATCATCGCGGTATTGGCGCGACAAACCAACTGACAGCGCTAAAAGACCAGCCGCTTGTGGTGCGAGGTCATGGCGGTCAGTGTCGGCTGCACGAATGACAGTCGCCATGCGCAAAAGTGTTTCGGTCTGCAGACCGAACTCTGACAGCATCGTATCGAACGTGCAGGTCTCTGCGCGGTGGGACCAGAACACACCTTCAATATCGAACGGGGTGGCACCGAATCTGTCGGCCACGCCGACAACTTCGGACGGGGCCACAAAAAGCATGCGCGCGTTTGTATCGACAAAGCGGCGGATCAGCCAAGGGCAGGCGATACGGTCAATCTTGGGCCGGTGGCGCGTGACCCACAGGGTCGCACCATCGGTAAGCGGTGGAACAGCCGCTGCAGGGATGCGCGGTGCATCCGTGTGATCACGCCACGCAAAATTGCCGCCCTTCAGGTATTCTGCATCCACGCCGTCCCACCGTAATTGCGCGCTCAGACCCTGAGACAATTTAATGCCCTTCTGACACACGATAACGCATGCGCGGCCTGCAAGGCGCTGTTTGAGGCCTGCAAGATCGGTATAAGGATGGCGGAACGCACCGGGAATGAGAAACGGATCATCTGCGAAATCGGGATCAAGGGAGATGTCTACGATAACAGGCGCATCCGGTAAGCCGATCAGTCGAAGAAGTTGTGGGACAGTGATTTCATTCGGGGCAGCCATGGCGTGCATCCTTCCAATCTGGAAACATGCGAACCGGCGGCTGACGCCTCACGGGGCGTTCGCGAAAATCCCCATGCCCCAGAAGTGTCACGCGGTGCAATGCGGGTCAATAGTTTGCTTGGGAGTGGGAGAAAGTGCAGGTTTCTGTTGCCAGGTACCTGCGAACCCCGCCTTAGGTCGCTAAACGTAAGGACTTAGGTTTCAATAGTCCCGGTCGCTTACGCGGCCATCGCCATTGGAGCACGATTGTCATTTGCAATTGTACATGTTTCGCCGATAACGGTGGCAGACAGCCGAGATAAAGCATAACCCCTTTAGACGTTCGTCGATCCTGTTTCGACCCCATGATCCGCAAATGACGGATTATTGGTGGAGTCGCCGGGTACCGCCCCCGGGTCCGAACCGCTTATTACGAGCGCGTTTATATCCATAGTCCCGAAAGACACTGTATAATTAGGACGCACGGGCGCAGATATCAAGTGGGTGTGTGCACAGGCAGGTCTATGGATCAGCTTTGTGCGGCGCGCGCGGCAAAAACGCCAGTGGCCAAGGCTTGCGTTTCAACCTCCAAAGCGGTGAGTGCATCCGAGACTGCTGTGCCTTCGCGCGCCTCGACCGCATCGGCGATGGCCATGTGCAAGGCCACAATGCGCGCGCGGTCACGGGCGGAGAATGTGATCATGTTCATCAAGGGTTGCATCGCCTCGACCGCACCGGCGAGTTGGTAGGACAGGACCGGATTGCCCGCACCGTCCACCAATGCGCGGTGGAACGTCACATCAGAGGCGCAAAATGCCTCATCGGTCAGGCCGGGCTGGCCCTGCCGATGAATTTCTGCGCGCATATCCGCGAGGTGATCAGCGGTCCGGCGGGCGGCGGAGAGCGTAGCACAAGACCGCTCAAGCGCAAAACGCGCTTCGCAGGCAGTCTCGAAGCTAACGTCGTTCATTGACAACAGAAGTGTGGAGGTCGTGATCTGCTGGTCATAGGCTTCCTCAAAGCTGATCCGGTTTACAAAGGCACCGCCCGCAGCCCCGCGTTGCGTGCGGATAAGTGACTGCGCAGCAAGCCTTTTGAGCGCCTCGCGCACGGTGGGGCGCGAGACGTTGAAATGATCGGCCAACTCCGCCTCCGACGGCAGGCGCGCGTCCACGATCAGGCGGCCCGATATAATCTCGTCGCGGATCGCCGTGGCGATTTGGGCTGAAAGATCGGCAGCACTTTCTGGATCAATTTTCATATGTCTTACATTTACTATTTGGCAAAACTCTAATTGTCTGACATTAAATTCGCAACGACTTACCGTGAGGTGTTTTGAAATGCCGCATCTTGTGCGCTCCACACTTTGGTTGGGCTTTTTCAGCCTGATCCTCGTGTCGTGGTGGATGATAGTGAGCATGAGTACCTCCATGGGTTTGGACGTTCTGGGCAGGCCTGATGCGATGGCAGAGGCCATGCGCCGGATGGACCCGCGCATGGACATGCAGATGCCGATGGCAGAATTTTGGCCGCTGGCGACGATGTGGGCGGCAATGATGGCCGCGATGATGTTGCCGACGCTTGTGCCGACCTTGCGCGCCTACGAGGATCTGATGATCAGTGCCAATGGCACGCGCGCCGGATGGCTGGGCGTGATCGCAGGATATTTCGCCATCTGGGCAGGTTTTGCACTGGTGTTGGCAGGCGTGCAGCTTGGGCTTTTGTTCGGCGGTGTGATCGACATACTGGGCATTGCGACATCGCGCTGGTTCGCGGTGGCGCTGTTGGCGGCAGTCGGGCTGTTCCAATTCACCCGCGCCAAGGAGATTTGCCACGGTGTCTGCCACAGTCCGGCCATGTATTTTTTGGGCCATTGGCGTACGGGCGCGAGCGGCGGTGTCTATATGGGGCTCAAGCTGGGTGCGTATTGCGTCGGCTGTTGTTGGGGTTTTATGGCGCTGGGATTTGCGGGCGGTGTGATGAACCTTGCATGGATGGGTTTGGCCACGCTGTTCATGGTCGTAGAAAAACTACCGCAAATTGGCCACTATCTGACAAAACCAATGGGCGTTGCCCTGATCCTCGGCGCAGGCGTCGTGGCAGGCTGGCCTTATCTAGAATGATGATACTCAAATAATATCGGGAGAAGAAAATGGGAAATCGCAGTATGACGCCTGCCAATTGGGCGATCAAGGGAGAGCTGTTTTTAAACTGCTCGTGTGAGTTGTTTTGTCCGTGTGTGGTCAGCCTTGGTGCGCACCCACCCACGGAAGGGCACTGTCACGCATGGATGGCCATCGCCATCGACGAGGGGCATTTTGAGGGTGAAGACCTTAGTGGCATGAACGTCGGTCTGCTGGTCGATATTCCGGGCCGGATGGGTGAGGGAAACTGGCGCGTGGCGGCCTATGTCGATGAGCGGACATCTGACGCGGCCTATGATGGACTGTTGCAGATTTTCTCAGGTGCAGCGGGCGGCACAACCGGCCTGTTTACCATGCTGGTGTCCGAGATCATCGGAGCCGAGCGTGCGCCGGTTGAAATCATCCGCGACGGTAAAAAGCGCGCGATCAAGATCGGGCGCAAAATCTCGGGCGAGATCGAGATGATCGAGGGTGCAAGCGAGGATCATCCGGTCATGATCTCCAACTCCAAATACTGGATGGGTCCGGACATCATCGCCGCCGTCGGTGTGAAATCCAAAGTGCGCGACTATGGCCGCGTCTGGGATTTTGGTGGTAAATCAGCCGAAATTTGCCCCATCGACTGGAAGGGTGCTGCGTGATCCACAAGGAGTATGTTCTGCAAATAGCACGCTATAACGCGTGGCAAAACGATCAGTTGCGGGATATTTTCAAGACCATGGACCAAGCAGTTCTCGAGAAAGACCGCGGTGCGTTTTTCGGGTCTATCTTCGGGACGATGAACCATCTGCTTTGGGGGGATACCATCTGGATGAGCCGGTGGTGCAGCGACGTGGCTGCACCTGACGTACCGGGCAGTGAAAGTGCAACCTGCACGCCGACGTTTGGGGTATGGGACGCAGAGCGGTTTCGCCTTGATGGCCGCATCATGATATGGGCGCAAACCCTGTCGAATATTGATTTATGCGGTGACGTCAGCTGGTTCTCGGGTGCCGTCAAACAACACGTGACGCAGCCGATGGCGGTGTGCGTCGTTCATATGTTCAACCACCAGACCCACCACCGGGGGCAAATCAGCCAGATGCTCAATGCATTGGGGATCGCGCCGCCGGTGTCGGATCTTGTCTTTATGCCAAAGGATGCCTGATGGCGCTTATTTCTCAAACGCGGCGCCTGCGCCGCACACCATTTTCTGACGGGGTCGAAGCCGCTGGGGTCAAAGCCTATACTGTTTATAACCGTATGTTGTTGCCGACGATATTTCGCAGCGTTGAGGAGGATTATCACCACCTCAAAAACGCGGTGCAAATCTGGGACGTGGCAGCAGAGCGGCAGGTCGAGTTGCGTGGCCCCGATGCCGCGCGCCTGATGCAGATGCTGACGCCGCGCGATTTGCGCGGCATGATGCCTGGTCGGTGTTTTTATGTGCCGATTGTGGACGAGACCGGCGGCATGCTCAACGATCCGGTTTGCCTCAAACTGGCCGAGGACCGGTGGTGGATTTCCATTGCAGACAGCGATCTTTTGTTTTGGGTCAAGGGCATCGCAAACGGTTGGCGCCTTGATGTGCTGATCGACGAGCCGGACATTAGCCCGCTGGCCGTGCAGGGACCGCGTGCCGAAGATCTGGTGGCGGCGGTGTTCGGGGATGCCATCCGTGACATCCGCTTTTTCCGGTTCGGCATGTTCGATTTTCAGGGCCGTTCCATGGTGATTGCACGCTCTGGCTACTCCAAGCAGGGCGGGTTCGAGATCTACCTCGATGGTACAGAATTGGGTATGCCGTTGTGGCATGCGCTGATGGAGGCGGGCAAGGACATGGATGTGCGCGCGGGTTGTCCCAACGGGATCGAGCGTGTGGAGGGTGGATTGCTCAGCTATGGCAATGACATGACCGATGACAACACGCCACATGAATGTGGCCTTGGCAAGTTTTGTGACACGCAAACGGCGATTGGTTGTATTGGCCGCGATGCCTTGTTACGCGTCTCTAAGGAGGGGCCTGTGCAGCAAATTCGTGCGATTTCCATTCCGGGTGACAAGGTGCCGCCGTGCGATCGTGTTTGGCCGCTCAGAGCGGGCACAAAGATCGTTGGGCAGGTCACGTCGGCGGCTTGGTCGCCTGACTTCAAGACCAATGTGGCGATCGGGATGGTGCGGATGACCCATTGGGATGAAGGCACCGAATTGAAGCTCGAGACGCCGCAAGGTGCGCGCGATGCGGTCGTTCACGAGAATTTCTGGACCTGAGATTCATGAGACTTCGGGACTGAAGGGCCAGCCCTTCAGACATCCCGGAGTATTTGGGGCCAGAACAAATAGAGCAATTTTAGAGGGTTCTACGCCCTGAAAAGGAGAGACATATGTTTAACGCGATGATTGTGAACAAGGATGAGGCCGGTGTGACTTCTGCCGAGATAACGCAGATATCCGAAGATCAACTGCCCGATGGTGAGGTGTTGGTGGCTGTTGAATACACCACTGTGAACTACAAAGACGGTCTGTGCATGAGCCCCGGTGGCGGTGGTCTGGTACGGAACTACCCACATGTGCCCGGCATCGATTTCTCGGGTACTGTCGAGGCGTCGTCAGACGCACGCTATAAGGCGGGTGACAAGGTCGTGCTGACCGGTTGGCGTGTGGGCGAGGCGCATTGGGGCGGTTATGCGCAAAAGGCGCGCGTCAAAGCAGATTGGCTGGTGCCACTGCCTGCAGGCGTCGATGCGCGCCAAGCGATGGCGGTTGGCACGGCTGGCTTCACTGCGATGCTGTCGGTAATGGCACTTGAGGATCACGGGATTAAATCGGGTCCTGTTCTGGTGACAGGTGCTGCGGGAGGTGTCGGATCGGTTGCCGTGGCAATTCTTGCGGCATTGGGCCACGAGGTCGCTGGCGTGACGGGGCGTCCTGAAACGGCCAACTATCTCAAATCACTGGGCGCGACGCAAGTTGTCGCACGCGAGGAGATCAACGAAACGGTTAAGCGGCCGCTTGAGGGTGAGACGTGGGGCGGTTGTATCGACGCGGTTGGCGGTGCCATGCTCGCGCGGGTATTGGGACAAATGCAGTATGGCGCCTCTGTCGCTGCTGTAGGTCTTGCCGGTGGTGCGGGTCTGCCTGCGACGGTTATTCCGTTTTTGCTGCGCGGTGTGAACCTTCTGGGTATCGATTCCGTTATGCAGCCTTATGAGAACCGCCTGCGCGCATGGGAGCGGATCGCAGAGGACCTGCCGATGGACAAGCTTGAAGCGATGATTGTGCCTGCAACGCTGTCGGATTTACCGAAGCTGACGGCGGATATTCTGAAGGGTCAGGTCAAAGGCCGTGTTGTTGTCGATGTGAACGCGTAAGGGCTTTACAGCCCCTTCCGGCTCCTTTGTCTGAGGGGTGTCGTAGCGGGGCAACCAAGTCTGTGCGCAGTGCGTTTTTTCGTGTGCTGTGCACAGACCTTCTGAGCTACGTCTGTGAGTCAAACGCCCGTGCTATTTGTGGTGCGAAAGGTGGGTAAACGGCGGGCGCCAAAGTAAATTTTACACATAGCCAGCGATACATGACGGGAATCATGTATCCCCAGCCTTAGCTGCGCTGTCAGGGCCGATTCATAAGCCGTTGAAGCCTAGATATTAAATTCTCTGTTCACATAGTCCCGGACGCCATAGGCTATAAGCTAGAAAATAACAGACAGGGGGAATAACATGGCACTGAAGCCACCACTTATGGATCTGCCGATCGAAACGGCAGACAGCGGATTTTACAAGGGATTTGCAAAATCGGTCGCAATATCGGGTAAGGTACTCGTTGGTGCATTGATCATTTGGGCGGTCGCCTTTCCGGATCAGTCGGCGGGCGTTTTGTCTTCGGTCAACTCGGTCATTCTGGCGACATTCAATTATTGGTACGTCTATGTGATGGCGTTCTTCGTTGCAGTCTGTCTGATCCTTGCGATCTGGCCTGCATCCGGTCGGCTCAAGCTTGGGCATCCCGATGACAAGCCGGAATTTACGAATTTCTCATGGTTCTCGATGATGTTCGGGGCGGGGATCGGCATCGGGATGTTGACCTTTGCCACGGCCGAGCCTCTGTATCACTGGGCCAAGAACCCGTCGACGATCCAAGGTCTGACCACTGGCAGTACTGCTGACAACGTGCGAGACGCGTACATCTGGTCGTTCACCCACTGGGGCATCGCGGCATGGTCTGCTTACGCCATTGTGGGGTTGAGCCTTGCGTATTTCTCCTATCGGCGCGATTTGCCACTCACCATACGCTCGGCGCTCACGCCGATTTTCGGGCGGAGCCTGTCGGGTCCTTTGGGACACGTAGTGGATGTGGTTGCTGTCGTGGCGACTGTTCTGGGTGTAGCGCAAACGCTTGGTTTCGGGGTGGAGCAATTCGTTTCGGGTCTGAGCCGTATTGGATTTGGCGATTGGCTTTATGCTGTTGGTGAAGATGGCGAGCAGAAAATGTCGATCACAGCGATCGTCGTGGCACTTGTTGTGATCATGGGCGCATCGACATTGTCGGCGCTGTCGGGTGTTGGCAAAGGCATCAAATGGCTGTCCAACATCAACATGGGGCTGAGCTTTTTCATCCTCGCGTTCTTCCTCATCTTCGGTTCGACGTTCTTTGGTCTGCAGGCACTCGTTCTGGGTGTGTGGGATTACCTGATCTCGATCCCGGGCAACATCCTGACCGTATGGTCCGGTGATGGCGTAGCAGATTCCGAGGCAAGCCAGCTCAACGGTTGGCAGGGTGGCTGGACCATCTTCTACTGGGCATGGTGGATCGCGTTTGCACCTTTCGTGGGTGTGTTCCTTGCACGGATTTCACGAGGCCGGACAGTGCGTGAATATGTTCTGGGTGCGATCATCATTCCTGCGATGATGTGCTTTGTCTGGTTCGCAATCGTGGGTGGCACGGCCATTGACCTCGAGCTTAACGGTGACGCGAACGGCGCAATCGTTGGTGCAGGTCAATCCGATCAACTGTTTGCAATGCTGGCTGTGATCCTTGAGCCCACGATGGCGTGGATCATGTCGATGGTCGTTGTTGTCCTGCTGCTGACGTATCTTGTGACATCGGCGGACTCGGCTGTGTTGATCATCAACACGATCAACGCTGCCGGTGACGAAGGTCCAAAAGCACGTCCGCACATCATCTTCTGGGGCATTGCTCTGGCGCTGGTTGTGGGTGGTTTGATCATCGCGGGCGGTCTGGGTGCAATCCAGACGGCGATGGTGATCGGCGCGCTGCCGTTCAGTGTTGTGATGGCACTGATGGGTATTTCGGTACTCAAGGCGATCTGGCGTGATGGCCGCCGCGAACAGCAAGGCGTTGCCGCCACATCGGAACAATTGGCAGCATCCCCCGCCGAATAGGCGCGGATCAAACTTTACGAATGAAGGGCCCCGAAGGAGACTTCGGGGCTTTTTGCATTTGACGACAGCGCGCTGTTGAAGGAACCTCGCACCATGAAACTTGATACCCAATTTGTACGCAGCCAGTTTCCCGCGTTTGCGGAACCTGTGCTGCAAGGTCAGGCGTTTTTTGAAAACGCGGGCGGATCCTATACCTGTGGCGCGGTCATTGACCGGCACACGCGGTTTTATACCCAACGCAAAGTGCAGCCCTATGCGCCCTATGCCGCAAGTACGCTTGGCGGGGAGGAGATGGACGAGGCGCGGGCGCGGATGGCCGCAATTCTGGGCGTGGCGGATGATGAGTTGTCGTTCGGGCCGTCGACCACGCAGAATACCTATGTGTTGGCCCAAGCATTTGGCCAGATGATGGAGCCGGGCGAAGCGATCATTGTAACCAATCAGGACCATGAGGCGAACACCGGCCCGTGGCGCAGGTTGGCCGAGCGCGGGATCGAGGTGCGCGAATGGATCATTGATCCTGACACCGGCCACCTTGATCCTGCAAAGCTTGAAAACCTGTTGGATGAAAAGGTCCGGCTTGTTTGTTTTCCCCACTGCTCCAACGTGGTTGGAGAAGTCAATCCCGTGACCGAGATCACGGCACTTGCGCACGCCGCTGGTGCGTTTGTCTGTGTCGACGGGGTGTCTTATGCACCGCACGGTTTTGTTGATGTGGATGCATTGGGACCCGATATTTACCTGTTCTCGGCCTACAAGACCTATGGCCCGCATCAGGGGTTAATGGTGATCCGCCGTGCATTGGGGGAGCTGCTGCCCAATCAGGGCCATAACTTTAATGCGGACACGCTTTATAAACGTTTCACACCTGCGGGACCGGACCACGCGCAGGTGGCGGCTTGTGCGGGCATGGCAGATTATATCGACGCGCTTTATGCTCATCACGGTGGCGGGGATGCCGATGCAACTGCGCGCGGAATGGCTGTGCATGATCTGATGCGCGGCCACGAAACTATGCTGCTTCAGCAGGTTCTTGATGCGGTTAAATCGCGTAATTCCGTGCGTCTCATCGGGCCGGAGCAGGCGCGGGCGCGCGCGCCGACAGTCGCACTGGCCCTCGATCGCAAAGGTGAGGATGTCGCAGGGGATTTGGCCCGCGCGGGTGTCATGGCGGGGGGCGGTGATTTTTACGCCGGACGCGCGCTGAGCGCGATGGGTGTGGACGCAACGAAGGGTGTGTTGCGTCTCAGCTTCACGCATTATACCTCTCAGGCTGAAATAGATCAGCTTTTGAACGCCTTGGACGATGTTTTGTGACCTCGCGACCTTGATCATCGCTGGGCTGGCCTATTTCGTTAACAAAGGACCAACAAGGGCGTCGTGGCTTGGACAATAACTCTCCTATTCTGATCTGGCTGCGCCGAGATCTGAGGCTAAGCGACCATCCGGCCCTGCATGCGGCCTGTGCCACAGGTCGGCCTGTGATCCCTGTTTATATTCTCGATAGTCATTACGCGTCTTTGGCAGCTGCGCCAAAATACCGGCTTGGTCTGGGGCTTGGGCATTTTGGTGAAATATTGGCTGATAAGGGCAGCCGCCTGATCCTGAGGCAGGGCAACAGCGCGCTTGAGGTTCTCCGTGCGCTGGTTGCGGAAACCGGCGCGGACACGGTGTATTGGACCCGGCAATATGAACCTGAAGCCGTCGCGCGCGACACAAATGTGAAATCCGCGCTGCGCGAGGACGGGCTTGCGGCGAAATCCTTCGGCGGGCATCTGATGTTCGAGCCGTGGACAGTCGAGACTAAAACTGGCGGCTACTATAAAGTTTACACACCCTTCTGGCGCTCGGTCAAAGACCGCGATGTCGACGTGCCGCTTGCCGCGCCTTCGGACATTCCCGCACCAAAAAGCTGGCCTTACAGCGACGCCCTTGCAGATTGGCATATGGACGCCGCGATGGAGCGGGGCGGCGACATCGTCCGCCCGTTTGTGCAACTAGGCGAGAAAGCCGCGCAATCGCGCTTGGGTGCGTTTCTGGCGCATAAAGTTGCCGACTATAACACCACCCGCGATCTGCCTGGGGTGGATGGCACATCGAACCTGAGCGAAAACCTCGCCTTGGGGGAGATAAGCCCACACCAATGCTGGCATGCAGGCCGCCGCGCCGTTGAGGAGGGTAAGCAAGGCGCCGAGACCTTTCTCAAGGAGCTGGTCTGGCGTGAGTTTGCCTATCACCTGATGCACCACACGCCCCGTATCCTTACGTCTAACTGGCGAGAAGAATGGGAAGGTTTCAACTGGAACGAAGACGAGCGGCACGCTGAAGTGAAGGCGTGGAAGCAAGGGCGCACAGGTATCCCGTTTGTCGATGCCGCCATGCGCGAGATGTACGTGACTGGACGGATGCACAACCGCGGTCGCATGATCGTGGCCAGTTACCTGACCAAGCATCTGCTGTGCCATTGGCGTATTGGGCAAAAGTGGTTCGAGGAGTGTTTGATCGACTGGGATCCCGCGTCCAACGCAATGGGTTGGCAATGGTCCGCAGGCTCCGGCCCTGATGCCACGCCCTATTTCCGCGTGTTCAATCCGGTTACCCAACTCGATAAATTCGACAAGAATCGCGAATACGCCGACCGCTGGATTGCCGAAGGCCACAGCGACCCGCATGCCGATGCCTTGGCCTATTTTGATGCCATTCCACACAGCTGGAACATGTCACCCAACAATACCTACCCGCAGCCAGTGGTAGATGTGGCCGACGGGCGCAAACGCGCGCTCCATGCCTATGAAACGAGGGACTTTTAAGTGTTTTTAAGATCCGGTTTAACCAGTAAAACAGTGTCGAGTACGACGATGAGGAATGCGGTATGATTTTGACAACCACTGACGGGCAAAAGGATTTGCCCCGCTATTTTGCGCAGGTTCTGGGCATGGCATCCTCACTGAACCAAGGGCGGATTGACTTCGTGTTGCCTGATGGCCGTCATTTCCGCGCCGAAGCACCCAAGGCCGGTCCGGTGGCAGAATTGCACGTACACAATAATGATTTGTTTGCACGGCTGATCCGTGAAGGGGATTTGGGGTTTTGCGACGCCTACCTTGATGGGTGGTGGAGCACGCCTGATTTGCAGGCCTTCATGGATTTCATTCATGCCGACAACGAGGATATCTATGACGGGTTTCCGGGCATGGGCCTTGTGCGCCGCTATGAGCAATTGAGGTTTTGGTTCCAGCGCAACTCCAAAGGGCAGGCGCGCAAGAACATCTCCTATCACTATGATCTGGGCAATGATTTCTACGGCCTGTGGCTCGATGATACGATGAGCTATTCCAGCGCTATTTTCCGCGATCCACAGCAAAGCATGGAAGCGGCACAGACGGAGAAATACAAGTCCATGGTCGATGAGATGGGTGTGGTCGCAGGCGATCATGTCCTCGAGATCGGGTGTGGATGGGGCGGTTTTGCAGAATATGCCGCCGCCGAGCGTGGGTTGCAGGTCACCTGTCTTACAATCAGCGAAGAACAGTTTAAGTATGCCGTGAAACGCATTGAAGACGCAGGACTTTCTGACAGGGTGACCTTCAAGCTGCAAGACTACCGCGACGAAAAAGGTCAATATGACGGCATCGCCAGCATCGAGATGTTCGAGGCTGTGGGCGAGAAATACTGGCCGGTTTATTTTGATACGGTTCGCGAACGGCTCAAGCCCGGCAAAACAGCGACATTCCAGATCATCACCGTGGCGGACCGCCGTTGGAAGGTCTACAAACGCGGCGTTGATTTCATTCAGAAGTACATTTTTCCGGGCGGTATGCTGCCCAGCCCGACCGCGCTGCGCCAACAGATCGAAAAGGCGGGCCTTGCGGTTGAGAAATCTGTCGAATTTGGCAAAAGCTACGACATCACGCTGCGCCGCTGGCATGAGACCTTCAACGAAAAGTGGGATCAGATTGCTGCGATGGGCTTTGACGAGCGGTTCAAACGCATGTGGAATTTTTACCTCACTTCTTGCGCAGCGACATTTGACAGTGGAAATTGTGACGTAACGCAGATTACGGTACGCAAACCGGGCTGATTTCGCCCCTGCGTATCTGAAGGAAGCTTACGATGCCCACCGCAGCAAAGCTTGTGTCGGCGATATTGCTCGCCATTTTGGCATATATATTGTCTAATTTGATCAGGCCATTGCTGCCCGAGGGCACACCATTTGGCAATTTCAACTACATCAATGCGTTCATCGGACTGTGCGTCGGCTGGGTCGTAGTCGGCAGTCGGGCAGGGCGCGGGTTTGTGCCGGGCATCAACAACGGCCTGACAGGCACTGCTGTCCTCATCATCTGGGGGCTTGGAGTGCATGCCTGCATCCGGATGTTCCGCGAAGCGATGCGCAACCGCTATGATGGACCGATGGAAGCTGTGACGGCGATTTTTCTGATCGCATCCGAATTTGGCGCATTGATTGCCACGCTGCCGGTCATACTGACGGCGGTTGTCGGTGCTGTCGTCGTGGGGCTTGCTGCTGAGTCCGCCGCGCGGCGCTGGCGCTAGTTCGTGCAAAGGGCGCTGTTTTTCTACGGGACATTGTGCCATATTCCTTTGCTGGAAATCGTGCTGGGCCGGACGTTCGATGCAGGGTCGCTTACACAGGCCGAATTGCCGAATTATGCTGCGTATGGTGTGGCCGAAGGACCTTTTCCCACATTGCTGGCGGCGCGAGGAACACAGGCGCATGGCATTCTGGTGCAAGGCCTCAGCGCGCAAGACATCGACAAGCTTGATTTCTACGAAGGCGGATTTGCCTATGATCTGGTTGATGTGCATCTGTCAGATGGCACCGCAGCACAGGTTTATGTCTGCGCGCCGGATATGTGGCAGGCGCAAGGACTTTGGGATTTCGAGGCATGGCAGACGCAATGGGCGGAAATGTCATGTCATGCAGCGCGCGAGGTCATGGGATTCTATGGCATCCGGACCCGCGACGAGATCGCAGCAATCTTTCCGCAGATCAGATCGCGCGCGTGGTCAAAGGTTCTGGGTGGGCGCACCGATGCAGGGCAGGGCGTATTTGCCGGTGATATCGAGATCATCGATCAGCGCCGCGCTTATACCGGATATTTCGCAATGGACGAAGTCGATCTGCGTCATGCACTGTTTGACGGCACATTTTCAACCATGATAGCGCGGTCATATTTTATTGCGGGCGATGCGGCGCTTGTGCTGCCCTATGATCCGGTGCGCGACCGCGTGCTGGTGGTGGAGCAGTTTCGCATGGGTCCATTCGGGCGCGGTGATCCTGAGATTTGGCATCTGGAACCGATCGCGGGCCGTGTCGATCCCGGTGAAGCACCCGAACATGCCGCGCGCCGCGAGGCCGAGGAAGAGGCGGGTCTTACGCTTGCAGCACTCGAAACTGTTGCACGTGGGTATCCAAGCCCGGGCGATTCAACGGGATACTATCATATCTTCGTGGGGGTGACCGATCTGCCGGATGGGACAGCGGGCATCGGCGGGTTGGCGACCGAGGGTGAAAACATCCGCTCACGGCTGATTTCATTCGATGATTTTCTCGCAATGGCCGAGGTACAAGCGCTGGCAAACACGCCACTCGTACTTTTGGCCTATTGGCTTGCCCATCATCGAAGCAGGTTGAGGTCCGGCTAACACGCAGCTAGATATAAGGGGCATAATATTTGAGGGCCCCGACATGCATGTAGCGCGCGATCTGGAACAAGCGGTGGGCAACACGCCCCTTATCAAATTGCGCGGTGCAAGCGCGCAGACAGGCTGCGAGATTTACGGCAAGGCGGAGTTTCTCAACCCCGGCCAATCGGTCAAGGACCGTGCGGCACTTTATATCATTCGTGATGCCATTGCGCGCGGCGATCTCAAGCCTGGCGGCACCATCGTTGAGGGCACGGCCGGCAATACCGGTATTGGTCTGGCACTGGTTGGCGCGTCTATGGGCTTTAAATCCGTCATCGTCATCCCCGAGACACAATCGGAAGAGAAAAAGCAGATGCTGCGCCTTGCTGGAGCCGAGCTTGTTCAAGTGCCAGCAGCGCCCTACCGCAACCCAAACAACTTTATCCGCTATTCCGAGCGGTTGGCGGCACAGCTTGCCCGCACCACGAACGAGGGCGTCATCTGGGCCAACCAGTTCGACAATATTGCCAACCGTCAGGCGCATATCGAAACAACTGGTCCTGAAATCTGGGCGCAGACTGATGGTAAAGTAGACGGATTTATCTGTGCCGTCGGCTCGGGTGGTACGTTGGCGGGCACGGCGATGGCCCTGCAACCCAAGGGCGTGAAAATTGGCATCGCTGATCCCGACGGTGCTGCGCTTTACAGCTATTACACCACCGGTGAGCTGGCGATGGAGGGGGGATCAATTGCGGAAGGCATCGGTCAGGTTCGCATCACCAAAAACCTCGAAGGGTTCACGCCTGACTTTGCCTATAATATCTCCGACACCGAAGCATTGCCGCTGGTGTTTAATATGCTTGAGCATGAGGGTCTGTGCCTTGGTGCATCATCCGGCGTTAATATCGCGGGCGCAATGCGAATGGCGCGCGAAATGGGGCCGGGCCATATGATTGTGACGATCCTGTGCGACTATGGCACGCGCTATCAGTCCAAGCTGTTTAACCCGACATTCCTGCGTGAAAAAGGCCTGCCTGTGCCTGCGTTTCTGGAACGCGCACCCGCTGATATCCCTTCGGTGTTCGAGGACGTATGACCCACAACCTACGGTACGGGCTGTCGTTGCTGACAGCCTTGACGATGCTTTTGATGTTGTCCGTGACGTCGCTGGCTGCCCAAGATATCGAAGATATGGATCTGGACCGTTGGCGCAATGTGGCGGAACGCTCTGAGGCGGCTGTTGATGATCCGGACGCTTCCAGCGAACTTATGGAAGCTTTGCGGATATCACTTGTGGAGTTCCGTGAGGAATTTGACGCGGCACGCCGTGCCAACAGCACCCGTATCGCAAGCCTGCGGGAGCAATTGGCGCTTCTTGGCACTCCATCTACCGAAGAAAACGCAGCCCCCGAGGCCGCGGAAGTTGCCACCAAACGGATGGAGCTTGAAGCGCAGCTGGCTGATCTGACAGGACCGGTTCAGGTGGCTGATACGGCATTTGCACGCGCTGACGGGCTGGTGGGAGAAATCGACACAATTGTTCGCAGCAGACAGGCGGAGGCCTTGCTTGAAGTTGTCGAAATTCCGCTGAACCCTGTGCATTGGCCCGGTGCCGTGCAGGCGATGATCGAGGCCGTCTCGAAGCTGCAAAACGACATGACGATGGAAAGCGACTTCCGGCGCAACTTGCCCCTTATTTTGCTGGGTACGATTGGTGGTCTGGTGCTCATCATGCGGGGGCGCCGTTGGTCCAAGATGATTGTCAACAAGGTGCGTCAGGCGGATGCGCGCGGTTTGGGTGTCTGGCGCTTTGTAATCTCGCTTTTGCGGATCGCCTTTCCGCTGATCGGGCTTTGGATATTGTCGCGTGCGGCCCTCGCCACCGGCTATCTGGGGGAGCGGGGCGACCAGCTTATGATGCTCATCCCCGTGCTTGGCGGATTGATGCTCGGCTTCCGTTGGGTGGCCGAACTGGTATTCTCGCGCGATGATGACGAGGCGCTGATCGTGCTGAGCCAGCGTGACCGTGCCGCTGCACGCCGATTGGTCGGGTTCATTACTGTCATGCTCATCGGTAATCTGCTGGCGCTGCGGGTGCTTGAGCTTGACGGTGCGCCGACATCTGCAAAAACCGTGATTGTCTTTCCGTTCACAGTCTTGATCAGCTATGCGGTTTACCGGATCGGCCGGTTGTTGCGCCATTACGGTGTCGAGGCAGTAGAGGCCGACAGCGGCGATGGCGACATGACGCGGGCAGGGACGCTGGGTAGGATCATCCGCTTTCTGGGATCACTATCTATCGGCGTGGCGATTGCGGCCCCTTTGCTGCACGCTGCGGGATATTTCAACGCCGCCACCTCGCTGCTGTTTCCCTTTGTCGTCACGCTCATCATTGTGGGTCTTGTGCTGGCGCTTCAGCGGTTCAGCGCGGATGTCTACGGTGTGGTGACCAAACAGGGACCGGCCGCGCGCGAGACGTTGATGCCGATCCTGTTTGGTCTGCTGTTGTTTATTCTGGTCGTGCCAGTGATTGCACTTGTCTGGGGCGCGCGTGTTGCTGACCTGACAGAGCTTTGGGCCGGTTTCCGGCGCGGATTTGCGGTGGGTGATACACGGATATCGCCCACGGATTTCATCACCTTCGCGGTGATCTTCACGCTGGGCTATCTGGCCACAAGGCTGGCGCAAAGTGCGCTCAAAACCAACGTCCTGCCCAAAACCAAGATCGACAAGGGCGGGCAGATCGCCATGGTTTCGGGCCTCGGCTATGTCGGTATTTTTCTGGCTGCGTTGGCGGCTATTACGGGTGCCGGCATCGACCTCAGTTCCCTTGCAATTGTGGCGGGTGCGCTGTCGGTCGGGATCGGTTTTGGTCTGCAGAATATCGTTTCCAACTTTGTCTCGGGTATCATCCTGCTCATCGAGCGGCCCATTACCGAAGGCGACTGGATCGAGGTGAGTGGCGGGCAGATGGGCTATGTGCGCGATATCTCGGTCCGCTCCACGCGTATTGAAACTTTTGACGGCACGGATGTTATCGTGCCCAACGCCGATTTGGTAAGCGGCACGGTCACAAACTATACGCGCGGCAATACGCTGGGGCGGGTGATTATTCCTGTCGGCGTGGCATATGGCACCGATACCAAACGGGTTGAGACGATTCTGTGCGAGATTGCAAATGAGCAACCTATGGCGCTGGCCGATCCGGCACCGAAAGTCTTATTCGTCAACTTTGGTGCGTCGTCCCTCGACTTTGAAATCCGCATGTTTCTGCGCGATGTCAATTGGATGATGGCGGTGAAAAGTGATGTGAACCACGCCATTGCAATACGCTTTGCCGAAGAGGGGATCGAGATACCTTTCCCGCAGCAAGACCTGTGGCTGCGTAATCCCGAAGCGTTGCGTATGGCGCCGCCGGAACAGCGCGCTGCTCCAAAGCGGTCCACACCCGCAGGCAAATCGCAGGCCATTGGTGACGCGGCAAAAGGGGAGGGTGATTATTGACCCGCCTTTTGTTTCGCGACGATCCCTATATGCGCGATGCGCAAGCGCGCGTTGAAGGTCACACTGCCGAGGGCGGTGTGGTGCTCAATGCGACCGTTTTTTTTCCCAAAGGGGGTGGGCAACCGGGCGACAGTGGCTGGATCGAATGGCAGGGCAACAGGTTGACGGTCGCAACGGCCGTCAAGAACGACGTGGACCAGATCGTGCTTGTTCCGTCAGAGCCGTTGTCCTTGCCGCCCGTTGGTACAACGGTCGTGCAGCATCTGGATTGGGACCGCAGGCACAAGCACATGCGGGTGCACACGGCCCTTCATCTGTTGTCGGTTGCAGTGCCGTTTGGTGTAACAGGCGGGTCGATCTCGGCCACGTATGGGCGGCTTGATTTTGATATGCCCGATGCACCTGATGACCGCACCGCGCTCGAAGCGGCGCTGAATGAATACGTGGAGTCGGATGCACGGGTCAGCGATGGCTGGATTACGCAGGCAGAATTGGACGCCGCACCCGAGTTGGTGAAGACCATGGCCGTTAAACCGCCACGCGGGTCGGGTGATATCCGGCTTGTGCGCATCGGAGAGGAAGACGACTGGATCGACCTTCAGCCCTGCGGCGGAACCCACGTGGCGCGCACCGGTGAGATTGGCGCGCTGCGTCTGGGAAAGATCGAGAAAAAAGGCCGCATGAACCGGCGGGTATATGTGCATCTTGACAGCTAGAGCTTTGCCGCGTGCCGCGTTCTTTTCGCGCTTGCATCCTGATCCGTTCCTTTGTTAAAGACGCGCAACGGATCGGTGGCCGAGTGGTCGAAGGCGCACGCCTGGAAAGTGTGTAGGCGGGAGACCGTCTCCAGGGTTCGAATCCCTGTCGATCCGCCATACTTCTCTTTCTATAAATTGACCTACCGTAACCTGCCCAAGGGTGCTTTCATCTGGATACAGGCATGACACGGGTTCTGGTGATCGGGTCGAGTGGGCGGGTCGGGCGCATGGTTCGGCGCAGCTGGGATGATGGTCGGGGGAAATGTGACAGCTTCGATTTCACGTTCCAGACACGTCGATCTGCCTCTGCGCAAGCAGGCGATCTGTTTTGGGATATAATGAAGCCGTTGCCCGATGTACTGCGCGCGGCGAAACCTTTCGACTGTATGATCGTTCTTGTCGGTGTCGTGCCGGAGGAGGGCGCAGACGTATCGCGCAACACCGATCTTGGTCTCGCCTGCATCAATGCGGCGGGCATCCTCGGGATTGGCCATGTGCTGCTTGCGTCGTCCTCCGCAGTCTACGGTGCGCATCAGGATGCTCCATTTCGTGAGACGGACGACACCAAGCCTGTCAATGCTTACGGTCGTACCAAACTTGAGATGGAAGGCGCGTGTCACGCGGCGGCGCGGGCGCTTGGGATAGGACTTTGCTGTTTGCGGATCGGCAATGTTGCGGGTGCGGACGCGCTGCTGCGGTCGGGTGCGGACCTAGTTGGTGACGCGCGCCTCGCGCTTGATCGTTTTTTAGACGGGTCAACACCTGTGCGGTCCTACATCGGCCCGCGGACCCTTGGAGACGTGCTCCTAAACCTTGTTGCCAAACGCGCAGATTTGCCTGAAATCCTCAATGTTGCAGCACCAGCACCCGTCGAAATGCACGCTCTGGCGCAGGTTGCCGGCTTTCCGGTCGATCTGCGCACCGCACCGCCAACTGCATCAGCTTCCATCACTCTGGACTGTAATCGCCTCTGCGCTCTGCATGACTTTGTGGACGGTGCCTCAGACCCGCGCGATCTCATACGGCAATGGCACTCGGTGACGTAGCGTGTCGCGCGCAGTTGTCTGCCAAAACTGCTTGCACGCGTCGCTGTTTGCGGGCTGAGTATGGCGGTCGGACAAACATTGGCCAAAGTGACGCAACGTGAGCATCACCGTCGGCATGATTTTGCTGATAAGAGAATGAAAGCGCGCAACGTCGTGCACCCGGGGGGAAGAAATAATGACCGATACTAAACGTCCGTGGACCGCCTTTTATGACCCGTCCGTACGCAAAGATATCGCGTCGGCCCAGTACCGCACCGTGGGTGACATGGTGCATACGGTCGCAAAGCAATATGCAAAACAACCGGCATTTACCGCCTGCCTGCCCAATGGCATGAACGGCACGCTGACATTCGCCCAAGTCGACGAGATGTCGGACGCCTTCGCGGTATATCTGCGCGAGACGGCGGGATTGGCGCAGGGCGACCGTGTGGCGCTTCAGGTGCCCAACGGCTTGTCGTTTCCCATTGCAGCCTTTGGCGTGCTCAAGGCGGGCTGTGTTCTGGTCAACGTCAACCCGCTCTATACCGCCGAAGAAATGGCGCGCCAGTTCGCAGATTCAGAACCCAAAGCCCTGATTGTGGTGGATATGTTCGCCGACAAATTGCCAGAGGCGTTGGCAAAACATGCCATCCCGAATATCATCGTGACTCAAGTGGCGGAGTTTCTGCCTGCCATGCCGCGCGGGATCGTGCGTCTGGTGCAAAAGCACTGGGACCGTACATTGTCTGCAATCACGATGCCGCATATCCGCTTTCCCGATGCGATCAAGCAGGGCCGTGCGGCCAAGAAGTCTGCCGAGAGCTACCGTGCCGCACTCACGCCTGATGATATTGCATGTTTGCAATATACTGGCGGCACCACGGGTGTGTCCAAAGGTGCGATGCTCACCCACGGCAATCTGATGATGAACATGGAGCAGAGCATGGAGATGATCAGCGGCGTGGAGAAGGGCCAGGAAGTGGCACTGACCGCGCTGCCGCTCTATCATATTTTTGCCTTTACCGTGAATCTGCTGGGTTTCTATTATCTGGGTGCACGCAATATCCTGATCCCGAACCCGCGTCCGTTGACGAACCTCAAACGGGCCTTTGAGAATTATCCGATCACATGGATGAGCGGTGTGAACACCCTATTCAACGGCCTCAGCAACGAGATTTGGTTCACCGACTCCCCGCCAAAGCACCTGAAATTTGCTTCCGCCGGTGGCATGGCGCTCCAAAGCTCGGTTGCGGCCTATTGGGAAAAGGTCACGGGCAAGCCTGTGCTTGAGGGGTACGGTCTGACCGAATCCTCGCCCGTGATCACCTTTAACCCGCTGGGCAAAACACGGCCCAATTCGATCGGTATTCCGCTGCCATCTACCGACATGGCGTGTCTGGACGAGGACGGCAACGAAGTGCCGCAGGGCGAGGCGGGTGAGCTTGCCGCGCGCGGACCGCAGATCATGAAGGGTTATTGGCAAAAGCCCGAAGAGACAGCGAAAACCATGCGGGGTGAGTGGCTGTTGACCGGTGATATCGGCATCATGGATGCGGACGGGTATTTCTCGATTGTAGACCGTAAGAAGGACATGGTCATCGTGTCGGGCTTCAACGTCTATCCGAACGAGATCGAGGATTGCCTTGCCGCGCATCCCGCTATCCTTGAGGCCGCCGTGATCGGCGTGCCGGACGGTGCATCGGGCGAGGCAGTGAAAGCCTACGTTGTTCTGCGCGACATTGCTGTGACCTCTGCGGACATTCGCACATACTGCAAAGAGCACCTTACAGCGTATAAAGTGCCCAAAACGGTTGAGTTCCGCGATGACCTTCCGAAGTCCAATGTCGGGAAGATCCTGCGCAAGGATCTTCGTGCCGAGCAAGCCACTGCACAGAGCGCACTCTGAAGCCCTTTTCAAAGCTAGGAATACAAAATGGTCGGACAATTTGAACAGGCACTTCTGGCGCTGATGATCTTCGTGATCATGCTGGGCATGGGCGCGTCCCTCACACCGCGCGATTTCGCGCTGGCGTTGCGGCGACCTTACGGATTGATGATCGGCGTAATCTCCCAATACGGGTTTATGCCGTTTATCGGATTTATGCTGGCGCTGACGCTGCCGGTGTCGGACCCCATAAAAATCGGTATCCTGATCATGTCATGCATGCCGGGCGGGACGACTTCCAATATCTTCACGTACTTTTCCAAGGGTAATCTTGCGCTGTCTGTATTGATGACGGTCACATCTACCGTCTTTGGCGTGTTGCTGATCCCGATTGTGCTGGTGCTATATGCTGGTGCGCTGGACGTGGATATCCCGCGCGAGAATATCATCATCACGCTTGTGTTGTTGTTGGTGCCGGTGGGGATTGGAATGATGCTGCGTAAGATCAACGCGAATGTCGGGGCCGTGACAGAGTTTCTGGGCTCACTGCTTGCGGTGTTCTTTATCGTGTTCCTGATCGTGTCCTGGATTCCACGCAACTTCACGTTTCTGATGGAGACGGGTTGGGCCACCTATGTCGCAGCCATTGCCATTGGCCTGATTGGCATCACGGTGGGCTATCTGTTTGCAAAAGCGCTCAAGCTGCATCCGCGCAATGCACGTACCGTGGGCCTTGAGACGGGTATCCAGAACGGGCCATTGGCCATCGCGATCATCGCGTTCACCTTTTCCGGGGCAGAGCAGCAGGCGATCAACGCAGTGCCAGTTCTGTATTCGCTGTTCATCGTGATCATATCGACGATAATCACGCTCTACTTCCGCCGTGCGAACACGGCAGCGGAGCAAAAAATGCCGGACGGTCTGCTGTAGGATCAACCAC
>JBATTJ010000013.1:0-89922 GCA_049670485.1 Sulfitobacter sp.
ACCTTACGGTGACGGGCGTGGGTAACTGTACCACCTTTTGTACGGGACATATCGGCTCTCCTTAGCGGTCGTAGGGCATAAAGCCCTTGATGATCTTGGCATCTGGCGCCGACAATGTTGTCGTGCCGCGTGCATTACGGATGAACTTGTTGCTCCGCTTGATCATACCGTGCTGTTTGCCAGCTTGGCTGCCGATGACCTTACCGGTCGCCGAAACCTTGAAGCGCTTCTTCGCGCTCGACTTCGTCTTCATCTTGGGCATTTCTGTCTCCTGTCGTCTACAGTTTAAGCGCGACTCGGCATGCCACTTATGGCCGGACGCGCAGGAATGAACCTGCGCTATAGGATGTGCAGCGTTTCAACGCAATAGGCGAAAAGGCAGAACCTACCGTACAGCAGCTGGCGTACGGATTACGGCATGAAACGCGCAAGCACTCCGACAAAGACATCCGGCATTTCCGCCAGTTGATAACCCCCCGGCTTACCCTGCATCGCAAAAACGATCAGGCCACCGGCAATGAGGATGGTGATTGCAGAGGCACGTGGCGCGCGGCGGTCTGACAAGGCAGACAGGATCGACGGAATTGAAAGGGCCAAAAGAATGAGCCCGATTACCAAGGCAAGATCTGTGTCCATTTCGTCTCTCCGTGTTCACGTTTCCGTGACATTACTCCGGATCAGAGGCAAAAATCAAACGCTCATCACAGGGGGCGACACGCAGGATATTCGTACTGCCCGGTACGTTGAACGGAACGCCCGCTGTGACGACAACAAAATCATCCGCCGTGGCAAAGCCTTCATTACGTGCTGCACGTACCGCGCTGACAACTGCCTTCTTGAAGCGGTCCAGCTCTTCGGTCATCACGCAATTTACACCCCAGCTGAGCGCCAGACGCCGCGCTGTACCTTTCAAAGGTGTCAATGCGATGATCGGCACGCGGGGACGCTCACGCGCGGTGAGCAAGGCCGTGGTGCCAGACTGCGTAAAGCAACAGATCGCTTTAACATCCGTCGTCTCGGCAATTTCACGGGCGGCGGCGACCATCGCATCGGCGATACCTGAGCGCGATGCAGTGCGGCTTGTCTCGATGATTTGGGTATAAGTCGGATCACGCTCCACCTCGATGGCGACGTTATCCATTGTTGTTACCGCCTCAAGCGGGAAGCTACCTGCAGCCGATTCTGCCGACAGCATGACTGCATCCGCGCCCTCGTAAATCGCTGTCGCGACGTCCGAAACTTCGGCGCGTGTCGGCATCGGACTGTCGATCATACTTTCCAGCATCTGCGTGGCCACGATCACCGGCTTGCCCACAGCGCGGCAGCGGCGCACAAGCCGCTTCTGGATCGGCGGCACAGCAGACACAGGCAGTTCCACGCCCAGATCACCGCGCGCGACCATGATGCCATCACTGACGGCCAGAATATCGTCAAACCGCTCGACCGCGGAGGGCTTCTCGATTTTGGACAGGATCGCCGCACGGCCATTGGCCAGCACACGCGCTTCGTCCACATCCTCGGGCCGCTGCACAAAGCTCAGCGCGAGCCAGTCCACACCCAACTCGCACACAAACTCCAGATCAGCACGGTCCTTATCGCTTAGCGCGGCAACAGGCAGGATCACATCCGGCACGTTCACGCCCTTGCGGTTGGAGATAGTGCCACCGATGACCACTTCACATTCCGCAAAATCGGCGCCGCATGATTTCACCTTGAGGCGAATCTTACCATCATTGACCAACAGCGAGGCGCCTTCCTCCAGCACCTCAAAAATCTCCGGGTGCGGCAGGCATACACGCCGCGCATTGCCCTCGGCGGGATCAAGATCAAGACGGAAATCCGCGCCCACGATCAACTCTTCACTGTCGCCCGCGAAAACACCCACCCGCAACTTGGGGCCCTGCAGGTCCGCCAGGATACAGATGGTCGACCCCATTTCGGCCTCTATCTCGCGGATCATCGCGTGCTTGGCGCGAATTTCATCGTGGCTACCATGGCTCATGTTGAGGCGGAACACATCCGCACCTGTCTGGTGCAGCTTTCCGATCATCTCTTTGGTGTCCGACGCAGGGCCCAGTGTTGCCACGATTTTTACATTGCGTTGACGTCTCATGGCAGTGCTCCTTTGGCGCATACTAAGCTGGCATGCGCATACATCGATCATTTTTCAGGACCATAGCCGCTGACCCTTCTGACTTGAACCCGAAAACTGTTTCATTTCCGTGACTGCGGTACCGCTCGCTTGACCCCTCCTGCTTGCGCCCCCATGTATTTCCTAAATCACAGGAGCACATCATGACCGAGCACAGCCGACAGGATATCGAACTTCAGGCCGCCGCCTTCCGCCGCTTGCAAAAGCACCTCATGGAAGACCGTACTGATGTGCAAAACATCGATATGATGAACCTCACCGGTTTTTGCAGGAATTGTCTGTCCCGTTGGTATCAGGAAGCTGCAGCAGAGCGAGGCGTTGAAATCGGCAAGATGGAAGCGCGTGAGCTTTTCTACGGCATGAGCATGGATGAGTGGAAAGCGAACTACCAAACGGATGCCAACGATGTCCAGCAAGAGGCTTTCAAGACTGCGTTCGATGAAAATGTGGGCAACAAATAGACTTTAGGGCCGCCGTTTGGCGGTATAAACCAATCAAACCTCACTGTTTCTATTTTTGAGACAATCGCAGCCAGCTATTGGTGATTTAACGATATTAGTATGAAGTTAAATGTTTAGTTTGACGAATCCAAGGATAGGAATAGAGCTTGAGAGTTCCTTAACCAATTTGGATGTGCTCTCTCATGCTTGCATTGCTTTTTGTTCCCGCAATCCTCGGAATTGCCCTTATTATCAATCTGACAGACGATGACGACGACAACAATGATGATGCTGTAAACCCCGAAGACGTAGAGCCGCAGATCGTAGGCGATAGATTCACAGGCACCGACGCGGCGGAGAACCTTGTTGCTGATACCCAAGGCGGATCAATTGACGGCGGCGGCGGTAACGACACCATTACAGGCTCGGACATGGAAGATGACCTGCGCGGCGGCGACGGCGATGACATCATCTTTGCACGAGACGGCGACGATACTGTGTCTGGTGACGCGGGCAATGATCGGATATTCCTCAATGCCGGTGATGATGTCTACGGGCCCGAAGATACCGCCGAAAACACCGCTGGTGATGATTTCGTGAACGGTGGCAGTGGCAATGACTTTATTGTCGATCTGCTCGGCTCGAACCGCCTTGTGGGCAGCGCTGGTAATGACGTCCTCATTAGCGTTGATGGATTAAGCGAGACTGGCCAATACGACACACCCGAAGAACTGGGCACAACTGATACGCTGACTGGCGGGTTCGGCAATGATATCCTCGTCGGGGATGATGGCGATGTGGTCACCGGCGGTGTTGGGAATGATCTGCTCTTTGTCACCGACGACGAAGACACCGATCTGGACGAGGTTCAGATCACGGATTTCGATACACGCGATGATGCTCTGATGGTGATACAGCTTGACGGACTTACCTCAAATTCCGAGCTCGGTCTTGCCGCTACCGAAGATGGCGTGCGCGTGTCTTATGAAGGGCGTGCTGTCGCGTTCCTTCAAGGGTTGAGTGCGGCGGATATCCCGAACATCTCGGTTTCGCTCACATCGCTTGACGGGTTGGACAACGCGCTGAACTAGGCGTTTGGTAAAATGACGCGCATCCTCCGGCTGGGGTGCACGTCGTTTTAGATCGCGACTTTGCGCATTTCGTCGAGATAAATCTCGCGCAGGCGCTGCGCCACTTTGCCCGGCACACCATCACCTAGTGCAACACCGTCAATCTCCACTACCGGCATAACGAAAGCACTCGCCGAAGTCGTGAATGCCTCGTCTGCGGCTTGTGCTTCTTCGATGGTGAATGACCGCTCTTCAACTTCCATCTGTGCCTCACGCGCCATGCGCAGCACCGCCTTGCGCGTAATTCCGTGCAAAATCTCGTTACCCAGATGTCGGGTGATGATCTTATTGCCCTTCACGATATAGGCGTTGTTCGAAGTGCCTTCGGTCACAAAGCCGTCCTCGACCATCCACGCATCATCACAGCCCGCTTTCTTGGCCATCATCTTACCCATCGAAGGATAAAGAAGCTGCACCGTTTTGATGTCACGGCGACCCCAGCGGATGTCTTCGATGCTGATTACCTTTGTCCCCCGCTTAGCGGCGGGGTTATCTGCTAGACCGGGCTTGCTTTGGGTAAACAAAACAATCGTCGGTTCGGTCGTTTCGGGGTCAGGAAAGGCAAAATCGCGATCCCCGTCCGATCCACGCGTGATCTGCAAATAGATGAGACCTTCGTCAATCTCGTTTCGTCGGACCAACTCGCGATGTACTTCGAGTAGGTCATCCTTCGATATCGGATTGCGCATATCTAGTTCGCCCAGCGACCGGTCAAGCCGTACCGCATGGCCGTCGAAATCAACGAGCTTGCCGTCCAGAACCGATGTCACCTCATAGACGCCGTCTGCCATCAGAAAACCGCGATCAAAGATCGAGACTGTCGCTTCGTTCTCTGGCAGAAACTGCCCATTCACATATACCGTTCGCATAATCTAACCCCAAAGCGCGCGGGTGGGCGGGTGCACTCCAGCGCTGTCAAATGTCAAAGCCGCCTCACGGTCTTCCGCAAGTAGAAGCGGTCCGTCAAGATCGACAATCGCCGCACCCTGCGCAACCAAGACGGCTGGTGCCATCGCCAACGACGAGCCGACCATGCATCCCACCATCACATCAAATCCCGCGTCCCGCGCGGCGTCCCGCAACGCAAGCGCCTCGGTCAGGCCGCCCGTCTTATCAAGCTTGATGTTCACCATGTCATATCTGCCCGCCAGCCCGGCCAGACTTGCACGGTCATGGCACGATTCGTCAGCACAAACAGGAACGGGCCTATCCAGCCCGATGAGCGCATCATCTTCACCCGCTGGCAACGGCTGCTCCACCAATGCAACACCAAGACGGAGGAGGTGCGGTGCCAGATCGGCATAGACCGCAGCCGACCACCCCTCGTTCGCATCGACGATGATAGTGCTGTCAGGCGCACCCGCGCGCACGGCCTCAAGCCGTGGCATGTCGTCGGGCGTGCCCAGTTTAATCTTGAGCAGGGGGCGAAACGAATGCTCCGCCGCCTGCGCACGCATCTTTTCGGGGATATCGAGCGACAGCGTATATGCAGTGATAATTGGTTTTAGCGGTGCGAGACCCGCCAACTGCCAGACCGGCGTGCCGCTTCGCTTAGCCTCCAGATCCCACAACGCACAATCCACCGCGTTGCGTGCCGCCCCTGCGGGCAACAAATCATAGAGTTTTGCACGCGTGATATCGTCCGGCAGACCTTCGATTTGCGCTGTCACACTTTCCAACGTCTCGCTGTAGCGCGCGTAGGGTACACACTCCCCCATGCCGGCAGCCTTGCCGTCACTCACCCGCACGGTCAGCACTTCGGCCTGCGTGCGCGACCCGCGCGAGATGGTAAACACCTGCGCCAGCCGGAACACGTCCTTGCTTACTTCAATTCGCATACTGCTCCCCTAGACCTGCGCACAGCACCTTGCGGTGGTCTCATGTTTTTCCACTCAGGATCAAATCGCCTCAAGCGCTTCTGCCAAACGGTCCGCACCAAACCGGAACGGGTCGACGGCAGGCAATCCCATCTCGGCCTCGACCTTGGCCAGATATGTCTCGGCTTCCGCCTGCACCATATGCTGGGTGTTGACCGCAATGCCAATCACCTGACAGGCAGGGTTGGCCACCCGCGCCAGTGTAAGCGCAACATCGCGGATCGCCGACATTTCCGGAACCTTATAATCAGGCAAACCGCGCATGTGAGTGCGCGTCGGCTCGTGACAGATGATCAGCGCATCGGGTTGGCCACCATGGACCAGCGCGAGAGTCACACCGGAATAGCTGACGTGGAACAGGCTGCCCTGCCCCTCGATCACGTCCCAATGATCGGCATCATTGTTGGGTGTCAGATACTCGATTGAGCCTGCCATAAAATCCGCCACAACCGCATCAAGCGGGACACCCGCGCCGGTGATCAGAATACCCGTCTGACCCGTTGCGCGAAACGTGCTTTTCATACCGCGCGCGCGCATCGCGTTATCAAGCGCTAGTGCCGTGTACATTTTGCCCACTGAACAATCGGTGCCCACAGCCAACACGCGTTTCCCCGTCCGCTTGACGCCACTTGCGATCGGATAGTCTACAGATGGGACGCGCACATCATGCAAAGCCCGCCGATGATGCGTCGCTGCTTCCACCAGATCCGGTTCTTCATTCAGCAAATTGTGCAGGCCGGAGGCCAGATCATATCCCATACCCAGCGCTTCAATCAGCACCTCTTTCCAGGCTTGAGAAATCTTGCCGCCACGGTTTGCCACCCCGATCACCAGCGTTTTGGCGCCTTTGGCTTTCGCATGGGCAAGCGTCAGATCCTCAAGCCCTACATCCGCCTTGCAGCCGTCCATCCGGAACTGGCCGACGGCATTTTCAGGACGCCAGTCTTTGATGCCTTGGGCCACTTTCGCAGCAAGTTGATCCGGCGCGTCGCCTAGAAACAGCAAATAAGGGGTTTGGATCATGGGTCGATTCTCCGCGCATATACAATTTCGCCAACTTTGGAATAATATCGCAGCAATTCAATTGCATATCTGCGGAGAAAGCCGCGCGTGACGCATGAATTTACGATCAACAGCAAATTATGCGCAATATTCTTGCATCAGATATACCATAAGAGACAATTGCTGCAGATGCAAAACGCACTTGCAGCCATCTGCGCAATTTTATAACTCCTGAGGTCAGAAAAACGACACTTTGTGTCTTTTCCAAGGAGACTGCCCATGAGCTTTCGCATACAACCAACACCGCCTGCCCGCCCAAACCGCTGCCAGCTATTCGGTCCCGGTTCCAACAAGAAGCTGTTTGAGAAAATGGCCGCATCTGCCGCGGATGTCATCAACCTTGATCTCGAAGACAGCGTCGCACCCTCGGACAAAGACATCGCCCGCGAAAATATCATCGAAGCGATCAACACTGTCGACTGGGGTACCAAAACAATTTCGGTGCGTATCAACAGCCTCGATACACCCTATTGGTACCGAGACGTTGTGGACCTTTTGGAGCAGGCTTCCGAACGCCTCGACATGATCATGATCCCCAAGGTTGGGTGTGCTGCAGATGTTTATGCTGTCGACGCGCTGGTGAGTGCCATTGAAACCGCCAAAGGCCGGACCAAGCGTGTGGCCTTCGAGGTGATTATCGAAAGTGCAGCTGGCCTTACCCACGTGGACGAGATCGCCGCATCCTCCCCGCGCATGCAGGCAATGAGCCTTGGCGCCGCTGATTACGCCGCGTCCATGGGCATGCAGACCACCGGTATCGGCGGCACGCAGGAGAACTATTATATGTTGCGCGACGGGCAGCAGTATTGGTCCGACCCGTGGCACTGGGCGCAGACGGCCATCGTCGCGGCATGCCGTACCCATGGCATTCTGCCAGTCGACGGTCCCTACGGTGATTTCTCTGATGATGAAGGCTACCGTGCGCAGGCGCGCCGCTCTGCCACCTTGGGCATGGTCGGAAAATGGGCCATTCACCCCAAACAAATCGCCGTCAGCAATGAGGTGTTCACTCCATCCGAGCAGGCCGTCGCCGAAGCCCGCGAAATCCTTGCTGCAATGGAAACGGCAAAAGCGAACGGCGAAGGGGCCACAGTCTACAAAGGTCGGCTGGTCGACATCGCCTCGATCAAGCAAGCCGAAGTCATTGTGCGTCAGTCAGAAATGATTGGTAGCGCATAAAAAATGGCCTGCGGCTACGCAGGCCATCCTCACTGATCAAAATCATTTTTGCGCAAATACACGTGGCGATACTCGCACCCTACAAAAATCAAACAAAACATGCGCAAGGCCACTCAGAAAATAAGTGCCACCATTCTGGCGGAAGCCATCTACTCGTGAACGCTTTTCAAAGGCGAAAAATACACTGCCTCGGAATTGCCACATTCACCGATGTAAAGGTGCGTTAATTTTGTGTTAACAAGCAAGGAACAATGAGGAAACAAATTGTTTCCTGTGGTTGGTTCAGGGCAGAAGCAGACATTTTCAATTCCCCTTCGCAGCGTTCAATGCGACATAGAATGCATGAACTTTGAAACCCTGACCGCCCTCGCACTTTTCGCATTTGTCAGCTCCGCCACGCCGGGGCCGAACAACCTGATGCTGATGGCGTCGGGCGCAAACTTCGGGTTTATCCGCTCGATCCCGCACATGCTGGGAATTTCGATAGGATTCATGGTCATGATGTTTGCCGTTGGCGCGGGCCTTGTTCAGATTTTCGACCGCTTTCCTGTCATCTATGATGTGCTGAAAGTGGCCAGCGTATTCTATATGCTCTGGCTTGCGTGGAAAATTGCCAATGCCGCACCCATCACTAAAAAGGCCCAAGCCGGAACGCCGATGACCTTCTTTGAGGCGGCGGCATTTCAATGGGTCAACCCCAAAGCATGGGCGATGGCGCTCACAGCGATAACTGTCTACGTCGGCGATGCCGCGATCGTCTGGCTGGCTGTTGGTGCGGTACTTTTTTCGGTTGTCAATCTGCCCTCTGTGTCGATCTGGACCCTCGCGGGTCAGCAGATGCAGCGATTTCTCACGAACCCACGACGGCTGCGGGTCTATAACTGGACGATGGCCGCATTGCTGATCGCATCGCTCTACCCTGTGCTGGACCTCTGAGCGCCGTTGCATCACCCGCAATTCAGGATCATATAAGGCACAACACCAGTGCGGAGCGTAGCAATGACCCAGTATATGGATTTCGAAAAACCCCTCGCAGAGATTGAGGGAAAGGCCGAAGAGCTGCGCGCGATGGCGCGGCGCGACCCCGATACGGACGTCAGCGAAGAGGCAAAAGCGCTCGATACCAAAGCTGCGAAAATGCTTGATGATCTCTACAAGAACCTGACGCCATGGCGGAAGTGCCAGGTAGCGCGCCATCCAGAGCGGCCACATTGCAAAGATTATATCGAGGCGCTGTTTACCGAATACACCCCGTTGGCAGGCGATCGTAACTTTGCCGATGATCACGCAGTGATGGGCGGACTTGCGCGGTTCAACGACAAACCGGTGATCGTGATTGGCCATGAAAAAGGCAACGATACTAAATCGCGGATCGAGCGGAATTTCGGCATGGCCCGTCCAGAAGGCTACCGCAAAGCTGTGCGTCTGATGGATATGGCGCATCGTTTTGGCCTGCCTGTGATCACATTGGTCGACACACCAGGCGCCTACCCCGGCAAAGGTGCCGAAGAGCGTGGCCAGTCCGAGGCCATTGCACGCTCAACCCAGAAATGTCTGGAAATCGGTGTGCCGCTTGTCAGTGTTATCATTGGTGAGGGCGGCTCTGGCGGGGCTGTCGCGTTTGCAACGGCCAACCGTATCGCCATGCTCGAACATTCGGTTTATTCGGTCATTTCCCCCGAAGGCTGTGCATCGATTCTGTGGAAAGACGCCGAGAAGATGCGCGAAGCAGCCGAAGCATTGCGCCTCACGGCGCAAGATCTTAAGAAACTGGGTGTTAATGACCGCATCATTCCAGAACCAAAAGGTGGCGCACACCGCGATCCGCAAACGGCAATTGCCTCTGTGGCCAAGGCGATCACCGAGATGCTTGAATCTTTAGAGGGCAAAGACCCCAAGGCTTTAATCAAGGACCGGCGCGAGAAGTACCTAGATATGGGTGACCGCGGGTTGGCAGCCTGAGTACGCTCTATCCGATTTTAGATCAGCAATCAGGTGCGCTTACCATCATGGCCCGCCCTGTAAGTCTAAACAAGGACCTCGCTGTCGCGAAACGCGCGCAGATAGATACCGTCGTCTCATTGCTTGAGCCATCCGAGGCTGAGGCGCTTGGCCTTGCGGATGAGCAAGACATTTGTGTCTCGCTCGGCCTGACTTTCCTCAGCCATCCCATCCGCGATATGCACCTTCCTGACGCGGCCTTATTCGCCGCTTTCGCCCGCGACATCGGCGCACGTATCACCGGCGGGCATCACGTCGCCATACATTGTCGAGCCAGCATTGGACGTTCCGGCATGCTTGCATGTGCTGTGTTGACGTATTTCGGTTTTGATCCTGAAGCCGCGCTCAAGCATGTCAGCCAACAGCGCAAGTGCCCTGTGCCGGATACGGAAGAACAAGCAGCGTTCGTCCGCAGTCTAATAGCCTCCAAGCAGGTCTAGCGAGGGCCTGCGAATTACTAAGGCCTGCGGGTGCCTAGCTCGCCAACATCCGTAGGCCCTGTGTCACATCAGAGCGCACGGCAAGCCTTAATCCCGGCTCATCCCCTGCCCGCAACGCAGCGATGATCAATCGGTGGAATTGCGGCGGATCAGTCCGGCGTAGACGTCCATACAGTGCCCGCATTGTCGGTCCCATTTGCAGCCAAACCGTTTCGGCCATGGCCAGCATAGCAGGTGCCTGAGCACGCAGATAAAGCGTGCGGTGGAATTCGAGATTGGTGCGGATATAGCTGACCGCATCACGGTGCGCGACGGCTTCGGCGACCTTGGCATTTATATTCTGCAACCGCTCGATCAATGCAAGATGCGCCCGAGGCAGCGCACGCGACGCAAGCTCAACCTCGATCAACGCCCGCAACGCCGCCAGTTCCTCAATCCGCTCATTACTCAGGAGTGGCGTGGCAATACGGCCAGAACTCGACATGCTCAACGCCCCTTCCGCGACCAGCCGCCGCACGGACTCGCGTGCAGGCGTCATAGAAACCTCGTATTCGCTGCCGATCCCACGCAGGGTCAGCGCATGGCCAGGCGGCAAATCCCCGTGCATGATGCGCGAACGTAGATGCCGGTACACACGGTCATGGGCAAGCGGGGCGGGGTCAACGGGGCGAGGTGTAAGGTTCATGGGGTTTTGTGATCACAACAATGCGGCGCGTCAATCTTTTAAGCGAACAAACTCAACAACAGCGGCTTTGATCACGACGCTAGAGGGTCATGCCCCCAGTTCATCAAGGAATAGCGCCACGCAGATTTTTCCACACCCTCGTCAGGCCCACCTTGTGACAGGTGACGCTTGATGTAGCCTACCACCGTCGCCATGTGGTCCCATTGATCGTCGCTCAGATCGTCTTTATTCGCGCGCTTGATCTTTACAATCCGACGACCGGATTTGTGGCCGGTGGATTCCTCACCATCGCTGTCGCCGACAGCTTTCGATTCGTTCGTGCTCAGCCAGTCTTCCAGTTCCTGAGGCGCCATATTGACCAGATCGCGCCATTCGTCCCAAATCTCTGCGTGTGACTTTGATGATGACATACACCCCCTCCATCTATATTTGGGACACAACGCGTGGAAGGGATGGATCGTTCGTTCAGAATTTATAGCGGTGCAGCGTACTGCCATGAGTGCGTAGCCAAGCGCGCGCAGCAGAATAGTCGCCATAGATCCGTGTTACTTCAGCCCAGAACGCAGGCGAGTGGTTCATCTGTACCAGATGCGCAACCTCATGGGCCGCGACATAATCCAACACCTCTGGTGGTGCCATCACTAGCCGCCATGAATACATCAGCCCCCCGTCAGAAGTACACGACCCCCACCGCGACCGCGTATCGCGCAAGCTGAGCCGCGCATATGTACGTCCCAACCGTGCGGCATAATCATCGCTTGCACCGGCAAGCCTGTCGCGCGCGATCTCCTTGAGGTGCGCACCAAGCCGCTTGCCCATACGCGCCTCAGGGCCGGGGACGAATATACCCTCCGGCGTGATCTGTACCCTGCGACCCATACCGCTGTAGACCGTGTATTGCCTGCCCCCCAACGGCAACTCGGTTCCGATACCAACATGAACGTCCTCGCCGCGCGCATCCAAATGCTTGCGAATCCATCCCTCCTTGCTGCGCGCAAAATCAATCGCTTCGCGCTCAGCAAGCCGCTTGGGCATGGTGAGCGTGACGCGCCCGTCCAGCTGGCTAATGCGCAGCGATATCCGCTTGGCCTGCGCGGAGCGGCGCAGCGTCAATGGAATGGGTGGATCACCGGGCAGGTGCGGATCGGGCATGCGGCGCTCACGGAACTTGGTTAAGGACGGTCGGACAGGGGCATTGGGCTGGACAGCACCCGCTGCATATGGCATTTGCCCTGAATCATCTAAAGACAACGTCATCTAGACACAACACCAACGATCAAAGGGGAAATCCATGCCCAACGAAGACTGGGGAACCAAGCGCCTGTGCCCCACCACGGGCAAGCGTTTCTATGACCTGAACAAAAACCCGATCATCAGCCCCTACACCGGCGAAGAAGTTGCGGTCGACCAATCAAAGTCCCGCATGATCGCTGCCGATGCCGAAGACGCGGCAACAGCAAAAGCCAAGAAAAAAGAAGAGGTCACCGAAGACGAAGATCTGGTGGACGACGATGACGTTGAAGTCGATCTGGACGATGATCTGCTCGATGATGACGAAGACGATGAGGACACTGTTCCTCTCGAAGAGATTGCAGACGTAGCAGCCAACGACGACGACACCTGATATGCAGCGGCGGGGACGTGCGTTTTTCGCTTGAACCCGCCGCTGCTTGCGCCTAGTAAACGGCGCATTGACCTGATGGTCGATCCTCAGATCCCCGAACAGGGATACCAAACCACGCTTGCGTGATTGGGGCATTAGCTCAGCTGGGAGAGCGCCTGCATGGCATGCAGGAGGTCAGCGGTTCGATCCCGCTATGCTCCACCAAGCGCTTTATCGAAACAAAAGCGCACGACTCTGAAGCTATCTCTGGCAATACGGACACGCCAAGAATACATCAGTCAGTCTTCAATCAATATCGCACGAAAATCATTCACATTGGTGCCGGTTGGCCCTGTGACAAACAAGCCGTCCACAGCACAAAATGCGCCCCATGCATCGTGGAGGCGCATTGCATCTGCGGGATCTATCCCCGCCGCCCGCATCACCGCAGCGGTGCTGCCATCCGCGAACCCTCCGGCATTGTCTTCTGAGCCGTCGATGCCGTCCGTATCTGCTGAGAGCGCGGCAATGCCTGATACACCATCAATGGCTTGCGCAAATCCCAGAAGAAACGCTGTGTTGCGCCCGCCCCGACCGTTCGGATGGCGAAGGGTCACGGTCGTCTCACCGCCTGACAGGATCACCACCGGCGGCTTGAAGGGCCGCGCTTGATGCCGGACCTCTCGCGCAATGGCGGCGTGCATCTGGCCGATCACCTCTGCCTCGCCCTCAATCGCATCTGACAGAATAACCGCAGGCACGCCGGCTGCCTCAGCCGCACGCACGGCTGCCTCCAGTGAGATACGTGCGGACGCGATGACATGCACCTCATTGCGCGCAAAGACCGCATTGTCAGGACGCGGTGCCTCGGCCAAGGCATCAATAACACGGGCGGGCAACATAATGCCGCGCGCCGCTATGAACGCACGGGCATCGGCCAGCGTCACGTCATCCGGCACCGTAGGCCCCGACGCCACCTGTGCAGGATCGTCACCGGGCACATCAGACACGATCAGGCTCACGACCCTCGCGGGATATGCCGCCGCAGCAAGCCTGCCACCCTTGATCCCGCTGGCGTGTTTGCGCACGGCGTTCATCACCCCGATGGGCGCACCTGATGCCAGCAAAACCTCGTTCAAGGCCTGCTCATCCGCGAGTGTGAGCCCGTGGGGTGGGCAAGGCAAGAGTGCAGACCCGCCCCCACATACGAGAGCAACAACAAGGTCATCCTGCCCCAACCCCGTAACCGCATCGAACAAGGCTGCTGTGGCCGCCATACCGCCCGCATCGGGAACCGGATGGGCCGCCTCCATCACACGAATGGATTTTGTATCGCAGCCGTAGCCATAGCGTGTGACTACCACACCGTCGACCGGCCCCTGCCACAACTCCTCGAACGCAGCAGCCAATTGCGCGGCACCCTTTCCCGCACCGACAACGACAGTACGCCCTTTGGGTTTGGCAGGCATGTGGGGCCGCAGCGCTGCCTTCGCATCTGCCGCCAAAACTGCGGCATCAAACAGTCCTGTCAAAAACGCGCGCTTTGCCGGATCAATCATGTGCTGTACTCCGCGCGCAGGGCGGCTTTTTGAACCTTGCCCATCGTGTTGCGAGGCAACGCCACGATCACACGGTAGTCTCTGGGCTGTTTGAAGCGCGCGACAGAACCGTTCATGGCACTCTGCACGGCGTCCAGATCAATAGCCATACCTGCCTTTGCCACTAAAATCGCCATCGGAACTTCGCCCAGATCGTCATGGGCTAAGCCGATAACAGCACTCTCCATCACGCCTTCCTGCGCATCAAGCAGCAGTTCGAGCTCTTTTGGGTAGATGTTGTATCCGCCCGAGATGATGAGGTCTTTGCCGCGACCCACGATCGTCACATAGCCGTCATCGTCCTGAACCCCCAAATCACCGGTGATGAAAAACCCGTCTTTGCGCATCTCTTCAGCTGTTTTTTCCGGCATATTCCAATAGCCCTGAAAGACATTGTCACCACGCACCTCGATCACACCGGTCTGCCCACGCGGCATGACCGCCCCTTTGTCGTCCACAATGCGCAGCTCCACATCCGGCAACGGAAGACCCACAGTGCCCGCGCGCCGCTCCCCGCTGTAGGGGTTGGAGGTGTTCATATTCGTTTCTGTCATACCGTACCGCTCAAGGATGCGGTGGCCTGTCCGCGCTTCAAACGCGACATGCGTATCCTCAAGCAGGGGCGCGGAGCCGGAAATGAACAGACGCATATTGCGAGCCAGTTCAGAAGTGAACCGTGCGTCATCAAGGAGGCGGATGTAGAATGTCGGCACACCCATCATCGACGTGGCACGCGGCATCCAATCGATCATCTGGTCGATCTTCAACGAAGGCATAAACACCATCGCGCCACCTGACATCAACATCACATTGGTCGCCACAAACAAACCATGGGTGTGAAAAATAGGCAGCGCATGCAGTAACACATCGTCTTTTGTATACTGCCAAAGGTCGGTCAGCGTGCGCGCATTAGAGATCAGGTTTTTCTGGCTCAGCATTGCGCCCTTGGACCGCCCCGTTGTGCCCGATGTATAAAGAAGAGCTGCCAGATCTTCCTCATCCCGCGTGACTGTTTCAAATGTCCCGGGCTGTACATTCGCACGCGCGCTCAGCGTGCCACCAGTGGCAGATAGTGTTACAAGCGCAGCTCCCGACGCGGCTGCAATCTGCCCCAGCTCCTCCGCACGTGCGGGGTCAGCTATCAACAGTTTCGCACCGCTATCCTGCAAGAAATAGCCAAGCTCGGGTGAGGTGTAGGCCGTGTTGAGCGGCAAGAAGACGGCACCCATCTGCGCACATGCCGCATATAAGGCCAGCATATCCGGACATTTCTCAACCTGAACTACTACACGGTCGCCAGTGTCTACGCCGAAGCTACACAACGCATGGGCCAACTGTGCGGCACGCATAACAAACTGTCCATGCGTGATCACACTCCCCGCAGGAAGATAGAGAAACGGACTTTCCTTTCCCGCGTACGGGGCGAACAATATATCATAGAGCGGATTTTTCATCAGTGCAGCCTCTTCAGCAGATGCCCTAGCCTAGCGCGGCAGACCGAAAGTGAAAATCCAGATTTTAGCGTTGCACTTGCACAAGCGCGCAGCCCGCTATCGCGGGACGGCCAATTGCTTAGGTATGCAGCACAAAGCCGCCCGCGCGAAATGCCCCGTGTACAAATGCCCCGCGACCCATTAGGGGCAGGCGAACTCCATCCTTTATCCGCTCAGGAATACCCCTTGATTCAAACGATCGCAGACGCACTGGCCGCTCAAGGCTATGATACAATGACACCCGTTCAGGACGCCGTAGTCGCACCTGAACTCGATGGTGCGGACCTCTTGGTCTCCGCCCAAACAGGTTCCGGCAAGACGGTCGCTTTCGGCATGGCCATCGCGCCGACACTGCTGGGCGACGAGACGCATTTTGGCCGCGCGGGCGCACCGCTTGCGCTGGTGATCGCTCCCACGCGCGAGCTTGCCATGCAGGTCAGCCGTGAGCTGACATGGCTTTACGGTAAGGCGGGCGCGATTGTGACCACTTGCGTCGGCGGCATGGACACGCGGACCGAACGGCGTGCACTGGACCGTGGCGCGCACGTTGTCGTCGCCACACCGGGGCGTCTGTGCGACCATATCAAACGCAACAATATTGACCTGACCGATTTGCGTGCTGTCGTCTTGGACGAAGCGGACGAAATGCTCGATCTGGGCTTTCGCGAAGACCTTGAGTTCATCTTGGGCGAATCCCCTGCCACGCGGCGCACGTTGATGTTTTCCGCCACTGTGCCCGCCGCTATCGCCAAACTTGCCAAAAGCTACCAGCGCGATGCACAGCGTGTCTCCGTCGTCTCTGATGGCAAGCAACACTCCGATATCGAATACCGTGCACTGACGGTAAATCCGCGTGATACAGAGAATGCGATCCTGAACATCCTACGCTTCTATGAGGCGAAGAACGCGATCGTCTTCTGCAACACCCGCGCCGCTGTTGCGCGCCTGACCTCGCGCCTGACGAACCGCAACTTCTCGGTCGTGGCTTTGTCGGGTGAATTGTCCCAACAGGAACGCACCAATGCGCTGCAATCCTTGCGCGATGGCCGTGCACGCGTCTGTGTGGCCACCGATGTGGCCGCGCGCGGGATCGACCTGCCTAATCTTGAGTTGGTCATTCACGCCGACCTGCCGACCAATGCCGATACATTGCTGCACCGCTCAGGCCGGACCGGACGCGCGGGGCGCAAGGGCGTGTCTGCTTTGATCGTGCCGCCAAAAATGCGGTCAAAAGCCACACGCCTTCTTGGCTGGGCCAAGCTCAACGTGGAATGGGCACTGCCGCCCTCCGCCGCGGAAGTAAACAGCGCCGATGAAGAACGGCTGTTGAATGACGACGCGTGGACGACGCCCGCCCCTGAGGACGCGGCCGAATTCGTCGAGACGCTGGTTGAGCGCTACACGCCCGCGCAACTTGCAACCGCTTTCGTCAACCTACACCGCTCCCGCGCTTCCGCGCCCGAAGAACTGTCCAACCCCGGTGATGGCAAAGAATCAGCGCCGCGTATGGAGTTTGGCAAATCGGTCTGGTTTACCGTCTCGACCGGTCGCAACGATGGCGCAGAGCCGCGCACGCTGCTTCCGATGCTGTGCCGTGTAGGCGACATGACCCGCGACGACATCGGTGCGATCCGTGTGCAACCGCGTCATTCTTACGTCGAAGTTGCTGAAGGTGCGGTGCCAAAACTGGTCAGTGCCCTTGGTGCCGATATGAAGGCCGAAGATGGCGTGACACTTACCCGTTTGGACGGCGTGCCGGACTTTGGCCCCAAATCCCCGCGCCCTCCAGCTGGTGGTGGTGGCGGGAAAGAGCGTGGACCCAAACCTGCGTATGATAAAAAGCCTGCCTACGACAAAGGACCGAAACCCGCCAGCCGTGGCAAGCCAAGCTATGATCCCGACGCAGCAAAGCCAGCGCCCAAACCGCGTCCACCACGCGATGAGGCGCCCGCAGCCGAGCATAAACCACGCACATCCGCACCCGCAAAAGCCAAGCGTGATGCGACCCGTCCACCGAAGTCACACAAGACGGAACGGACGCCGATGAAAGCAGGCGACAAGCCCAAGGCAAAGCCCGCGTGGAAGGACAAGGCGGATGGCGCCGCGCCAAAGGCGAAATCAGGCGCAAAAGCCGTTTGGAAGAAACCAGCCAAGGATGCAGCGCCGGCGCGAGATGCAAAGCCTGAGGGTGGATACAACCGCGCCGCCGATGCATCAAAGCGTTTCACGCCTCCGGGCAAGGGCAAAAAGCCTGCTGCACCACGTGGTGGCGATGCACGGCCCAAAAGCGGAAAAGCGTACAAGCCGAAGTAAGCAAGTTTGACTCAGACATAAAAAAGCCGGAGCAATTGCTCCGGCCTTTTTCGTTTACGTGATGTAACGTATCGCAAGCGAAAGCCTTGGCAGGTGCACTTGGCAAGCCCCGGAGCTCCGCCCGTAAGGGCTTCAAACCCTCCGCCGGAGGGTTTGCCTACTGTACCGGATCAGCCTTTACCCTTCCAGGGAACCAAAATCCGTTCAGCGCCACGCATCAGCATATCAATGCCAAAGCCGATCACACCAATCAGGATAATGCCCAGAATGACAATATCGGTGTTCTGGAATTTGGACGCGACCATGATCATCATGCCCGCCCCTTTTTCAGCCGCAACCAGTTCGGCAGCAACGACAGTTCCCCAGCACACGCCCATCGCGACGCGCGCACCAGTGAAAATCTCCGGCAGACTGTTGGGGATGATGACATGCCGCATGATCTGCCACTTGCTGGCACCCAGCGAATAGGCCGCGTGCACCTTGGAGATGTTTACACCTGAAACGCCCGACCGCGCGGCGATGGCCATGATCCAGAGTGCCGCGAGGAACAACAGGATAATCTTGCCCGTCTCACCAATACCGGCCCAGATGATCACCAGCGGGATAAGTGCCAGCGGTGGCACCGGACGCATGAATTCCACGATCGGGTCAAACCAGCCGCGGAACCAATTGCTTAACCCCATGGCGTAGCCAAGAGGGATGCCAACAACCGCGCCGCACACAAAACCAGCGACAACACGAAACAGCGACCAGCCAAGGTGGCCCAGCAGCGAGGTGCCGCGAAACCCTTCATCGAGCACTTTGCCCGTCCGCTCGATCACGGCCTCGGGGGAAGGCAGATAAAGCGGCTCCATCTGGAGGCCATTGTCAGGTGCGAAGTTCGGCGTGCCTTTGTCCGATATCGTGACTGATCCGCCCTCAATCTCAACCACATCACCGGGTCGCACCGCCACCCCATTGATTGCAACAATCTGCGCGCCATCACTGCGCTTCAACTCATCGTTTGCGTCAAAAGAGATCAGCTTGCTGCGGTATTGCGCAACGATAATCGCATCGTTCTTTGCCACGCCCTCGCCCGGATCAACTACTGGCAGGTCTGGCACCGATTCACGTTCGTGAACCACCACTTGTACCGTCGCCGTATCCGTCTGCCCGTTCGCCTCGACGGTGTACTCAAACGATGTTTGACCCACGAAAGGTGCAGGGGCGTGCAGAAAGCCCGGGATGAGCGAGGAGCCAGTGAACATGCCCCAAAGCAAAAACAGCGTCAGGATGGATATGATACCCGCCGCACGGTTGGGCCGCACGGCACTTTCATCGCCAAAGGTTACTGTTTTGAGCGATGTGTAGTCACTGCGCGCCGCACTCATGACACGCGTCACAATAAAAGCCGCACCAACGAAAATGCCGATATAGACGGCCAGTACGATAATGCCCGTCATGCTTTTTCCTCCGTGCGACCCATAATTTCTTCTTCCATATCCCAGATCATGCCGAGGATTTCCTCGCGCTTGACTGCGAAATCAGGATGCTTTTTCACTTCGCGCAGATCGGTCGCAACGCCCAATTCGGCGAACGGCAGGCGGTATTCTTTGTGGATGCGACCCGGACGCGGCGCCATAACAATCAATCGCTCACCCAACAGCAAAGCCTCTTCAACGGAGTGGGTGATGAGGATGATCGTCTTGCCGGTCTCTTTCCACAGCTTGAGCACAAGGCTCTGCATCTTTTCACGGGTCAGCGCATCAAGCGCGCCCAGCGGCTCATCCATCAAAATGACGTCGGGATCGTTGGCCAGACAACGGGCAAGTGCCACACGTTGCTGCATCCCGCCAGACAGCTCATAAACCGCCTTTTCCTTAAAATCCTGCAGCCCGACGACATCGAGAAGATGGTTCACAATCTCGGCTTTGTCGTTCTTTGGCATGCCTTTCATGGAGGGGCCAAAACCTACGTTGTCACGCACGCTCATCCATTCAAAAAGCGCACCTTGCTGGAACACCATGCCACGGTCGGCATCAGGGCCCACGATTTTCTTGCCGTTCAGGGTCATGACCCCTTCGGTCGGTGCAAGGAACCCCGCCACGATGTTGAGCAGTGTCGTCTTCCCGCACCCCGATGGTCCAAGAACACTCAGCAACTCGCCCGCTTTGAGGTCGAGCGTCACATCCTTGAGCGCCTGAACCGATCCCCCACCGGGCAAATCAAAGCGCATCGAGAGTTTATCAATCGAAAGTCCGGACATGTCCCTGCTTTCTGGTCGTAGCTACGACCTGTTCGAGCAGGGTTGGCCCCGCTTCGTTTTCGAAAAACAGGTCCGGCGCGTCACCACGCCGGACCTTTGCAATCCTAATGTGGATTACAGGCCTTTTGCCGCTTTCAACGGACCGGTGTTCACAGTGCCGGTGTAGTCTTCCAGACGGTTATCGATGGACCCGCTATCAAGGAAGACCTGTGCAACACCGCCCATGAATTCCTGGCTACCGCCGCCGAACCACTTGGCGCTCAGCTGCTCTTCCATGGATGGGAAGACAAAACCGTCGAGGGTTTCTTTGGTCGCCGTTTCATCCATGCCCGCGTCTTTTGCGATCACTGGCAGCATTTCGGCGGTGTTCTCGCCCGAGTTCCACATGGCATTGGCGTCTGCCGTCACTTTGAGGAATTTGGCCAGATCGTCACCATTTTCGGCGACATAGGACGCCGGAGCGGAAGTAACGTCGAACACCAAAATGCCCAGCTCTTCTTTCTCAGCACCGGTCAACAGAACGTTGCCGGATTCTTTCATGCGACGCAGCGCACCACCCCAACCACAAGCCATATCGACGGCGCTTTGGCTCAAGGCTGCAGCACCTTCGGCAGGGGCCATATCAACGACCGACATGCTGGCGACATCTACGCCAAAGTGGTCCATCTGCTTGAGAAAGCCATAATGCGCGGCAGTTCCAAGTGGCACAGCCACTTTTTTGCCAGCAAGCTCGGCGGCGGATGTTTTGTCGATTTCCAGACCCGAGGACACAACACAGTTGTCGTTCTCGGAGTAGGAGACGGCTACATCAACGATCTGGATATCCTGACCGCCGGATGTTGCAACGACGAAAGGAGGCACACCTTGACTTACGGAGATTTGAACATCCCCGGATGCCATCGCGGCAGACATTGCAACGCCACTGTCAAAGCTGACCCAGTTGATTTTTTTGCCCAAAGCTTCTTCGTAGGTGCCGTTCACTTTTGCGAACTGGAACGGCATCGGCCACTCAAGGAAATAGGCGACGGTGATTTCTTCGTGGCCGTCGGCAAATGCGGCTGTCGACGCGAACGACATCACGGCACCCGCGACAAACGCGCTTACTGTTTTCTTCATCATAGTAGATTCTCCCAATCAGATTATTGTCCGGTTCCTTAACAAAACTCGGGATTTCGTGTTGCGATCTTTGCAACCAACGTCGACACCCTGAGTGATGCCTGTGACACTTGCAATACAATTTACGGCACGATCAGGACCGCTGGTCCCATTCGCTCCTCATGATATTCACCCTTTAAACAGGGCGATCAACTCAAGTGTGCTCCTCGCTCGACGGTGGTGTGCACTGACCGGCACGCTTGGCCCGGCAATGCACAAAAAACAGCACACTGCCCGAACTCGCGTCACTCTGAGCGCTCTGATCCAGAAACAAATGACCAGTTGCGGAGGCGTGATAAGGCCAGTCTGTGCGAATCTATAAAGTTGCGGAGCCAACCAATTGGTATCACACCACATAGATGCCAAAGAATTCATCAATCGCCCTATCTGTGCGAAATGTCCAAAAACAAAGGGTTTTGAGCAATCAGACCGCTGTGGTCCTAAACATAGCTCCACACTGGCCCTATTTTTTGTCCCGCATCGCCTCTCTGATATGGTAAGAAAACGTAAATACACTGCTGAATTCGCTCAATCGAAAGGTCGCCATAATGGACGGTACATTCAACGAAAATGACATCTCCCGCATCGTCGAGGCTGATCGTGCGCACGTCTGGCATCACCTGAGCCAGCATAAACAATATGAAACCAACGATCCGCGCATCATTGTCGAAGGCAAAGGCATGCGCGTTTGGGACCAGCACGGCAAAGAACATATCGACGCTGTTGCCGGTGGTGTATGGACCGTAAACGTCGGCTACGGGCGCGAATCGATTGCGAACGCTGTGCGTGATCAATTGGTGAAGCTGAATTTCTTTGGGGGCACTGCAGGCTCCATCCCCGGATCCATCTTCTCCGAAATGCTGATCGACAAAATGCCCGGCATGAGCCGCGTCTATTATTGCTCCTCCGGATCAGAGGCGAATGAAAAGGGCTACAAAATGGTGCGCCAGATCGCGCATCGGCATTTTGGCGGTAAAAAGTACAAAATTCTCTATCGCGAGCGTGATTACCATGGTGGCACAATCGGTGCGATGGCCGCTGGCGGTCAGGACGAGCGGAACGCGCAGTACGGTCCGTTCCCAGATGGTTTTATCCGCGTGCCGCACTGCCTTGAGTATCGCAAGCACGAGCAAGACGGCGCGCCGGACGAAAACTATGGCGTCTGGGCCGCCAACGAGATCGAAAAAGTTATTCTGCGCGAAGGGCCTGAAACCATCGGCGCGCTCTGCCTTGAGCCGGTCACAGCGGGCGGTGGCGTCATCACCCCTCCAGATGGTTATTGGGAGCGCATCCGCGAGATTTGCGATCAATACGAGATACTGCTGCATATCGATGAGGTCGTTTGCGGCGTCGGGCGGACCGGCACATGGTTCGGGTATCAGCATTACGGCATCAAACCCGACATGGTCACGATGGCCAAAGGGGTCGCATCCGGCTACGCTGCGATATCCTGCCTTGTGACCACGGAAGCCGTTTTTGATATGTTCAAGGACGATCCATCCGATCACCTCAGCTACTTCCGCGATATCTCGACTTTTGGCGGCTGCACGGCCGGACCGGCGGCAGCAATCGAAAACATGCGCATCATTGAGCGTGAGAACCTGCTCGAGAATACAGTGGCCATGGGCGACTATATGCTCGATCAACTTTCAGCTTTGCAGGACAAGCACGCTGTTATCGGTCAGGTGCGCGGCAAAGGTCTGTTCTTGGGTGCGGAGCTGGTCGAGGATCGGGGCACAAAGGCGCCGCTGCCGGAGAAGGTTGTTGGTGCCATTGTCGCGGACTGCATGCAGCAGGGTGTCATAATCGGTGCTACGAACCGGTCGCTGCCAGGCAAAAACAACACATTGTGCTTCTCGCCTGCGCTGATCTGCACAAAGGACGACATCAACCAAATTGTGTCCGCAGTGGACGCCGCATTAGGCCGCGTCACAGCCTAATCATATTAGACTATCCAAAGGCTCCACCGGAAACGGTGGGGCCTTTTCACCAACCAGCTGCCTACCCGCGTTCCGGCGAGATACGCGCCATAACCTGATCAAAATACGCCCAAGAGACCGACGCTTTGTTTCCCGCGTAGTTGTGGTAATGGGATCGACCTGTCGAGTTCGGCAATCCCGCCCAGATCTTGGCCAAATTATTCATAAACGCCCGTCTTCCCAATGTGCCACCCCGAAACTCATTCAGCCCCGCCTCCATTAGCAGCACATCTGCCAACAGGTCCTGAACCCTCGGGCTAAACTGCTGTGTCATATCGACACCGGTTTTTGCCACCACCCGCTGTAGCGTCTTTGGGATGAACTGGTAGCGCCCGATTGCATGAGGTTGGCCAGGTGTGTCTTCAATCCAGTCAAATATCTCGGCCAGTGTCATCCTTGTGGGCCGTTTTGCAGGCTTGATCCGTGCACCGAACTGAACCGCATCATATCCGTCGCGCCGCGATTCCGCTTTTTCGATCAGCGCGCGGATCTGCTCGACATCCTTGCCACCCATACCGCGCACGCCCCGGCTGAATGCCGTTGATTGCCGCGGTGGCATCCGCGCAAACAGCCCTCCTTCCGAGCGTCCCACAAATGCACCGGCCGCCGTTCCACTACTGGCAACAGCATTGGCTAAAAACAAACTGCCACGCACAGCCTCCGCGGCTGCTGGCGCAACAGACAGCACAATTGTCAGGAAAAATACAAAACTCAGGTGAAAACACGCAGACATCGACACTCCGGACCTGTTGAATTTCGACCACCCTGCCAAAACTTTCTTTCCAACAGGTTCATGCGCGAACAAAAGCGGTCAAAGCGTAGTGAACTCCCAAAGCTGACCCAAAATACCCAAACAAATGAAAAAATATTTTTATAAATGGGACTAATAGTCTCGGCTATCTCACAAATTTCATTGATAAGTATACGATATATATTCAAAAAATTGCCATTTCAGAGCTTATTATATCCAGATTGCTATCCCCTTAAGTCCAATCTAGACTGCGTTTATGGCGCTACCGGTCGAGACATTTTTTTTGCGTCCCGAAGCACAGGGAACCTTGCAGTCGCAAATCCAGCAAATGATCGCCCAAGGCATTCTGTCAGGGCGCTTTCAACGGGCGGAAAAGCTCCCCTCAACCCGAAAGCTGGCCGCACATCTGGGCATAAGCCGGATCACTGTGACAATCGCCTACACCGAACTTTTGGCGAACGATTACCTCATGTCAAAAGGCCGGTCCGGTTATTACGTGTCCGACAATGCACCCAGCCCGCCATCGTTTACACCGGTTCCTGATACGGAGGATGCCGTGGACTGGACCCGCGCCATCGGGCAGCGGTTCAGCGGTGGTGTGACGCCGTCCAAGCCACAAGACTGGGCGCAATACCGCTATCCGTTCGTGTATGGACAGGCGGACCAGTCCCTGTTCGACCATGCAAATTGGCGCCTATGCGCGCTACAGGCTTTGGGCCAGCGCGACTTCACGTCCATGACAACCGACTACTACGATCAGGACGACCCGCAGCTCATCGAATTTATTGCGCGAAACACTTTGCCGCGCCGCGGAATCGCCGCCGCCCCGTCACAAATCCTCATCACAATGGGCGCGCAAAACGCACTTTGGCTCACCGCACAAGTCTTACTGACACAACGGCGCAGGGCCGCACTCGAAGACCCATGCTATCATGCGCTGCGCGATATTCTGGTGCAATCACGATGCCATGTTGCACCCGTGCGTGTGGACCGTGACGGCCTGCCACCCGAAGCTATACCACCCGATACGGACGTTATTTTCACCACACCCAGCCATCAGTGTCCGACGAACGCGACGATGCCGATGGATCGGCGCCGCGCATTGCTGGAGCGTGCGCGCGAGATGGATGCGATCATCGTAGAGGATGATTATGAGTTTGAGACATCATTCCTGCGCGCGCCCTCGCCTGCGCTGAAATCCCTCGATACCGACGGGCGGGTGATTTATGTCGGCAGCTTTTCCAAGTCTTTGTTTCCCGGTCTTCGCCTCGGATACCTCGTGGGGTCTGAACCGTTCATTCGCGAAGTTCGTGCCTTACGCGCGTCTGTGCTACGGCACCCCCCCGGCCATATTCAGCGGACTGCAGCCTATTTCCTGTCGCTTGGCCACTATGATGCGCTGGTGCGCAGAACGGGCAGCGCCCTGCATGAGCGACGCTCGCGGATGGAAGAGGGCATTGCCAAATACGGCCTCGAAATCGCGGGTCAGGGCGCACACGGCGGATCATCGTTCTGGATGCGCGCGCCCGAAGGCATCGACACAAAAATTCTTGCAAGCAGGCTTCGAGCGCGCAGCGTTCTCATCGAACCCGGCCAATCGTTTTTCGGTGGCGATATGGTGCCAAAAAATTTCTACCGCCTCGGGTATTCTTCAATCCCTACGGCGCGCATATCAGACGGCTTGCAAGCGCTTACATCAGAGATAGACGCAATGGTCAAAGCTGGTTATATTCTGTCGTAACATCTGGCCCTAACCCTCGCGCGGCTCACCTCGTAACCTGTAAACAACGCGGATTCGCACACCTGATTTTAAGGATCACCTGCCATGAAGATGACCACTGAAGAAGCCTTCGTCAAAACGCTGCAACGTCACGGCATCCAGCATGCGTTCGGGATTATTGGCTCTGCGATGATGCCAATCTCCGATATTTTCCCCAAGGCAGGCATCAAGTTCTGGGATTGTGCGCACGAAGGCTCGGCCGGCATGATGTCCGATGGCTACACCCGCGCCACCGGCAAGATGTCGATGATGATCGCGCAGAATGGTCCGGGCATCACCAACTTTGTGACTGCCGTGAAAACCGCCTACTGGAACCACACACCGCTCCTGCTTGTCACACCGCAGGCAGCGAACAAAACTATCGGTCAGGGTGGCTTTCAAGAGATGGAGCAGATGAATCTGTTTGCCGATTGTGTGGCCTATCAGGAAGAAGTTCGTGACCCTTCGCGCATCGCCGAAACGCTGAACCGTGTGATCATGCAGGCCAAACGCGCCTCCGGTCCGGCACAGATCAACATTCCGCGCGACTTCTGGACCCAAGTGATCGACATCGAAATCCCCGAGGTCGTTGAGTTTGAACTGCCCCAAGGCGGCGACAACGCTGTTGCCAAAGCGGCTGAAATGCTGTCCTCCGCAAAATTTCCTGTCATTCTGAACGGTGCCGGTGTCGTGCTCGCCCAAGGCGGCATCGAGGCGTCTCGCGTGCTTGCTGAAAAGCTGGATGCACCGGTCTGTGTGGGCTACCAGCACAATGACGCCTTCCCCGGCAATCACCCGCTGTTTGCTGGTCCGCTTGGCTATAACGGATCGAAGGCCGGTATGGAGTTGATCTCCAAGGCCGATGTCGTGCTGTGCCTTGGCACGCGCCTCAACCCCTTCTCGACACTGCCCGGCTATGGTATCGACTATTGGCCGACAGACGCCAAAATCATTCAGGTCGACATCAATCCCGACCGAATTGGCCTGACCAAAAAGGTGACCGTAGGCATCGTAGGCGACGCTGCCAAAGTTGCGACCTCCATCTCGGCACAACTATCCGAGACCGCAGGCGACGCAGGTCGCAAAGAGCGCACCGCGCTGATCGCCCAAACCAAATCCGCATGGGCACAAGAGCTGACCTCAATGACAGACGAGGCCGACGATCCGGGTACAGACTGGAACGTGCGTGCACGCGCAGCCAAGCCTGACTGGATGAGCCCCCGCATGGCGTGGCGCGCAATTCAATCCGCCCTACCAGTTGAGGCGATCATCTCATCGGACATCGGCAACAACTGCGCGATCGGCAACGCCTACCCCTCCTTCAACGAGGGCCGGAAATACCTTGCACCCGGTTTGTTTGGACCCTGTGGCTATGGCCTGCCCGCGATTGTCGGCGCCAAGATTGGTCAACCCGATGTGCCGGTTGTTGGATTTGCCGGTGATGGCGCGTTCGGCATCGCGGTGAATGAATTGACGGCAATCGGCCGGGGCGATTGGCCGCCAGTCACACAGATCGTTTTCCGCAACTACCAATGGGGCGCAGAAAAACGCAACTCGACCCTTTGGTTTGACGATAACTTTGTCGGCACCGAACTGGACACAGACGTGTCTTATGCAGGCATCGCACAGGCCTGTGGCCTGCAAGGTGTCGTGGCGAGGACCCAAGAAGAGCTCACAGCGGCCCTTGCCAAAGCCATCGACGATCAGATGAACCACGGCAAAACCACGCTCATCGAGGCGATGATCAACCAAGAACTTGGTGATCCCTTCCGCCGCGATGCCATGAAGCAGCCTGTCTCGATCGCAGGTATAGACGCCGCCGACATGCGTGAGCAAACCGTCTAAAGCGTGCGCATAACCGCACATATAAAAAGGGACAGGCCGATATGAGTGTGCTGCGCGAACTTCAAAGACGCGCGGCTGCCCGGCCTGCCCACATCGTCATGAGCGAAGGCCATGACCCCCGTGTCGTGGTCGGAGCGGTTGCAGCCCTCGACGCTGGCATGGGACCCATCACGCTCATCGGCCCTGCACAGACAGTAGCCGGTCTGGTGGCGGAGGCTGGTGCGCGCGACCACAAGGGATTGCATATTCAGGATCCCGCAACATCACCTTTGACAGCGCAATATGCACAAATCTACTACGGCCTCCGCAAGCATAAGGGCGTGAGCGAGGATGTGGCCGCCACTCAGGCTCGCGATCCTTTGGTTTTTGCCGCTTTGATGGTGCGCAATGGTGATGCCGACGGCACGGTAGGTGGCGCAGTGGCCAGTACCTCTGACACCGTGCGCGCCGCACTGCAGATGATTGGCAAAGCGCCTGATGCAGCACTCGTTTCATCCTACTTCTTGATGATCTTGCCTCCGGCGCACCCTTCGGGCCGCAGTACGATGATATTTGGCGATTGCGGACTTGTGATAGAACCGGACGCAGCCGAGCTTGCTGCCATTGCCGCGCAATCCGCTGCGTCATGCGTGCAATTGCTCGGGGATACTCCATCCGTGGCGCTGCTGAGCTTTTCGACCAAAGGCTCTGCGCGCCATGCGAACGTCACCAAAGTCACTGATGCGCTCGCCCTTTTACAGGCAAGCCATCCCAATTTGCAGATCGATGGTGAGTTGCAGTTCGATGCAGCCTTCGTGCCCGAAGTCGGCGCTTTGAAAGCACCGGACTCAAAGGTCGCAGGCCATGCAAACGTGCTCATCTTCCCGAACCTCGATGCTGGCAATATCAGCTACAAAATCGCCCAACGCGTTGGCGGTTGTGCTGCAATCGGTCCCATTCTTCAGGGCCTTATCAAACCTGCAAACGATCTTTCCCGCGGCTGTAGTGCCGAGGACGTGACCAATATGATCGCTGTGACCACACTACAGGCTGCAAAGTAACACGTCAGGAGAGACCATGACACAAAAACAACCGGTGCTGGACCTAAGCCCAAAAGTCTCCGACGAGATCCGCAAAACCACCTGCTATATGTGCGCCTGCCGCTGCGGCATCAATGTCCACATGAAGAAAGACCCATTGGGCGATCTCAAAGTCGCCTATATCGAGGGCAACCGTGATCATCCGGTCAACAAAGGTGTTCTGTGTGCCAAAGGGTCCGCCGGCATCATGCAACACAACGCGCCCTCACGACTGACATCACCTATGAAGCGGGTGGGCCCACGTGGGTCGGGTGAGTTTGAAAAAATCAGCTGGGACGAAGCATACGAGATTGCTGCAAGCTGGCTCAAACCCATTCGGGCGACAAACCCCGCAAAGCTTGCGTTCTTTACAGGCCGCGATCAGTCGCAGTCGTTCACGTCGATGTTTGCACAATCTTTCGGCACCCCGAATTACGCAGCACATGGCGGTTTTTGCTCGGTCAATATGGCCGCCGCTGGCATCTATACAATGGGCGGTGCGTTTTGGGAGTTTGGCCAGCCTGATTGGGACCACACAAAGCTGTTTATGCTGTTCGGCGTTGCCGAAGACCACGATTCAAACCCTATTAAAATGGGTATAGGTAAGATCAAGTCGCGCGGTGCGCGCGTCATCGGCGTCAACCCGATCCGCACAGGATACAATGCTGTTGCCGATGATTGGGTAGGTATCACGCCCGGAACAGATGGGCTGTTCATTCTATCGATGATCCATTGCCTGATGAAGGCAGGGCGCATGGACCTGCACTATCTCGCGCAATATACTGACGCCGCCGTGCTTTTGAACGGTGATGATAAATCTCCCGAATTCGGTCTCAAGCTACGCGATGAGCATGGCAAGGAACTGGTCATTGACCGCACCACGGGCAAACTGGCCCCTTATGATCAGAAAGGCGTCAAGCCGGACCTCTCCGCAACCCACCGCGCAAAAGGCATCACGCACCGTCCCGTTTTCCACCAGATGGCAGAAATGTATCTGGACGATCAATACGCCCCCGAAGCAGTGGCCGAACGTTGTGGCATCTCCGCAAATCGCATCCGCACGCTTGCCGCTGAGCTTGCTCGTGTCGCGTTTGACGAAGCGTTTGAGCTGGACCACGAATGGACCGATTTCCGGGGCGAGCATCATAAAAAAATGACCGGTCGTCCGGTCTCTTTTCACGCGATGCGCGGTATCTCGGCGCACGCAAACGGGTTCCAGACCTGCCGCGCGCTCCACACCCTGCAAATCATTCTCGGCACGGTCGAGGTTCCGGGCGGCTTCCGCTTCAAACCACCCTATCCAAAACCCGCTACAGCACACCCCAAGCCGCACTTCAAAGCGACACCAAACGCGCCGCTTGACGGCCCTCACCTGGGCTTTGTGCAGGGGCCAGATGACCTTTGCATTGGGCATGACGGTAAGGCGTCACGGATCGACAAAGCCTTCACTTGGGAAAACCCCATGTCGGCCCATGGCCTGATGCATATGGTGATCTCCAACGCACATGCCGGTGATCCCTATAAAATCGATACTCTGTTCATGTATATGGCAAATATGTCGTGGAACTCGTCCATGAATACAACGGGTGTGCAACACATGCTCACCGACAAGGATGCGTCCGGTGAATACGTGATCCCACGCATCATTTATTCCGATGCGTACAGCTCGGAAATGGTCGCCTATGCCGACCTGATCCTGCCTGACACCACCTATCTTGAACGGCATGACTGCATCTCACTGCTCGACCGCCCCATCTGTGAGGCCGACGCGCTGGCCGACGCGATCCGCTGGCCTGTGGTCGAACCTGATCGCGACGTCAAAGGGTTCCAATCCGCACTCTGTGATCTCGGCGCGAAGCTCGGCCTGCCTGCCTTCACCAATGAGGACGGATCACAAAAATATGCCGATTACGCCGACTACATTGTCAGTCATGAACGCAGGCCGGGTGTCGGCCCTCTTGCCGGATGGCGCATGGGCGAAAACGGCCTGCAGAATGGGCGGGGTAGCCCCAACGAAAGCCAACTGACCAACTACATCGAAAACGGCGGCTTCTTTGTCGAACATATTCCAGAGGGTGCGAACTACTATAAGCCGTGGAACGCAGCCTATCAGGACTGGGCTGTCAAAATGGGCCTCTTCGACAGCCCACAGCCCTACCTCTTCTCGCTCTACGTTGAGCCAATGCGCAAGTTTCAACTTGCCGCTGAAGGGCATGGAAAAAACCAACCGCCAGACCATCTGCGCGCCCGTGTGAAACATACGATGTCGCCGCTCCCCATCTGGTATGAGACCGACCAACAGGGAAACGAAGGGTTTACGATTACAGCCCTGACCCAACGCCCAATGGCGATGTATCACTCTTGGGGCAGCCAGAACGCATGGCTGCGCCAACTGCATGGCCGCAATCCGATGTATATTCCCAGCAACCTGATGCGCGAACATGATCTCAAAGACGGTGACTGGGCCGAAATCACCTCACCTCACGGATCAATTACCGTGCCGGTGATGGAAATGGCAGCCTTGAACGCCAGCACAATCTGGACGTGGAATGCCATCGGCAAACGCAAAGGCGCCTGGGCGCTCGACAGGGATGCACCGGAGGCCACAAAAGGCTTTTTGCTCAACCACCTCATTCACGAGTTGATGCCGCCAAAAGGCGATGGGTTGCGCTGGTCAAACTCCGACCCGATCACTGGTCAGGCCGCGTGGTTCGATCTCAAAGTAGCCATCAAAAAGACAACCACGCCAAAAGATGCTCAATCCCAACCCGCCATGCCCGCACTCAAGTCCCCCGTGGGCAAAGCTCCGGCTGAACTGAAGTGGAAGGTCGGCAAATGATCTATACCAATCAAGCGCATATTTTTTCTGGCCAAAAATACTCCGGGGGGGTCGGCTGTAAGCCGACGGGGGCTGGCCCCCACACGCCCCGCAACAAGGAGCCGTCCCAGTGACCAGTCTTCCAACACACACCGGCAAAAAGCTCGGTCTCGTCATTGATCTTGATATCTGTGTCGGCTGTCATGCCTGCGTCATATCCTGCAAAGGCTGGAACACGGAGAATTACGGCGCACCTTTGTCAGATCAGGACCCTTACGGCGCTGACCCCACCGGCACATTCCTCAACCGGGTGCACAGCTATGAGGTCCAGCCAAAAGACGGCGATGCACAACTCATCCACTTTCCCAAATCCTGTCTGCATTGTGAGGACGCGCCTTGCGTAACCGTCTGTCCAACCGGCGCCAGCTACAAGCGTGTCGAAGACGGTATCGTGCTGGTCAACGAGAGTGATTGCATCGGTTGCGGACTGTGCGCATGGGCGTGCCCATACGGCGCGCGGGAAATGGATGCAGCTGCAGGCGTGATGAAAAAATGCACGCTTTGCGTCGACCGCATCTATAACGAAAACCTCCCAGAGGTTGATCGCGAGCCTGCCTGCGTGCGCACCTGCCCCTCGAACGCGCGGCACTTCGGCGACCTCGGTGATCCCGCGTCCGACGTCAGCCTTATGGTCGCAGAACGCGGCGGCATGGACCTGATGCCAGAACAGGACACCAAGCCCGTGAACAAATACTTACCGCCACGGCTCAAAGATCAGCTGGCCCAGCAACCCCAAGAACAGATTGACGTGCTGGCACCTTTCCTCGAACCTGTAGCGACCGAGACCAAAGGGTTTCTGAGCTGGCTTGATAAAACCTTGGAGAAACTCTGATGCATCCCGCGCCATCCGTTATTTTCTTCTCCACCTTCTCCGGATTGGGCTTTGGCCTGCTGATATTCCTTGGCCTCGGCATGCCCATGGTGACAGGCGTGAATGCATTTGCGTTCTTTACAATTGCCTACCTCTTGGCAGTTGGTGGTTTGATCTCCTCTACTTTCCACCTCGGACATCCTGAACGCGCACTCAAAGCGTTCACACAATGGCGCACAAGCTGGCTTTCTCGCGAAGCATGGTGCGCCGTGGCAGCTCTCCTTCTGATGGCAATCTACGGTGCAGGCCTCGTATTCTTTGGCCAACGCTGGACCGTGATTGGCGTCTTGGGCGCATTTGCGTCGCTTGGAACAGTTTTTACCACATCCATGATCTACGGTCAGCTCAAGACCATTCCGCGTTGGAACAGCCCGCTTACTCCCGCAAACTTTATCTCGCTCTGTATTGCCGGTGGCGCACTTTTGTCCGGTCAAGTGATCTGGGCGCTCTATTTGCTGGCGCTTGCCGGCGTAATCCAGATCGCCACATGGCTACGTGGTGATACGGCCTTCGCAAACAGTGGCACGAACATGCAAACCGCCACAGGCTTGGGCAGCATCGGTACCGTCCGCTCGTTTGAGCCACCCCATACCGGCACCAACTATCTGTTGCGTGAATTCGTGCATGAGATTGGCCGCAAACACGCACAGAAACTCCGGATCATTGCGATTGCCTTGATGGTGGTTTTGCCGATCGCACTTATGCTGGTGCCGTTCAATCACTATGTTGCCATACTAGCCGTAGCTGCCCACATCGCGGGAGTGCTGACGGCCCGCTGGCTCTTTTTTGCACAGGCTGAACATGTGGTCGGCCTTTACTACGGGAAGCGATGACCACATCTGACATAACCACACGGGCTGCAACTGCGGCAGATACCGGCGCTATGTCCGATCTTGCTTACCGAAGTAAAAAGGCCAACGGATACGACGATCAGGTGATGGCGCTCTTTGAAGAAGGATTGCACATCACGCCCCAGCGTCTCGCGCGGCTCAGATTTTGGGTGGCAGAAGGCCACTGCCCTGGACCAAACAAGATACTGGGCTGCATCGCTCTTGAGCCTGTCGACCTCAAAACAGCGGAGGTCCGAACCTTTTTTACTGATCCGGCGTATCAAGGACGCGGTATCGGAACCCAGCTTTTCCACACACTTCTGACAGATGCACAGGCCCAAGGGATCACGCGGTTACAAGCCCATGCAGATCCGATCACTGAAAGGTATTACGCGAACCTCGGATTCGTTTCCCAAGGCGAAGTCGCATCACGATCAATACCAAACAAACGCGTTCCCTTCATGACCCGTGAAACCTGATAACGCAGGGCATGAAGCTGATCAAATAGCTACATGCGGCCCAATTGTGATGCGGCTTTTGCAAGGGCTTCGATCTCATCCCAACGCTCTCCTTTGATAAGGTCATCGGGTGCGACCCAACTGCCCCCGGCACACACTACGTTGCCAAGCTTGAGATAGCTTTCGGCGTTCGTCGTGCTCACGCCACCCGTGGGGCAGAACGAGATTTGTGGCAGCGGCGCTCCAATCGCTTTGAGCGCAGGTGCGCCCCCCGATGCTTCAGCGGGAAAGAATTTCAACATGTCGTAGCCGCGCTCGAGAAGACGCATCGCTTCGCTCGCTGTCGCCGCACCGGGAAGCAAGGGCAGGTCTTCCGCTTCACATGCAGCGATCAACGCATCGGTCGCACCGGGCGACACACCAAAACTTGCACCCGCTGCCTTGGCCGCACGAACATCGTCGGGAGTCACAAGTGTGCCTGCGCCAACGTGGCCACCCGGCACCTTTGACATCTCGCGGATGGCGTCAAGCGCGTCAGGGGTCCGCAGCGTCATCTCAAGCGCGGGCAAGCCACCCGCGACAAGCGCCTCAGCCAGCTTTTGGGCGTGGCGCACATCGTGGATCACAAGTACCGGTACAATAGGGGCAAGTCCACAAATCTCGCGTGTGCGCTTGCTTGCGTCAACGGCAGAAATAGTCATGGATTACCCTCCAAAAATCGTGGCGCCGGTATCGGCAGCACCAACATTCCGCCGGAAGCTGGCAAACAACTCCCGACCTGTGCCAAAGCCGTTCCCGCTCAGATCTGAAGTCGCGGGTGCACGGTCCAGCACACCATCGGACATGATCTCAAGTTGGCCCTGCTCTGCATCGACGCGCAGGATATCACCGTCTTTGAGGCGCGATATTGCACCTCCGTCAACCGCCTCGGGGCAGATATGGATCGCGGCAGGCACTTTACCGGACGCGCCCGACATGCGCCCGTCCGTCACAAGCGCCACCTTTTGTCCACGCCCCTGCATGATCGACAGCAGCGGTGTCAAACTGTGAAGCTCCGGCATACCGTTGGCTTTCGGTCCCTGAAAACGGACCACCACAATCAAATCACCAGTCAACTCACCTGCCTTGAAAGCAGCCTTCACAGCCTCTTGGGTCTCAAACACCCGCACGGGTGCCTCAACAACGCGGTGCTCTGGTGCGACGGCGGATACTTTCATCACACCTGTTCCCAATGATCCGCTCAATCGTGACAACCCGCCACTCGCTTGGAACGGATCAGATACAGGGCGCAAAATCTTGTCATTCAGGCTTTCTCCCGCACCATCGTGCCAAACCAGATCACCCTCGATCAGGTGCGGCTCCTGAGTGTAGTGGGCCAAGCCAACCCCCGCGACAGTCTTCGTATCGGGATGCAACAGACCCGCACCCAAAAGCTCTCCGATCATATATCCCAAACCGCCAGCCGCATGGAAATGGTTCACATCGGCAAGGCCGTTCGGATAAACCCGTGCGAGGAGCGGCGTGACATCGGACAGGTCCGAGAAATCCTGCCAATCAAGGATGATGCCCCCCGCCCGCGCCATGGCAATCAGATGGATCAACAAATTTGTCGACCCGCCTGTCGCATTAAGGCCGACAATTCCGTTTACGAATGCCTTCTCATCAAGAATCTCGCAAACCGGCGTATAAGTATCCCCAAGCGCGCTGAGCGCTAGCGCCTGCTGCGCGCCCTTGCTGGTAAGCGCGTCGCGCAGTGGTGTATTGGGCGTGACAAAGCTGGCACCGGGCAGGTGCAGGCCCATGAATTCCATCAGCATCTGGTTTGTGTTGGCAGTGCCGTAGAACGTGCAAGTGCCCGGCCCGTGATAGGCGGCCATTTCCGCTGCCATCAATGCCGCGCGGTCCACTTCTCCAGTGGCGAACTGCTGGCGTACTTTGGCTTTTTCATCGTTTGAAAGGCCGCTCACCATTGGACCTGCAGGCAGGAAGACAGCAGGCAAATGCCCGAACGCTTGGGCCGCAATGACCAGACCGGGAACGATCTTATCACATACGCCAAGGAAAACAGCCGCATCAAATGTGTTGTGGCTCAACGCGACCGAGGCTGCGAGGGCGATCACATCGCGTGAAAACAGGCTCAACTCCATGCCTGCCTCACCCTGCGTGACACCATCACACATCGCAGGTACGCCGCCGGCAACCTGGGCTGTACCCCCTGCAGCGCGCGCTGCTTCACGGATAATGTCGGGGTATCTATCAAAAGGTTGATGCGCCGACAGCATATCGTTGTAGGCAGTGATGATTCCCAGATTTCCGGCACTGCCCGTGGCCAATCCGTCCTTGTCGGTTCCTGACGCGGCATAGGCATGCGCCTGTCCACTGCACGACAAATGCGCGCGCGCTGGTCCCTTGGATGTGGCCGCAGCCATCTGGCCAAGGTATGTCCCGCGACTTTGCGCGCTGCGCTCGATAATGCGTTCGGTCACGCGGTGTACGGTGGAATTCAGTGCCATCGGATGTACTCCTTATAATCTTGTTTCAGGACCCAAGCTCACGCCAGCGGCGCGCATCCCGGTGCAGCAGCATCAACGCATCTTCCGGACCCGATCCGCCCTGATCGTACGACTGCGGTGCGGGACCGGTGCCTGACCATCCCTCGATAATCGGATCGGCCCACGCCCACGCTGCCTCAACCTCATCGCCGCGCATGAACAGGGTTTGATCCCCACGTATCACATCCATGATCAGCCGCTCATACGCATCTTGCGCCTCCGCATGGGGCCCAAGCGCATCCGAGAACGCCATATCAAGCGAGACTTCCGCCAATCGCATGCCACCCGGTCCGGGGTCTTTAATCGTGGTGCGCAGTGTAATCCCTTCGTCAGGCTGCAACCTGATGATGAGCGCATTGCCACGCGCGCCTTCCATCTTGGGGAAGATCATATGCGGCGGATCGCGAAATACCATCGCAATCTCGGACGCCCGCGTGCGCAATTTCTTGCCCGTGCGCAGATAGAATGGCGTACCGGCCCAGCGCCAGTTGCCAATGTTCACCTTCATCGCCACAAAGCTCTCGGTGGGGCTGTCTGGATCACCGGCGTGATCGCGGTAACTGTCGTTGCCGGTGCGTGCACGGTATTGGCCACGCACAATATCGCCTTGCTCGACTGGCTCGAGCGCTTGGATAACTTTGACCTTCTCATCGCGCACCGCACCCGGCGTGAACCGCGAAGGCGGCTCCATTGCGGTGAGGCAAAGCAATTGCATGAGATGATTCTGCACCATGTCGCGCATCGCGCCGGAGCGGTCATAATACTCTCCACGCCCCTCGACACCCAAGCTCTCGGAAACTGTGATTTGCACATGATCAATATGGGTCGAATTCCAAAGCGGCTCCCAAAGGGAGTTCGCAAACCGTAGCGCCATAAGGTTCTGGACGGTTTCTTTGCCAAGGTAGTGGTCAATACGGTAAATTTGATGCTCGTCAAAGCTGCGGCGTAGATCGGCATTAAGCGCCTGCGCCGAGGCCAGATCATGCCCGAATGGTTTCTCGACCACGATGCGCGCATCGGGTGTGGACACGCCATGTTTACTCAGGTTGCCAGCAATCGGGCCAAACAAAGACGGCGATACAGACAGGTAGAACGCCCGCACCGCATCCGCGCGCAATAGCGACTTCAACTCGGTCCAGCCACTGTCACCCTGCGCGTCGATACACACATACGACAAGCCATCCAAAAAGGTATTTAGAGTCTTTTTCTTATTGGAGGCCTGCGGCGAGAACTCGAGCAGGCATTCACGCACCATCTCGCGAAACTGGGCAACATCCATTTCGGTGCGCGATGCGCCGATCACGCGTGCGCTCTCCGGCATCTGTCCTACCAGAAAGCGGTGAAACAACCCCGGCAGAATTTTGCGACGAGCGAGATCACCCGTCACACCGAAAATCACAAGGTCGAACGGATCGACCGGAATGACGCGTGAAACCATGGCTTAACCCGCCGCGTCGGCAGTATGTACTGCGTCCATCAGAGTGCCCATATAGCGCCCTGTGTCAATCATTCGGTTCGAAAAGCCCCATTCGTTGTCATACCAGCTCACCACTCTAACCAATCCACCCTCCGTGACGGAGGTTTGCGCAGGCGCGAAGCATGAGGAGTGTGGATCGTGGTTGAAATCAACCGACACCAGCGGATCTTCTTCATAGGATAGAATACCGGCCAAGGGGCCCTCTGATGCAGCCTTGAGCGCGGCATTGATTGCGTCTGCGGTCGTCTCCTTTTCGGGGACAATACACAAATCGACCAAGGACACATTCGGGGTCGGCACACGAATGGCGGATCCTTCCAGCTTTCCCTTTAGCTGCGGCAATACCAAGGATATCGCACGCGCCGCGCCCGTGGAGGTGGGCACCATCGAGACTGACGCGGCCCGCGCACGGTAGAGGTCGCGGTGGCTGCTGTCATGGCTTGGCTGATCGCCGGTGAACGAGTGAACTGTGGTCATATAGCCGGTTTTGATCCCGACAGTCTGGTCCAACACCATTGCCACGGGGGCGAGGCAATTGGTCGTACAAGACGCGTTAGAGACAACCACGTCCTGCGCGGTCAACTCTGTGTGGTTAACGCCGAATACGACGGTGCGATCGACCTCTGACCCCGGTGCAGAAATAAGCACCCGCTTCGAGCCGTTTTCAAGATGCCGTGCCGCGTCCGCGCGCGATGTGAAAAGACCAGTACATTCAAAGACGACATCGACATCGCCCCAAGGCAGGTCTTCGGGATTGCGGATCGCAGTGAGCCGAATGCTGCGCGTTCCAACCTCCAATGTGTCGCCGTTTACCTTTACCGACGCTTTCAGCCGGCCATGGATGCTGTCATACTTGAGCAAATGCGCAGCGGTCTTTGGCGGCGCGAGATCGTTGATCGCGACAACTTCGATGTCGTCATGCTCATTCTCGATCAAAGCGCGCAAAACGCAGCGTCCAATACGGCCAAAGCCATTGATTGCAATTTTGAGTGTCATGTCGTTTCTCCTCAGAACTATCGCTCATCCATTCCAGTTAGCGCTAACATTTCGGGAAGATGTTTTCAACCGTCATGCGTATCTTGCTCAATCTATAGCTCGGACGCCCAAGGCGGGTTCGCACCGGCCCGCGATACAGTGACAGCCGCAACGCGTGCACCATGCGCCAACACATCTTCCAAAGCACCCGCAGAAAGGCTCTCCAACTTCGCCACAGACAGTAGACCGAGCGTTGAAAGGTGCGCCAGTATCCCCGCATTGAAGGTATCACCCGCACCAACCGTATCTACGACCTTAACCTTGTGCGACGGCACCGAGACTTCGGTGCCATCAGCCAGAAAACCACTCGCCCCATCGCTGCCACGAGTCAGGATCAGCATAAACGGACCCTTGGCCAAGATGGCCGCAATCTGATCACGCTCGTTTGCCACCTCGGGCAAAATCCAGTTCAGGTCTTCATCCGACAGTTTGATGATATCAGTCTGCGCAATCATCGCATCAAGACGGCTGCGGTAGCGGGCAGCATTCTTGATAAATCCGGGTCGGATATTGGGATCGAGCATGACCACCCGCCCCTTACTTTCCCGCGCGAGCAATGCCGCATAGGCGTCGGCGCATGGCTCACAAGCCAGACTTATACCACCAAAGAACAGGGCCGTGACCGTGTCGGGAAGTTCCGGCATGTCCTTCGGCTCCAGCATCCTGCCCGCCGAGTTTTCGTCAAAGAAATCATAAGTGGCGTGGCCATCCGCCAACTGCACAAAAGCCAATGTCGTGGGACGGTCAGCGCGGATGACGTGCGTCGCATCCACGCCACTGGCTCCCAATCCCTCGACAAGTTGGCGACCAAACATATCGTTCGACACACCCGACAGCAGGCCCACAGGCGCACCCAAGCGCCCCAATGCGATGGCAGTGTTAAAAACCGCACCGCCGGAATGGGGCACAAAGCCATCCCGCCCCTGCGTGGTGGGTGTCGGGATCATGTCGATAAGGGCTTCGCCGCAGCAGAGGATCATAGCGTACCTGTCATCAAAGAAAGTTGCGCGGGGTCAGCCGCGTTTATTCCGCAATATATGCGTCAATCGCCGCCTCGACACCATCCGAATTGATCCGGTTTAACCAGCCGGAGAACGCATCAGCAAAATCGCTATGCTCTGCCAGATCACCGTAGTATTGACGCATCCGTAGCCAGTGTAGGGGCATCGAGCGGGCCGTTTTCGCAGCGGCTGATAGTGTATCCCAGTGCGGATCATTGGGCGCAATCGCCTCACCGTTCTCCCGAAGCCCCACACAATAATACGCCCAGATCGCAGAGACCAGCGCGAGGCCGCGCACGGGTGTGCCCGCGCTTAACCCGTCCCGAATAGATGGCACAATAAAGCCGGGATGCCTGCTTGACCCGTCAAAGGCGACGCGGCGCGGGGTATCGGCAATCTGTGCGTTGGCAAAACGGCCTGCGATCAGGTCGAGATATTCCAGCGCAGTACAGCCCGGCACAGGGGCCACATGCGGCGCAATCTCTTGCGTGACCACTTTGCGCAACAACGCGGCAATGCCTACATGCGCCATTGTATCCGCGATGGTTTCAAGGCCAAGGACTTCGCCCGCGCCCGCAATAATCTGGTGGCCGCCGTTCAGAACGCGAATCTTCATCGTCTCAAAATCATGCACACGATCCGAAAATGTCGCGCCAACCTTGTCCAGATCTGGTCTTCCGGCGCAAAAATTATCCTCAATCACCCATTGGCGAAAATTCTCATGCGTGACGGGTGCTGCATCGTCGATGCCAAAACGGTGGGCAAGGGCGATCTCAGCCGGTCCTGTCGCAGGGACAATGCAATCCACCATCGAGTTGGGAAAGCTGCACTGCACCGCAATCCAATCGGCCAACTCCGGATCAGAAAGCCGTGCAAGTGACAGAACGGTCTGGCGCAGAATAGCGCCGTTTCCTTGCAGGTTGTCACAACTCATGCAGGTGAATGGGCCAACACCCGCATCCCGACGCATCCGCAATGCGGCAATGATCGCACCAAATGCGGTGCGCGGGGTTTTTGGATGCCCTGCATCGAACAAGACATCTGGATGCCCGCCATCAAAACCACCGGTAGCAGGATCAATGAAATACCCGCCTTCGGTCACGGTAAGCGAAACAATGCGGATCACGGGATCGGCCATCTGCGCAATCAAAGCGGCGTTGCCTTCGGTAACGGGAATAAAGTCAATCATCGCACCGCAAACTTCGGCAGACCTGCCTGATGGATCAAGCTCGATCAGCGTTGTCAGGCAATCTTGTGCCAGAAGCTTTTCGCGTTGTGCGGCGTCATTCGCACGCACTCCGGCACCGATAATCGCCCAATCATGATTGTGACCTGCATCAAATAAACGGTGCAAGTACCATGCCTGATGGGCACGGTGGAAATTGCCCAGACCGATATGAACGATGCCTGCACTCAACCCACTGCGGTCATATTGCGGCACACGCACGGTTGGCGCCAATTGCGTCAGGCTCGCATTCGACAAAGGTGTCAGCTCATCCATTGGCCACCGTCCACGTTATATGTTTGTGCCACAACATAGTCGGCCTCGGCGCTGGCGAGGAATACAGCCATGCCGGTCAGATCGTCCGCAGTGCCCATGCGCCCATAGGGTACTGCAGCGCCGACTTCACCCTTTTTTTGACCGGGGGCCTTATTCTCATGTTTGGCGAAAAATGCATCCACGCCGTCCCAATGTGCGCCGTCGACAACACCGGGAGAGATGGCGTTTACGTTGATCCCGTGCTTGATCAAATCAAGGCCCGCAGACTGCGTCAGCGAAATTACAGCCGCCTTCGTCGCACAGTAAACCGCGACAAGCGGCTCACCCCGTCGGCCTGCCTGACTTGCCATATTGATAATCTTACCGCCTTTGCCACGTGTAATCATCTGGCGCGCGACAGCTTGAAGCGTGAAGAGCGAGCCCGATACATTGATCGCAAACGTGCGGTCAAATTCTTCGGGCGTAATGTCGACGATCGGTGCGGCCGTAAAAACCGCCGCGTTGTTGATCAAGATATCAATATGGCCAAAATGCTGAACGCTGGTATCGACTGCCGCAAGGATACTGGCGCGGTCAGAAACGTCCATGTGCACCGCAACCGCACTCTCGCCAAGCGCTGCTGCCGTTTTCTTTGCTGCGCCTTCATCAATATCCGCGATGACGACACACGCGCCCTCCGCGATATAGCGCTGTGCGAATGCCTGCCCGATTCCGCGTGCAGCCCCTGTAATCAGGGCTGTTTTACCTTCAAGCCGGTTCATGCGATCCGCAAACCCTGACCATCGAACCGGTGCATCTGCTCAACCCGCGGCGTCAGGTGGATCGTGTCGCCCGTGTTGAAACTGACTTCACCTGCTGCGCGTACAGTGATCATATCCGCCAAACCCGTGTCGTGGATATGGAAGAACGTATCGGACCCAAGGTGCTCAGCAACGCCCACACGTCCTTTCCAGATACCGTCCGTCGCAGAGACATCGATATGTTCGGGACGGATGCCGATGGTCTGCGCATCATGCTTGGCGGCCTCTGGACCATCAATCAGGTTCATTTTCGGCGATCCGATGAAGCCCGCAACAAACAGGTTGCGCGGCGTGTGATACAACTCCAGTGGACTGCCGACTTGTTCAATCACACCGGCCTGAAGCACGACGATCTTGTCGGCCATGGTCATCGCCTCGACCTGATCGTGGGTCACATAAATCATCGTGGTCTTGAGACGCTCGTGCATCTCGCAAATCTCGAGACGCATGCCCACACGCAATGCCGCATCAAGGTTTGACAGCGGCTCGTCAAACAGGAACGCAGATGGCTCGCGTACAATCGCGCGGCCGATGGCGACACGCTGGCGCTGACCACCCGAAAGCTGGCCCGGACGACGATCAAGATAATCGGTCAGGTTGAGCGCAGCAGCCGCGGCTTCAATCCGGCGGTCCTGTTCGGCCTTGTCCATCTTTGCCATGCGCAGCGGAAAAGCAATGTTTTTGCGCACCGACATATGCGGATAAAGGGCGTAGGACTGGAACACCATCGCAAGGCCACGCTTTGCGGGCGGCGTGTCGGTGGCGTCTTTGTCGTCAATCTCGATTGAGCCGGATGTCAGATCTTCAAGCCCCGCAATCATGCGCAGCAAAGTGGATTTACCACAGCCGGACGGGCCAACGAAAACCGTAAACTCACCATCCTCTATCGTGAGATTCAGCGGCGGGATGACCTGTGTGTCGCCAAAGCTTTTGGTGACCTGTTTGAGTTGGATTTTTCCCATGGGAGAGTTCCTTATTTGCCCGCTTATTTCACAGCGCCGAAGGTGAGGCCGCGCACAAGCTGTTTCTGGCTGAACCAGCCGAGGATGAGGATCGGCGCGATGGCCATGGTCGATGCCGCCGACAGTTTGGCGTAGAACAGACCTTCAGGGCTCGAGTAGCTGGCGATAAACGCGGTGAGCGGGGCCGCTTTTGCGGCGGTGAGGTTGAGGGTCCAGAACGCTTCGTTCCAGGCAAGGATGAAGTTGAGCAGCAGCGTTGAGGCGATTCCAGGGATGGCCATTGGTGTCAGCACATAGATGATCTCGTCGCGCAAGCTGGCCCCGTCCATCCGTGATGCCTCAAGGATCTCACCCGGTATTTCGCGAAAGTAGGTGTACAGCATCCAGACGATGATCGGCAGATTGATCAGCATCAGCACGATGGTCAGCCCAATGCGCGTGTCCAGCAGCCCCATTTTTATAAAGATCAGGTAGATCGGATAGAGCACGCCGACCGCTGGCAGCATTTTGGTCGACAACATCCAAAGCAGAATGTCTTTGGTATGCTTTGACGGCACAAAGGCCATCGACCATGCCGCCGGCACCGCGATAATAATCCCCAGTAAAGTCGACCCGCCCGCAATGATGATGGAGTTCATCAGGAAGCGGCCATAGTCTGAGCGTTCAAGCACAACGCGGTAGTTGTCGAGCGACCAGTCAAAGAACAAAAATACAGGCGGGTCAGCAATCGCTGTGGCTTCGGATTTGAAGCCTGTGAGGATGGTCCAGAGGATCGGAAAGAAGATCAGCAAACCGATGGCCCAAGCAAGGCTGGTATTGATGATCTTGCGTTTTGTGGTGACGGTACGTGCCATGATCAGATCCTCCTCATGCGTCCAGATTTTTGCCGACAATGCGCATCAGGAAGATGGCAATGATATTCGCGAGGATCACCGCATAGATTCCACCCGCCGAGCCGAGGCCAACGTTCTGACTTTCGAGGACGCGTTGGTAAATCAGGTAGGTAAGCGTGCGGGTGCCGAACGATCCTTGGGTCGTCACGAAAATCTCTGCAAAGATCGACAGAAGAAAGATCATCTGGATCAACACAACGATGGTGATGGCGCGCGCCAGATGCGGCAGGACCAACCAGATAAAGCGTGACAGCGGTGGCGCACCGTCCATCTCGGCGGCCTCGACCTGCTCACCGTCGAGCGATTGGATCGCAGTGAGCAGGATCAGCGTTGCAAACGGCAACCACTGCCACGAGACGATCATGATGATCGAGGTCATAGACGCCTGGCTCAGCCACTCAATCGGGGCCGCACCAAAGAATTTCCAAAGGTGCGCAAACAGCCCGTTCACCGGATCCATGAACATGTTCTTCCAGACCAACGCCGACACCGTCGGCATGACAAAGAAGGGTGCGATGACGAGGATGCGCACGATACCTTGCCCCCACATGGGCTGGTCCAGCAGTAACGCGAGCAAGACGCCGAAAACGATGGTGATGATCAGCACAGCACCCACGATAATCAGGGTCGCCTGAACCGAAGGCCAGAATGCGCTTGAAGATATAAACCGGACATAGTTATCGAAACCAACCCAGCCCTGATCACCGCCGCGCAGGGGCAGGAACTTCTTAAACGAGAAATACAGGGTCATTGACAGCGGCACCAACATCCAACCCAGAAGCAGAACAACTGCGGGGGCCATCATAATGCGGGCGGCTGATCGGGATTGACGGGTGGCCATGACACATCTCCTCGCGGACTATGCTGCCGCGGCTGTGTTTGTCTGTCAAATTGCGAAGGTAGAACGAGGTCTCGGGGGCAACTTGTGCCGCCCCCGAGGATCGAGATTAGTAGCCTGCAGCTTCCATCTCATCGGCTGTCAAAGCCTGCGCTTTTGCAAGAGCCTCGTCCACGGTTTGCTGACCAGCAAGCGCTGCGGAAAACTCTTGACCGACCTGCGTGGCGATACCTGCAAACTCGGGGATCGCAACAAACTGAACACCAGTGTAGGGTACAGGATCAACGGTCGGCTGTGTCGGGTCTGCCGAGTTAATCGAGTTGAGCGTCATCGCCGCAAAAGGAACCTTGGCGTACTCGGCATTTTCGTACAGCGATGTCCGTGTGCCTGGAGGTACGTTTGCCCAACCTTCGCTTTCAGCAACCAGTGCGGTATACTCTTTACTTGTGGCCCAAGCGACAAATTTTTTCGCAGCTTCAGGTGCATCTGTGCTTTTCGGGATGGCCAGTGACCATGCCCAGAGCCAGTTGCCGCGCTTGCCCAAACCGGCATCCGCTGCCAGCGCAAAGCCGACTTGATCGGCTACGGTGCTGTCGGTTGGGTTTGTCACGAAGGACGCCGCAACAGTTGCGTCGATCCACATGCCGCATTTGCCCTGTTGGAACAACGACAGGTTTTCGTTGAAACCGTTTGTCGAAGCACCGGGAGGGCCATAGTTGGTCATCAGGTTCATGTAAGTATCGAGGGTGGTTTTCCACTCGGGCTGATCAAACTGGGGTGTCCAGTTTTCGTCGAACCAGCGTGCGCCAAAAGAGTTGGACATAGCTGTCAGGAAGGCCATGTTCTCGCCCCAGCCCGCTTTGCCACGCAGACAGATGCCGTAAACTTCATTGTCCTTGTCTGTCATCGCAGCTGCTGCGGCCTCGATGTCGGACCATGTGGGTGCTTCTGGCATTTCAAGACCAGCAGCTTCCATCAGGTCCTTTCGGTACATGACCATAGAGCTTTCGCCATAGAATGGTGCTGCATAAAGCTCACCATCAACGGTCAGGCCGCCACGGATTGCGGGCAGGATATCATCCGCGTCCCACTCGGCTGGCAGATCATTGAGTGACGTAAGCCAGTCTTGCTTACCCCAGATCGGAACTTCGTATGTGCCGATTGTCATGACATCAAACTGACCACCGGAGGCGGCGATGTCTTGGGTGACGCGTTGGCGCAAAACATTCTCTTCGAGCGTGACCCACTCCAGTTTGATATCCGGATTTTGCGATGTGAAATCGTCGGTCAGACCCTGCATGCGGATCATATCGCCATTGTTCACAGTCGCGATGGTGAGTGTTGTTTCGGCTTGTACGAAAGATGCAGTCGTCAGTGCGACCGCTCCCGCCAAGGCCAGTGGTGCCGTGAGTTTCATCAAAAGTCCTCCCTTGGTATTTTTGATCTTGAGGGAGAGACTAGCGACACAGGCTACGCGACGTCAATATAAATTTTACGCGCGTAAATTTTCCTAGTGAATCAGGCCGATGCCCGCATCACCAACTGGCCTTTAAACAGCGTACCACTCACCGAATCGCTGCCTGCGCCATCGTCAATCAACGACAAAAGCGTCTCGACGCTCCGTTCTGATATGGCGCGGTAATCTTGCGATACTGTGGTCAGCGACGGGCAGGTGAATTTGGCAAACGGGTGATCATCATGGCCCGCAATTCTCAGGCTGCAGGCGGCGGTGATACCTACCTTGTGGCCGCTCTCATACGCTGCCGCAAGAAGGCCGATAGCAATGCGGTCGTTGCTGCACAGAACTGTCGTGCTTGGAAATGAACCCTCGGCCAGAATACGCTGTCCTTCGGAATAGCCGATATTCTCGAACTCCCATCCCTCACCAGCTGCCCTTATAACAGACGGCGTGTGGCCCAATCGTTCCATCGCTATAACATAAGCATCGCGTCGCTTGTTCGCATTGGGGTTCACCGGCGCCATCTCGAAAAAACATGGCGGCTCTCCGGTACGGCACAGGTAGTCGACCATCAAGGGCACCGATTGGAAGTTATCAGAGCCAATAAATGTGGCCCCAATACCCTCGATGTTGCTGTCAAACAGAACGGTTGGCACGTCCTTGCAAAATGCAGCGATCCCCGTTTTGTCGGACATCCGCCCAAGCGGCGCCAACAGAACACCCGCAGGACGCATCGACCGCAATGTATCTAAAATATCGGCTTCCTGTTCAGGTCTACCGTGGGAGCTGAAGGTAGAAGGCGCAAAACCGGCCTCGATACAGCGCTGCTCGATGTTCCGCGCGATCTCGGCAAAAAAGGGATCGGCCACATAAGGCACAACAATCCCGATATTTTTCGTCAACCGGCGGTTCTGGTTCACCGCATAGACATTGGGGCGGAACTCGTATTGTTCGAGTGCGGTTTCAATACGCGTGCGACTGCTTTTGCGAACGCTTTGGGGATCGTTGAAATATTTGGAGACCGTCGGTCTAGAAACACCGCTCTTCGCGGCGAACTCTTCCATATTTCTGATCTTCTGCCCACTCATGAAAACAGCCAAGGGTGGGCGATAATCAGCGTCGTAGATATATTAGCGCGCGATAATTTCATTCTTTACATTATGTAAATATCGCGCCGTCCGTCAAGAAATGCTTTGCCTTGATCAAACGCAAAGCTGCGGCGGGCCTTCTTAAACGAATGCCCACCGCTTGAAGCTTACAGCAATCCGGCATGCGCCAGTCCTGCGTCGACAAGGGAGCGTGTTTGATCCGTGAGCCCTGTTAGCGGAAGGCGCACCTCATCCGAGCACAGGCCAAGCCGCGACATCGCGTATTTCGCACCGACCAGACCCGGCTCGGTAAAGATCGCCTTGTGCAGCGGCATCAGCTTGTCCTGCACCGCCAGCGCCTTCGCGTAGTCACCCGCCGCGCATGCAGCCTGTAATTCGGCGGACAAGGCTGGTGCAACATTAGCCGTCACCGAAATACACCCGACGCCCCCTTGAGCATTGAACCCGTGTGCTGTTGCATCCTCACCCGAAAGCTGGATGAAGTCAGGCCCGCAGGTCATTCGCTGATCGCACACCCGTGCCAGATCGCCCGTCGCGTCCTTGACGCCGACAATCCGCTCAAGCTTGGACAGCTGCCCCATTGTTTCCGGCGTCATATCTACGACGGAACGGCCCGGAATATTATAAATGATCACCGGCAAGTTGCAGCAATCGTGCACAGCCGTGAAATGCGCGATCAAGCCGCGTTGCGTCGGCTTGTTATAGTAAGGCGTCACAACAAGGATACCATCTGCGCCAACCTTCTCGGCGTATTGCGCAAAACGGATACTCTCGAGTGTGTTGTTGCTTCCCGCGCCCGCAATGACGGGGATACGTCCGGCGGCTGCTTTTACCACTTCCTCAACGACCTGCTCATGCTCACGGTGGGTGAGCGTCGGCGATTCGCCTGTCGTGCCGACCGGTACCAGACCGTTGGACCCCTTACCGATGTGCCATTCTACCAGTTTCTTGAGTGTTTCGATATCCAGCTCACCGCCCTGAAGCGGCGTGACGAGGGCAGGCATAGAACCTGAAAACATGTACACGCTCCTTTTTGTGCTGGAGACCGGAAAGGCCGCCGGATACCACCGCAAAATACGGCAACTGACAACTAGACTGCTCACACCCGCAGTCGTGAATTGAACCCGCGTGCAGATAGTCTATGGTCCAAGGCTGTACTGTGAGCGAGATAGGAAATGCAAGCCATGACAAGCTATCTGACGGCCCTGTTGCTGGTCTGTGCCATGGCCTTGCCCGCCTCTGCTGAACGCCCTCGTCCGCTTGGCTGGGGCCTTGACGCAATGCGCGGCGGGAATTTTGATACCGCCGAAACCATCGCTGCACGCGACGGCGTTGTGGCGCGTGACGTGATCGTCTGGCACCGCTTGCGCGCAGGCCAAGGCGACTTTGCCCAGATCACCGATTTTCTCGACCGCCGCCCCGATTGGCCCGGCATGGACTATTTGCGTCGTCAGTCCGAAGAGGAAGTGATCAAACAGTCGGATGCCAAGATACGCGCGTTTTTCGAGCAAGGGCCTGCACAAACACCCCAAGGCGTGCTTGCCCATGCAAAAGCACTTATCGCCGCTGACCTCAGCGGTCCGGCACAGGCCAATCTGGTATTGGCATGGCGCACCATGCCCATGAATGCCAAATCTCAGGCGGATTTCTTGGACGCGCACGCTGCACTGCTCAAGCCACATCATGATGCACGCCTTGATGCGATGGTCTGGCAGCGCGAATATGATGAGGCGCGCCAGATGTACGGCGTGGCCAGCAAAACGGCAGAGCAATCTGCCGAGGCGCGCATCGCATTCTACCGCCGCCTTGATAACGCGGCGAGCATCTATGAAGCCTTGCCCGACGCGCTTAAATTCACAGGCGCCATGAACCACGCGCGGTTCGAATGGCGCGCGCGTGTTGGTCGTGGTGACGACGCGATGGACCTGATGCTAGAGGCGTCCAAATCTGCGGATACGCTTGGCAATCCCGATGCATGGGGCAACCGGCGGCGCGGGCTGGCGCGAAGCGAGATGCGGACCGGCAATCCATCTCGTGCCTATGCAATGGCATCCCAGCATTTTCTGACCGAGGGGTCGGATTACGCCGACCTTGAATGGCTATCGGGATACATCGCCCTGCGGCTTCTCAATGACCCCGTGCGTGCATTGACGCATTTCAAAAACCACGACGGCGCAGTCGCCTCACCCATCAGTAAAGGGCGCGCAGGCTATTGGCAGGGCCGCGCGTTGGAGGAATCGGGCGATAACGAAGGGGCGACCGCAGCCTATCGTGAGGGTGCGAAATACCAGACCTCCTTCTACGGTCTGCTAGCAGCGGAGCGCGCGCGCATTCCTTTCCCCGACGCCCTCAAGGGGGCTGCGCCTGCGCAAGACTGGCGCACCAGCCCGCTTGCCTCTGCGCCCTTGTTCGAGGCGGGTCTGCTGCTTCAGGCATCCGGTGAGATGAATCTGGCAGAGCGTTTCTGGACCCATCTGGCCGATCAATTGCTTGAACCTGATCTTGAATTATTGGGCCAAGCCGCCATTGACGTAGGCCAGCCCCATATCGCCGTGATGATCGGCAAACGCGCAGCCCAGCGTGGCCTCGAGATCGCAGCGGCATACTATGCGCTGCACCCTGCGGGCGAGGCTGACCTGCCCATGGCGCCGGAGATGACCCTTGCCATTGCGCGCCGTGAAAGCGAGTTCGATCCGGTCGTGCAATCAGCCGTCGGTGCGCGCGGATTGATGCAATTGATGCCCGCCACCGCGAAAGAAGTCGCACAAGGATTGGGTATTGCCCCGCAGCACACCACAGACCGTCTCACTGCTGATCCTGTCTACAACGCGCGCCTTGGCACACAGTATCTGTCGACGCTGGCAGGCCGGTTCAACGGCAACGTTGTGATGATGTCAGCCGCCTATAACGCTGGCCCAAGCCGCCCGATCCGCTGGATGGAAGAGCTTGGTGATCCGCGCGACGGTGATGTCTATATCGTCGACTGGATCGAAATGGTGCCTTTCCGCGAGACGCAAAACTACATCATGCGGGTCACAGAAAGCTTGCCGGTCTACCGTGCCCGCCTTGGCCGCGAAGCCTTGCCGATCCCGTTTTATGATGAGTTGATCGGCTCAACTCTGCTGTCGTTCGCGCCAAAAGGTGAATAGACCTGCAGCGACAATAATCATGCAGCCAATGGCGACATTGGTGCTGACGTTTTCACCAAAGACCGTGATACCAATGATCGCCGCAAACGCCAGCTGCAGATAAGCGAACGGCTGTACCGCACTCGCCTCCGCCGCTTCATAACAACGGATAAGCAGCCAGTGACCAGTCACGCCTGTTAAGCATAAGCAGCACATCCAGATCCAGTCGGTGCGGATCATAGGTTCCCAAAACCACACCCCCAGCAGCGTCATCGCAACCGCTCCCACTGTGCCCGTCCAGAAAAAGCTGGTGGCCGTGCTGTCGCGCCGACCGGCATAGCGGGTGAGCAATCCATAGACTGCAAACATGGCAGCGGCCAGCAGCGGGATAAGCGCACGCACATCAAACACCGCAGCACCTGGTTGCAGGATGATAAGCACCCCGATGAACCCCACACCGATCGCCGCCCAGCGCCGCCAGCCTACATGCTCGCCCAACACCGGCCCTGAGAGTGCCGCGACCAACAAAGGGTAACAGGTAAAGACGGCATGGCTTTCGACTAATCCAAGGATGGTAAAAGCGGCCACCATCACGCAAATTTCCAGCGACAGCATCAGCCCGCGTGTGATCTGTATCAGCGGCTGTTCCGTGCGCGCAGCGGCCCGAATACCCCCCGCACGACGTTTTGCGATGGCGATAACAAAGGCCGCAAAAAACCAATAGCGGATCATTACGATCATCAGCACATTGTATTCACCCGCCAAATGGCGCGACAGCCCGTCCTGCACTGCAAAAACAAGTGTCGTGGCAATCATAAGTCCAATGCCAAGCGGGATATTGTTGCTTTGAGTCATACGAAAACAGCGCGGGTCATGTGGCGTTTGCGCCCATATCCCGCAACGCGGCTCACCTCGAACCCCGCATCAGCGAGACCGCGACGCACAAACCCTGCCGCTGTGTAGGTGGCAGCAGTGCCTCCGACCTGCGTATGTCGCGCTACCTCAGCCATCAGGTCAGGCGACCAAAGTTCGGGGTTTTTGGCAGGGGAGAAGCCGTCAAGAAACCAAGCATCAGCACTGCCTTCCCATGCGGGCAGCGCGACACGTGCATCACCCAATATCACCCGCAGCTCAAAATCTGGACCGTTGAGATGCGCGGGAAATTCAGCGATTGACGCCAGATCATCCGGCAAACCTTCAAAGCTGCGCAGCGACGCGTGCAAATCTTCCACGGCCATCGGGTATGCTTCAAAACTGGTGAACCTGAGCGTGCCCCCGCAGCCACAAGACCGAAAGGCCATCAACGCCACGAGAAAATTAAGTCCTGTGCCAAATCCAAGCTCGGCCACATGAAACCCATCTCTGAACCGTGCGGGCAGGTCATTTCCCGCCAGAAACACATGCGCCGTCTCTTCCATGCCGTTCTCTAGGCTGAAGTACGGATCATCAAAGCGGGTCGAGACCGGCACGCGGCCGTCGCGCCATTCTATCTGTGCCGTCTGGTCCTGCACGCGCCCGCCCTGTATCTATGCCCTCGGCGCAATCTGCGCCCAAACAGGAGGCAGGGCAATGACCGATATCACCATTCGCGGCGCAGGGATTTTCGGCCTGTCCATCGCGTGGGCCTGCACGCAGCGCGGCGCGAAGATCAGAATCATCGACCCACATGGCCCCGGCACAGGAAGCAGCGGCGGTATTGTTGGCGCCCTTGCCCCCCACGTGCCTGAAAACTGGAACCCGAAGAAGGCATTTCAACTTGAAAGCCTGCTGATGGCAGAAGACTTCTGGCGCGAGGTCGCTGAGGCCGGCGGCAAAAGCTCTGGATACGCTCGTACAGGGCGTTTGCAGCCCATCGCAGATACCGCAGCGCATGAGCTGGCGCTGCGCAGAACCGGTACCGCGCGCAATTTGTGGGGTGATGCAGCAACGTGGGAGGTGATGCCTGCACCGCAAACCGATTGGCAACCGAACAGCCCAGACGGATATATTATCAACGACACGCTCAGTGCGCATCTACATCCGCGTCAGGCCTGCGAAGCGCTGGTCGCCGCGCTGCACGCGCAGGGTGTCGAGGTGCAGTCGGAAGGTGCGGACAGAGGCGCTGTTCTATGGGCGACGGGCGTGGCGGGACTTGAGGCGATGAACACGGGCCGCCTGCGCCTCGTCGGCAGTGGCGTGAAGGGGCAAGCGGCACTTTTGCAATTTGACGCCGCAGGAAAACCACAGCTTTTCGCCAGCGGCGTGCATATTATTCCCCACCTCGATGGCACCGTCGCCATCGGCTCCACTTCGGAGCGCGTGTATGATGATCCGGCTAGCACCGATGCGCAGCTGGACGATGTGATAGAGGTTGCGCGCGCCGCAGTACCGGTTCTGCGAGATGCGCCGGTTATCGCGCGGTGGGCGGGCGTGCGACCGCGCGCAAGGTCACGCGCACCAATGCTGGGCGCATGGCCAGACCGCGATGGTCACTACATTGCCAATGGCGGGTTCAAGATCGGCTTTGGCATGGCGCCCAAAATCGCGGATGTAATCGCTGATCTTATTCTCAAAGGAGAGAACAGTATCCCCGGCGGTTTCCACGTCGAGGATAATCTTTAGGAAGCAGATAAAGCCCTAGCGTCCGATTTCGGCGTGCAACGCTTTCATCAACGCTTCGAGATCTTTGAGATACATCTCGCCGGTAAGCTGCCCGTTATCATCAAAAGCCTCATAGCTGGCAGCAACGTGGATTTCGGGGCCTTGCAAGATTCGTGGGCGAAAGGGCACCATGAAAGCGCGCAGGATCATCTGCGCCCGCTCCCCACCTGCGCGACCGGCAGCTGCAGACATGACGGCCACGGGCTTGTTCTCCCAGGGCTTGACCGACGACCGGCTGACCCAATCCAGCGCGTTCTTGAGCGCACCGGACGGGCCTTTATTATACTCGGGCGTGGAGATCATCACCGCATCCGCATCTGCGATTTGCTGGGCCAATGCATCAACCGCGGCAGGCACGCCATGCGCCTCCTCGTCATCGCCATTATAAAGCGGCAGGTTGATATCGGCCAAGTTATAGTCGGTATCACCGAACAGCCGCGCAGCCTCCGCCAATAGCAAGGTGTTGTGGCTGTCGTTGCGCAGGGAGCCTGAAATACCGAGAAGTTTGGTGGTCGCCATGAGGATGTTCCTTCAGTCTTGGATATGTTCGGATGCAACGTGATCCAACCGCTGCAAATCTCAAGGCCTGTCAAAGAATTCTGTTGATATTATCAGCCTCTGAAAACAAAACACCCCGGCACCAAAGGCACCGAGGCGTCATCGTACTCCGGGGGAGGAGATACTTAGGCGTTGGGCAGAATTACGATTTCAACCCGGCGGTTTTGCGATTTGCCTTGTGGGTTAAGGTTGCTCGCAATCGGCTGGCTTTCACCGCGACCAAACGATTGGATACGCTGTGAGGATACACCATTATTGAGCAATACCGACGCAACCGCACCGGCGCGGCTCTCGGAGAGCTGCTGGTTGAAGCTCGCCTCACCGTCGCTGTCAGTGTGACCGATGATCTGGATCGTTGAGTTCGGGTAGGCCTGAAGGTTGCTGGCGACTGTTGCCAGATCACGCTGCAGGTCAGGGCGAACTGCCGAAGAGCCCGTTGCGAAGAGGATGTCCTGCGGCAGGGTCAGAATCAGGCGATCGCCTGTGTTGTTGATGATCACGTTGTCATTACCAAGGCTTTGACGCAGGTCACGTTCCTGACGGTCAAGCAATGCACCGCCACCCGCACCCAATGCACCACCGATAACCGCACCTTTGAGCGCGCCACCCGCACGGTTGCCGTCACCTTTGGACAAGGCACCTACCAGAGCACCGGCACCTGCACCGATCAGAGCACCGTTTTTTGCACGCTGGTTTGGATCACTTGCCGGAGCAAGGATAGAGCCTGTGGGAGTGGTACATGCACCAAGAGCCATTACGCCTGTTACGGCAGCCACGAGCGGGAGTTTCATAAATGTCATTGTCTCATTGCCTTACTGTTTCGGCTTCGTTCGGGCGAAGCATCTTGTGATGAACGTATTATAGGCAATAAAGGTTCGCGACAAAATGCTTGTTTAGGGGGAATAAGCGGCATCCCGCGCACCCAAACCGCTATCGGCGCGTGCCGCCTCATACCCCAACATCGCGCGTTTCATGGGCAAACCCCAATGATATCCGCCCAACGCGCCCGATTTGCGCAGCACACGGTGGCACGGAATAAGATATCCGATTGGATTGCGCCCGACCGCAGTACCCACAGCGCGCACCGCACGCGGGGTGCCAATAGCACCTGCAATTTCGCCGTATGTGGTCACACTTCCCTCGGGCAGGTGCAAAAGTGCCTCCCAAACCTTGATCTGGAACGGAGCGCCGATGAGATAAAGCGGAGTGGGCACCGTCGACTGCGCTATACCAAAGGCAGCTCGGACCCAATCATGCAACGCAGCTCTGTCTTCGGTGAACTGCGCGGCGGGCCAGCGCGACCGCAAATCAGCCATAGCAGCGTCCTCACCTACTTCTGCCGCAAAGGACACGCCGCAAATTCCCTTCTGCGTCCCCATTACGAGGGCGGTCCCGAAAGGCGTATCGAACCACCCCCAGACGATCTTGAGCTTAGCGCCCTCTTGTGCGAATTCACCGGGGCTCATCGCTTCCCACCGCACAAACAGATCATGCAATCGACCTGTACCGGACAAACCTGCGGCATGCGCCGCCTCCAGCGTTGTAAAGCGATCACGCAGCAAGGTTTTCGCATAGCCCAGCGCCAGATATTGCTGATACCGTTTGGGCGACACACCGGCCCAGTTTGAGAACACCCTTTGGAAATGCGCCGCGCTCATGCCCATCTGTTGTGCAAGTTCTTCAAGAGCGAGGGGCGCATCCGCCGCGTCAATAAGGGCAATCGCACGGGCGATCACACCGTAGTGGTAGGCATTGTCGGGCAAATCGGGAGTTTGAAAAAGCTGTGTCATAGCACCACAATATGGCAGCCCCTGCTTGCACGCGACCCGAAACCTGCGCATACCTGCGCCCCATGAGCAAACCGTCCAAACAACTTGATTATCACACCATTCGCGCGATCATGGAGCGGTTTCATGCCGCCGAACCTGAGCCGAAAGGCGAGCTTGAGCACCTGAATGTCTATACGCTGGTGGTCGCCGTCGCGTTATCGGCCCAAGCCACGGATGCGGGGGTGAACAAGGCAACCCGCGCGCTGTTCCAGATTGCCGATACGCCTCAGAAAATGCTCGACCTCGGGCTTGAGGGGCTGACAGAACATATCAAGTCAATCGGGTTGTTCCGCCAAAAAGCCAAGAACGTGATCAAGCTTAGTCAGATCCTTGTGGATGACTATGACGGCATTGTTCCAAATTCCCGTGCCGCGCTGCAATCTCTGCCCGGTGTTGGCCGCAAAACCGCCAATGTCGTCCTGAACATGTGGTGGCAGCAACCCGCACAGGCTGTGGACACGCATATCTTTCGCGTTGGCAACCGCACGGGCATCGCACCGGGCAAGACCGTCGATGCGGTCGAGCGCGCGGTCGAAGACAACATCCCGGCAGATTTTCAGCTCCACGCACATCACTGGCTGATCCTGCACGGGCGCTATCATTGCAAAGCACGCAAACCGCAATGCAGAACCTGCATCATCAACGACCTGTGCCAATACAAGGACAAGACTGAATGAAAACATACGATCTGGTAGGCATCGGAAATGCCGTTGTCGATGTCATCACCCATGCGGATGATCCGTTTCTGGATAATATGGGCATTGAAAAAGGAATCATGCAGCTGGTTCCGCAGGACCGCGCAGAACAGCTCTATGGTGCGATGAACGACCGTGTGCAAACGCCGGGGGGTGCCGTGGCCAATACAATCGCCGGCGTCGGCGCGTTGGGTTTGAGCACAGCATTTATCGGGCGGGTACGGGACGACGGACTTGGCCGGTTTTATGCGGATGCAATGACCGACAATGGCATTGATTTCGTGAACCCGCCGGTCACGGATGCGGATCGCCCCACCTCGCGCAGCATGATTTTCGTGACACCGGACGGGGAGCGGTCGATGAACACCTACCTCGGTGTTTCCACAGGATTGTCCTCTGCCGATGTGCCCAGCGATGTGGCCGGTAACGCAAAAATCATGTTCCTTGAGGGATATCTGTTCGACGAAGACGCGGGCAAAACCGCCTTCCGCGAAGCCGCGCGTGCGGCAAAAGCGGGCGGTGGCATGGCAGGCATCACAATCTCCGACCCTTTCTGTGTCGAACGTCACCGCGCGGATTTTCTACAGATGATCACCCACGAGCTTGATTTCGTCATCGGCAACGAGGCGGAGATCAAATCGCTGTTCCAGACAGAGGACCTTGAGGCCGCGATGGCCAATACGGCCGCCATCTGCCCCGTAATGGTCTGTACCCGTGGCGGTGACGGTGTAACCTTGATCCGTGGCAAAGAGCGTGTGGATATCCCCGCCCCCGAGCGCGTCACACCCGTAGATGCGACAGGTGCGGGCGATCAGTTTGCGGCTGGTTTCATCTATGGCATGGCGACGGGCCGCGATCTTGAAACATGCGGACACATGGGCAATCTGTGCGGTGCCGAAGTGATCTCCCATGTTGGGCCGCGCCCCGAGAAGGACATGATGGAAGTCTTCCGTAAGACAGGCCTCGTGTAATGCTGAACGACGGCGTTCATGCGGTGCCAGCGGGTAAGTTACCCGTTATCGTCACCTATCTCGAAATGCTGTCACGTGCGCCGACAAAAGACATTGACCTGCCGGATGGCATCCGTTTCCGGCAGGTCACACCAACGCTTGAGTGGTACCGCGATGTTTTCACCCGCGTCGGCAGCAATGAATGGCTGTGGTACGGGCGGCTCAGGCTGACGGACGCTGCTCTCGCCGCAATTCTGAATGACCCGCATACTGCCTATTTCACGCTGACCAAGGATGGCGTGGACAGGGCCCTGCTGGAGCTGGATTTTCGCACGAAAGGCGCGTGCGAGCTGGCCTATTTTGGGCTGACGCCCGCCCTCATCGGGACAGGTGCAGGGCGCTACCTGATGAATGAAGCAATCACGCGGGCTTGGGACGCAGGCATTGAGCGTTTTCATGTGCACACCTGCACCATCGACAGCCCCCAAGCGTTGGATTTTTATATCCGGTCAGGATTTTCCGCATATAAACGCGCGATAGAAATCGACGATGATCCCCGCCTGATTGGCGTTTTACCGATACAGGCAGGGCGGCATATTCCCGTCATTTAATGGCGATGGCGCCTACAGATGGTCCGCAAATTCCGCGACCACGCGAGCATAGACATCACGTTTGAATGGCACAATCCCGTCCAGCATCACATCCGCCGCTAGCCAGCGCCACGCGCTGAACTCCGGCTCGGCGGTCACGATATTGACCTGCGCATCGGTGCCGGTGAAGCGGAGCAAATACCACTTTTGCTTTTGGCCGCGAAACCGGCCCTTCCAAAGCTTCGGCACCAGATCATGCGGCAATTCATAGGGCAGCCAATCTACTGTTTCCGCTTCGACATGAACCAGATCACGGGTGATGCCCGTCTCTTCCTCCAACTCGCGCAGGGCGGCGTCGCGGGGATCTTCGTCCTTTTCCACCCCACCTTGCGGCATCTGCCAGGCGTCATAATTCCGGTCCAGACGCTGACCGACAAACACCTCTCCCGCTGCATTCAGCACCATCAAACCCACACAGGGCCGGTAGGGAAGTTTCTCGATTTCTTGCGGTGTCATGTCGGCGTCCATCTGTTTTAGGATTGCTGCCGATAGGCTACATGATATCGCCCAGCGCCGAAAGCGGCCTGACGCCGCGTTTGTCGTGACAACAGTGTCCCTTACCGTCATGATGTGCCGAATATTATCCGCCAGAAGGGGTCTCCCATGTCCAGCTACCCGCATATGCTCAAGCCTCTTGATCTGGGCTTTACCACCTTGAAGAACCGCGTCCTCATGGGCTCAATGCACACAGGGCTCGAGGAGACGAAGGACTGGAACCGCGTAGCAGAGTTTTATGCTGCACGTGCACGTGGCGGTGTCGGGCTAATGGTCACCGGCGGCATTGGCCCTAACCTTGAAGGGTCAGTCCTGCCCGGTGCGGCCATGATGGCCAGTGAGACAGATGTGGCGAACCATAAAATTGTCACCGACCGCGTACACGGTTCTGATGGCAAGATCGCGATGCAGATCCTGCACGCGGGTCGCTATGCTTACGGGCCCAAATGCGTAGCACCATCGGCCATTAAATCGCCCATCTCACCATTTCCTCCAGCCGAGCTTGACGAGGAAGGTATCGAAAAGCAGATCGCCGACATCGCAGCCTGTGCGGGGCTGGCACAGCAAGCTGGTTATGATGGTGTCGAGGTCATGGGCTCGGAGGGGTATTTCCTTAACCAGTTTCTGGTCACCCACACCAACAAACGGACCGACCGCTGGGGCGGTTCTTATGAAAACAGGATGCGCCTGCCGATCGAGGTCGTGCGCCGTGTCCGCGAAACAGTCGGTCCGGAATTTATCATCATCTACCGTCTGTCGATGATTGATCTGGTGCCTAACGGTTCCACCTACGACGAAGTGGCCCAACTGGCCGTCGAGATTGAAAAAGCCGGTGCAACGATCATCAACACCGGCATCGGCTGGCACGAGGCGCGCATCCCGACCATCGCCACCTCCGTACCGCGCGCCGCCTTTGCGTGGGTTACGAAAAAGCTGATGGGCAAAGTATCCATACCGCTGATTACTTCCAACCGCATCAACACGCCCGAAGTCGCCGAAGAGGTCCTGTCGACAGGGTGTGCCGATATGGTGTCGATGGCACGGCCCATGCTGGCCGATGCGGAGTTCGTGAACAAAGCTGCTGCTGGCAAATCCGCGCATATCGCACCCTGCATTGGTTGCAACCAAGCTTGCCTTGATCATACGTTTGGCGGCAAAATCTCCAGTTGCCTTGTAAACCCGCGCGCCTGCTACGAGACCGAGCTGGTATTGGAACCCGCAGCGACCCCCAAATCCATTGCCATCGTCGGCGCAGGTCCGGCAGGCCTGTCCACCGCACTTGCCGCGGCAGAGCGCGGGCATACCGTCACCGTCTTTGACCGTGCGTCCGAGATTGGCGGGCAACTCAACCTCGCAAAGCAGGTCGCAGGTAAGGAGGAATTCTGGGGCTTTGTCGATTGGTACCGCACGATGGTCGCGCATTATGGCATCACGGTGAACCTCAACTCCGAAGTCTCTGCCAATGATCTTGACGGCTATGACGAGATTATCATCGCAACCGGTGTCATCCCACGCGACCCCCAGATTGAGGGGCAGGACCGCGACAATGTCTACTCCTACATTGACGTCCTGAACGGAACAGCGAAGATTGGCGACCATGTGGCTGTCATTGGTGCTGGTGGTATCGGTTTCGACGTCTCAGAACATCTGGTCCATGATGGCGAAAGCACGACCCTCAACCTGCCCGAATGGATGCGCGAATGGGGTGTGGCGGATACGTCCGATCACCGCTCCGGCCTTGCACCGGAGGGGCCACAGCCGCATAAACCCGCCCGCGCCGTCACCATGATGCAGCGCAAACCGTCCAAACCCGGCAAAGGTCTTGGCAAAACAACCGGCTGGATTCACCGCGCATCGCTTACCATGAAGGAGGTCAATATGATCGCCGGTGTGAATTATGAGCGGATCGACGACGACGGCATCCACATCACCTTTGGTGAGGCACGCGAAAACCCCCAGACTATTCCGGCAGACACAATCGTTTTGTGCGCAGGACAGCTCTCCGACCGGTCGCTCGCCGATGCGCTGGAGGCGAAGGGCAAGACGTGCCATGTGATCGGTGGTGCCGATGTGGCCTCCGAACTGGACGCGAAACGCGCAATTGATCAGGGCACCCGCCTCGCCGCGACACTGTAGGTCATTTAACAGCGGCCCTTGCGGCGGCCCCCGTGCACAGTAACACTGGGACCGCCAGCACTCAAAGGACGCGACATGCCCATCTGCGTATTCGACATCGCCAAAGACGGCAGATCTTCAATCCCCCAAGACACCAGCCTGACCGGCTCTGCGCAATATCGGTGGTGGCACTTTGATCTGTCTGATGCTGACTTGGGCCCATGGTGTGCCGCAAACCTGCCCGCAATTCCGGCGAGCGCACTTTTACAGCCCGAAACCCGCCCCCGGTGCGACCCCTATGAGGATGGCCTGATCCTCAACCTGCGCGGCATTAACCTTAACGATGGATATGCCGCCGAGGAGATGGTCTCGCTCCGCATGTGGGTGACGCAGGCGACTGTGGTGACGGTGCGGGTGCGCCGTGTCTTTGCAACTGACGAAATCCGCAAAAGCGCTGATGCTGGCGTGGCACCTCCCTCTGCGGGTGCTTTCATCACAACGCTGCTGACCTCGTTGACCAACCGCGTGCAGGACGAGGTTATGAAGATCATCGAACTTACCGAATGCTTTGAGGCAGATTTGGAGGATACAAACACGCCTGTCCCCCCGAATTTACCGCTTGCGCGCCGCAGGGTCATCCGCTTGCGTCGCTACCTTGATCCGCAACGCGCAGCACTCAACAAACTTGCAGCGGAACCCCTGATACCAGCCGTACATCATTCCGCCCTGCGCGAACTTGCCAACCGCACCACCATGGCCGTCGAAGAGTTGGACGCACAGCGCGAAAGACTTAACGCGGTGCAAGACGATCATGACCTCGACGTGGCCCGCAAACAGGCCCATCACAGCTTCCTTCTGTCTGTAGGCGCGGGAGTTTTCCTGCCAATCAGTTTTCTGACCGGTCTTTTTGGCGTGAACGTGGGAGGCATGCCGGGGCTCGACAGCCCGTGGGGGTTTGCAGTGCTTTGTTTGGCAATGATCTTGCTGGGCGGCATTCTTGTGTTCTTGATCCGCAAAATGAAATGGCTTTGACCGCGCGCCTATGAATAAAGGGCTTTGGTGTTTCCATGCCTTCAACGGTACAGGCAATTACCTTGCTACTGTCCCATCCATGCCTCTATTGCGCCCCAATCGCCCCCCATAGCTGTTCTTGGAAATAAGAATAGAAAGGGATGGCAATGGACCGCCTGACAGAAATGGAAGCGTTTGCCACCGTGGTGGATCAGGGGGGCTTTACCGATGCCGCCAAGAAGATGGGGATCTCGAAGTCTGCCGTTTCAAAACACGTCTCTTCGCTTGAGGCGCGCCTTGGTGCGCGGTTGCTCAACCGGACGACCCGCCGCGTCTCACCCACCGAAATTGGCCTCGCCTATTATGACCGTGCCCGCCGCGTCCTCAACGACGCGGGAGAGGCTGATGCCCTTGTCACGTCCATGCAATCCGCGCCATCCGGCTTGCTACGGATTTCGGTTGCGACAGATTTCGGCGTCAATCACCTGTCGCCTGCCCTGTCGGAATTCCTGGGTGATTTCCCGGACATCACTGTCAATATGGTCCTCAACAACCGCTATGTGGAGCTTATCTCCGAAGGCTTTGACATGGCCGTTCGCATCGGTGAGTTAGAAGACAGCACCCTGCGCGCACGTAAACTGACCGAGACGACAAAGCGAATGATCGCCTCGCCTGCCTATTTTGAGAAATATGGACGCCCTGAGAAAATCGATGATCTCAACAATCATAAGCTGCTGCACTATTCCAACCAATCAAGCGGCAATGTCTGGAAACTCACCGCGCCATCGGGTGAAAAACGTCAGGTCCGCACCGCAGGTTGGTTGTCGGTCAATGATGGGCAATCCCTGTTGAACGCTGCTGTTTCCGGCCTTGGCATCGCCTATCTGCCCAGCTTTCTCTACGCTGACGCCATGGAAAAAGGTCTGGTAGAGGATGCGATCCCCGATCTGCCCCAAGAAACCCAAGGCATCTATGCCGTCTACCCGCCGGGCCGCTTCACACAGCCCAAAGTCCGCGCGTTCATTGATTTTCTAGTCCACACTTTCGCCGAAAAAGGCCCAAGCGAGTGGTAGACTAGACACCAAACACCACTTCCCCTCGGTGAACTTCCCCCGGCAGTGCGCAAGCGGTGTCGGGGCTTTTTTATGGCGCGGATACTATTGCGACAGCACGATCGCCTCGACCCGGCGGTTGATCTCACGGCCCTGCGCGGTTTGGTTGGTGGTATGCGGCGCAAGATACCCCATCCCTTCCGCCTCAAGCCGCGCTGGCGCCACATTGTATTGATCAATCAATCGCGTCCGTACCGCACTTGCGCGGCTGCGCGACAGCGCGATGTTGACGTCCAACCCGCCAACATTGTCCGTATGCCCAACAAGTGCAATCCGCAAATCAGGCTGCGCCTCCAGCATGTCTGCAAGCACCTGTAGATCCGCGAACGGACCCTCCCCGAGGTCTGGCGTCCCGCTGTTAAAATCCAACCCCGACAGCACGGCGTGACCATCGCGCAGCAATTCCTCCGCGAGCCCCACCTGCGCAACGGCACTGCTGATCACGGGTATCTCCGCCACTGCTTGAACCGCGACAGGCTCTACACCGCCAGCCTGAATGATCTGGATAAATGTCGCACCAGTGGACGCACTGGCAAGGACTGAAACCGCATCACCTTCGCCACGAAGCGCTGTCAGCACGTGAAAGTTCCGGATGTTGACATGCATGTTAGGTGCAGGGAGCACTTCGGTAGAAAACCGGAAGTCATAGCCACCACATGCAATCTCGGCACAGTCGAGGGCCACGTGAAATCCTGCCGCCTCCAGTTGCGGTTTGAGCCGCGCAACAAGTTGCAGCGGCGTAATACCCGCGCCTGCAATCCGCCATGCGCTGCGCGCGACGTTGCCGTCGATCTGTTGGGTCGGTACCGCACCCCGCTCAAACGGACCAACGGGGGCAAAATAGCGGTCCTCGACAGTATTGCGCGTTGTGATCTGTTGCGCATTGGCGGGCAGTTGCAAATCAATCGCCTGTGCCGCACCGCCCCACATGACCAAAACTGCGCATAGAAACCGTCTCATCTGGCTTGCGCGTGATAGGCTGCGTTGGGTCGCATGTCGGATGCACTTGCCACGCGGTTGGTCATGTTAAAGAACCCTGTCACACTGGCAATGTCCCAGATATCGCGGTCGCTGAAGCCTGCTGCGCGCAGCGCTTCGCGGTCCTCTTCCTCGAAAATCTCGGGTGTCTCCGTCAGCTTGACCGCGAAATCCAGCATCATGCGCGTTCTGGGGTCCAAGTCGGCCACACGGTAATTCATCACCAAAGTCTCGCCCAAAGCCGGATCACCCGACAATTCGCGTACCGCAGCGCCATGCGCGGTCAGGCAATAGAAACAACGGTTCACCGCAGAGACAACCACCGCAATCATCTCGCGCTCAAGCTTGCTCAGGTTGCTGTCACCCAGCATCAGATCGTTGTACATCGCCGTAAATGTGTTGAGCTTGTCGATGTCGAAGGCATAGGCCTTTAGGACATTGGGGATCATTCCCAATTTGTCAGAGCACACATCAAAGTACTTTTGCGTCGCAGGCGGCAGCGGATCAACCATCGGCAGATCAAGGGCGGTGGGGGCGTCGTCAGCCATGACAGGCTCCTCTTATTCAGGGTGTTGGCGATAATGATAGGTTCCCACAGGCGCAAAGCCCAGCTTGGTATAGAGCGCATTTGCAGGTTTGTTCGCGCTCACGCATAAAACCGCAATATCTTTGGCCCCGTTTGCATGGCCCCAAAAAGCCGCCGCGCGCATTATCCATTCGGCCACGCCCTGCTTACGCTGAGCGGGCAGCACTTCAACCGCGTGAACCATCGCCACGTCGCCATGTACACCGGCAAAGGCCGCACCGGCAGGTTTCTCGTTCCAGCGGGCCAGGATGCCTGTCTTCATTTTGGCACGCGCCATCACGTCGAGCCGCGCAGACCCGACACCGCCTAAAGCCCAGATTTCCGCCATAATCGCCAGCGGCTCCCATATGGCGAAGCAGGTCACCGGCGGGATTGGCTTATCCATGAGCGAATTGATCGGCGCGGTATAAAGCACCACCTTGTCGATCAGGTCATAGCCTCGTCCTGCAAGCATCGCATCAAGCGCATCGTCACCCGCGCGGATCATAAACAACGGACGTTGATGGATGGCACGCATTGCCTGCTCCGCCAGTGTGATATCAAGATCCGCAAAAGCTTCCTCCACTGTTGCGGCAGACACACGTTTGCCACCGCCCGCACCGTCGCGAATGGTCCATGACCCTACACGCGAGGTACGGGCAGGCGGCCAGGTCGCTTCGCACACCTCAAGAAGTGCGGCGGCGTCAGCTGTCACTCAAACACCTGAGTGAGCTGCGCAATCGCTGCGTCCACCTGAGCACCGTCGTGTCCGCGCACCACCAGATTGGCACCGTACTTCCCGTCGCGCTGAAACGGATAGCTGCCCATGGACAGCTCTGCATATGCTTTTGCCACCTCACCAAAAGGCCCTGCAATATCCCCCTCACCGCGGTGCACGGTCAGCGTCTTGCTGATGAGCGGCGCGCCCCCCAACAGCGTCGGCAAAACACTGGCCACCATCGTGCGGAACACGCTGGGCACACCAGCCATGACGTGCACATTCTCGATGGTGAACCCCGGTGCGGCGGAAACAGGGTTTTCAATTAAATGCGCCTGTGCGGGGATACGTGCCATCCGCAAGCGCGCCTCATTTAGTTCTGTACCAACGGCATCGTAATGGGCCTGCAAAATCGCGCGTGCATCCGCGCGCACATTAATGCTTTGGCCGAAGGCCTCTGCCATGCAATCGGCGGTGATGTCGTCATGGGTCGGGCCGATGCCACCGGAGGTAAAGACGGTATCGTAATTTTTCGACAGCGCCTGCACTGCGGCAATGATGACCGCATGTGTGTCCGGCACGATCCGCACCTCAGCCAGCGTGATGCCCACTTCCGACAACTCGCCTGCGAGATGGTGCATATTCGCATCGCGTGTTCGCCCCGAAAGGATCTCGTCTCCGATCACGAGCATCGCTGCTGTGGGATTCGTCATGTGCCTCTCCTTGAGCCTGTGTCTGTTAAGGTATAGCCCTCTGTCATGCGCTTTCAAACCGATCTTGTCCCTGCACGACTTATCCGCCGCTACAAACGGTTTCTGGCGGATTGCACGCTAGAGAACGGCACCGAGATTACGGCCCATTGCGCCAACCCCGGCTCGATGATGGGGTTGGCAGATGCAGGCACCAAAGTTTGGCTTGAGCCGAATGACGACCCCAAGAAAAAGCTCAAATATGGTCTGAGGCTGGTGGATCATGAGAACGGGCATCTGACCGGCGTAGACACATCCCTGCCCAACCGCGTGCTGCGCGCCGCCCTTGAGGCGCGCGAGATCAGCGCGCTTGCCGAATACAGCACTGTGCGTCCGGAGGTGAAATACGGCACTAACTCCCGCGTTGATTTCTTACTGAGCGAAGCAGGTTTGCCCGATACTTACGTCGAGGTAAAATCTGTCACAATGTGCCGCACGCCCGGATTGGCCGAATTTCCCGATAGTGTTACCGCACGTGGCACAAAGCACATGCATGAGTTGGCCGAGGTAGCCCGCGCAGGACACCGCGCAGTGCTGTTGTATCTGGTGCAGCGCACCGATTGCACCCATGTAGATATCGCCACTGACATCGACCCTGCTTATGCGGCGGCGCACGCAGAGGCGGCAAAAGCGGGCGTTGAAACTTTGTGCATCGGGACGCATATCAGGCCTGCAGAAATCACGGTTGGCGCGCCTCTGGTCCTTGGCCGTCCCGCGCGCTAAACAGACGCAAACATTACCACGGAGAGACCGGTGACAGACATCCACAAGGGTCGCACGACAAAAGACGGCATTCGCATTCACGACGCTGGTGATTTCGCAGGCATGCACGCGACCGGGCGTCTTGCCGCAACGATACTGGATGAAATTGCAGAGCATGTTGTCGTGGGCCAAACCACGTCCGCGCTCGATAAGATCATCGAGGATAAGGTTAACGCGGCCGGAGCAACCTCTGCCACGATCGGCTACAAAGGATACCAGCACGCCAGCTGTATTTCAATCAACCACGTGGTGTGTCACGGCATCCCCGGCGACAAAAAGCTCAAGGATGGTGATATCCTCAACATCGACGTGACGGTCATTGTTGACGGCTGGTTCGGTGACACCTCCCGCATGTATGTCGCCGGAAAACTTGCGCGCAAACCCGAGCGTTTGATCGATATCACACATGAGGCCCTGATGAAGGGGATCGAAATGGTCAAACCCGGCAATACGTTCGGGGACATCGGCCATGCAATCCAAACTTTTGTCGAAGGTCACCGCATGTCGGTCGTCACCGATTTTTGCGGTCACGGTCTGGGTCGCGTTTTCCATGCCCCGCCCAATGTGCTGCACTACGGCAAGCCCGGCACTAAATCCGTGCTGGAGCCGGGTATGTTCTTTACGATTGAGCCGATGGTGAACCTTGGCCGTGCAGAGACAAAAACCCTCGCTGATGACTGGACCGCTGTGACTCGTGACAAATCGCTGTCAGCGCAGTTTGAGCATTCCATTGGTGTGACCGAAGACGGCTATGAAATCTTTACGCTGTCACCGGCGGGCAAATTCCATCCAACCTATTGATCAAGAATGTCCTGCTGCATCATCCGCTTGAGCAAAAGCGACAGGACAGTCTCACCACACAGCGGCGTCACACAATCATTGATAAACACCGGCGCGCCAAACGGCTGCGGCTTGGGCAGCGGCGGTGCCTGCACGTTGGCGCGGCGCACACGCGGTATCGCAAAGGAAGTTGCATCGGCCATGACAGCATCCTAGCGCAAAGGTGTGTGCGTCGTCAAAACTTCGTCAATTTGCATCACTCGTTGCACAGGAGCGTCACGTGTGTGTCGCCATATTTGCGCCGGTCTGTGCGGCTAAATCCGACCGGCGCGTTCATCGGTGCGTTCTCTTCCCAAACGACTGTGGCCCCCTGTGTGAGCCACCCGCCTGCTTTCGCCGCCACCAGTGCTTTCTGACCCATCCCTTTACCGTAGGGCGGGTCCAAAAACACCAGATCAAACGGGGCCGACGGCCAAGCACCCAACGCAGTTGCGTCGTTTCGCATCAACTTTGTCGTTGCTTCAGCGCGGGTTTTTTCGATGTTTTGCGTAATCAGCTTTTGGCCAACACGCCCGTTTTCGACAAAAACAACTTCGCGTGCGCCGCGCGAAAGCGCCTCGAGGCCCAGCGCACCTGTTCCCGCGAACAAATCCAACACCCGCACTCCATGGATCACATCGAGATGGGTCAGCATCGAGAACAGGCTTTCACGGACGCGGTCCGATGTCGGACGCAGGTGCGCGTCGGCGTCGCCCTTGCCCACATCCGCCAATATGGTCCCGCGATATGTTCCGGCAATGATCCTCACGCTTGCAACAGCGCCTTAAGATCGAACGTGGCATCCGCAACCACATCGGGTGCGGGGGACTTGCCACTCTCAATCAGCCGCTTGCCGACCATATATCCCCGTGGGTCATTAGCGGCATCCACCGCCAATAGCGTCGCGTCCTTATAGTACCAGAAAGACACAGGGCCGGGCGCGGCACCACGTGTGATGACATGGGTGTAGCCGGTGTTCAGACCCGCAATCTGCAATTTCACATCGTACTGGTCCGACCAGAACCATGGCTTGGCCACGTATTCGATTTGCGCACCCATGAGGTTTTGAGCAACCACTTCGGCCTGCTCAATGGCGTTCGGGACACTCTCGAGCCTGATACGCCTGCCCTTGTAGGGAAATGAGGTACAGTCCCCTGCGGCCCAGACATGCGGCATATCGGTACGCCCGAACGCGTCCACTGCGATACCATTATCAAGCGTGATACCCGCCGCTTGTGCCAGCGCGGTTGCAGGAGCAATACCCACCCCGACAATCACAAAATCAACCGCCAGTTCCGTACCATCCGTGAGGACTGCACCACTTGCAGCACCGTCTCCTGTTAGCCGCTCAAGCCCGACACCTTCGCGCAGCATGACACCATGGCTCTGGTGCAAGTCACGGAAGAAAGCCGATGTTTCGGGTGCTGCCACGCGTTGTAAAATACGCGGTGCCATCTCTACCAGTGTGACCTCAAGGCCAAGCTTGGCCGCCACGGACGCAGCCTCCAACCCGATGTAGCCACCGCCAACGATCAGGACCCGCGCACCAGCGGTGAACCGTGGTGCCATCGCGTCCACATCCGCCAAACCACGCACCACATGCACACCTTCCAGCACGCCGCCAATCGCCGCAGGCAGCCGGTGCGGGATTGAACCGGTCGTCAAAACCAGTTCGTCATACCCCAGTATACCGCCCTCCACAGCAATTTGCCGGTTGTCGATATCAATCGCATCAACCTGTGTGCCCAGACGCAAATCTATACCTTGCGCGCCGTAAAAACTTTGCGGTCTGAGGTACAAACGCTCCAGATCCATCTCACCCATCAGATAGGCCTTTGACAGTGGGGGGCGCTGATACGGGGGCTGTGTCTCTGCACCGATAAGGGTGATTTTGCCGTCAAAGCCGCTATTGCGCAACTTGACCACGCAAGACGATCCAGCCTGCCCCGCTCCGATCACAACGATATGTTGCATGGATAATCTCCCTTGTTGCACTGGCCGCGCCTGTCTCCAGACCCTATATCTGGGCCAAGGCGAAACGCAATCACATGAAAGGTGACACAATGCCAATTTCCCAAGGCGATACACTGCCCGATGCCACGCTTGTCCGTATGGGTGACGAGGGCCCTGCGCCCGTCCAGATGAGCGCGCTGACCAAAGGCCGGAAAGTCGTCGTTTTCGCCGTACCCGGCGCGTTCACACCGACTTGCCATTCTGCGCATGTGCCCAGCTTTGTGCGCACCAAAGACCAGTTTGACGCCAAGGGCGTGGATGAGATCATCTGCGTATCCTGCAACGATCCGTTCGTGATGCAGGCGTGGGGCGAGGCGACAGGTGCAACTGCGGCTGGCATCACAATGCTTGGTGATGCGTCATCCGAGTTTACAAAAGCGCTTGGCATGGATTTCGATGCACCGCCTGCCGGACTTGTGGCACGCTCCAAACGGTATGCCATGCTGGTTGACGACGGAAAAGTGACGCTGCTGCAAGCCGAAGAAAACCCCGGCGTTTGCGATGTCTCGGGCGGTGAAAGCCTGCTCGAGAATATGTAAGGTCTTGCGGGGCCGCCAATGCGTGGCCCCGCATCCCCCTTCAGCCGGCTTTTGCCTGAACCATTGTACGTGTCGGGAATGGTATATCTATGCCACCCGCATCAAGCGCCTCTTTGACCTGACGCGTCATATCTGCACGGTACGCGAAATAGACCGCAGAATCGCACCAGACCCGCACCAGAAAATCAACAGAACTATCGCCAAGGTTGGTAACCTGAATAAACGGCTCCGGCGCAGGATGCGAACGGGCATCGGCCATAATGGTATCTCGAATAATATCCTCGGCGGTTTTGAGGTTGGCGCCATAGCCTACGCCAAAGGTCCATTCCGCACGTCGCGTACCGTTAGTGGAATAATTTGTGATGATATTACCCCAGACTTCGGCGTTGGGCACAATCACCTGCACATTGCTGAGATCAGCAAGCTCGGTAAAATTTAAACTGATCGCTTTGACTGTTCCCATTTTACCCGCAACTTCAACGAAATCACCGATCTTGATCGGTCGGAACAGGATCAGCATCACACCCGCTGCCACATTGGACAGCGTCCCCTGCAATGCCAAACCGATGGCCAAACCCGCCGCACCAATGACTGCGACGACCGATGTCGTCTGCACGCCAAAAGTGTTGAGCACGAACAGCACCGTAAAACCCATGATGACATAGCGCAGGATCGAGGCCAAAAACTCGAACAGCATATCGTCGAGGTGTTTGTTTTTCTTGCTCAGATTCGCGATCCGCCGCTGTGCCCATGCGGATACGGTCCAGCCGACAAACAGGATAAAAACTGCACCCAAAACAGATCCTGCCGCGGAGGCAAGAAACTCCAGCGTTAGCAGATCGGCAACTGTCTTGCCCTGCCAGATTTCAGTATTGACGAGTTGGGTGAGAGTTTCCATCAGATTAAAGACCGTCCAGTTTGCGTGCCAGTTTTGCGTCCAGCGTGCTCAGACCATCTACGTCGTGGGTCGTCAACGTCACAGTGACTTTGTTATAGGTATTTTGCCATTCAGGATGGTGATCCCACTTCTCGGCCCAGATTGCCGCACGCGTCATCCAGCCGAATGCATTGGCAAAATCATCAAATTTGAATGTCTTTATGATGGCGTCGCGCCCTTCCACCAACGCCCATCCGTTTTCAAGCAGCGGGTCAAGCAAGGGGCCACGGGTTTCTGCGCTCAATTTCTCTGTCATTCTTGTTCCTCGATTTCTGTTTTTTTGAAAGGGCCATAGTCGGTGAGCACTTCGATCTCTTCATCCACAGCGGCGCGTTCCGCCTCCAGATAATCTGCCACTGCGCGGCCAAATCCGGCATCACGCATCCAGTGAAGCGACCATGTCGCATGGGGCAAGTACCCCCGTGCAAGTTTGTGTTCCCCCTGCGCACCCGCTTCTACAGTGCCAAGGCCCATCGTGATCGCGATGTCGATCGCCTGATAATAACACAACTCGAAGTGCAGGCAGGAATGATGCTCCACGCACCCCCAATACCTGCCGTATAACGCATCCGCACCGATAAAGTTCAGCGCCCCCGCAACCCAAAGGCCTTCCCGCTCGGCCATAACAAGTGCCATGTCATCGCGCAGCACCTCTTGGGCGATTTCGAAAAACTGGCGCGTGAGATACGGTGTGCCCCATTTGCGCGCACCCGTGTCCTGATAGAAAATCCAAAATGCTTCCCAATGCTCTGGCAGAATCTCGTTGCCGGTAAACGTGTGGATGGTCCCACCGAATGCCTGCGCCGTCGCCCGCTCTTTGCGCATATTCTTACGCTTGCGCGAGCTGAGGCTGGCCAAAAAGCCGTCGAAGTCAGCATAGCCCTGATTGCGCCAGTGAAACTGTTGGCTCTTGCGGGCCATGAGGCCCAACTCTTCGGCACGCGCGGCCTCTTCGCCGGTGCAAAACGTGACATTGAGGGAGCTCAGGTTGTTGGTATCGGTAAGTTGCACCGCACCTTGCACAAGCGCATTGAACCCCGCCTCCTCAAATCCGGTTCGGGTTAAAAACCGCCGGCCTGTTGCGGGGGTATGCGGCACCGCAATCTGAAGCTTGGGGTAGTATCGACCGCCCGCCCGCTCATAGGCATGCGCCCATGAATGGTCAAATATATACTCACCCTGTGAATGGTTTTTGGCATACAGAGGTGCGACGCCAATGATCTGGCCATCAATTTTCGCTGTGAGGTACTGCGGCTGCCAGCCCGTACCAGCACCCACACTGTTGCTGTCTTCAAGCGCTTTCAGAAAACGGTATGTCGTAAACGGGTCGTTCGGGCGTGCACCATCCACGGCTTCGGGGCATGCACAGTCATCCCAATCCGCAGCATCAATCTGGGACAGGGATTGAATAATCGTGATCTCGACCTCTTGCGCGTTCATGCCGGTATCCCCGTGACTGTCTGCCCCGCTGAAAGTGGCCCGTGGTGCGCAATGTTCAAGTGGGCAGCGGCGCGAGGTAGCTGTCGAATGTGATCGTGTCCACAATCCGCCGCGCCTGCGCTTCCTGCTCCGCGCTGCGCACGGTCCAACAGCTGACAACCGCACCTGCGCGCTTTAGCTCTACCACCCGCGGACGGTCGAGATCGGTCACCTCGTGGCTGATAAAACATGCGCCAACACGGTCATAGTCAGGGATGTCGCGCAGGCGGGTGCGCACTTCCTCGGACAAGGGCCAATCCTCAGCTGTGTAGGCCGAAGTGGTCAATCCGCGCGGCACCTTTGGTGCAAACTCCTGCAACGCGGCAATGCTGTGTGGATTGAACGACATTACCGCGATGTCATCGCCGTATCCTTCGACTGCCCGTGCAACTGCCTGCTCAAGCGGGCCAACATTCGGTCCCATAGCACCGTCCTGATCTTTCAACTCGATCACCAAGGGAACCCGCCCTGCAATAAGCCCGAGCACTTCTGATAGGTCCGGTATCCCTTCATCACCGCCCAACAGCGGGATGGATTTCAACACATCCTTTCCAAACAGGCGGACCGCGCCCGCACCTTTGCTCAGTCGTTCCAAATGGTAGTCATGAAATACCATCGCGGCATTATCTGCGCTCAGCTGTACATCGATCTCTATGCCGTAGCCTGCTACAATTGCAGCACGGATAGCCGCGCGGGAATTTTCCGGGCGGCCATCCTCAACATCGAACAAAGCGCGGTGCGCCCAGGGCACCTGCATAAAGCTTTTCGGCAGTTCCGGTCTGGTCATGAAATCTCGAAGATACCTTCGATTTCAACGGCGACGCCCAATGGAAGCGCGCCTGCAGACACGGCGGAACGCGCATGGCGACCCGCATCACCCAGTGCCTCGACCAGAAAGTCGGAACAGCCGTTGATGACCTTGGGTTGATCGGTGAATTCCTTGGTGGAGTTCACAAATCCGGTAAGTTTAACGACCCGTACAAGGCGGTCGATGTCACCGCCACAGGCTGCTTTGACCTGAGACAACAGCTGTAGCGCGCAAGTACGCGCCGCCTCGGCCCCCTGCTCAACACTCATATCATCGCCAAGAACGCCAGTGATCAGCCCGCCATCGTTGCGCGAAATCTGACCCGAGACATAGAGGGTGCTGCCCACCTGCACAAAAGGCACATAGTTCGCCGCAGGGGCGGAGGCGTCGGGCAGAGTGATGCCTTGATCGGTCAAGCGTTGGGAAATGCTCATGATAGCGGTCCTTTGATCCGTTGATTTTCCCTGACGCTAGCCTTCTTGATCCGTGCGCGAAAGTCCCATGTCAGCTTTCCCGCCATGACTTCACGAAATAATCAGTGACGGGCTGCAACAGATAGGTCAGCGGCGAACGGTCACCCGTCTTGATAAACGCATCCACCGGCATGCCCGGCAAAAGCTGAACCCCTTCTGGCAACCGCTCCATCTGGCCGGGCGACAGTGCAATCTCCGCACGGAAGTATCGCGCGCCCGTGCCAGTATCCTCAATCGCATCCGCCGAGATCAGGAGCACGCGACCTTTGAGCTCCGGCACGGTGCGGGCGTCCAATGATGACAGGCGCAGGTTCACTTCCTGCCCGACAGAAATTTCGTCGACATTTGTGGGGCGGACTTGCGTCGCAATGACCAGTGGGCGGTCCTGTGGAATAAGAAACATCAACGGTTCGGCCGCACGAATGACCGAGCGGGGCGTGGTGACCTGCATAGAATAGACGATGCCGGAGACAGGCGCGCGAATGTCCAGACGGTCGATCACCTCCATCAGTGCCCGCTGCTGCTCCATCAACGACAGCTCCCGAAAGCGGGTTTCGCGCAGCTGTGTGATCGCCTCCTCCCGCCCCGATGTGCCCAGTTGCAAACCGATGATCTCGATCTCTGTGATGCGCCCCTGCGCCTGTGCGCGGGCTGCAATCAACTGCCCGCTTTCACCTGTCAGGCTGGCCATTTCCTGTTGCAACCGCAGCACCGATGCCGCCTGTGCAAGCCCTTGGTCCAGCAATCGCTGCTGGCTTACTAACTGTGGCTCGATCAGCGCCATCTGCGCTGTAATGGATTGCTCCTGCGCCTCCAAACCTTTGATCTGGTCCTCAATCTGGTTGCGTTGTTTGCCCAACTGCTCAACCTCGCGCGCGACACTTTCACGGCGCGCGTCGAACAGATTGCGCTGCCCCACCATCAACTCTCGTGCATCCGCATTCTCAGCCGACGCTTTGACCAACAGCTCTGGAAAAGTAATCTCATCTGCTTCATCACGCTGCGCCTCAAGACGGCCCCGCCGCGACATCAGCTCAAACAACTGCCCTTCGATCAAGTTAAGGTCGGAGCGGGCCTGCCCGGGATCAAGTTGCAACAGCAGATCGCCGGCTTTTACCAGATCGCCCTCATCCACGTGAATTTGCGCGACGGTGCCGCCTGTATCGTGCTGCACAATCTGACGATTTCGGTCCACTTCAATCTGGCCCGAAGTGACGATTGCGCCTGCAATATTGGACATAACCGACCATGTGCCGAACCCGCCAAACAGAAGTACAATCGCGCAAAAACCTGTGCTGACAGGCCATTTTGCACTCCACTTTTCGGGTCCGCTCATGCCACACCCCCTGCGGCCTTGCGGGGTTGGGTGATATGTTTATGGTTTTGCACCATCCCCTTAAGCACTTCATCTTTGGGACCAAAAGCCACGTTGATGCCGTTGTCCAACACCAGCAATGTATCGCATTCTTGTATCGCCGCAGGCCTGTGCGCCATAATCAGGACCGAATGCCCCGCCGCCTTCATTGTGCGGATCGCCTGATTAAGGGCCCTAGACCCGACATTATCGAGGTTCGAATTCGGCTCATCCAGCACAAGGATCACCGGCGCATCATAAAGGGCACGTGCCAGCCCTATCCGCTGCATCTGGCCACCGGACAATCGCATCTGACCTGATTGCACCAAAGTGTCATAGCCCTGTGGTAGTTCCAAAATCATCTCATGCGCAGCGGCTTTTTTGGCGGCATCCACGACCTTCGCAGAATCGGGTTTATCAGACAGCCGCGCAATATTCTCCGCGATGGTGCCGTCAAACAAAGTCACACGTTGCGGCAGGTATCCGATATGTCGGCCCAGTGTTTCCGACCCATAGTGTTGTAGTGATGCCCCGTCCAACCGAACCGACCCGCCCGCCGGACGCCATACACCGGTCAGCGTACGCGCCAGCGTCGACTTGCCCGCACCAGACGGCCCAATCACCCCTACCGCCTGCCCTGCTTCGACACGAAAAGTTATCGACTTGAGTGATGCCTGCTTCTCCCCCGGTGGCACCACGGTGAGGTTTTTAGCCACCAGAATAGCACGTGGCACCGGCAGCGCCGTGCGTACGTCTTCGGGCAGTACAACACCCAACAACGCGGCCACATTGCGCCAACCGGTAATTCCGCGTTGCACCACGGGCCATTGATTCAAACCCATCTCAATAGGGGACAGTGCACGGCCCAGTAAAATGGACCCTGCGATCATCGCGCCTGGCGTCATCTCATTGCGCAAGACCAGATAGGCGCCCAGTCCCAACATTGCAGATTGTAAAAACAGCCGGATCGTTTTGGTCATCGACGTGAATGTGCCGCCAACGTCTGTTGCCTGAACTTGCGCGCTCAATGCCTCACTCCGCGCTTTTTGCCAGCGGGTGAATGTTGCATCCCGCATCCCCATTGCCTGAACCATTTCCGCTTCGTTCCGGATCTGGTCCGCCATGCCTGATGCATGTTGCCCTGCTGTGGCGGCCTGCACCTGCGCGCCACGCGACAGATATTGGTTCGAAATTGCGATGGCGATCAAAATACCTGCACCAATGAGGGCGAGATAACCAAGAAAGGGATGGAAAACAAAAATACCGATGAAGAATATCGGCGTCCAAGGCAAATCAAACGCGGCCATCAGGACCGGCGAAGTGATCAAACGCTGCACAGACTCAAGATCGGCAAGGCCCGCATTTGTTGTACTGTCGGGGGCCAGCGCGGATTTGCGCACAACCGCGTCAAACACCCGGCGATCCAGATCCTCTTGGAACTGTGCGCCTACACGCGCCATGATCCGGCCTCGTGTGAAATCGAGGATGCCCATAACGCTGTACAAAAATACCACCAACAACGACAACGCAACCAGCGTTTCCTGACTGCCCGACCCAAGCACGCGGTCATAGACCTGAAGCATATAGAGCGGACCCGTCAGCATCAGCAGATTTGCAAAAGCCGAGAATATTCCGACCGTCCAATACAACCGGCGGCTGCGTTTGCGCACGTCACGCAGTTCTTGAGCGCCCCGTTGTGCAGGATTGTTTTGCATGACTTCCCCTTCAGGGCCGGTTTGCGGATATCGCACCGCCGTTGTGGATCAGGTGATGCGACATGCGCACGCACGCAGCAAAGCTAACCACACACAGTCATGTATTTCCTTAATGTAACAGAATGATTTATAATTTCGGGATCGCGCAGGGACCAGCGCGGCGGATCACCGCTCTTCTGTATTTGAACTCGGCGATCTTGTGCCACCGCCAAAGATATCCTGAAAAATCTGGTCAATGATATTGGTGCGGGTTCGCTCTGCCGGTTGCGGCGCTTGCTGGACTGCCGGTGCTACCTCGTTCACGTCACCCTGAAACACGATCTGTGGCGCTGCAGGCGCGATCATCGGCAAAGGCCGTGCTGGAACACCTTCGTGCACACGCTCCATCGCTTCGCGCCAAATCTCCGCAGGCAATCCGCCCCCTGTCACCCCTTTGAGCGGGGTGTTGTCATCATAGCCCATCCAGACGCCCGCCACGTAATCGGCAGAAAACCCGATGAACCAAGCGTCCTTGGACGCCGAGGTCGTGCCGGTTTTACCCGCAAGCTGCCTGCCGCCAAATTTTGCCCGTCCGCCCGTCCCTTCGGACACAACTTTTTCCATCATATAAATGAGCTGTCCGGCGGCATCTTCTTGAATGACACGCTCTCCAATTCCGCCACCAGTACCCATCAAAGGCTCGTTATCTCCGCGCAGGCGCAGGTCGATGAGACCGTAGGGGGTCACGGATGACCCGCCGTTGAGGATGCCCGCAAAAGCACCTGTCATCTCGATCAGAGTGCTTTCCGACGCGCCAAGTGCCAGCGCAGGACCAGCGGCCAAATCATTCTTGATCCCGAATTGCGATGCGACTGTGCTTACTGTTTCACGGCCCACACTCTCCGATATCTTGACCGCAGGAATGTTGAGCGATTGCGCCAGCGCGTTGGTCATCGTGGTTTGCCCGATAAATCGGTTGGTATAGTTGCGCGGGCACCACTCCCCGGAGCCGGGGATATTGAGGCAATAGGGGCTGTCGTCGACCAGATCATTGGGCGAATATCCAAGGTCCAAAGCCGCCGCATAGACGAAGGGTTTGAACGCCGATCCCGTCTGACGTAACGCTTGGGTCGCGCGGTTAAAGGCGCCCGCGGCGCGAGTTTTACGTCCACCCACCATTGCGCGTACAGCACCATCTGCACTCATCACGACGATGGCGGCCTGCGCCTCTGATCCTTCGCGTACCTTATTTTCGAAGACCCAATTCATCCCCTCAATCGCCGCGCGCTGCATCCGCTGATCCAGCGTGGTGCGGATAATAACGTCTTCGGTTGTGTTGCGCGTAAAAAACTCAGGGCCCGTCGACATGACCCAATCGGCGAAATCACCGCCCGCACGCGCCTCGGCTGCCTCTGACAAGGTCGCCGGATTGGCTTGTGCAACTTTGACTTCTTCGTCGCTCAGATACCCCTGCTCGTTCATTAGGCGCAAGACGGTCGCAGCGCGGTTGCGCGACCGCTCAAGGTTGGATGTCGGTGAGAAAATGCTCGGTGCGGTCAGAAGGCCCGCCAGTATCGCCGCCTCTGCGGCATCGACTGTCGCGGCGGGTTTACCAAAGAACCGCTGCGCTGCCGCTTCTGCTCCGAAAGCGCCACCGCCCATATACGCACGGTTCAGGTAGATCGACAGAATCTCATTCTTTGAGTACTTCGCCTCCATCGCCATGGAATAAATCGCTTCCTTGGCTTTCCGCTTGAGAGATCCACGACGGCATTCCTGTTCGTACTCCGCCTCTGTCTGGCCCGATGTCACATCATAAGGTTCGCCCAAGCACAAAAGCTTGGCTGTCTGCTGTGTAATCGTTGAGCCACCGTGACCCGACAGCGGACCACGCCCTTCACTCAAGTTAATACGCACCGCTGATGCAATACCGCGCGGACTGAGACCAAAGTGGCGGAAGAAGCGCTTGTCTTCTGTCGCAATAACAGCATTTTTAAGGTGTGGTGAGACATTCTCAGCTGTCACTGCACCGCCGAACTGGTCCCCGCGCCACGCGAAAATCTCGCCCGCATTGTCCATCATGGTAACGGACCCGCCTGCACGGCCATCAAGCAACTCTGCCACAGGTGGCAAGGTCGTATAAGTGTAGCCCACAACCAGACCCAGAACGGCGAAAACCACCAACGCGGTGCGCGACATGACCACCCAGATCAGACGCATGATCCACCGCGCTATCCGGCTGAAAAACCCGACGATGCCACCCCGACGGGGGCGCGATGATTTGCGCGCGGTACGGCGCGAAGTTTTCGGCTTTGCTTTTGGCTTTGGCTTGGCGGCGGCACGGTTGGCTTTAGCAGCACCAGCTTTTGAGCGATACCGGTTCTCCGCCACCAAGGGGCGCTTACGCTTGGATGAATCACTCATATACTGGGCCTGCTCGCCTGCTGTTTTGTGCACCTTAAACCCCTACGGCCGGATTGTTTAGCGTTTGATACGCGCATCGCGCTCATATTACCGCCTAATTTTTGATCACATTCACGCTTCCGCACATAAATTAATCAAATCATCACAACACATGCATGTGATCTGATGTCTCTGACTTCCCTTGGCCGCCTCTTATCCGGTTTTCTGCAGCAGCATCATGCAGGACCGACTGCACCATTAAGAGGGGACAATTAGGTGAAACTCATCATTGCCACGATCAAACCGTTCAAGCTCGAGGAAGTCCGCGAAGCGCTGACTGAAGCGGGTGTACGCGGACTGATGGTCACAGAAATCAAAGGCTTCGGCGCACAGTCGGGCCATACCGAAATCTACCGCGGCGCGGAATATGTCGTGAACTTCGTGCCAAAGGTGAAGCTGGAGCTGGTCGTCGCAGATAGCGTTGCAGACCAGATGGTCGAAGTGATCAGCAAGACAGCACAGACCGGCAAGATCGGTGACGGCAAAATCTTTGTGCTCGATGTCGAGCAGGCGGTGCGCGTTCGTACCGGTGAAACCGGCGAAGACGCTATTTAAACTGAAGGATGAATTGATGAACAAGAAATATATCATTCCAGTCAGCATCGCCGCGGCCCTGCTGCCGACGCTTGCACTGGCACAAGACGACGCAGCTGCCGTCACCGCCGAGATGGTTTGGATCATGAACACCCTGCTGTTCCTAATTGGCGGCTTTTTGGTGTTCTTCATGGCTGCAGGTTTTGCCATGCTCGAAGGTGGTTTGGTCCGCTCGAAAAACGTGACGATGCAAATGACCAAGAACGTATCGCTCTTTTCACTTGCGACAATCGCGTACTGGGCATTCGGCTATAACCTGATGTACCCGCTGGGCACATGGTCGGTTGAGGGTGTGTTGTCAGGCGTCTTTGGCGTTGGCGTACTCGAAGCTGTCGGCATTGATCTAGCCGGTGCGGATGATGGTGAATACGCCTCTACCGGCTCTGACTTTTTCTTCCAGTTGATGTTCTGTGCTGCCACTGCCTCCATCGTTTCGGGCGCCTTGGCTGAGCGGATCAAACTGTGGCCGTTCCTTGTGTTCGTGGTCATCCTGACCGGTCTTATCTATCCCATTCAGGCGTCCTGGAAATGGGGCGGTGGTTTTCTTGACCAAATGGGCTTCCTCGACTTTGCGGGCTCCACTGTTGTGCACTCCGTAGGTGGATGGGCGGCTCTTGCCGGTGCGCTGATCCTCGGACCACGTTTGGGCAAATACAAAGATGGTCGCGTCAACCCAATGCCGGGCTCAAACCTCGCACTTGCAACATTGGGTATGTTTATCCTTTGGCTGGGCTGGTTCGGCTTCAACGGTGGCTCACAACTTGCCATGGGTTCGGTCGGCGACATCGCAGACGTCTCGCGCATCTTTGCCAATACAAATGCAGCCGCTGCTGGCGGGGCTGTCGTTGCCCTGATCGCAACCCAGCTTTTGTATAAAAAGCCTGATCTGACGATGATCCTGAACGGAGCGCTTGCGGGCCTCGTCTCGATCACTGCAGAACCTCTAACGCCTTCCCTTGGTGTTGCAACGCTCATCGGTGGTGTAGGTGGTTTGATCGTGGTCTTCGCGGTGCCGTTCCTCGACAAGCTGAAGATTGACGATGTCGTCGGTGCTATCCCTGTCCACCTCTTTGCAGGTATCTGGGGCACCATCGCGGTTGTCTTCACCAATGGTGACGCGAACCTCATGACGCAGCTCACTTCGATCCTCGTTGTCGGTGTCTTCACCTTCGTTGTGTCAGCTGTGGTCTGGTTCATCCTCAAAGCAACCGTGGGCATCCGCGTTAGCGAAGAGGCAGAGATCAACGGCCTGGATACATCCGAGCTTGGTATGGAAGCCTATCCCGAGTTCACGCGCGGCTAACACCCCCAGCCTTGGCCTGCGTTCCCTCCCTTCAGGCTGAGGCACAACCACTAAAAAGCCCCGCATTCTGTGATGCGGGGCTTTTTTATTCCGAAGTATGGAAGATTAGATACCAGCGTCTACAACCGCCTTGGCCAGTATCGGCACTGTCTTCGCGTTCAATCCCGCAATGTTCATGCGGCTGTCACCGACCATGTAGATCCCATGATCCACCCGCAGCCTCTCCACCATCTTTGGCGTCGTCCCAAGGCGTGAAAACATACCGCGATGCTGTGCTAAAAATCCAAACCGGTCAGATCCGGACAACCGCTGTAGCTCTGCTGCCAGATCACGGCGCAGTTGCAGCATCGACAACCTCACTTCTTCCAGCTCCACCTGCCAATCCGAACGAAGATCATCATCGCCAAGAATCATTGTGACCAAACGCGCACCATGATCAGGCGGAAAGCTGAAATTCTGCCTGTTGAGAAAAGCGAGCGTATTCTGATTAAGCGTGCGGCTACCCGCATCCGCACTGATCGCCATCAGCAGGCCTGTCCGCTCACGATAAATGCCAAAATTCTTGGAGCAACTTGCCGCAATCAGACACTCTGGCACCGCTGCGGCGATCTTACGTGTCGCAGCCGCATCTTCCTGCAGGCCATCACCGAAACCCTGATAGGCGATATCGACCATCGGTGTCGCACCCGTCTCAAGAAGCACAGCAATAACTGCGCCCCATTGCGCCATGTTCAGGTTTGCTCCGGTCGGATTGTGACAACATCCATGCAACAACACGACATCGCCTTTTTGAGCAGTCTTGAGATCTGCAATCATCCCGTCAAAATCAACGCCGCACGTCTCTGCTTCGAAATACCGATAGGGCACTGCTTCGATCCCCAGATAACTCAGGATCGACAAATGGTTGGGCCACGTTGGGTCGGAGACGAACACACGCGCCTCAGGGCGGGCCATTTGGATCAGCTCGAATGCCTGACGCACGGCACCTGTCCCACCCGGCGTTGCCGCGGCAGCCACCGTTGCGCGCGGCACCGCATCTGCCAACACCAGATCAATCATCGCATCCGCGAATGCCGGATCACCCGCAAGACCGGTATAGACCTTGCTGTCCTGCACTTCCCACAGTTGGTGCTCGGCTGCCTTAACCGCCCGCATCACCGGCGTCAGTCCCGTTGCGTCCTTATAAACACCCACCCCAAGGTCAACTTTGCCCTCGCGCGGATCGTCGCGGTACATCTGCATGAGCGCCAGAATTTTATCGGCTGGCTGCGGTTTCAAGGTCTCGAACATTATGCCTCTCCCGTCGCCACGGAGACGGTCGGGAACATGCCCCACTCGGCCCATGATCCATCATATAGGGCCCATTCGTGATGGCCGACGCACTCAAGCGCCAGTGCCAACACCGCCGCAGTGATCCCCGAGCCGCAAGATGTTACAATCGCCTTTTCCAAATCCACACCTGCCGCCTCGAATATAGTGCGCAGCTCATCCGGCGACTTCAGCGTCTTATTCGCATTCAACAATGCACCAAACGGGACGTTGCGCGAACCAGGAATATGCCCTGCCCGCAGCCCCTCACGCGGCTCGGGCGCATCCCCGCGAAAACGGTCGGCAGCACGAGCATCCACAATCTGCGGGATACCAAGCTTGGACGCCTGGGCCACCTGCGTGACACTGCGCACCAGATGGTTTTGAAACCGCACCGTCATGTGGCGGTCGCGCGGGATCGGTGCCATGTCCTCCATGGCACGCCCCTCGGCTTCCCACTTGGGCAACCCGCCATCCAACACGGCAACGTTTTCCTGCCCCATAAGTTTGAACAGCCACCACACGCGTGGCGCAGACAGGATGCCTGCACCATCATAGACCACAACCTGATGTCCATCACCTACACCCATCGCGCGCATGCGAGACATGAATTTCTCAATCGGAGGAGCCATATGCGGGAGGTTGGACCGCGCGTCCGAAATCTCGTCGATGTCGAAGAACCGCGCGCCGGGAATATGACCTGCTTCGTACTCGGCCTTCGGGTCACGTTCCTCAGCGGGTAGATACCACGACCCATCCAGCACTCTAAGGTCAGGATCCTTAAGGTGCTGCGCCAGCCAGTCCGTAGACACAAGTGTTTTAGGGTCATCAATCATGGCACATTCCTATCTGATATGGGCCTTGACTACTCCGCCAAGTAATTCGAGACAAGTCTGCCAGCGCGTACAGATACCACAGTAATACCCGCTGCCCTATTTATTCTGGCCAAAAATACTCCGGGGGAAGCGGCCAAAGGCCGGTGGGGGCAGCGCCCCATATCTTCTATCCGTGATCTTTCAACAGGCGGGATTTTTGACGGGACCAATCGCGCTTGGCCGCGTCTTCACGTTTATCATGAAGCTTTTTACCCTTCGCGATCCCGATCTTGATCTTGGCCATACCGCGGTGGTTGAAATACATCACCAGTGGCACCAACGTCATGCCCTTGCGTTGTGTCTCGTTCCACATATGCGCAAGCTGCTTGCCACTGACCAGCAGTTTGCGGCGGCGGCGTTCCTCGTGGCCGAATGTCTTGGCTTGCTTGTAAGGGGCGATATAGCTGTTCACCAGCCACAGTTCACCATCTTCAACGGCCGCGTAACTCTCTGCGATATTCGAGCCGCCCATGCGCAGCGACTTCACCTCTGACCCTTCGAGCATGATGCCGCACTCCACATCCTCCTCGATCGCATAATCAAACCGCGCGCGACGGTTCTCTGCGATGACCTTATAGTTGGGGTCCGATTTGGAAGATGTTTTTACCTGTGCCATGGCAGATGATGTAGGGCGCTACGCCTGCCCGCGCAAGGGCGGCGCGCCTTAGCGCAGCCCTTCGCGTGCCAGAACTGTTGCGAGATCCAGAATAATCTGACCACGCGCTCGTGCAATCGCCGCTGGTCCACCATCGGGGTCATATGCAACGCTCAGATCGAACAAACCTGACCGTTCCCGCCCCTGGAATACTCCAACGAAATACTGCCCCGTTGCCCGAAATAGCCCATCGGTTCCCGCAACCAGATCGGCAAATCGTACATCAAGCGTTGCTGCTGCGTTTTCCTCAAACGGCCATGGTTCTGATGCGATGCGCGCCTGTGTCAAGCGGGAAAGGTTCCGGCTCAGCTCAAGGCCAACCGCACGCTCAGGAGCATCCGCCCAAAGAACCTTGGACGTGATCAACGCGCCATCCGGTGCCTGCTGCGCGATCTCGTCAGCGGCAGCATAGCTGGGCAAAGACACATCACGCACCTCAACCGAGCGAAAGCCGATGCGAACCGTTTCGGTAACAGCTGGAGGCTGCACGACGATACGGTCAGGCGTGCCGCAGGCAGACAGAAAGGCCAGCGCAGCAACGGTGGCAAAAGGTTTAATCAGCATCATATCATCGTCCCAACAGCAGAGAATTCGGATTTCGTTCAATCGTACGCGCCAGTTTTTCCAAAGCACCTGCAGCTTCTTGGATATCACGCAGTGCCGCTTGTGCGGACCGGCTCAACTGATCACCTTGGTTATAACCCTCAATGGTGCGGCCCGCTTGCACAAACAGTGTGTTCAGGCGGGTGATAATCTGTGGCAGATCGCGCGCGGATACCGCAATGCTATCTGCAGCATTGCGCGCAGAGGCCAGCGTTTCATTCACATTCGTCACCGCCCCACCTTCACGCAATTCGCGCAGGGTAGCGTTCAACTGATCGAGTGCACCGCTAAGAGAAGCAGGCAATTTCTCGGTATCGGGGCTGCTGATCAATGCATCTGCCGAAGAGGTCAGCGATGTCAGCTCTTCGATAAGCGTGTCGAACTCCAGATCGGACGCCTTTGCAGCGACCTCTTGGATCTCCGAAATAAGCTCAGGCACACCGGCAACCGATGACGTTACCGCATCCGCGGCCTCGGCAGCAGAGGCAAGCGTTCTGCCCAATGTCTCTGCAATGCGCTGCTGCTCAAGCTCAGCCACAAGCCCTTCGACGCGCACAAGCGTCGCGTTGAGTGCTATGGGAATGTTTTTCACATCATCAGACGTTACGAGCCCGGACAGATCGCTGAGCAGTGCACGCACATCACCCGGCGTCTCTTGCAGGTCATCATTCGACATCAGCACTTCAGCCGAGTTCATGACGTTGATCGCACTGTTGAGCAGCTCTTCGATGGGTAGATTGTTGATCCGTGTGAACACGCCTTCAACAGTCGCGGCCACATCCGAGGTCTCGCTTTTGGTGGTCGGAATGACAGGCAGATCAATGCCGCGCGTCACGACGCGCGCAGGTGGAGCATCCGGTACATCGACCAACTCCACCTTAAGGCCACCAGTCAGCAAGCTTGCCGAGGCAAGTCGCGCCCGCATCCCGTTGACCACACGGTCCTCGATCAAGGCAAGCGCCGAGGCCGAGCTTACCTCACCCGGCAGCCCCAGACGCGCAGGCTGGATCGAGACCGTCACATTCAGACGGACACGACTGTCACCGAACTGGTTAAAGTCCACAATCCCTGACAGGCTGTCGACAGAGCCGATGCGAAATCCGCTCAACTCAACCGGCGCGCCGGTGGTAAGGCCCGAGACGTTCTCGTCAAAAATGATGCTAAGCTGCAGCGGATCGACGGCAGATGTGGTGAACAGGCTGTTTCGCGCAGTTTCGCGGTCCACGAATACTTCGAAAACCTCACCGTCCCGTGCCCGATCCCCGCCCGATACGAACGTGTCAAAGGTAATGCCACCACCCAGCAAAGTCGCGAGCGAGGAGAAATCAATTTCTGCACCTTGCGGGCCAACTGAGAAGGTAAATCCGGATGTTTCCCAGAACCGCGTGGATGAGTCCACCAGTTCACGGTGCTGCTCATAAATAAGCCCTTCGGTGATGGCGAAGGCACCACTGCGCGCGATTTGCGCGCGACCAATTTGTCCAACCTGAATGCCGCGAAACATAATAGGCGCATTATCGGTAAGGGAGCCATTGGTGGTCGTGCGGAATGCGATTTGCAGCCCGCCATCACCCGGCTTGATCAATGGCGCAACGTCGGAGCCCCGGAACACTTCGGCAGGTTCACCGATCTCGCGATCCCATGACCCTTCGATATATACACCGCTCAAAACTGTGCTCAGACCACTAATGCCTTGTGCAGTGACTTCCGGCTGTACGATCCAGAAGACCGAGCTTGCATCGACGTAAGCTGCGATATCCTTCTCGAGCCGGATGTGTACTTCGACCTGTCCCAGACCATCACCGAAACCGACTTTCTCGACCTCTCCTACGTCAATCTCGCGATAGCGCAGCTTTGTCTCGCCTGCGGAAATGCCCGCACCGTCATCGAAATTCACGATGATGACAGGACCGCGCGCCGCGTAGGACTGCCATGCAACGCCAAAAGCCACAACAAGCGCCAATAGCGGGATAATCCAAATGAACGATGCACCGGATAGCTTGCGGCTTTGGGCCTTTATTTCGACGGGGGGGGGAGTGTCAGCCATGATCAGGCGCCTCACTATTACTGGCCTGTACGTCCCAGATCATGCGCGGATCAAAGGATTGGGCAGACAACATCGTAAAAATTACCGAAAGGGCAAAGAAGAACGCAGCGGGCCCCGGCGTAATCGCAGCTAGGCCTTGGAGTTGCACCAGTGCCGATAGAATAGCAACCACAAAGATATCGATCATCGACCAGCGGCCAATGTACTCGACCACCTCATACATGATCAGACGGCGGTGCGACGTTGTATTGCTACGTTGCTGCACACTGACCGCAAGAAAGGCGATCGCCCAGAACTTACCCAGCGGGATAACCACAGAGGCGATGAGAATGATTGCAGAAATTCCATATGCGCCGTGATGCGCCAGATCAACCGCACCGCCGATGATGGTGCTGTCTTCTTCGGAAAAAAGCTGTCGGGTATGGAGCATCGGATAAGTATTTGCGGGCACGTAGCACATGAGCCCCACGATCCACAGCGCCCATACCCGTTGCAGACTATGTGTATCGCGCGACACCAGTTTGGCACCGCACCGGCCACAATGCTCGGTCTCAAGCGGCCATGCGCGCGCGCACCGCGTGCAAGCAACAAGGCCAGCCTCGCGGGCCGTCACTGTTTTTTGGGATGTTCCAGAGAGTTCCATACCGACCACTTACACATAAAATTATCCTGCACGATGACCAGCACCACTAGAACACCAAACATCCAGAACGCCGGTCCGAATGTCACAGTGGCAAGGTCAGCAACCTTTACCAGTGCCACAGCACACCCCAGCGCAAAAATCTCCGCCATCGACCACGGACGCAACGCCTCGGACAGGCGGAATGCAGGGATTGCATGGCGCGCCGGCAACCGGTCCAACACCAACGGTACAAGAACATATAGCGTGAGCAGCATGCGCAGCAACGGCACGAACATGATAAACCCTGCCGTCAACAATGCCAGCACAAGCATCGGCCCTTCGGTAAACGACAGCGCCGCATCCAGAATGGAGACCGCATTGCTACGCCCACCTGCAGAGATGGCAAGGAACGGAAACACGCTCGCCGCGATGATCAGCACGACCACAGCCACCGATACGGCAATGATCTGTAGTCCGGCCTTAAGCCGAGGAGCGATAAGAACTTTGTGACACCGTCCACACACCGCCCGCTCGCCAAAACCGGGACGCTTGAGCTGGTAGGTCGCATCGCACACCGGGCATATGATAAGCCCTTCCAGTGGTCCGCGCGAAAGATCTGCAACTTGTGACATGAAGCCCTTATAGCGTCCCCCTTTGGGGAGCGACATAGCGAAATAATGATGTCCTCGCGCGGGTTGGCCTACTGTAACTTACCTGTGATCGCGCTGCGTAATTCTGCGGAGTATCCCAACTCCTCCAACACCGCGTCTGTCTGTGCGCCAATTGCATCTGGTATGGATGGCACATGCGGCACACTGCGCCCGAAACGTGGTGCAGGTGCGGCCTGAACAATGCCGTCCGGGGCAGTAAACACACCCCGCGCAGCCATATGCGGATGAAACCGTGCCTCTGAAAACGTCAGTACCGGTACAACACAGGCATCACTACCGTCAAAGATTACCGCCCATTCGTCGCGCGTTTTGCGTGCAAACGCACGCGCATATATCTCACTGCGCGCGGGCCAATGCGCCTTGTTGTTCTGACTTTCCTGATGATCCGTAGGCAGCCCCGCTTTTTCCAGCAACAGCGAATGGAATTGCGGTTCAAGCGCGCCAACGGACACAAAGCCACCGCAGGCACAGGCGTAGCACCGGTAAAACGGCGCCCCACCATCCAGCATGTTCGCCCCGCGCGCCTCGGACCAGCTGCCTTGTGCGAGCATTGTGTGGATCAATCCCATCATCGCGGGCACACCGTCGACCATGGCAGCATCCACAACCTGCCCCCTGCCAGAAACCCCACGCTCAATCACTGCGCTTAGGATGCCAAGCAGCAGAAACATTGTACCTCCACCATAATCCGCCACCAGATTGAGGGGCGGCACAGGCGGGCGGTCCGCATCACCCATCGCATGCAGCGCACCAGTTAGTGCGAGATAGTTGATGTCATGCCCCGCCGTTTGCGCCAGCGGCCCGTCCTGCCCCCAGCCGGTCATACGCGCATAGATGAGCCGTCCTGAACAAGCGTCAGGGCCAAGTCCCAATCGCTCCATCACGCCGGGGCGGAACCCTTCAATCAGGACACCACAAGTCGCGATCAGACGCTGTGCCGCCTCCAGCCCCGTTGGTGATTTCAGATCAAGCACGACCGAGCGTTTACCGCGCCGGTTAATATCAGTGGGATCAGCCGGTGCTGCGGCACGGTCAACGGTGATCACGTCCGCTCCCAGATCAGCAAGCAGCTGACCCGCCAAAGGCGCAGGTCCAAGACCGGAGAATTCCACCACTTTGAGCGAGGCAAGTGGTCCGGCCATTACACAACGCCCGGCAATGTCACCTCGCGCGCGCCCTCAACAAAGTCCTTGAGCGACAGAGGCCAGACCACATCAGGCCAGCGCAACTCCATCTCCTGCTTTCGCGGGCGGTATACGGCCGTGTAGAGCGTGCCGAACCCCTGCCGGAAAGCTGTGGAATACAATGGCGGGCGTAGAAATGCGCCAATGAACTTTTCTTCGGGATCCTGGTGCAGGCGCAAACGGTGTAGCAAAAACCGCTCCCTCTCAACCGTAGCAGTGAACCGCGCGTGGCTGATCCATTCGACGTTCTCCTGATGGTTCGTCGCGACCGCCGCATGAGTAATAATAGCGGCCCTGTCGGGTGCCATCATGACCGTCAGATAATTGCGTTTGCGGTCCAGAACCGTGACATTGTAACTCATATGCGTCGGTACACGGGCCAGCACAGCACCGGCTTCCGCCGCCGTTTCACAGATTTGCAGCACATAGCGCAGGATCAGCGGCACGCCAAAGCCTTCGCCGACGTCGCGTCGCCCGCCAAAGGTCAGCGAAATGGACAGACCTTTGTCATTTACACCATCCACAAGACCCCAAAGACCGTCAGAGGTGCCCATCACGGCACGCCCCATCCAGCGTGTGCGCAGCACGAGACTGTCGAACGCCTTTGGATTGTAGTCGTAGTTGCGGACCATGACCGGTTGTTTACCAGCCCAGATCGCCTGACTGCACGACGCCAGATAGGGCGGCGGCGTGTAAAAGCTCAGAAACCGCGCCGCATGATCCCCGCCACCGGCAAGCTCGCACAGCTCTTCATACAGCGGAACCATCTCCGGCATATGCGTGCGCAATGCGCGCAGGCTTGCCGCATAGGTCGGTCGAGCGGTCTCACCTTCTTTGAGCCACCAAGCCCGATAATCAGGCCAATATTCACGGAAAAGCCCGGCCCATTTTGGGCCGGGCAGATCCTCGGAAATCGCGCGCCAGTACATAGCGGCCTTTCTCAGGTTTTACAGTATCTTGAACGCTGGATCGGAAAGCTCCGGCGCGGCGGAAGCCACAGGCAACGGCGTGCCGCTGACTTTGCTCTTGATCCCGTGAATCCACTTTTTCGCCCGCTCGTTGAGCTGGAAGCTTTTGGTCATCGACCGGCCCCGCGT
>JBATTJ010000014.1:0-1881 GCA_049670485.1 Sulfitobacter sp.
TCGTTACGGCGATCAATCTCGACAAATGGAATGGGATGGATGCAGCTACGCAAGAGTTGATCACATCGCAGATCGTTACCGGTTTCGAAGATCCCGCTTGGGCCAGCGCCCAAGGTGCTTTGGTCAATGACGTGGCCTGCCTTACGGGTAACGGCGAATGCGTCGGTGGCGAAACACGGTCCATGACCTTGGTCGATGTGAGCGACGCAGATTTCGATCGAGCTCGTGAATTGCTGACCAGTGAAGTGCTGCCCGATTGGGCGGAACGGTCTGGAGGCGATTGGGCAAAGCGCTGGAATGACAGTGTTGGCAAAGTTGTCGGCGTCGCGATCGAGTAACGTGTAAACCAAAGGACGCACCGAGCATGGAACTTCAGATGATAGACAGCCTGCGGGCGATCAACCGAAAGGTGGCCCTCATGGTCGGCCTTGGATTGCTTGCCTGCGCCGCCTTCGTGCTGGCCGATATCATCTTGCGCCGGTTCGGTGCGGGCCTTGGCGGAACGGAGGAAATCGCGGGCTACGCAATGGCCCTCGCGACGTCTTGGGGCATGTCCTACACACTCCTAGAACTTGGCCACGTGCGCATCGACCTGGTGCGCACGCGGTTCAAAACGTTTGGCAAGGCTCTGTTTGACGTCTTTTCCATGATCGTCATGACCGGCGTCATAATCACCATCGCAATCAAGGCATGGCCCGTGGTGGCTCACTCGCTCAAGAACGGATCGCGTGCCAACACACCGCTGGAGACACCTCTCGTTTGGGTGCAGTTTCCATGGTTTGCGGGATGGGTCTGGTTTGCGGTCATGTCCAGCTTGCTAACATTTTGCGCGCTGGTCCTTTTGGTCAAGCGCCGCCATGCCGAAACCGAAACCATTATCGGGGCCTTCGCAGAACAGGACACGTTGCAATGATCCTCTTTGTCTCCGGAGGCCTACTGGCCCTCCTCGCGCTGTCCATTCCTGTTGGTATTGTGCTGTTCCTTTTGGGCTTCGGCATTGATGCATTCTTTTCAAACTTTCCGCTCATCCGTGGCCTTGGCAACATGGTCTGGTCATCGTCCAACTCTGCCACGCTGATTGCGATCCCGTTCTTTGTGCTGCTCGGTGAGATCCTGGTGCGCAGCGGTGTCGCAGCGCGGACCTATGCTGCACTGGACCGTTGGGTGTCATGGCTTCCAGGCGGGTTGGTGCACGCCAATATCGCCACCGCCACGATGTTTTCCGCCACATCAGGATCGTCTGTCGCCACCGCGGCCACGGTTGCGACCGTGGCCATGCCGCAAGCTGAAAAGCTCGGTTATGACCCAAAGCTCTTTTCCGGTGCGATCGCGGCCGGCGGCACGCTGGGCATCATGATCCCTCCGTCGATCAACCTGATCGTCTACGGCTTTCTGACGCAATCCTCGATTCCGCAGCTGTTCCTTGCCGGACTGATCCCCGGTATCGCGCTGGCATTAATGTTCATGCTGATCACCGTGATTATCTGTCTGATCCGCCCCGACCTTGGCGGCTTGCGCCGCACGTTTCCGTTCCCTCAAATGCTGCGCGCGCTGGTAGATCTGGTGCCGATCATCATCCTGTTCGCTCTTATCGTCGGGTCCATCTATCGCGGCTGGGCCACCCCGACCGAGGCCGCCGCCGTCGGCGTGGCGGGCGCGTTCCTGATTGCCTTTGCTTTTGGCGGCGTGTCTTGGGACATGCTGACGCAAAGTCTGACGGGGACGGTTAAAATCACTTCGATGATCATGCTGATCGTCATCGGGGCATCGTTCTTGAACTTCACATTGGCATCTGCCGGATTGGGCCGCGAGTTGACCGCGTTCATGGAAGGGCTCGGCCTGTCCCCCCTTTCCTTCATCCTCGTTGTTGTCGTTCTGTAT
>JBATTJ010000015.1:0-16251 GCA_049670485.1 Sulfitobacter sp.
GCTTTTGGTCATCGACCGGCCCCGCGTCACGAGGATACCAATATCGGCCCCCTCATAGCGGTAATCACCCGGCTGCAAAATCCGCAAGAAGAACGCTTCGTTCTCGCTCTCCACGGCGCGGCGGTGATAGTCGAAACGGTCCCAGATCACAGAGCCGTCTTCACGCATCTTATAGATGCCTGTCTCCGGGCTCTCGGTGCAAGTGTCGACGCTGTCTTTGGTGTGCTTGATCACCATCTGCGACCAGCTGTCGATGTTATCCGGCTCTGCCCAGCGCCCGTTCAGTTCATCGACATTCAGATTGAACTTCTTCTTGGAGAATTCCAGAAGGTGGAAAATGAACAAAGGCGCGTCAGCGTGGGCAAATGCGGCGTGGTTGGTCATCGACGAAGCGCCCGTGATGCGCGGATTCAACTCACCCAACCAAAGATCACCGGTTTTCTTGTCGATCAGGAAATCGAGCTCGAAATACCCGCGGTAGCCTTCCTTGCGCAGTTGCTCCCCGAACTTGAAGGTCAGATCACGCGCTTGCTGGCGTACTTTTGGGGGGAAGGCGGTCGACAGGATTTCGTTCCCACACCAGCCACCGCGATATGGCGTAAGCTCTTTGAAGCCCACAAGTTCGGTCATAAGCGGGCCAACGATCGTACCTTCACGCGTCGCACAAGCCTCAATCGCAGCACCGCGGCAGTTGATCCGCTTCATGATCTTGATCTCGCCCTCGCCGATGATCTCGCTCTCATGTCGGCGGAAGTCAGCTTCAGATTTGATGAAGAACGTCGTGTGTCCACTGTCACCAAACGCGGATTGCAGCACCAGATCGTGCCCGATGCCTGCCTTCTCACAAGTCTCGCGCAGGTTCTCGTAAGAGGTAACCTCCGCCAGCGTATTGGGTACAGACGGCACGCCTGCCTTGTTACCGATGCGCACAGTTTCAATCTTGTTGTCCATGCTTGTGCGCAGCTTGGCTTTTGGGAACCACACATCCGCACCCAGCTCTTTTGACAGACGCTCGGTTTCTTCGTCAAACATCAAGAAGACAAATTTGGGCTTCCCGCCGCGCTTTTTGATGAAGTCGATGACCTCTTTGTGCTGCAGCAGATAGTTGTTGATGTCCTCGATGGACTGAAATTCTGCATGCGGTTGCTCGGAGGGGCAGAACACGTTCGGGTGCTTGCCACCGTAGCAGTCGATATAGCAGATATATTTGAAATTCTTCACCCATTCATCAAGGCCCAACAGGTTAAAGTTGGTCGCCGAGATGAAATAAACGGGTTCCTCGTTGCGGTGGAAGAACCGACGGATTTCAGAGATGTTTCTAAGAACGGTAGCCATTTTGTGCTCCTTGTCTTTGTATTTAAGTAGATGCTTTTTTCTTTTTGGGGGCTGCGAGGGCAGGCGCGGTAACGCCCTCCAGCGCCTCTTGGGTGAACACCCTCAGGCCCAGATCGGGCCGGTATCCGTGGATTTCGCTCACATCCAGCGCCCGCATAAAAGCGAGAATCTCCTGACTGACCACCTGTCCGGGGACAAGGATCGGGAAGCCGGGAGGATACGGAATGATAAAGCTGGCGGAAACAATCGTCTCGCCACGCGCCATCGCCTCTTTAAGCGTTCCGTTCAGCTCTAGATAATCGCAATTCTTATCTTCGTAGGACAGGAAGAACGCCTTACGGATGTCACCCTCGCGGCTGTTGCCACTTTCCAGAAACGCAGGGTGAAAGCGGCTGAAGTCAGGAAGCGGCGGGTAGTCTTCAAGCAGATTTTTGACGCGTCTGTCAAAACCCAGCTTTTCCATACCCGATGCATCATCGTTCAATTCATCCAGCGATTTTGCAATCTCGACCAAGACTTCGATGAGATACGCGACACTGGAGCGTGTTGTGCCGATGTTGGTCATAAACAGAACGGTATTACGCGATGTTTTATTGATCTGGATGCCGTACTTATCCATCAACACCTTGTTCTTGAACGTATCACCGTCCCAGCCTGTGCCACCAACCAACAGCGTCACACGGCTCGCATCGAGCACGAACTCGTCACGCTCCCAGCAATCCCAAAGATCGGTCCAGCCTTGTTCAGCGTCGTAATAGCTGGTCACGCCGCTTTCGCGATGCTCTTCGGGGATCATGTCGCCCGCTGTGAGCACCTGAAAGTATTTCTTGAGCAGCGGATGGTCACTGATTGCGCGGCGCATCGACATGGCCGCCTCAATCTGGCGCTGCACAAACTCGAAGCCTTCCAGCTCGACCTGACGACGCCCAACATCAAGCGATGCAATGATCTGATAGTTCGGGGACGTGGAGGTATGCGTCATATAGGCTTCGTGGAAGCTCTGTTCGACCTCGCCCTTAAAGTCCTGATCATTGACGTGGATCATCGAGCCCTGCCGCAGGGACGTCAGCGTTTTGTGCGTAGATTGCGTTGAATAGGCCCGTACCCGTGCCGTGGGCGGCGGGATAAGCCGCGTATTAAGCAGTGTCTCGTGATCGGCATCGCCCAATTCAAGCTGTTGTGCAGCATAAGCCTCCGCATGCTTCTCTGACTTGAACTTGACGCGCAGCGTGTTGGCCGCATTCATAGCGGTGCGCTGGCGATATGTCGGATTAAAGCGGGCGAAGGCAAACCACGCCTCGTCCCACAAAAAGATCAGATCGGGCTTGATCGCAAGACATTCCTGCATCACCCGCTCGACGTTGTAGACGAGCCCGTCAAATGTGCAGTTGGTGAGCAGAAGCATCCGCACACGGTCCAGCTTTCCTTGGGATTTCAGCTCCAGCAGGCGCTCTTTCATCTCGCGGAGCGGTACGGCCCCGTACATGGAGTATTTGCTCAGCGGGTAACTATCGAGATAACTCACCTGCGCACCCGCTAGTACCATGCCGTAGTGGTGGGATTTGTGGCAATCACGGTCTACCAGAACGATATCACCGGGTTTCAGCAAGGCTTGCACAACGATCTTGTTACAGGTCGACGTGCCGTTGGTGGCAAAAAACGTCTGCTTGGACCCGAAGGCACGCGCAGCAAGCTCTTGCGCTTCCTTAATAGGGCCATGCGGCTCCAGAAGGCTGTCCAATCCACCGGATGTGGCGGACGTCTCGGCCAGAAAGATGTTCGGCCCATAGAACGCGCCCATGTCCTGAATCCAGTGACTGCGCGTGATGGATTTCCCGCGGCTGATCGGCATCGCGTGGAAAACACCGGTTGGCTGCTTGGAGTATTCGACCAGCGCAGTAAAGAACGGTGATTTGTTACGCGCCTGCACACCGCGCAGGATGTTCAGGTGCAGCTCCATAAAGTCTTCGGAGTTGTAGAAAACCCGCCGACAAATTCCCAGATCAAGGCCCGCAATATCCTCAACGGACCGCTCTGTCACCAGATATGCATCAAGCTCGGGACGCACCCGTGCAATCATGCGGCACAGTTCCGGACCATAGTTTTCCGGTGGAATGGCGTCGATTTCATCGCGGCCACCGGCGCGCGACAGATAACGGGTCAAAATTTCTTCGACCTTGTCAGAGGCCAGCACCAAACCAGGACGCACAACGATGGCCTGAATGTTGTGGTTGAACAGCACCGCAATCAGCGCATCCTCAATGGACGGCACAACAACAGCTTCATATACAAACTGGTCTTCTGGGCGGCGCATGCCAGTGACATTGGCCTTGAGCCAACGCTCCTGATGCTCGTTCACGCTGTCTACAATCAGCACTTCGAAATACGGCTTGGTCAGGGCGCGCATCTCCGGGCTGTGGTGTGCGTCGTCGTCTTGCTCTTCCTGATCAACGCTATCGCGCTCAAGCGGAATGGACCGGCGGCGATAGGCACCCGTGGTCAATGCGCGGGTGATCCGGTTGACGGCAAAACTGACATCATCAAGCTTGCCCTGCTCGAAATGGCGGCGCGTCAGGTTGAAGGCGTGCTTTCCCGGAAACGCCCAATAGGCCTCCATCGTACCAAGCGCTTCAAAAAGTGCCTCAATGTTGCCGCGCAATTGCGCAGTTTCGGCGGCACTGGGGTTCCGCGTTAGGGCCGCAGTCGCTTCGCGCAGCGCACTCCACCTGTCGGAGCGCAACTGGATAGCTGAAGAATAGTCTCTCATCGCATGCATCGGTTATTCTCCGCAGATGTCTGCGCGGCATTGCCTTGCGATGAACGAGGGAGCAGGCACGCTGCCCGCTCCCTCATCACAGGGCTTAGCCGCTGGATGTTTCAGTATCCGTCGTACCGGTTAGAATGCCGGGTTTGACGGGTGGATTGGGCATGGCCGCCATCGGAGCGCCGGTTGGCACAGGCTCTCCTTCGGGGATGGCAGTTCCCGCTGTCGGGTTTGGAAGTGGCTCTGTCGGGAAGGCGGGCGGCACCTTGAAGGCAAAGCCCGGCAGGCTGTCTTCACCTGCTGCATCGGGGGAATAGGGCACCCGCATCGCAGGTGAGGTCGTATCAAGACCTGCTGTCGCACCCTGTTGTGGGATCGCAAGTGGTCCCAGTGTTTTAAGGAACTCATCCGTGCCGCTTGCGCGGTCATAGACCGAGAAGTCGGTCGAGCGGTCGCGGAAGGATTTGAGCACTTGGCCAAGCCCTTTCATACCCGTCTCACGCTGGCGGCGGACCATATCGAGGTCGATCTCGATCGGGAACATATCTTCTTGACCCGCAGACTGGTGCAGCACCATGGACGTCGGATCAATCACACAGGATTTGCCAACACCGCCCGCACCAAGGCCGTTCACGTCAATGACATAGCACTGGAACTGTACTGCGGTCGCACGCGCAATCGCCAGTTCCGCATCACGGTCCGTGGTCCCGGTCAGAACGGGGTGCAACAGCACCTCGACGCCCTGAGACGTTAACTGGCGGGTGGTTTCCGGGAACCACATATCATAGCAGATCGAAAGGCCAAAGCGGCCCACGTCCGGTACGTCGAAAATACAGAAATCAGTGCCTGCAGCCACGCCCGCCTCATAAGGGCGAAACGGAAACATCTTGGCATAGCGGCGGATGATCTCACCTTCGGGGTTGATCACGACAGACGTGTTGTAGATACGCCCGTCTTCAGGATCAGTGATGAACATCGAACCGGGGATCAGCCAAACGCGGTGCCTTGCGGCTGCGGCCTGAAACTGCTCCAACGCTTCATTTTCTGGTGGCAGCGCGTATTGGTCCAGCGGGCCATAAGCGGCCAGTTCGGAGAACAGGACCATCTGGGTCCAAGGGAATCGCGCCATCAGAATATCAAGCCGCTGGAGCATTCCATCGACGTTGGGCTGTAGGGCGTTGACGTACATCTGCACGCCGGCAATTGCGAAAGGGGTCATATCTGCTCACTCCGGGGACTACGGCTCAGGCCGTTCATATCACCCCTTACGCCCTTTGCAGGCAGAGTGGAACAGCGCAAACGCGTCCGTGTCGTGACGGCATCACATGCCAGATATGTCATACTTACAAGGTCGATCTTATGCAGCCGCCGCTTTTTTCGGCGCCCGCGCATTGCGGCCCCGTTGCAACAACACCACCCCTGCCAAAAGCAATAGCGCAGGCAGGAACATCAGGTATTTGCTGGGCTGTGGTACTGGCTTGAGCACACGCAAAACTTCCTGATCCCAATCCAAACCCGCGTTGGCCGCCGGCGAGTTAAAGGCGACATCATCGATGATCATCTTGCCACCCTCTTCGCGGAAGGCAAGACCCGCCGCCTCAAGCCGCTCTGCACCTGTGCCATCGGTTATGATCGGCAACAACGCGACAAATTCGATCGGATCGCCAACACTGTCGAGGCCCGCAACACGCACGCGCAATTCCTCACCCACAGGGGTCAATGACGCCGCATCGGTGATCTCTACAGGATCACGCTCCACGTAGGGGGGCGAGACCATATCCATCCAGTACCCCGGACGGAACAAGGTGAACGCGATCAATAACAGAATGATGCTTTCGTAGAACCGGTTTTTGGCCAAAAACCATCCTTGGGTCGCAGCCGCAAACAGTAACATCGCAATCGTCGCGACAATGAAGACGAATATGCCCTGCGCCCACGTCACGTCGATCAACAACAGCTCGGTGTTATAAAGAAACAGGAACGGGAGAGCCGCCGTGCGCAGCGAATAGAAGAACGCAATGCCACCCGTCTTGATCGGATCACCACCTGAAACTGCCGCTGCCGCAAAAGAGGCAAGACCCACAGGCGGCGTCACATCCGCCATGATCCCGAAGTAGAACACAAACAGGTGCACAGCAATCAGTGGCACGATCAAACCGTTCTGCTGGCCCAATGTAACAATCACCGGAGCAAGAAGTGCGGAAACCACGATATAGTTCGCCGTCGTTGGCAAACCCATCCCAAGGATCAGCGATAACACAGCTGTTAGCGCCAGAATGGCAAGCATGTTGCCGCGCGACAGTACTTCGACCACATCGGCCAGCGCTGCACCAACGCCAGTCTGGCTCACCACACCTACGATGATGCCGGCCGTGGCGGTCGCAATGCCGATGCCGATCATGTTACGTGCGCCGGTCACCAAACCATCAATCAGGTCAAAGAAACCCTCTTTGATATCTGCGGCAAGCTGGCTTTGACCCCGGAACATCGCCATCAAAGGCCGCTGTGTCAGGAGGATAAAGATCATATAGCAGGTCGCCCAGAACGCGGACAAGCCGGGGCTCAGTCGGTCCACCATCAATGCCCAAACCAGCACGACAATCGGTAGGATAAAGTGCAGCCCGGACCGCACTGTCGGACCCGGAATAGGCAAGCGCGTGACAGGTGCGTTCGGATCATCAAGCTTGAGCGGTGCCTCGCGGGACGCGACATAGAGCAGGCCCACATAAACTGCCGTCAGGAAGACAAAGATAACATAGCCAGCCGTCTCTGGAAATGCGGGACGAATCCAGCCCATGAAGAAGTAGACCGCATAGCTCAGCACACAGATCGCGGCCACGGTGAACGCAAGGCTCATCAGCCATGCAACCCACGGCTTGGGTGCGACGGGCCGTGGCAGACCTTCCATACCGGCCTTCAACGCTTCGAGGTGCACGATATACACCAGCGCAATGTAGGAGATCGTCGCGGGCAGAAGCGCGTGCTTGACCACTTCGGGGTAAGGAATACCAACATACTCAACCATCAAAAACGCCGCAGCGCCCATGACAGGCGGCATGATCTGTCCATTGACCGATGAGGCGACTTCAACCGCGCCCGCCTTCTCGGACGAGAAACCCACCTTTTTCATCAAAGGGATCGTGAACGTCCCCGTGGTAACAACATTCGCGATGGAGGAGCCGGAAATCAGCCCTGTCATGGCCGAGGAGACAACCGCCGCTTTAGCGGGTCCACCCTTCATATGGCCCATGAGACTGAAAGCCACTTGGATGAAATAGTTACCCGCGCCCGCACGGTCGAGTAGGGAACCGAACAACACGAACAGGAACACAAACGACGTGGACACGCCCAACGCGATACCGAACACACCTTCTGTGGTGATCCACTGGTGATTGACGATCTCTGAAAGGCTGTTGCCTTTATGCGCGATGATGCTCGGCATTTGTGGACCCAGCACAGTATAGAGCAAGAATACACTCGCCACGATCATGAGCGCGGGACCAAGCGCCCGACGCGTGGCCTCCAGCAAGATCATGATCCCGATAACGGCGACCACATAGTCTTGCATGATCGGCGCACCGACACGGTCCGCAATCTCGCGGTAGAAGAAAAAGAGATAAAGCGCTGCAAGCGCGCCCACGATAGCAAGCGCCCACTCCCAAATCGGAACGCTTGTTTTGGGCGAACCAAGAATGACCGTCGCAGAAATTGCAATGGCAGGAACCGGAATCCACCACACTGCAACCCCGTCTTTGGCAGAAATCATAAACAGGGCCGCAAGCGCGAGCGGCACCGCGACGCCTAGGATCATCTGAAACTTCGTACGCGCGGCTGGAAACGCCATAATCCCGAGGAAAATCGCAAATCCGAGGTGGATTGAGCGCGCCAATGTGTCGTTGAACAACCCGAAAGGCGACGCGATATAAAGCTGGAACAGGGACCATGCGAGCGCGGTTAGCATCAATAGAATGCCGACGGGGCCGCCGACCGACCTGCCGCCCGTATCAGAGGAGGCAACCAGCTCATCAAGCTCTTTCTGGTCAAGCCCACCCCGTCCGGCGGCTTCGGCTTCTACAGCAGCAGCTTGTTGTTGATCTGTCATGGCGTTGTCCCTTGTTGGATGCCGCACCTTACCGGCGCGTGCTGGTCTTTGCTCAGAGGGGCAAAGCCGTCAGGGTGGCGCGATCCGCCACCCTGTTTATTATAAGTCGCTGTGGATCACTCCATCCAGCCACGCTCTTTGTAGTATTTTACGGCGCCATCATGCAGAGGCGCGGAAAGACCGGCAGAGATCATGTCTTCTTCCTTGAGGTTCTCGAAGGCAGGGTGCAAACGCTTGAACCGGTCAAAGTTGTCGAAAACCGCTTTTACAGTTTGGTAAATGGTTTCCTCATCCACATCGCTGGACGAAACAAACGTCGCCTTGACGCCGAATGTCATGACATCGGTGTCTGTGCCTTTGTACATGCCGCCGGGTACAGTGGCAGATGCATAGAACGGGTTGTTGTCGATCAGACCCTGAATTTCAGGGCCGTCAACTGTGACCAGTTCAGCGTCGATGGTGGAAACAGCTTCCTGAATGGAGCCGTTGGGGTGGCCCACGGTATAGATGATTGCGTCGACCTTGTTGTCACCCAGCGCGGCAGCTTGCTCGGCAGGCTTCAACTCGGACGCCAGTGCGAAATCATCAAGTGTCCAACCTTTCGCCTCCATCACGACTTCCATCGTCGCACGCTGGCCAGAACCAGGGTTGCCGATGTTGACGCGCTTGCCTTTGAGGTCATCGAACGTCTTGATGCCGCTGTCTTTGCGCGCAATTACGTTGAACGGCTCACCATGTACGGAGAAGACCGCGCGCAATTTGTCGAACTTGTCACCCTCGAACGTGGAGGTGCCGTTGAACGCGTGGTGCTGCCAATCGGATTGGGCTACGCCCATATCCATATCGCCCGCTTTGATCGCGTTGATGTTTGCAATGGAGCCGCCGGTCGATGGTGCGGTGCACTTCAACCCGTGCTCTTCCGAGCCGCGGTTTACGAGGCGACAGATCGACTGACCCACAACAAAGTAAACGCCCGTCTGTCCACCGGTACCGATGGTGATAAATTTTTCCTGCGCAAAAGATGCAGATCCCGCCAGCACGGCGCCCGCGAAGGCCCCCGCAGCAGTAATCGTCTTGAACATGGTCATATTGGATTCTCCCAGTTTGTTATGACAAGCAGCTGTATCGCTGCCCTTATTCTTTCGGGGAGGCGTTCCACAGATTTAGCCGCGCAATGCGCGACGACATCTCTTTCTTCCTAACCTCCCGCTTCGGTTAAAGAGGCTACACACCAGCCTCCATCCGAAATCTACAATGAGCCTAGGAGGCTTTCCCAAGATGAGCAAGCATTCTCTAGAAAGCATAATTCGACTCGGCTAACCGGCTAATTTCCCTGCCTATTTAATAGCCATAACAAGGCTTTTACCGGAACTTCACAGCTCATGCCGCATCATCACAGGCGCGTTCACACATAGCCGCCGCCCTTGCCATCAGACACGATAATGGGTCTATACACCTCACTACCAGCAATTGCACAGCAGCCGGAGCCTTCCATGCCAAAAATATCAACCCTTACCCGTTTCACCACATTTGCAGGTGTAATTGTTTTGGCTATTCTGAGCCTGTTTGCGATGCTGTTCTGGTCGGGCTGGTTTATCCTGCCCCTGCTGGTGTTTGCGGCACTCTCCATATTGGGTGTGTGTGACATGCGCCAAACCTCCCATTCAGTCCTGCGCAACTATCCCGTACTCGGCCACGTACGGTTTTTGCTTGAGAGTATCCGGCCCGAAATCCGGCAATACCTGCTTGAGGACGATCAGGATGAAGAACCCTTTAGCCGCGATGCACGCTCGCTTGTGTATCAACGCGCCAAAGGTCAGGAAGATGCCCGCCCCTTCGGCACAAAAAAACGGGTCTATGAGGGCGGCTATAGCTGGGTAACCCATTCGGTTCAGCCCAAACACATCGAGGACACCGATTTTCGCATCACCATCGGCAATGATGCGTGCAAAAAACCCTACCTCGCCTCGCTCTACAATATCTCCGCCATGAGCTTTGGTGCGCTGTCTCACAACGCGATATCGGCCCTGAACAAAGGCGCTGCGATGGGGAAGTTCGCACATGATACCGGTGAAGGCGGGATTAGCCGTTACCACCGTGAAGGCGGCGGCGATCTGATCTATGAGATCGGTTCGGGCTATTTCGGGTGCCGCACCGAGGACGGTAAATTCAGCCCTGAGCGGTTTCAGGAACAGGCCGCCCGTGATCAGGTCAAAATGATCGAGGTAAAGCTGTCACAGGGAGCAAAACCCGGTCATGGCGGCGTATTGCCCGCCGCCAAGATTACGGAGGAGATTTCAAAAGCGCGCGGCGTGCCCATGGGGCAAGACTGTGTGTCACCCGCATCCCACTCTGCCTTCTCCACCCCGATTGAAATGATCGAATTTCTGGGCCAGCTGCGTGATTTGTCAGGCGGTAAACCGGTTGGATTCAAACTGTGTATCGGGCACCAGCGCGAGTTCATGTGCATCGTAAAAGCCATGCTCGAGACCGGCATCATCCCCGACTTTATCGTTGTAGATGGCACCGAAGGCGGCACAGGTGCAGCACCACTTGAGTTTGCCAACCACGTCGGCATGCCGATGGTCGAGGGACTGACATTTGTGCACAACACCCTGCGCGGGGCGGGCATCCGCGACCAGATCAAGATTGGTGCAGCGGGCAAGATTATCTCCGCCTTTGATATCGCGCGCGCGCTCGCACTCGGTGCGGACTGGTGCAACTCCGCGCGTGGCTTCATGTTTGCAATTGGCTGCATTCAGGCACAGGCCTGTCACACCAACCACTGCCCTGTCGGCGTCGCGACCCAAGATCCCCTGCGCGCCCGCGCACTTGATCCCGTGCATAAATCCGAGCGTGTAGCCCGCTTCCACCGCGAAACACTTGATGCATTGGGCGAGATGACGGGGGCCGCAGGCCTGACCGCCCCATGTGATTTCATGCCCCATCACCTGATGCAGCGTCAATCAGATCGCTCTATGGTGCAGGGCAACAAAGCGTTTCCTTACCTGCCCATCGGGTTCTTGGTAGACCCTGACGCGGCGGATCATATGGGGTACAAAGACCGCTGGTCGCGCGCAAGTGCACAGACGTTTGCGCCGCCAGAATACGTTTGACCTAACGCAGCTAGACTATCCCATAATTGAGCAAACGAAAACGCGCAGAGGTTACCCTCTGCGCGTTTCTATTTGAATGCTCAGGTGTGAACGCGTTACGCGTCTTCGGCAACCGAAGCGGCAAGCGCCTCTTCAAAGATAGCCAGACCTTCGTCGACAATCTCTTCGGACGCTGTCAGCGGGACCATCACGCGGATCGCGTTGCCTTGCATACCGCAGCTCAGCAGCAGCAAGCCACGCTCAAGTGCGTGCGCAATGACGCGCTTGGTCAGTGCGGCATCCGGTGCGGCCGTTTCAAAATCAGAGACGAACTCCACAGCGACCATCGCGCCAAGGCCACGAATATCCCACATTCGATAGGGTGCAGCACGTGCGCCGATTTCGGCAAAACGCGCCTTGAGCTTGTCACCCATCGCAATGGATTTCGCGAGCAGGTTTTCGTCTTCAATCGCGGTGATCGCAGCAAGAGCTGCCGCACAGGCGACGGGGTTACCGCCATATGTTCCGCCCAAACCGCCTGGAATCATCGCATCCATCACATCAGCACGGCCAATCACGCCGGCCAACGGATAACCACCCGCCATGGATTTCGCGACGGTGATCAGGTCAGGCACTACGCCCGAATGTTCAATCGCGAACCATTTACCGGTCCGGCCAAAGCCCGCCTGCACTTCATCCGCGATGAGCAAGATGCCGTATTGGTCACAGATATCGCGCAGCGCTTCCATCATCTCGAACGGTACAGGTGTATAGCCACCTTCACCCAAGACAGGTTCGATGATGATACAGGCCACGCGGTCTGGCACCGCGTCTGTCAGAAACAGATTTTTCAGTCCTGTCAGGGCATCTTGAACGGTGATGCCATCACGCACATTCGGGAAGGGCGCGCGGAAGATATCTGCAGGGAACGGACCTACATCTTTCTTATACGGGCTCACTTTACCGGTCATGCCAAGCGTCAGCAGTGTGCGGCCATGATAGCCGCCGGTGAACGCGATAACACCAGGACGGCCTGTAGCTGCACGTGCAATCTTAACCGCGTTTTCAACCGCTTCGGCACCTGTAGTGACAAGCAACGTCTTCTTCGGCGCATCACCGGGAGCGAGCGTGTTCAGCTTTTCGGCCAACTCAATGTAGGGTGCATAAGGCACAACCTGAAACGAGGTGTGGGTGAAGTGGTCTTCTTGCGCTTTTGCGGCTGCGATCACGCCAGGGTGACGGTGACCAGTGTTCAGAACGCCGATGCCACCAACAAAATCAATGAACCGCTTGCCTTCAACATCCCACAGCTCTGAATTCTCTGCATAAGCGGCATAAACCGGGGTTGCGGAGGCTACACCACGGGGCACCGCGGCCTCCCGACGACGCACCAGATCCGCATTGGTATAGGTTACGGGAACGGCAGGTTCGACAATCGCGATCTGCGGCGTTTTCTTGGTGGATTTGCGTGCGGCGCGTTTAACTGGATTAGCCATCAAGTGGTTCCTGACTTGCATAGAGACACGCAGAAAGTCTGCGTTTAAAAAAGCTTTCTTCCTGTTTAATTTAATTGTCAATCCACATCATCGCGACCTTGTGGTTTTCCCCGTAGAGTGGTCAATTCCGGCCATACACCGCCGACGCGGCCCAGACGGGCGAGGCACGGTTTAGATCAGGATTATTGCATTGGATATTGGACAGCGGCTCAAACAAATCCGTATTATTCACGGTCTCTCGCAGCGTGAGTTGGCGAGCCGAGCGGGACTGACCAACGGGACTATTTCCCTGATTGAAACTGATAAAACATCGCCTTCTGTCGCATCTCTCAAAAGCCTACTGGATGCGATCCCAATATCTATGGCTGAATTCTTCGGCTCCATCGAGGAACGAGACGCGGCACAAGTATTTTACCGCGCAGATGAGTTTACGGAATTATCGCCTGACGGAACTGGAAATGTATCCCTCAGACAGCTTGGCAATGCGCGCGCTCATACTTTACAAGTGTTGCATGAAATCTACCCTGCAGGCGCGGATACCGGACCTGAATATCTTTCTCATGAGGGGGAAGAAGCTGGAATCATCACGAAAGGCGAGATTGAGATAACAGTTGGTGATGAGGTGGCAGTTTTGAGTGCCGGTGATGGCTATCTTTTCGATAGTACGCAGCCACATCGGTTTTGGAATAAAAGTAGTGAGACCTGCGAAATCGTTAGTGCTCTAACACCACCAGTATTCTAAGCGAACGTACTGGACGCCTGACTGCGATGCGGAACCAAGATTAGTCTTGCTGCGGCTTAGATTGATGCTTTCGAGAGCTAGAGCGAAACTTCCGGCCACGGCGTGCATCATCTCGATTAAACATATCTTCGCCTGTCCGCGCGGTTGTCATTACAACCACAATTCCCGCTACCATCAGCAAAATCATCAGGCCGCCCATTAACATATCAATTGTCATCACCGCCTCCTTTTCTGCATGGCGTTCACAAAACTAACATCTGGGTAATACAGAAGTTCCGGCACTCGAAAAATATAGCGCTCCGTTTCTTGTATAGTGATAAAAACGTAACGATCCGTGAATTATAGACTAATAGTCATGCACTTCTTTATCAGCCAAGGGCACGGGGAATGTCAGTTCAAGAGTAAAGAGGTTGTCAGCCTCCCCGATCTCTAAGTTGCCGTTCAACTGGCGGGCAAAAGCCTGAATGAGTTTTGAGCCAAGCCCTGTGCCACCTTCGGGTGCGACTCCGCCCGACGTATTGACCACGCGCAACATCGCGACTTCTGCCTCGATGTATTTGAGGGATATGTCGATGCGGGTTCTGCCTGCTTGATCCTGCGGGATATTTTTAAGGGCATTGGTTACCGCCTCCGACACCAGTAGTGTCAAAGGTGCCGCATCATCCGGACCGATCATGATCTGATCATAATCCTCGGTCACGTCAGTGTTGCTGTTAGCTGCCATACCAACGGCCAAACTGCGCGAAACAATCTCACGCAGCAGGATACCCCCGTCGACCCGCGTCATCTCGTTATCCTGATAGAGGCTCTTATGCACCGTCGCGAGGCTCAGGATGCGGTCCTGCAGACGCAAAAGCACCTGCCGGTTCGCCTCTGTTGGCGCCTGCCGGATTTGCATGTTCATTATCGACGATATCAACTGAAGGTTATTTTTGACCCTATGGTGCACTTCTTTCAGCAGAATGTTCTTTTCGCGCAGACTGTCTTCAAGCCGCGCTTCGTCTTGCAGGATAGAATTCGCCATACTCATGAATGACTGCTCCATCGCCACAATTTCGACCGGAACCTGATCTCCCAAAGGCTTGCGCGGCAAGGTCCGGTTGATCGCAAATTGCCGCATTTGTCGCCCCAGCTTTCGGATATGCGTAATCGCCAACCTGTGCAGCGCCCAAAACGCCACAACGAGGCTCGCCACCCACATGAAGATGGGCAACAACGCGGAAGCACGTCCCGAGAAATCTGTTTGCAGCAAGGGCGTGTCTATCGGCCAAACACTCATCGCAAAAACATTGCCAGGCACCAGCGGTATCACGGCATAAATCCGATCCACACCCTGCGCGTTGTGCGCAGTGAAAACCTGCCGTACCGGACCTGTTAGCTGGTTGAGCGCGTAAGACGCGGGCATCTCGGCGTCTGTAAAGGCTTTACCTGCTTGTGAACTGATAATCTGGCCGCCACGGTTGAACGTAATGAGTGACAAGGGTGTGGCGACAAGACTTTCAGCCTCCGCAGCCTCCAACGTATCTCGCCCGATAGAGATAAACGTATGCCCGACACGCATGGTACTGCGGAATACAGGCACGGTCACGACAGAAACGGCTTGGCCGGTGATCGACCCCTTTTCTACGGGCGTCACCCAGCGTTCTGATTGCGAAACTACATCTCTGAATATCTGTGTATCTGACAGATCATACTGCTCGCTCGTGGAGGAGCAGGTCATCAAACCGTTGTTGGCAATGAACCCGACAAGCAAGTACTGATTTTCTTGCCTCTTATAGTTTTTAAGAAATCTCGAGCACTGCTCAGGATTGCCACGCAGCAACTCGACGACGGAGGAAAGCGCGCGACCCGCACCAAATGCCTCCTGAAGCACGGTGCGTTCGGTCGCCGCTGCCTGTTCCGTCACAGCGATCAGGGACAGCTCAGCCGTATTCCGGCTTTGCTCCGCAATTTCGCGTGTCTGTACAACGGCGATAAGACCGATCGGCAACAGCGCGAGTGACAGGAATAGCAAAACCCGAAAAGCAAGCCCGCCGAACAAACTGTTGCGGAGAAATCCAGAAGTCATTTTTTAAAGGCTTGATACTTTCGAGGCCGACAAAACCGACATCGTCGCATCATCGGTCATTTCCATCGCCTCATCCTCATTCAGTCCCATTAATAAAGACATCTGTTTACGGGCCCGGTTGGTTCGACTTTTTATCGTGCCCACAGCGACGCCACACATCTCGGCAGCTTCTTCGTAAGTAAACCCAGATGCGCCAATCAAAAGTAAAGCCTCGCGTTGCTCATCTGGCAATTTTGCCAGTGCGACGCGAAAATCGTTCATCTGCAAGTGGCCATCATGTGCAGGCTTCTCGGCAAGGCTTTCGGTAAAAATGCCATCGACGTCCGACACTTCCCGCTTCGCTTTGCGTCGTGACGAATAGTAGGTGTTGCGCAGGATGGTAAATAACCAAGCCCGCATGTTGGTCCCAACCTGAAACTTTTCGATATTCGTCCATGCCTTAACGACGGTATCTTGTACCATGTCGTCGGCGATGGCACCGTTTCGGGTCAGTGAAATTGCAAACGCCCGCATCGCTGGTAAATGCTCGACCAACTCATCTCGTGGATCTGTGTGCACTTTTGGTGCTACTTCAGTGCCGCTCACGTGTCGTCACCCTGACTTTGCGTCGTTTCCTGCTGCTTAAGTTGATCAAGCAACGACTTAAACC
>JBATTJ010000016.1:0-26522 GCA_049670485.1 Sulfitobacter sp.
ACGGCAGTCGACAAGCGCCGCCCCTGACGACGCATTCTTAGGCACAGATCGAACCCAAAAGGCGGCATAACATTAACCAGATTACAGCTTAGGTGAGCCGCAAACCTGTCCAGAAAAACAGGACCACTTCATGCTGCTGCAGAGCCCAGATGAACATTTTTCCGCACCATCCGGCGTATATTCATTCGCCCGATCGCACAATTGCGATATTGTCGATCAATCTCACGCCCGCCAGCCACGCCGCTGCCAAAAGCCGCGCGGGACGCTCTGGGCTGTCCATCAACTCAAGTTTATCCGCCGATCTCAAATCGAGATACTCGACCTCGGTGAATCCGGCCTGTTTGATCCGCTTAATCGCCTCGGCCCTCAGAGCGACTAGGTCACCCCCTGCCAGCAATCCCTCAGCCATTTTTTCCATAGCCCGGTGCAGCTCCGGAGCCCATGTCCGCGCCCGGTCTGACAGTAATAGATTGCGTGACGACATCGCCAACCCATCCTCTTCTCGGACTGTTGGACATGCAACGACTTGTATTGGCAAATCCAAATCCCGCACAAGCCGTGTAACGACCTGTAGTTGCTGATAGTCTTTTTCGCCAAAATAGGCCCGATCCGCTTGGGTTTGACTGAGCAACTTCGCCACAACCGTTGCTACACCATCAAAATGACCCGGCCGATGTGCACCGCACAGCCCCTGTGTGATACTTTCAACAGAGACAGTTGTTGCAAACCCAACGGGGTACATCTGCGCCCCGTCCGGCACGTAAACCACATCTGCCTTAAGCGAAATCAACTTGCGCGCATCCTCTTCCTCTGTACGCGGATAATTTTCGTAATCCGCTGGAGTGTTGAACTGCTTTGGGTTGATAAAAATCGTCACAATCGCGCGATCACAATCCGCCTTGGCAGCCCTTACAAGGCTCAGGTGTCCCTGGTGCAATGCGCCCATAGTCGGCACGACGCCGACGGTTTCCCCAGAAGCTTTCCAATCGGTAACAACATCGCGCAATTCCGCCAGAGTTCGAATGATCTTGGGGTTCATGTCTCGGAAACCTGGTCAGAAAACACATGCTCCGGTCCAGGAAACGCCCGCGCCTTCACCTCATCTGCATAGGTTTGAACGGCAGCTTTGGCCTCGTCGCCCAAATTTGCATAACGCTTTACAAATTTCGCCTTAAACGCTGTGAACAGTCCCAGCATGTCATCAACGACCAAAATCTGTCCATCGCATTTTGCAGACGCACCAATACCGATTGTCGGGATCGTTACGTCGCGGGTAATTTGATCGGCCAGGCTTTCGGGTACTTTTTCCAGCACAACGGCAAATGCGCCCGCCTCGGCCACGGCCATTGCATCCGCTATCAACCGATCACCGGCAGCCCCGCGCCCCTGCACTTTATAGCCACCCAACGTATGTATGGATTGCGGCGTCAATCCGATATGGGCCATCACTGGGATACCCCGCATGGTAAGAAATGCGATTGTCTCGGCCATGACCTGTCCGCCTTCGAGCTTCACCGCGCCAGCGCCTGTTTCCTGCATCAGAATAGCTGCGTTGGAAAAGGCTTGTTCTGGGCTTTGTTCATAACTGCTGAACGGCATGTCAACGACCAACATGGATCGCGACAATCCTCTTCTGACGGCCTTACCGTGCAAGATCATCATCTCCATCGTCACATCGAGTGTAGAAGCCAAGCCATGTAGTACCATCCCCAAGGAATCCCCGACCAATACGAAATCACAAACCCCATCCATGGCTTCGGCCATTGGCGTCGTATAGGCGGTCAAACTCACGATAGGCGTCCCGCCCTTTCGGCCCAAAATATCCATTGGCATCGGTGCAGTCTTGCGGCCGGTGGAACTCATTTATGCGGTCCTCTCTGAAGGCGTTTTCGGTACGCTCTACTATTCAGTCAATTTGAATGGGAACAACCCACTACTACTCCAAAACCCTAAAGATACCGGCAGAGGTTGAAGAATCAAACGTCAGGGCGGCCACTGGTTCTGTCTGCGGCATTGGTCAAAGTGGGTGCTACCTTAGGAAGTATCAAACGATCAAGACCGCTTCGAAATGACGAACGGCTCCAACCGTTCGGCAGAATTCTCAGATATCAATGCTTTCTGCGATGCTCAGCGCTTCTTCGAGCTCGACCCCCAGATATCTGACGGTGCTGTCAACTTTTGTGTGGCCAAGCGACAACTGAACAGCACGCAGATTGCCTGTCTTATGATAGATTTTCGCCATCTTCGTTCGACGCATAGAATGGGTCCCGTAGCCAATAGGCTTTAAGCCAATCGACACAACCTAGGTCCCGAACAATGCGCCCATGCTGGCGTTTTGATATGTGTGGCCGATCATGAATCCGGCTCAGAAATAAGAACTGACGCACGATCATTTCCAGAGCATTGATCCAGTTGGTCACAATTTCTCGCGTGTTTTAAGCCAGTTCAAACCGACAGGCTTGTTTGTTATACTTTGAACGACGGACACTCTTTCACGAACTCTGTCGTTCCTGATTAGGTCAATGACCTTCAGTGACGCCAAGTCGCAACCGCGCAACTTGCTATCTATTGCGACGTTGAACAATGCGAGATTGCGGAGATTAGTCCACAAAAACCATCAACTATCAACCATCAAAAATTTCGTTGGTTGTTAATCAGTTATCCCCCAAAAAACGGAATTTTAGCGTGAATTCTCTTTAGAGTTTTTCGCGATGAGAAGCTATATTGGAGATAGTCACAAGCTATCAAAATTGGACGTAAATTGTCGGCAAAGCAACATCATACGACGGCTTTGAAGTTAGCTGTAGCGGCTACGGATAGTCCCGACCGCTACAGTCGTCTGCCTTCTGTCTGTTTGGAGCGCCGATTTACTTCCTCGCTGAAAAGAGTCGCAGCTCTGCTTAGTGAAGACGAAGGCTAACCACCTATGCTGCAAACCTGTGTAGCGAAATACCCCGAAATTGAAACCGGAATACGGCCTGCAGCAAGCTTATCCAGCACATTTGTGCGATATTGCTGCCTTGTTTCATTATTTAAAGGAATAACCTTGGCGGAGGCTCAGGGATTCGAACCCTGGGGACGCTCTCACGCCCGTCGGTTTTCAAGACCGGTGCAATCGACCACTCTGCCAAACCTCCGCTGTAAGCGTTTCCTAAATCGACCAAAGCGATTCTGCAATTGAACAAAATCAATGCAGCTTATCGGGGAAATTTGCCGATCCTTGTCGCGATCTCTTGTCGGGTGGGGGGTGCGCGGGCTAGTGTGCGGTCAAACACCCTGCAAAGGGGTGAGCAGGCGTGCCAAAAAAAGGCATCCATATAAGCAAGGACGAGGGACTATGGGCAGTCAGATCAATATCTTACATGTGGCAGATCGCGGGCGCGCAGCGCGGCGTCTGGCCGGAACACTGTGCATCGCAGCCTTCGTGGCGGGATGCGACGAACAAGGCCAGTTTGCATTTCCGTCCGCGAATAATGCCGCGGGACCCGCTGTAGCAGCCTCCGGCCCCACGGTAGAGCGTGACATTGAAGCCCCCGAAGTCTTCTCGGTGACTGATCAGGGGCTTTGGGACGGACGGCCAAGTCTGGGCGGTGTCTGGGTGGCCCACCCCGATGTGAACGATCCTGAACGGGTCATCATCCGCAACCAAAGCAACGGTAAATTCGTCGTCGGCGCGCTCTTCCGGCGGGAGCGGGACATTCCCGGTCCAAGCTTGCAAATTTCCTCCGATGCAGCCGCAGCTCTTGGCACATTGGCCGGTGCGCCTGTAAACCTCAACGTGACCGCATTGCGCAAGGTGGAAGAAGAACCTGCCGCAGCACCGGCACCTGCTGAGGGCACTGTGGAAGCGGCCCCTGAAATTACCTCGCAAACGCTCGATCCGGTGACGGCCAACGCGGGTGCTGCGATTGATGCAGCGGCCCCTACCCCTGCGGCGGCGCCAAAACCGGCGGTACCCGTGCAGACATCGAAACTGTCGCGCCCATTTATCCAGATCGGTATCTTCAGCGTTGAGGCCAATGCGGAGCGCGCGGCGAAACAAATGCGCGGTGCAGGCCTTGCCCCCACGCTCAAGCAAAGCCAGATCAACGGAAAAACGTTCTGGCGCGTGGTTGTCGGTCCCGCCGCCAACAGCGCAGAGCAACGCAAAATTCTCTCAACGATCAAATCGGAAGGCTTCACAGACGCCTATGCCGTCTCAAGCTGATCCAGAAAGGTATCTGATATGCGCGGATTGAAACTTGCTTTGGGTGCGGTCGCGTTTCTGGCCTCTTCGGTCAGTGCGTTCGCCTTTGACACCCGTGCGACGTCGGCTTTTGTCATGGATTTCAACACCGGCACCGTGCTGATGACCAAAAACGCGGATGCGCCATTGCCGCCCGCATCGATGTCCAAACTTATGACGCTCTATATGACGTTCGAAGCGATCGAAAACGGCATTCTGGAGATCGGGCAAGAACTTCCCGTCTCCGCGGCGGCCCAAGCATATGGGGGCTCAACAATGTTCTTGCGCGCCGGAGAGCGGGTCACCGTTGAAGACCTCATTCGCGGGATCATCGTGTTGTCGGGCAATGACGCCTGTGTGGTTCTGGCCGAGGCACTGGCAGGAACGGAAAGCAAGTTTGCGCGGCAAATGACCATGCGTGCACAGCAGCTTGGCATGGTGAACTCGACATTTACCAACTCCAACGGCTGGCCGCAGGCGGGACATCGCATGTCGATGCGTGATCTGGGCCTAATCGCGCAAAAGCTCATTAAGGATTATCCGCAGTATTATCCGATGTTTGCGGAAAAGGAATTTCTGTTTGATCCGGCGGAATCTGCAAACCGTTTCAACCGCAACCCTCTGCTTGGGCTGGGAATTGGCGCGGACGGGCTCAAGACAGGTCATACACAGGAAGCGGGTTTCGGGCTGGTCGGTTCCGCCAAACAAGGGGAGCGCCGGATCGTATTTGTGCTGTCCGGACTGGATACCGCCGATGCGCGCGCGCGCGAGGCCGAGGCCGTGACCAACTGGGCGTTTCGCCAGTTTGCGCAAACCGACCTTGGCGCTGCGGGATCAAAGATTGCTGATGCCGAAGTCGCGATTGGCGCAGAGCAGACCGTGGGTTTGGAGCTGGCCGAGGATTTGTCGCTTTTGCTGCCGGTAAACCCGCTCACACCGCTCAAGACCGAGGTGGTGTATAACGGACCGTTGGCCGCCCCTATCGCCAAAGGTGACCAAATCGGAGAGTTGATCATCACGCCCGACGGGTTGCCCGAAACACGCGTGCCGCTTGTGGCGGACCGTGCAATCGCGCGCCACGGTTTCGTGGGTCGTGTGGTTGCTGCCGCGCGCCATCTGGCGGAGCGGATCAATGCCGGCCCCGCCCCAGAGGCATCGTGACGCCGACCGACCGCCACGAAGGCCTGTTCATCAGTTTCGAGGGGATTGACGGTTCGGGGAAATCGACGCAAGTCACCCGTCTGGCCGAGCATTTGCGCGCAAAGGGGCATGAGGTTGTCGTAACCCGTGAACCCGGTGGGTCCGCAGGTGCCGAGGAAATACGCGCCCTTGTGTTGCAAGGCGCGCCAGACCGGTGGTCGGCGGAGACGGAGATATTGCTGTTTACCGCCGCGCGCAGGGACCATCTGGAACGGGTCATTCGCCCTGCCCTTGCCGCAGGACAGATCGTTATTTGTGACAGGTTTGCCGACAGCACCCGCATGTACCAAGGGCTGAGCCGCGGCGATCTGCGCCCCATTGTTGACCGTTTGCATGACCTGATGATCAATATTGAACCGGATCTGACTGTGTTGATCGACATGAACCCTGTCGAAGGGCTCAAACGGGCAAAAGGGCGTCAGGGCGTTGAAGAACGGTTCGAGGACTTCGGTGCCGACCTGCAGAAGGCGATGCGCGCAGGGTTTCTGGCGCTCGCAAAGGAATTTCCCGATCGCATCCGGGTCATCAACGGCGCGCAGGATATCGACGGCGTCGCGGCTGACATTTCTGCGGCGACAGATGCAGCGCTGGAGCAGTGTGCCTAGGCCGCTCTTCTTCAAGGTAGCTCGAATATACGGCACCCCATTTCCAACACTCCCAAACCCCGCTAAACCGCCCTCATGACCGATGATACCCTCCCACAGCCCGAACGTCTGGACGGCGCGCCGCATCCGCGCGACACGCCGCGCCTTATCGGGCAGGACGCGGCACAGGCGGCATTTGTGGACGCGTTCAACACCGGCAGATTGCACCATGCTTGGATGCTCACCGGTCCACGCGGCGTTGGCAAAGCCACACTTGCCTGGCGCATCGCGCGGTTCTTGCTGGCAACGCCGTCTGCCGCGGATGCGGCCGGGATGTTCGCACCCGAGGTGCCCGACACGCTCGAGATCGGTGCCGATCATCCGGTGGCCCAACGCGTGGCTTCAGGTGGCGAGGGGCGCATCCGCAACGTGACCCGCACCATCAACCCGACCACCAAAAAGCTGCGGCAGGAAATTGTGGCCGATGATATCCGCGCGCTGAACGGGTTTTTCCAGATGTCCGCGCCGGATGGCGGCTACCGTGTGGTGATCATCGATGATGCGGACCTGATGAATGTCACCGCCGCGAACGCACTTCTCAAGATGCTGGAAGAGCCACCTGCGCGTGCGCTATTAATTCTGATTTCACACCAGCCTTCCGGATTGCTGCCCACCATCCGGTCGCGGTGCCGCACGCTGCCGCTGCGCACGCTGGACGCAGCGGAAGTGTCGCCGGCGATGGCGCAGGCGGGTGTTCAGGCCGCCAATGCAGACGCGCTTGCCGCGCTCTCGGGTGGCTCTGTGGGCGGTGCGATGCGGCTGTCCTTGCTGGGTGGTGCGTCCATGTATATGGAGTTGGTCGCCATTGTCGGCACCCTGCCCCAAATGGACCGCCCCCGCGTTCTCAAACTGGCCGAGCTTGCCGCCGCACGCGGAGGCGAGGCCAAGCGGGACTTGCTGTTTACCCTCATCGACTTGTTGCTGAGCCGCCTTGCGCGCACAGGAGCCACGGGCACACACCCGCACCCGCAGGCCGCACAGGGCGAGGCCGATATCCTGATGCGTCTGTCGCCAGATCCGCATCAGGCCCGCGTCTGGGCTGATCTGGCCGCGGAGATCGGGTCGCGGGCGCGCCACGGGATCGCGGTCAACCTTGACCCTGCCGCACTGGTTCTAGATACCTTCATCAAAATGGCAAAGGCCGCGCCGCGTGCGTCGCAAAACGGAGCCCCATGACCGATATCCCCCGCATTACCGACAGTCACTGCCACCTCGATTTTCCCGAACTGATCGCAGAATTACCGGAGGTGATCGCGCGGGCCCATGACGCCGGTGTCGCGCGGATGGTCACGATCTGCACCAAGCTGCGCAACGAGCCGTCTGTGCGCGCCATCGCCGAGGCCCACCCGTCCGTCTTTTATGCCGCTGGCACCCACCCGATGAGTGTCGCGAGTGAGCCGATGGCAAGTCTGGAACAGCTGATCGAAATTGCACAGCATCCCAAGATGGTCGGCATCGGCGAGACAGGTCTCGACTACCACTACACGTCCGAGAGCGCGCGAGCACAGCAGGTCAGCCTGCGCATCCATATCGCTGCAGCGCGTGAGACCCATTTGCCCCTCATCATTCACAGCCGCGATGCGGATGACGATATGGCGGCAATCCTGCGCGAAGAGCATGCAAAAGGTGCCTATACTTGCGTCATGCACTGCTTTTCATCGTCCGAAGCACTGGCCCGTGCAGCCCTCGACCTTGGTTTTTACCTCAGCATGTCCGGCATCACTGCCTTTCCAAAAAGCACGGGCCTGCGCGAGATATTCGCGAATGTCCCACGCGAGCGTGTGCTGGTCGAGACCGACAGCCCCTACCTCGCACCGCCGCCCCATCGCGGCAAACGTAACGAGCCTGCCTTCACCGCCCATACCGCCAGAAGAGCCGCGGAGACGTTTGGCCTCGAGTATGCAGATTTCGCCACGCAGTCGGAGGCCAACTTCAAGCGGCTCTTTACCAAGGCCGCCGCCTATAAGGCGCGCTCATGAGCGATGTGATGCATATTACCATCCTTGGATGCGGCTCGTCCGGTGGGGTGCCCCGTTTGGGCGGTGTCTGGGGCGCGTGCGATCCTGCAGAGCCACGCAATGTGCGCAGGCGGTGCTCCGCGCTGGTTGAGCGTGTGACTGATGCGGGAACAACGACCGTTCTGATCGACACATCGCCTGATATGCGCAGCCAGCTTCTGGATGCGGGTGTGGGACGCCTTGATGCGGTCCTTTATACCCATGCCCATGCGGACCACGTGCACGGCATGGATGATCTGCGTATGATCGTGATCAACATGCGCGCGCGCCTGCCCGTCTGGGCCGACCAGCCGACCCATGATGCCTTGATGGAGCGGTTTGCCTATGCTTTCGTGCAGCCAGAAGGCTCCATGTATCCGCCCATTCTGGACATGAACCTGATGCAGGGGGATGTCACTGTCGAGGGGCCCGGCGGGCCGCTGAGCTTTGCGCCGTTTCTGGTGCCGCACGGGGGGATGGACGCGCTTGGATTTCGCGTGAACGATGTGGCCTACCTGCCTGATGTTGCGACTATTCCCGATGATATCTGGCCGCACCTCGCAGATTTACGCTGCTGGATCGTGGACGCGCTGCGCCGTGATCCGCACCCGACACACAGCCACCTGTCCCAGACCCTTGGCTGGATCGAAAAGATGGCCCCGAACCAAGCTGTGCTGACGAATATGCATACCGATCTCGATTATGCGACAGTCGCGGCAGAGACGCCGGATCATATCGTGCCCGCTTACGACGGCATGCAGCTTTACTTCGATCTAGAATAATTTCACTGCTTTCACGCCGCAGCGTTGACGTATAGGCAGGAGGCAACTCCCCTGCTTGAGCACGCCCGATGCAAACCCTCCTCGATGTTATCCTTCCCGTATTTTTGGTCATCGGATTTGGCTATGTCGCTGTGTGGCGCGGGCTTTTCCCTGTGGCGGGTGTCGACGGTGTGCTGCGGTTCGCCCAAAGCTTTGCAGTGCCCTGCCTGCTGTTTCAGGCGATCTCCAATCTGGATCTGAGCGCGGCCTTCGATGCGCCGTTGCTGATCAGTTTTTACAGCGGGGCGGCAATCTGCTTTGCCCTTGGCATCCTTGGCGCGCGGGTGTTGTTCAAGCGCGAGTGGGAAGATTGCGTGGCCATCGGTTTTTGCTGTTTGTTCTCCAACTCCGTCCTGCTGGGCTTGCCCATCTCTGAACGGGCCTACGGTGCGGATCAGCTTGCAGGCAATTATATGATCATCGCGCTGCACTCGCCATTTTGCTACGGGCTGGGTATCACGGTGATGGAATTTGTGCGCAACCGTGGGCAAAGCGGTGTAGCGCTCGCCCGCTCGATCAGTCGGGCCATGTTCCACAATCCACTGGTGATCGGGATCATGGCCGGATTTGCCGTGAACCTTGGCGGCATCGCCATTCCGGGTGTGGTCGATGATGCGCTGTCGCTCATTGTACAAGCGGCCCTTCCCGCCGCCCTATTTGCGCTGGGGGGTGTGCTGGTACAATACAAACCCGAGGGTGACATGAAGGCAATTGCTATGGTGTGTTGCATGTCGCTGCTGGTCCATCCTGCGATTGTCTGGATGATGGGCACATCGCTGTCGGTGGATGCGGACCTGTTTCGCGCGGGCGTTCTGACCTCTGCGATGGCACCGGGGTTCAACGCCTATATTTTTGCCAATATGTACGGGCGCGGACGGCGGGTTGCGGCCTCATCAGTGTTGATCGCAACGGCGGGCTCAATCCTGACAGTCTGGGTGTGGCTCACGTTGCTGGGTTGACAGGATTAACACGATCCCCCGCTCCGCTTCTTTCACACAGGTGTCATTGATTTTGTAAATGATGTGATTTTCCAATATTATCGTCGCAGGATACTGTAATTCCAAGGCAAGGGGTTAGCGGCATGTGGGACGCATTGTTTATCCGGTTTTTACAAAAAACCTTGAAAAAAGGCGCACTGGCGGTGACCTTTGCATCCGGAGAACGGCATATATTCGGCGATACGAATGCCACGCCAATTGATGTGGTTCTGCATGACGCCACCCTGCCCCGTGAAATCTTGCGCAATCCCGATCTGGCTGTCGGGGAGGCTTATATGCAGGGCCGCCTTACGATTGAGGGTGATGATCTCTATGGTTTTCTCGCCCTTGCCGTCAGCAATATGGGCCGCAACAGCGGGCGGTTCGACATGTCCTCACCGGTGCGCGGTATGGCGCAACGCCTGCGCAAACTCGCCCGCGCGCTGAGCCAGCACAATCCCATTGGCAAAGCGCAGCGAAACGTGGCCCACCACTATGATTTGTCAGACGATATGTATGATCTGTTTCTGGATGAGGACCGGCAGTATTCATGCGCTTACTACAGATCCGCCAATGACACGTTGGAGCAGGCGCAAAAGCAGAAAAAAGACCACATCGCCCAAAAGCTGTGCCTGAAGCCGGGCATGCGCGTCCTCGACATCGGCTGTGGTTGGGGCGGCATGGCACTGACGCTGGCGCGCGACTATGGCGTGCATGTAGTCGGCGTTACCCTCTCGCGCGAGCAGCATAAGTTCGCGACGGCCCGTGCAACTGCAGAAGGGCTTGAGGATCAGGTCGAGTTTCGCCTCATGGATTACCGCACCGTTACCGAGCGGTTTGACCGCATCGTTTCTGTGGGCATGTTCGAGCATGTGGGCGTGCCGCATTATGACGAATATTTTAGCCGCATCCGTGATCTGCTGAAACCCGAAGGCGTCGCCCTTGTGCACACCATTGGCCGCTGTGCACCTCCAAACGTCACCAGCCCGTGGATCGCGAAGTACATCTTTCCGGGCGGATACGTCCCCGCCCTGTCAGAAATCGCGCCCGTGATCGAGAACGCCAATCTGATCGCCACCGATATCGAAGTCTGGCGCGTCCACTACGCCGACACCCTGCGCGACTGGCGCGCGCGCTTCGAGGCGAATTTGGACAAAGCCGCTGCAATCTACGACGAACAATTCTGCCGTATGTGGCGCTACTACCTTATCGCCTGCGAGGTCACATTCCGCTTTGACAGACAGGTGGTGTTCCAGATCCAGCTCAGCAAAGAACAGACAGCGGCGCCTGTGACACGGGACTATATGTACCAGTCCTGAATGGGGGCGTGAAATTTCCGCTCACATTGCCCAATCTTCAAACTACTGGTTGTTACTTTAAAACAGCATTTATCACCAAAAAGATATTCCTATAGCAGACCGGTAAACATAGGTTTGATGCATGCTACCTGTCAGATTAAAGCCAGCTAGCACAACTTTGTGGCGACAGCATTAATCCCGCCTCGCAGTTTCAATTTCAGAGGTGAGGAAAATAATATGATGGAACCAGATGCTTTCAAAAAGGAAATTTTGAAGTCCTATTTGAAAGATCACAAGCAGCACCAGCATCACTTGCAGACGCATTTTGTCTGATATGGTCTGTTGACGCGTATGCGTCGCATGTCGCTAAAAGCTTGGGAGAAGATGAAAGTACATTCAAGGATAGCATTGCCAAAGACGGCGGCTGGCAGTTGCGGCTCCTGCGAGAAGCGAGCAATGCAACCAAGCATGCAGTTCGCAGGTCCCCAAACACCGATGTTGGATCGAGTGAAAAGTTAGGCGTGTCTAATGACATGGTCGGCTGGGCAGCTTGGCTCGCAGGGTCAGAGCACGTCGGAGAGCAGGTATGCATCGAAGTTGCCTGGAAACGTCAGACAAGCCCAAAGATCTGGATCGACGCAAATGGCAACCAAGTTATAGGGTCAGGGCCGACCTTTTCAGTCGTTCCTGTCATCGGGTTGATAAAGTCGGCGATTGCGTCAATAGATTCCTTCAATCAATGAACTTATTTGAAGTGGCCGTGATGATAAGCGATTTGACTAATACTAATCGCAAATTTTAAAGCAGCAGAACAGACTAAATCGCTTAAGAATTTGTGTTTTTGAAGCAAGTACCGAACAAATTAGCCGCTGAGGCGTCTAAGCAAGATGCTAAAACTCCAAATTTCAGACAAATGGTGCGGGTGAGAGGACTCGAACCTCCACGCATTGCTGCGTCAGAACCTAAATCTGGTGCGTCTACCAATTCCGCCACACCCGCACGGACACCAATGGAGTCGCCCCCGTGTGTGCCTGAAATGTCCCTACCCCACGATCAGCCAAGAGGCGAGACCAAAAAAAACGCGACACGAACATTTTGTTGTCATATTGTTAAGACAACCTGAGGCAGGTTAAGTGAGAAAAGGAACGCCCATGAAACCGAATACGGTCGGGCGCGTTAGTGGAACACAACCACAAACGGGCCAATATGCCCAATATGCAGCCCGTGACACCGGGTTTTTGCAGGGGTCCATGCTGCTTACACTCGATGGCGAATTGCCTGTCGAGTTCTTGAACGTGGGTGACAAAATCATCACACGGGACAGTGGCATCGCGAAAATCAAACATATCCAGCGCTTCACACGCAAAGTGCACACAGTCTCCCTCGCGGCAGGGTCGCTGGGCCATACCCGCCCCGAACGCGACGTGGTGTTGGCCGGTGACCAGATGTGCCTGATCCGTGACTGGCGCGCGCAAGCACTTTTCCACGCTGATCGCGCCCTTGTTGCTGCGCGCACATTGGTCGATGGAGAGTATATTTGTGATCTGGGCTCCCAAGAACACACGCTGATCCAGCTGTTTTGCGACGGGCCGCATATCCTTTATGCAGATGGCCTTGAGGTTAGCACAGCAGATGGCGCACGCGCGCGCGGTCAAGTTCTGCACGCCGCATAAGCTTGCAAATCATAGTATTTTGATTGCCCCGACCGGTTCGGGGCTTTCTGCGTTTCGGCATCGGGTGCTGCCAATCCGACGCCTCGCGATCAAAGGTTTTTAAAACGCCTTATAATTGAGCAAAGCGCCCACAAATACAGCGCCGCAGGCTTATTCGGATGTGTACTGCAGTCCCCGCTCCCTCTCGTCTGGATTCCCCTGAAAGGCGGTGAAATACATTTTTCCGAATACACAATGCGGGAGGCAATCGGTGAAAAAGATCGAAGCGATCATCAAACCATTCAAGCTCGACGAGGTGAAGGAAGCCCTTCAGGATGTCGGCGTGCAAGGCCTCTCTGTTATTGAGGTAAAGGGATTCGGCCGTCAAAAGGGCCATACCGAACTTTACCGCGGCGCGGAATATGTTGTGGATTTCCTGCCCAAGGTCAAAATCGAGATCGTTCTTGATGATGATCAGGTCGATGCCGCCATCGAGGCCATTGTCGGCGCCGCGAAAACCGAAAAAATCGGGGACGGCAAGATATTCGTTACCCCCGTAGAACAAACGATCCGCATCCGTACCGGCGAGACCGGCTCAGACGCGCTTTAACCCACCCCACTCACGACAAGACATCAGCAAAAGGACATCGCCATGAGCAACGCAGACCTGTTGAAACAGATCAAGGACGAGGAAATCGATTACGTCGATATCCGCTTTACCGATACACGCGGTAAATTGCAGCACGTCACAATCGTCAGTGATCTGGTAGACGAGGACTTTCTTGAAGAAGGGTTTATGTTTGATGGCTCCTCCATCGCAGGATGGAAATCCATTGAGGCCTCCGACATGAAACTGATGCCCGATGCGAGCACGGCCTACATCGACCCTTTCTATGCCGAGAAGACGATCTGCGTACACTGCTCTGTCGTCGAACCTGACACAGGTGAATCCTATGACCGCGACCCCCGCGGCACGGCACAAAAGGCTGAAGCTTACCTCAAGTCTTCGGGCATTGGTGATGTGGCATACTTCGGTCCTGAAGCTGAGTTCTTCCTGTTCGATAATGTAAAATTCTCAAACAGTATCAATAAGGTATCTTACGAAGTTGATGCATCGGATGCATCGTGGAACACCGACACTGACTATGAAATGGGCAACATGGGCCACCGTCCGGGCCTCAAAGGCGGCTACTTCCCCGTCAATCCCATCGACGAGTCACAAGACCTGCGCGCCGAGATGCTCTCGACCATGAAACGCCTTGGCATGAAGGTCGATAAGCATCACCATGAAGTGGCGTCTTGCCAGCACGAGCTTGGCCTCATCTTCGGCTCCCTCACAGAGCAAGCGGACGAGCTTCAGAAGTACAAATACGTGATCCACAACGTGGCGCACGCCTACGGCAAGTCGGCAACATTTATGCCAAAGCCGATCTATGGTGACAACGGTTCGGGCATGCACGTAAACATGTCCATCTGGAAAGACGGCAAGCCATTGTTTGCAGGCGACAAATACGCGGACCTGTCGCAAGAGGCGCTTTATTTCATCGGCGGCATCCTGTCCCACGCAAAGGCCCTCAACGCCTTCACAAACCCCGCGACCAACAGCTACAAGCGCCTCATCCCCGGTTTCGAGGCACCTGTCCTGCGCGCCTATTCCGCGCGCAACCGCTCAGGTTGTGTTCGTATCCCATGGACAGAAAGCCCAAAGGCAAAGCGCGTCGAGGCCCGTTTCCCCGATCCTGCAGCCAACCCCTATCTGTGCTTTGCAGCGTTGCTGATGGCCGGCCTTGACGGCATCAAGAACAAGATTGATCCGGGCGAAGCGATGGACAAAAACCTCTATGACCTGCCCGCAGAAGAGCTGGAAGGCATCCCAACCGTTTGTGGCTCGCTGCGCGAAGCTCTGGACGAATTGCAGGCCGACATGGACTTCCTTCTGGCTGGTGACGTGTTCACCCGTGGCCAGATCGAAGGCTATATCGAACTGAAGATGGAAGAGGTTCACACCTATGAGCACACGCCGCACCCCGTTGAGTTTGGCATGTACTACAGCTGCTAACCACGCTTGATTATCAAATATCAGGGCGCTCCGTTTCGGGGCGCCCTTTTTCGTGCGGCGATGCTTTGCAGACTTGTGATCTACGCGCAGGCACACAGGCTTTGCTTTGCCTCCAAGGTTGGTTAATCTGGTTCGAACATCCTTGGAGAGGACCAGACATGCGATCCATCAAAACCATTGCGACATCAATAGCCCTATCCGCCCTACTGGCCGCGCCAGCCGTTGCCGCGCAATGCGGAAACGATGCAGGCGGATTCGATGCGTGGAAAGCGGCATTTGCCGCCGAAGCGTCAAAAGCGGGCGTCAAGCAGAGCGGGTTGGATGCCCTTGCTTCCGCACGCTACGCGAGTGGCACGATACAGGCAGACCGCAACCAAAAATCCTTCCGCTATACGCTGGACAAGTTCCTGCAAATCCGCGGCGCGAACACTATTGTCAGCCAGGGCCGCAAGCGCAAAAACCAGAACGCCAACTTCTATGCCGCACTTGAGCGTCAGTATGGCGTCCCAGCGGGCGTCTTGCTTGCGATCCACGGGATGGAGACCGGATTTGGAGGTTTCATGGGGGATTCAGCTGTTGTGTCCGCCATTACGACACTCGCCTATGATTGCCGCCGCTCCGACTTTTTTGCGCCCCATGCGATTGGTGCGCTGATGCTGGTGGATCGTGGCACGATCACCGCCAGCACCAAAGGCGCCAAGCATGGCGAGTTGGGCCATACCCAGTTCCTGCCCGGCAATGCGCTGCGCTACGGCGTGGATGGCAATGGTGACGGGCGTGTTGACCTCTATAACCAGACTGATGCGATGGCCTCTACGGCGAACTTCCTGCGCAAAAAGGGCTGGCAAGCCGGTCAGGGGTATCAGGAAGGACAACCTAATTTTCAGGTCATCAAACAGTGGAATGCGGCGACAGTATACCAGCAAGCGATCGCGCTTATGGGTGCCCAGATAGACGGCTAAAAAGCGCCAAACTCTCGTTCAGATCGCCCCCGATACGCAGGTCCGTATCGGGGGCTTTTTTTATGATCTCAGTCGCTAGGGAAGTCACGAATTACCGTTTGAAAAACGGTCCAGTATAGGTAAACGCTTTTGCGTACAAAGCTAAATTAGGATCGACCGATTGTCGGTAAAATATAGTATGCAGCCTAACTGCGAATTGCGGAAACACCATTCTTTAGCGCGATATATAGTAGTTATATTTGGGCGGGCACCCTAATTTGACGTCTCCAGATGTAATTAAATCCGGCAAAAAGCCACCTGAAACCCTGTTTAAGGTCACTGACATAGTTTTGTTCAACACTCCCGTTGCCTCCATAAAAAACTCCAGAAAAATGTTAGAAATTTTCGATTTCACGAAAGACATAAAGGATCACCCGAATACTTCGCGGATCTATGCCGACGCCTGCCTGAAAGACCTCAACCGCGCGGATTGCCCTTTTTGTGGGACCTGGTGGCGCGGCTTTCGTTTTAGGGATCGGGGTGACCCTGTCGGTTGTGACGTTCAAAAACCAGCAACAGCAATTGGCCCGCATGACCGACTTGGTTGAGCAATTGGCCCAGCGCAACGCAGAGTAAGCAGTGTCGCACACCACGACTGTAGGGTTGATCGCACTTGAACAAGCAGCCGTGCAACCCGCCATCGTGGCTGCGCCAGAGCCTGCCCCCGTCACTAGTGCCGAACCCGCCGCAGAGCCCGCGACCGGCAAGATCGAAGCGCTGTTGAACGCGGCGTTGCCAACATAAGCCGATGATGCGTCCGAAGGTTGGAAGATCAAAAACGCGGAGCTGATCGAGACGCTCGCTATCATTCAGGCAGGTGTGCAGGAGTTGGCCGCCCCCGTGGTTGCGGATGAATACGAGATTACATCGAATTACGAGGATGAACACTTCAAGGGGCGCATCCATTTTGCTTTTGTTGGCTCCGAAAAGGACCAGACCGAGCTGGAGCTCTACCTCGCGGACGCGGCCGAACGCGGGATTATTGCGCACCGTCTGGCTGTCGTAAGTGGAGGTGGCAAGGTCAACGGTTACATTCTGCTGTTCGATCTGGTGGAGCATGCCTTGCAGAACGGCACCCACGCAGAGCGTGCCGCCGGCAAGGAATTACAAGGCAAAGCCATGGCGCTGATGGAAAAAGAGGAAAACGTAGGCGAGGCGCTCATCGCTGCGGACGAGAAGTTCTATGTGGTCGAGGCCGGAGACAGCCTTGCCTATATTGCGTTGCATTTTAACGGCAATACCGTCGACTTTACGCGCATTTTCGAGGCAAACCGCGACAAGCTAAAAACACCGGATCGCATCCAGGTTGGACAACGTCTGCTGATTCCGAAGGCCTGACGCAGCATCCGGGGCCCGCTATTGCCCCAATGCCTGCCCCAGATCGTCCATCAAATCACCGGCATCCTCAATCCCGACAGACAGACGCAGCAGCCCTTCGGGAATGCCGGTATGCGGCTCAATAGTATGTCGGTGCTCCACAAGGCTCTCGACTCCGCCCAGCGATGTGGCGCGGTGAAAGAGCTTGAGCCGTGCAACCGCCCCGAGTGCCGCAGGTGCGCCGCCTTTGACCACGAATGACAGCAGCGGACCAAATCCGCCTTGCATCTGTTTGCAGGCAAGGGTGTGTCCCTCATGGGAGGGCAGTCCGGGATACAGGACCATCTCAACCGCAGGATGGTCACTCAGGTACTCGGCAAGCCGCTGCGCGTTGGATGACATACGCTCCATCCGCAAAGGCAATGTACGCATCCCGCGCAGCAGCAACCACGCCTCGAATGGGCCCAATACCGCACCCGCCATGTCACGATCTGCGCGGATCGCCTTCCAGATCTCACAGGACGCGTCCGAACAAACAAGCGCGCCCGCCAGCACATCGGAATGCCCGTTGAGCCCTTTGGTAGCCGAATGCATCACCAGATCCGCACCGTGAGACAAAGCGCGCATCAGCACAGGCGTAGCGGTGGTCATATCCGCGACCAGCAATCCACCCACTCCGTGCACCGCATCCGCGCAGGCGGCAATGTCGACAATGCGCAGCCATGGATTGGACGGTGTCTCGATCCAGGCGAGCGCGGGGGAATGCGCGGTACAGGCTGCACAAAAGGCGGCCGTATCGGATGCTTCGACCTCAATCAATGTGATGTCGCGACGGGTGCAAAACTCCCGTATCCATGCGGTTGTGCCCCAATAAATCTGGCTTTGAACCAGCACGGACGCCCCTGCAGGCAGTGTGCGGAACACTGCCGCGACTGCTGCCATGCCAGATGGAAACACCATCGCATCCGCCGCCTGCTCAAGCTCTACCAGCACCTGTTCCACCATACGGCCATTGGGCGCGTGGGAGCGGGAATAGACGTTGCCATCCGCCACCGGCACATAGTCTTCACCGCGCACAAATGTCGTGGCCGGATGGATCGGTGGCACAACCCCACCTGTGGAATCGTCAAGCAGACCAGCGGCTTGCGCGGCGATTGTTGCGGGTTGAAGGTTGTGCATCATTTTGGGGGCCATAGCTTGGACACTCCATTGAAGAAAAATCAGGTCACCAAAAGGTGTATGCCCCCTTTTACACGGGTGCAAACACTGCGTCACACAGGCGTGACTACTGTGACAGTGCTCTTGTGCTTAGCGCTAACATCGGCCATTTTAATACCCTACAAAGGACCCATATCATGCCTGCAGAACGCATCACCTTCCCCGGCCATGATGGCTCCCAACTTTCCGCACGACTTGACCGTCCGGCGGGTCCGCATCTGGCTACTGCCTTGTTTGCGCATTGCTTTACCTGCGGCAAAGACATCCCGGCGGCACGCCGCATCGCGGCGCGGCTTGCTGCAATGGGAATCGCCGTGCTGCGCTTCGACTTCACCGGATTGGGCCATTCCGAAGGAGAGTTTCAGAACACCTCGTTTTCCAGCAATGTTGATGATCTGGTGGCGGCAGCCGCATGGGCAACGGAAAACGGCATGCCGCCCAGCTTGTTGATCGGTCACTCGCTTGGTGGTGCGGCGGTGATCAAAGCGGCAAGTCTAATCGACGGGATCAAGGCAATCGCGACCCTTGGCGCGCCTTTTGATCCGGCGCATGTCACCCATCACTTTTCCGACGCCCTGCCCGAGATCGAGAGCAAAGGCTCTGCCGAAGTCTCGCTTGGTGGTCGCCCGTTCACCATCGGAAAGTCATTTATCGCCGATACCGGCAATGGCGTCTTGGGCGATGTGCTGGCCAAACTGGATACCGCTCTTCTGGTGCTGCACGCACCACTTGATGCTGTGGTCAGTGTCGATAGCGCCGCCCAGATTTTTACAGCCGCGAAACACCCCAAAAGTTTTGTCTCCCTCGACAGTGCCGATCATCTGATCACCCGCACCTCGGATGCGGAATATGCGGCCGGCGTGATTGCATCATGGGCCGCGCGCTATATCGAGCGTACCCTGCCCGCCCCGCCTATTGGCACACCCGAAGGGGTCGTGCGGGTGTCGGAGGCTGATCCGAACGGGTTCTTGCAAGACATCACATCAGGCAGCCATGTGCACCTGCGCGCAGACGAGCCGATGGCCTATGGCGGGACAAATATGGGCATGTCACCCTACGGCTTTCTCTCCGCGAGCCTTGGTGCCTGCACCTCTATGACAATCCGCATGTATGCGCGCCGCAAGGAATGGCCGCTGGAGCATGTGCGCGTCGACGTGAGCCACGACAAGGTGCACGCGCAAGACGCCGCAATGACCACCAAAGAGAAGATCGACACATTTACCCGCGTGATCGTCCTCTCTGGTAGCGGGCTGAGCGCCGAGCAGCGCGAGAAGTTGCTGGAGATCGCAGACCGATGCCCGGTGCACCGCACGCTTGAGCGGACATCGACGGTTCACACCACGCTAAGTGACTAGCCGCGCAATCGCCCTTCTGTGACGTCCCCTGCCGCTCCGATAAGGCGCAGGCTGTCTGCGCGCAACTCTATGTCGTAACATGCCCATAAATCGCTTGGTGGCCAACTGCTGCAATACTTGTCTCCGCGCACGGCCCAATAACCCCAGCTTTCTCGCCCGCTGATGTAAAGCGTTCGGCCGGATGCCCGAAATTCTTGCGATGCTGTCTCGTAAGCGATGCTGCGGTCGGTCAATGTAGCGGTAATCTGAGCTGCGTTCAGGCGCGTCCATGCTGTATCTTACGCCACCGCTGGCCCGCTCAACACCACCGCCGCGCATATAATTATTGATCGCCGCATGCCGCCCTGCCTTGTCCTTGACCGACCCGCAGTCTATTGCGCCTCCAACCCTTGTACAGTCTGTGCACAGCTTTCTTTCTCAAAAAGGTGTATTCCATGATCCCGCGTTATTCCCGCCCCGAAATGGTCTCTATCTGGTCGCCCCAGACGAAATTCCGCATCTGGTACGAGATCGAGGCTCATGCCTGTAACGCGATGGCCGACATCGGTGTGATCCCGCGCGCGAATGCCGATGCCGTTTGGAAGGCGAAAGATGTAGAATTCGACGTCGACCGCATCGATGAAATCGAAGCCGTGACCAAACATGACGTCATCGCGTTTTTGACCCATCTGGCAGAGCACGTCGGCAGTGACGAGGCGCGGTTCGTGCATCAGGGCATGACCAGCTCTGATGTGCTCGACACGGCCTTCAACGTACAGCTGACGCGCGCTGCCGATATCCTGATTGCGGATATGGAGGCGCTTCTCGCCGCTCTCAAACGCCGCGCGATGGAGCATAAAGATACCCTACGCGTGGGCCGCAGCCACGGCATTCACGCCGAACCCACAACAATGGGCCTCACCTTTGCACGTTTCTATGCCGAGATGGACCGCAACCTGCGCCGCCTGCACACCGCGCGCGAAGAGATCGCGACAGGCGCCATATCGGGCGCTGTAGGCACCTTTGCCAATATCGACCCGCGCGTCGAAGAGCATGTTTGCGCCAAGCTGAACCTCACGCCTGAACCAATCAGCACGCAAGTGATCCCGCGCGACCGTCACGCGGCATTTTTCGCGACCCTCGGCGTCATCGCAAGCTCGATCGAGAATGTCGCCACCGAAGTTCGCCACATGCAGCGCACCGAAGTGCTCGAAGGGGCGGAGTTTTTCTCTGCCGGTCAAAAAGGCTCCTCCGCCATGCCGCACAAGAAAAACCCTGTGCTGACCGAAAACCTCACCGGCCTTGCCCGTACGATCCGCATGGCAGTAATCCCCGCGATGGAAAACGTAACTCTCTGGCATGAGCGCGATATCTCCCACTCCAGCGTCGAGCGCGCGATTGGCCCCGATACCACCATCACTTTGGATTTCGCCTTGCACCGCCTGACAGGTGTTGTCGACAAAATGCTGATCTACCCTGACAACATGCTGGCGAACATGAATAAGTTCAGCGGTCTGGTCATGTCGCAGCGTGTGTTGCTGGCCCTCACTCAAGCGGGCGTGAGCCGCGAAGACAGCTATAAGCTTGTGCAACGCAACGCGATGAAAGTCTGGGATCACGGCAAGGACTTCAAAACTGAGCTTTTGGCCGATGAAGAAGTGCTGGCCGCGCTGAGTGTCGAAGAGATCGAAGAGAAATTCGACATGGGCTATCACACCAAGCATGTCGATACGATCTTCCGCCGCGTGTTCGGCGACTAGGACAGGCAGCTTTTTCAGCGGTGCGACTTCTGCTAGGTTGCACCGTTTTGAGCCTTTCACAAAGCCCTAAGCCTCAGATCAAAAATAGAATTATCTGCCCTACTTTGGCCGCAGCCCACCCTGAAACGCAGCATTCGGGATTTTATTCATTTTCGATCCCGAACTTTAAAGTGATGCCTCAGCCTCAACAGATCCCTTTACCACACGCAAACTCCCGCTAAGTTCTATACCAGCTGATGTACCGAACCGATGGAGTTCCCAAAATGCGTATTGTTCTTGCAGCCTTTGTTGCCCTTGTCTTGCCCGCCACAGCTTTCGCCGGAGGCGAAGAGCCTACCAAACCCAAAAAACCCAAATGCGAAAGCGGCTTTGTCTACGACAAGAAGACCAAAGCCTGCGTTCAGAGCACCGGATACAACATCGACGTCGATACGCTCTATCAAGAAGTGCGCGCGCTGTCTCACGATGGACGCTATGCAGATGCGCAAATCTTGCTTGCGCAGATGCCGCAAGATGATGACCGCACGCTCACATATATGGGCTTTACCAACCGTAAAATGGGCAATGCCGAAGTCTCCATGCAGTATTACACCGAAGCGTTGCGTGTGAACCCTGCCAACATCCTTGCGCGCTCCTACATGGGCCAGGGTTTTGTTGAACAAGGCGAAGTCTCCGCCGCACTTGAGCAGCTGCGTGAAATTCGTGCGCATGGCGGTACAGACACTTGGGCCGAAGCCTCCCTGCGCACAGCAATTGCCACGGGCCGTACCTTCACCTGGTAGGCGATACTCCAGCTTGTTTTTTTAAACGAGTTAACGCGTATTTGGCGCAGCTTCCGCAATGAGGCTGCGCCTTTTTCATGCATACCATTCCGTTTTATTACAGCGTTTTCAGTCCTTTTTTACCTTTGTCGTAGATAGCTATCCCAGCGCGCGGCAACGGAGCCCCTCACACCGGACTGGTATTGATGAACCAACTCACAAAACTGCCCCCTCCATCGCATCACGGCGCACTTGCCGTGCCCGCCAAACCTGCGGACTTGCCGCAGTTGAGCAAACGCGCAAAGGCGGCAATTGTCGTGCGGTTGCTGATCAATGAAGGGGCTGAAATCGCGCTGGAGGAGTTGCCGCCCGAATTGCAGGCGCATTTGACCCAGCAGATGGGTGCCATGCGGGTCGTGGACCGCACCACCCTCGCCGCTGTGGTAGAGGAATTCACGCAAGAACTTGATTCCATCGGTCTCTCCTTTCCGGGAGGTATCGCGGGGGCGCTCGATGCGCTTGACGGGCGGATCAGCCGTGAAACCGCCGCGCGTTTGCGCAAGGAAGCGGGTGTGCGCGCGGCCGGCGATCCATGGAAGCGCCTGCGCAGCCTACCCGCCAAGGATTTGAAAACCATCGTGACGCGCGAGTCCACGGAAGTTGCCGCCGTGTTGCTCTCCAAGCTTGATGTGCCCGTGGCCGCAGGGTTGCTGGGCCTCCTGAGCGGTCCGGAAGCACGCCGGATTACCTATGCCGTTTCACTGACCAGTGATGTAGGGCCGGATGCCGTTGACCGCATCGGTCTGTCACTGGTCGCACAGCTGGATCAAAAGACCGTGCTGGCCTTTGAGGAAGGGGCAGCTGCGCGGTTGGGCGCGATCCTGAATTCGTCTTCCACCCCGACCCGCAATGACATTCTGTCCGGTCTGGGCGAATCCGATCAGGGCCTCGCCGATGCCGTCCGAAAAGCGATCTTTACCTTTGGCGATATCATCACGCGCATTGGCCCTGTCGATGTGCCCCGCATCCTGCGCGAGGTGGACGGGGCCACGCTGATCACCGCTATGGTAGGTGCGGAGGCCGAAGGATTTGCCGATACCCGTGACTTCATTCTCGAAAATATGTCCGGACGCATGGCGACCCAATTGCGCGAAGATATGGAAGAAGCGGGAAAAGTGAAATCTGCCGACGCCGATACAGCAATGATGGCGGTCATCACTGCCATCCGCGACATGCAAGAACGTGGTGATCTGGTGCTCGTGCGCGCAGACGAAGAAGGCTAGCCGCGCACCCTTGTTGCACCGGCATCCGCAGTCTATGTCTTGGGCCAACGCATTTGCAATTCAGGCTTTTATGTCGACACCTACTGACCCGGAAAAAACCGGTATCCTGCGGCAAACAGGCCATTATCTAAGCAATCTTGCGATTGTTGCGATGATAAAGGTGGCATTGCTCCTGCCCTACAAGGTCCGGATCGCCATGATGGGATCGGTGGTTGAAAAGATCGTCGGACCCTTGGCCGGATACCGCCGCCGCGCCCTGAGCAACCTTGAATTCATCTGGCCTGATATGCCCGAAGCAGAGCGTGAGCGCATCGCGTCACGCTGTCTCAACAATGTCGGCCGCACCATCATCGAGAACTACTCGACCCGCGACTTTCCAGAACGCATGGCACGGAACCCCCTCACCGGTGCGGGCGTCGATGCATTGGATCTGGCGGTGAAGGATGGCAAGCCCGTGATCCTTGTCACTGGTCATTACGGAAATTACGAGGCGACGCGCGCCGTTTTGGTTGCGCGCGACCTTGATGTGGGCGGGCTATATCGGGATATGAAAAACCCGTATTTCAACGCCCATTACGTAAAAACCATGGAAGCATTTGGTGGGCCGGTCTTCCCGCAAGGGCAGCGTGGCACGGCGGGTTTTGTGCGCCATCTCAAGCAGGGCGGTCAGCTGGTATTGCTGTTTGACCAACATGTCTTCAAAACACCTGAGTTCGATTTTCTAGGCCAACCCGCCAATACCGCAACTTCTGCCGCTGATCTGGCCCTGCGCTATGGTGCGGAACTCATCCCGTTTTACGGCATCCGGCAATCAGACGGTCTGAGTTTCGAGACAGTACTCGAAGCACCTGTGCCACATTCGGACGCGCTCACGATGACCCAAGCGATCACCGACAGCCTTGCGGCGCGGATCAAACACGACCCGACACAGTGGTTCTGGGTCCACCGCCGCTGGCGCCCGTAACTTTAGTCGACGCGCGCTGCCGAGATGATGGCACCGGCATCCGCCTGTTGCAGCAGAACCACCACAGGATCACTGCCCAAACCACCTACCGTCAGATCAAGCGGGCTTTCTCCATCCCATGTACCTGCAACTTTAAGGCTATGGGCAATATTGGTGTATCTGATTGTCTTGCCACGGTTTTCACCACGTGTGATCTTACTGGTGTGTGTCGGATTGACATGCATCACGTGGATCTCCATCGGACCCATGGATGTGCTTGGCACATCGGCTTGAACCCGCAGGGATGCGCCGCTGCGCTGTGCCTTCAGCGTGGTATAGACCGGATCTGATCTGTGATCTGCAATCGCCATTGAAAGGGCCATAGCCTTGGCGCCGACAATGTCGGTTTGCCCGTTCACAATCATTTCGGGTGTATAGATAGAACGGCGTCCGGCCTTGGCGGCATATGCCCGCTGCCGATCCGCGTGAACGGAATCGCCGAATTCGTCTTTCCAACCGATGTAGTCCCAATAGTCCACGTGCATCGCGATGGCGATGACGTCGTCATGCTCGTTCAGCTGATCAAACAACGCATCGGCCGGCGGGCAGCTTGAGCAGCCTTGCGAGGTATAAAGCTCGACAACGACAGGGCGTTGTTCGGCAGCAAGGGGGGCACTCAATCCAAAAGCGAAGCTCATCACGGCTGCTGACAGAATGTTGGATAGTCGGGGCATGTGATTCCAATCGCGTTTATCAGGTAGGAAGATGTTTAGCGGTATTAGACTGAAATACCAAATCAACGTTTCGAGAGAGCGACGTGTGGTAAAATGTAGGTGAATACACTGCAATTCTATGTGTACAACGGTATACACTACAGGTGATACAGCTTGAAAACTGCGCCAGTATACGTCATTTAGACGCTAATCTCGCCCTGCATCCAATCCCATATTCGGAGCTACATATGACAATCATCGTCGGTCAGGATACATCCAAAACCCGCAAGACGCTTACAGCGGGTGATCAATCCATCGCTTATTACTCGATCCCCGCCGCGCAAGCCGCCGGTCTGGGTGATTTCTCGAAACTTCCCGCCGCACTCAAGGTCGTGCTTGAGAACATGCTGCGTTTCGAGGACGGCAAAACCGTCACCGTCGATGACATTAAGGCATTTGCCGAATGGGGCGAAAAGGGGGGCCAGAACCCGCGTGAGATCGCCTACCGCCCTGCCCGCGTACTGATGCAGGATTTCACCGGCGTGCCTGCGGTTGTGGACCTCGCGGCCATGCGCGACGGTCTGGTGGCTTTGGGTGGTGATGCGGATCAGATCAACCCGCTCAACCCTGTTGATCTGGTGATTGACCACTCCGTCATGATTGACGAATTCGGCAATCCGCGTGCGTTCCAGATGAACGTTGACCGCGAATACGAGCGTAACATGGAGCGGTATACCTTCCTCAAATGGGGTCAAAAGGCGTTCAACAACTTCCGCGTTGTGCCCCCCGGCACCGGCATTTGCCACCAGGTGAACCTCGAATATCTGGCACAGACCGTTTGGACCGACACGGACCAACACGGCGATGAAGTCGCCTACCCCGACACGCTTGTCGGTACCGACAGCCACACAACCATGGTGAACGGCATGGCCGTTCTGGGTTGGGGCGTCGGCGGGATCGAGGCGGAGGCCGCGATGCTGGGCCAGCCGATTTCGATGCTCATCCCCGAAGTCGTTGGTTTTGAGCTGACCGGTCGCATGATGGAAGGCACCACCGGCACGGATCTGGTGTTGAAAGTAGTCGAATTGCTGCGCGCCAAAGGCGTCGTGAGCAAGTTTGTGGAATTCTACGGTGAAGGTCTCGACCATTTGCCGCTGGCCGACCGCGCGACAATCGCGAACATGGCGCCTGAATACGGGGCGACCTGCGGCTTCTTCCCCATCGACGGCGAAACACTGCGCTATATGCGTACAACAGGCCGTGACGAGGACCGCATCGCATTGGTCGAAGCCTATGCCAAAGAAAACGGCATGTGGCGT
>JBATTJ010000017.1:0-38466 GCA_049670485.1 Sulfitobacter sp.
CATCAAGGTTGGGCAGATCAGACGTGACCGAGACATTGCCAAACCGGAACTGCTGTCCCTCTTGGATGTTGAAGCCTACGAAAAACCCGTCACGCTCCTCGGTCAACTGGGCGTTGACGGAATTGACCCGCATGTCGACATAACCACGCGAGAAGTAGAAATCGCGCAGAACCTGCTTGTCGAACTCGACACGGTCACCGACGAATGTATCGCTGCGGACCAAGCGGCGGAAGATACCGGCCTGCTTGGTGCCTAAAACGCGGCGCAAACGACGGTCGGAGTAGATCCGGTTCCCGACAAAACTGACGCGCTCAACCTCGACATTATCGCCTTCAAAAACTTCGAACACCAGATCGACGCGGTTCTGGTCGCGGCGGATGACCTTTGGCTGCACCCGCGCGGCCAAACGGCCCTCGCTGGAATAAGCGTCGGCAATCGCTTGGGCGTCTTTCTCGGCCTGACCGGGCGTGAACACACGGCGCGACACGGACCCGATGACGGCCTCAAGGGCCTCATCGTTGATCCGCTTGTTACCCTCAAACGAGATTCTGTTGATCGTTGGCAGCTCGACCACTGTAATCCGCAAGGTGCTGCCCTGCGGCTCAACCGTGACCTGTTCGAACAGGCCGGAGTTGTTCAACCGCTGAACGGCGTCATTCAGCTGACCTGCGCTGACGGGTTGCCCCCGCGCGATTCCGGCCTGTGACAGGATCGCACTGTCACCGATGCGCTGGTTGCCTTCAATCTGTACCGTATTGAATTGAAACTGCTGCGCAAAAGCCAGAGGCGCCGGAGCGACCCATGCCGTTGTTAACAATAGTGAAAAAGCAACCCCTTTAAGGCCCGCTCGGAAAAATCTGTTCTGCTCGCTCGTGCTGTTCGCACGTAGTCTAGGCCCCAGGCTCATGGTTGTTACCCAATTTATAAACACCGTTTCAACCTGAGTACCCTCAGGCGGACCAGTTGTCAAAAGCATGGGACGTCTTTTTATGACGCAAAAAGGCCCGTGCGTGGCACGAACCTATTCCGTCGCCCCCTTCACAGGGGCACTATACCTTGTGGTTTACTGCAAACTGCCCACAAACGCGCCCGCACATAGGGCAAACAAAATAGTGCAGATATACAACGCACGGTCCCAGTTGAGATCCATCAGGACACTCAGTCCGCGGTAGCCTTTGGTGATCGTCTGCATGTGGCGCTCCTCTTGATCATGAGATCATAACGCCGATACACCTACGGGCTGATTGTGGCAGGTGCGGGTAATAAATGTGGCAAAAGCAAGGCAATTGCCCTGCTTTTGCATAATACGACTGATATTTAACTGACTGTTAAGGACAGAATATATCGTTAAACAGCGCAAACAGCATCAGCCCCAGCACAAGTGTGATGCCGACCGTCATCAGGATACGCAGGGCCGTATCACTTGGTGGTTTGCCGCGCACAGCCTCGTAAGCGTAGAACACAAGGTGCCCCCCATCGAGGGCAGGCACCGGAAACAGGTTGAGCAGACCAACGGCAGTGCTGAGCACGGCAATAAAGTTGATAAAACTCATCGCGCCCTGACTTGCCATCGCACCGGAGACTTGTGCAATGCCGACCGGACCGGACATATTACAGGTGCTGATCGCGCCCGTCACCATATGCCACAGACCCGAAATGGACCCATTGATGATGCGCCATGTGCCTGCAAAGCCGCGCTCTATGGCTTCAAAGATACCGGGTGTTTCAGTCGCTGCGGTGATCGCGCTGTCGCTCGAAATACCGATGCGCAATACGTTGATGAATCCGCCATCTGGTTGCGGCTCATCCGTGGATTTCGGCACAAGTGTGAATTTCAGCATCTCGCCTCCACGCCACACATCAAGCAGCAGCGGTCGACCCTCTGACCCCTCCACGGCGTCCTTCAGCTGCGCAAAAGCAAATGTCGGCACGCCGTCGATACCAGTGATCACATCCCCGCTGGCCAGCCCCGCCTCAAGTGCCGCCGTTTGCGGACCCACAGAACCTACAAGCGCGGGCTGCGGATAAGGCCCCTGCACCGTCACAGAAGCGCCATCACGCAAAACTGTATAATCCAAAACAGGCTCAAGCGGCAGCGCATCGAGAAACGCACGGTACTCGGGGCTTTGGATGCTTGCGGGAACATCGCGCCCTGCAATGGCTTGCAAGATATCGCCCTGCTCCAGCCCCTGAACCTGATTTGGCAGCGGTTTGAGCGCCTCAACCGTGAGCGGTTCACGCACGGTGCCAAGGCTCATGGCGATGGCGGCGAAAATAATGATCGACATGGCAAAGTTGAACACCGGGCCCGCCGCAACAGTCAGCGCACGTGCCCACAAGGGCGCACCATGCATGGTAGCCCGCAGGCGTGCAGGATCGTCCGCAACAGCGTCCATCGCCCCTTCGTCCTTGCCAGATGCCGCGTTGGCGTCGCCAGCAAATTTAACATAGCCGCCAAAGGGAAGTGCCGCGATTTGCCATTTGGTGCCATGTTTGTCGTTTCGCGAAAACAGGACCGGACCGAAGCCCACAGAGAACACATCCGCCTTGATCCCGCACCACCGCCCCACGATGTAATGGCCGTATTCATGGACCGCCACGATGACTGACAGGGCGATCACAAATGCGGCCAATGTCCATATGAACCCGCCAAATTGTGGAATGAGTGTCGTGATATCCAATGCTCTACCCTGCTCTTTTTTCTATGGCGGCCTGTGCCACCTTGCGTGCCAGATGATCTGTTTCCAGCACGTTATCAAGTGTCATGGTGGCATCAATATGACCACCCTGTGCATCGATTTCGTCCAGTGTCTGCGACACAACGTCCGACATTTGAGTGAATTTCAGATGACCGGCGATAAATCCGTCAAGGGCGGTTTCTTTGGCCGCGTTGAACACCGCCCCCGCCAGACCGCCCCGCGCCATCACCTCGCGCGCGATGCGCAGTGCGGGCCAGCGGACCGTGTCCGGCGCACGGAATTCAAACGTGCCAATGGCCGCAAGGTCCAACCGCTCCACCGGAAGGTGCCTGCGCACGGGGTGGTGCAGCGCGTAGCCGATGGCATGGCGCATATCCGCAGGTCCCACATGCGCCATCAGCGCGCCGTCGTTAAACCCGACCAGCGCATGGATCATGCTTTGCGGATGAACGAGGACTTCGATCTGGTCGGGCGATGCATCAAAGAACTCACGCGTTTCAATGACTTCCATCGCCTTGTTAAACATAGAGGCGGAATCGATTGTGATCCGCTGCCCCATGTCCCAATTCGGATGGCTCGATGCTTGATCAAGGGTGGCATCGGCCAGATCTTCAATTGGCCAGTCGCGAAAGGCACCGCCCGAGGCGGTTATGATGATCCGCTCCACCGCCTCCATCGGCTCTCCCACGAGTGCTTGAAAAACTGCGGAATGTTCACTGTCGACCGGCAGGATGGTCGCCCCATGGGCCCTGCCCGTGGACAACAAAAGTTTGCCCGCACAGACGAGCGATTCTTTGTTGGCAAGCGCCAGTGTGCTCCCCTGCGCGAGGGCGGCCATACCCGGCGCGAGGCCCGCGGCGCCGACGATGGCCGACATGATCCAATCGGCGGGCCGGTGTGCCGCTTCGGTAATTGCGGCATCCCCGGCTGCAGCCTCGATCCCCGTGCCTCGGAGCGCGTCCCTCAATGCATCCAACCTCGTCTCGTCCGCCGTGACGGCGATCTGCGCGCCCAGTGCTTTTGCATCTGCGGCCAGTTGTGTGATGTTACTTGCCCCTGTCAGTGCGATCACCTCATAGTCGTCCGGCGCGCGATTGATCAGATCAATGGTGTTTTGCCCGATGGAACCTGTCGCGCCAAAGATGCTGACCTTACGGACCATCTTAGCCGACACCGGGGGGAAAGCCGATGAATTGCCCCATGATCAACAGGAAAACAGACGCGCCCAACATGCCGTCAAACCGGTCCATCAGACCCCCGTGACCGGGAATGAGGTTCGAGCTGTCTTTAACGCCCATCTTACGCTTCATCCCGCTCTCTGCAATGTCGCCCATTTGGGATGCCATTGAAATAGCAATAGAGATCCCGATAAGCTGGAGGCCGATACCGGTATTGACGGAGAACAAAAGCCCGACAACACCTGCGCCGATCCACCCTGCGACGGTACCGGACCACGTTTTTTTCGGGCTCACTTTGGGCCAGAACTTCGGTCCGCCGAATGTGCGGCCTGCGAAGTAGCCTACCACATCCGTAACAACAACGACCACCACCAGCCACAGCATCCAGCCGACGCCCATGTCATCGCGCACCTGCATCATGCCAAAGCCCGACATCAGGATCATCACCGTAAACGCCATAAAAATGGTGCGGTTATGATCAAGCTGCCCAAACCCGATCAGCGCAGGCGCCAGCAGCAGAGGCAGCGCAAAGCCAACCGGCAGATAGACTGACAGCAGCACAGCCAATCCCGTCAAGCTGCCCAGCAAGACCTGAAGGTTCCGTCCGCCGGGTGGACGCAGGATATTGACCAGCTCCCAGACCATCAGACCGCAGATCACCGCAACCAACAGGTGGAACACATGCCCACCCATCCAGATGCCAACCGCCCCGACAACCAAAAGCGCCGCAGCAGAGCCAAGACGCACCGTCAGATCAGACCATTTTTCCGAACTACTCATAGCATCCCTCAGGTTTTGACCCCGCCAAAACGGCGCTCGCGCCCTCCATAGGAGGCGCAAAGTCTGGCAAATTCCTCGCGGGTGAAATCAGGCCAGAGCGTGTTGATGAATTCATACTCTGCATAGGCCGATTGCCACAGCAAAAAGTTCGATATCCGCGCCTCCCCACTGGTCCGGATGACCAGATCGGGATCAGGTAAAACATAGGTATCAAGGTATTTGGGAAGTGTTTCTTCGTCCACATCGCAAGGATCAAGCCGCCCGTCCGCCACATCCTGCGCAAGCCGCTTGGTCGCGCGGGCCACTTCATCGCGCCCGCCATAGTTAAGCGCGATGGTCAGATGAACATGGGTGTTGGTGGAGGTGATTTCTTCAAGCTCGTTCATCAGCTTGATCAGTTTGTCATCCAGCCGCACACGGTCCCCGATAAAACGCACGCGCACGCCCTTGACATTAAGCGCACGGGTTTCTTTGGTGATGTAGCGGCGGAAAAGACTCATCAATCCGGCGACTTCGACTTGAGTGCGCTTCCAGTTCTCGGTCGAGAAGGCAAAAATAGTGAGGTATTTAACGCCCACATCGGGACACGCCTCGACGACTTCGCGCACCCGCTTGGCGCCCGCGTGGTGACCAAACAGACGTGGGCGGCCGCGTTGGGTCGCCCACCTGCCATTACCGTCCATGATAATCGCCACGTGGCGTGGCCCGCCGGGCAAGGGGGTCGGCAGCGGCGCCGGTTGTTGTTTGTCGCGTTTAATCATGAAATCAGATACATCTGTCAGGACCCGCTGGTGCGTATGTGCAAGCCCTCAAGACGCACGCGCGCCCATCACGGAGCGATGATGGCTCAAACCTGCATGATCTCGGCTTGCTTGGTCTCGAGTGCGGTATCAATCGCGGCAATCTGCGCATTGGTCAGATCCTGCACCTCGCCCTCCCAGATTTTCTGGTCGTCCTCGGACAGACCGTCAGCTTTTGCTTTCTTGATCTTGTCCATACCGTCGCGGCGGATGTTGCGGATGCTCACGCGGGCATTTTCGGCATAGCCGCCCGCCACTTTGGTGAGCTGCGTGCGCCGCTCTTCGTTCAACTCGGGGATCGGCAGCATGATGATGGTACCATTAAGCTGTGGATTGATGCCCAGTCCACTTTCACGGATGGCTTTTTCGACCTTACCCACAAGCGCTTTGTCCCAAACGTTGATTGTGACCATGCGCGGCTCGGGCACGTTGACGGTGCCGACCTGATTGATCGGTGTCATCTGGCCATAGGCATCCACGTTGATCGGCTCGAGCATGGAGGCAGAGCCGCGACCGGTGCGCAGGGACGCAAATTCGGTACGCAAGGAGGCGATCGCCCCCTTCATCCGCCGCTCAAGATCGTCGGTATCAAGCATGAATTCTTCGGACATGGATCGCCTCATCTGCTGTTTGTTGGAGTTGGTTTAGAGCATTGCAGTGCTCAAGGAAAGCCAGCTTGGCCAGCGCTTGTCAGTTACGCGCCAACGCCTACCCTTGCACGCGGGTATATGTGCCCTCACCGGCAAGGATCCCTTTGAAACCGCCCGGCTCATCAAGGGAGAAGACGATGATCGGCAGATTGTTGTCCCGCGCCAGCGCGATGGCAGAGGCATCCATGACGCCAAGGCGCTTTTGAAGCACATCATCATAGCTGACCGTGCTGTAGCGCTTCGCGTCCGCGTGCTTTGCAGGGTCTTTATCATAGACGCCGTCGACACCATTTTTTCCCATAAGTATAGCTTCACACGACATTTCATTGGCACGCAGCGCAGCGGCACTGTCGGTGGTGAAATAAGGATTGCCGGTGCCCGCCGCAAAGATGCACACGCGCTTTTTCTCCAGATGTCGCACGGCGCGGCGGCGGATATAGGGCTCTGCCACTTCGTTCATTGTAATGGCGGAAATGACGCGGGTATGGATGCCTTCGGCCTCGAGTGCGGATTGCACTGCCAGCGCATTCATCACCGTGGCAAGCATTCCCATGTAATCCGCTGTCGTCCGTTCCATCCCTTGCGCAGAGCCTTGCAGCCCGCGAAAAATATTGCCGCCCCCGATCACCATGCAAATCTCGACGCCCATATCGTGGACGGTTTTGACTTCGCGCGCGATCCGCTCGACCGTGGGCGGGTGCAGGCCAAAACCCTGATCGCCCATCAGCGCCTCACCGGATATTTTGAGCATGACCCGTTTGAATTCGGTCTTGGAGCTATCGGACATGGGAGGACCTTTCGGGCGATGCGCCACCAGCGGGGCGTGGTGAAGTCTTTTGTTTCGGCGCAAAATGTCGCAAATACGCCAAAGGTTCAATGCAGTGCGACACCGGAGAGCGAAGAAATGTCACAAATCACCCGCACTGCACTGCTGGACGGTATCTGTGCAATACAGCCTGTGCTGATCGCGGGGCCGACGGCGTCGGGTAAATCCGCGCTCGCCCTCGAGATTGCAGACCGCACCGGGGGCGTGATCGTCAACGCCGATGCAAGTCAGGTCTATAATTGTTGGCGCGTGATCTCTGCCCGTCCTTCGGCGCAGGAGGAGGCGCAGGCGCAACATAAGCTCTATGGCCATGTCCCACCCCACGCGCCCTATTCCACCGGTCATTGGCTGCGCGACGTGGCACAGATCATTGCGACGGGTGCGCATCCCATCATCGTAGGTGGCACCGGGCTGAACTTTGCGGCCTTAACTCAAGGGCTTGCCGATATTCCGCAGACACCGGTTGAAGTGCGTGAGGCCGCTAACGATATGCCGCTGGAGGCGTTGATTGCGGCCCTTGATCCCGCGACTGCTGCGGGCCTTGATCTGGCCAATCGCGCGCGGGTACAGCGCGCCGTCGAGGTCTTGCAGGCCACCGGTCGCGGGTTGGCGCAATGGCAGGCAGATACGCCCGCGCCCTTGATCCCGCTTGAGGCGTGTACGCCCATCGCACTTGACGTTGACCGCGACTGGCTTGCCGGGCGGATCGAGCACCGGTTCGACGCAATGCTGGAGGCAGGCGCATTGGACGAGGTTGCCGCGATCGAGCCGCAGTATGATCCCCTGCTGCCTGCACATAAGGCAATCGGCGTGCCCGATCTCATCGCGCATCTGCGTGGCACAATGACGCTGGAAGAAGCGCGCACAGCGGCCATCATCGCGACGCGGCGATATGCGAAACGCCAGCGCACATGGATTCGCGGCAAGATGGGCGCATGGCACAAGCTGGCCCTGCCCTGACACCGGCACGAGTTCGCCGCCGCCGCGCGATCCCATCTTTCTACTTTATCCTGTGAGTTAAGCCGCTAAAGTCAGGCTCCGGACGGGATGCACTAAACCCAAGGCCCAAAGACATGCTTGAGACGACACTCTCGGTACAGACGCTGGCCCAATTGGCAGGTGCTGACGGCTGGCGCATGCGACTGGCTCACGACCGTCCGCATCACACGCTGATGTGGTTCACGCGTGGACAGGGCCGCATCCTTCTGGACGGGCGGCTTCGGGGTTTGGGGCCGCATAACGCGCTTTATGTGCCCTCGGGCACGCTTTTTGCCATCGACGCAGGCCGCCAGAGCCTTGCTCAGGTGGTCGTGATCCCAGACGGCACACCGCTGCGCCTGCCCGATCTGCCGCGCCATTTGCGGATACGTGATGCGCAGGTCCAGACCGAGCTTACCGGCTTTATCGAGGCGGCACAGCGCGAGCAGTCGCAGAACCGTCCCCTCGCCCACGACGCGCTTGAGGCGCATGTGTCGCTGATGTCTGTCTGGCTGCGCCGCCAGATCATGCAAGAAGAACACATCCCCCAACGCCGCAATGCCGCAGAGCGTCTTTCTTCGAAATTTGCGGGCATGGTGACCGAGCATTATGCCTCTGGTGCGGGTCTTGGCTTTTACGCCCAAGCGCTGGGCGTGACGCCCACCCACCTCACCCGCGCGGTCAAGGCTGCGACGGGTAAAACGGCGGCTGACCTGCTGACAGAGCGGGTGGTGCATGCGGCGCGGAGCCTGCTTGAGAGTACGACACACCCTGCGCGCAACATCTCCCAACACCTCGGCTTTGGCAGTGCTGCGTATTTCACGCGGTTCATGCAGCAGCACACCGGCCAGTCGCCCAGCCAGTTGCGCGGCAAACCTGCGGCAAAGACATCCGCAACGGGTGGCAAAGCGGTCGCAGCGGCGGGTTGAGCCGTCTTTCTTCTGCGGGCACGTCCCCGTCTACCCCGAACTGTTCACATAAATATATCCCGTCGCATCATTGACGCGGCCCGCTGACCTGTGCCTTCATGGGATTTACCAAAGGCTGCCGATAAGCATCCGCAACCTTGGGGACAATAATAGAACCGGCAAACGGTTCGGGGGAGAGATGTGAACCGCTGCCACGCGCAGCACCCGAGGGGGCCGCCCATAAGGGGATGCCACACCCTCTTTCCCGACATGCAAGGGCAACAGCCCGTATCATTCGGGCGGGACATACCCGCTCATAGCTAGGTGGCTTGCGAAATTTTGCAGGCCGCAAGCCAACGACAGGGACGCTACTCCATGGGACTATTCATTCTCAGACGTCTGGGTGTGATGTTGCTGACGGCACTTTGCCTGACGTTCATCGTATTCTGGCTGACGAACCTTTATCCGAACCTTGAAAAACTCGCCAAGACCCAAGGCAACTTCCGCATGAGCGACGAGGCCGTGTCCTCCTACCTTGGTGATCGCGGGTATCTTGAGCCGTTACCGATCAAATTTGCACAGTGGTTGGGGGTTGCACCGGGTTGGGTAACCGAAAAAGATGATGGTGCCATGTTCGGCCGCTGCTTCAGCGAAGGCACCCCGGAGGAAGAGCGCGACAATTTCTGTGGCATTCTTCAAGGCGACTGGGGACAATCGACTGTCTTCAAAGATGACGTGGGCAGCATCGTGGCTACACGTCTGGGCCTCACGGGCAAACTGATGTTCTGGGTATTGGTTTTGATGGTGCCGTCCGCCCTGCTGATCGGCGTGCTGGCAGGCATGCGCGAAGGCTCCAAAGTAGACCGCTCCCTCTCCACTGTCTCGATCATATGTACGGCAACACCTGAATATGTATCGGGCGTTATCTTCATCGCCGTCTTCGCCTCTTCGGCCTTTGGTCTTAAATGGTTCAAAGGGTCGGCCACGCGCGCAATGGAAGATGCCAATTTCGAGAATTTCTTTCTGCCGGTGCTGACAATATCGCTTTATGGCATGGGGTACATCGCGCGGATGACGCGGGCCTCCATGACCGAGGTGATGACCGCACAATACATCCGCACCGCGCGCCTCAAAGGTGTCAGCTTTGGCAATATTGTGATGAAACACGCCCTGCGCAACGCGCTGATCGCACCCTTTACAGTGATCATGTTGCAAATCCCTTGGCTGCTCAACGGGGTGGTGATTGTCGAAACCTTGTTCAATTACAAAGGCTTTGGCTGGGTATTGGTACAGGCAGCGGGCAACAATGACATCGAGCTTTTGCTGGCGGTCTCGGTCGTGTCCGTGATCGTCGTGCTGCTCACGCAGCTGATCTCGGACATCGGGTATGTCTTTCTTAATCCACGCATTCGCATTTCATAAGGGAGGGCAAAGACAATGGAACAACTCACATGGACCGGAGCGCTTTCGCCGCTCAATCTGTTTCTCTACCTCTCGGTTGGCGTGCTGGCCGTGGCCATTGTGGCCCAGATCCTTGCCAGCCTTGTGCCTGCGGGCAGCAACCGTGCGGTATTTGCCGACGGCACGATGGCTTCTGACAAAGGACTGTCGGGCTTCATCGGGATGATTGTGCAATATGCCATGCTCGTCACGCTGGGTCTTCTGGTCCTCTATGTGATCGCAGGGGTTTTTATGGGCACGTCTGCGGGCATCATCGGCGGGATGGCGCAACAGCTGCTGCCGGTGTGGATCGCACTGATCGTGACCTACGCACTGTCGATCACGTTCAAACGCAAGCTGGGTCTTTATGGTAAGCTGTTTGACAGCACCGTGGGCATGATCGGATTCGGCCTTGTGATGTTCTGGGTCTTTGCCGGTTTCTTTGGCGGTGTGCTGGATATGGTCACGACCCATGACACACTGAGCCAGTATTCGGGCATGAAGAACGAGGTGCCTGGCACCCCGCTCAATGGTGCGGATGAGGGCGAGTATGCCTATTTCCTGCTGGGCGGTGACAACCTTGCCCGCGATGTATTCAGCCGTCTTTTTGACGGTGCATGGATCGTGGTGCTGATCGCGCCAATGGCCACCCTGTTTGCCTTTATGGTGGGCATCACACTGGGACTGCCTGCAGGCTACTATGGCGGCCGCCTTGATACAGTGTTGAGCTTTCTGGCCAACCTGATCCTCGCCTTTCCAGTGATCTTGCTGTTCTTCCTGCTTGTCACGCCGGAAATCGTGGAGACCGGCATCCCGAACTATATGGCGGCGGTGCTGTTCTTCTTTCCCATCGTGTTTGCCTGTGTGCTGCTCAATTCGCGGTTCTACACACAACCCTCGGTGCGCACACCGCTGCTGATCATCGTGTTAGGCGGGCTTTTCTGGGCCTATGCTTCGCTTGTCTCCAACAACGGCGCGATTGTGGATAATGATGCCTACCGCTTGCCCGGCCTGCCGAATTTCCTTGATTGGATTGATATGCCCCCAGAAATTCTGGTGGTATTCGTGTCGGTGGTTTTCGTTAACTCACCCACAGTGTTCCGGATTGTGCGCGGCCTCGCCCTTGATATCAAAACCCGAGACTATGTGGCAGCAGCGCAGACGCGCGGTGAAGGGCCTTGGTACATCATGCTGTGGGAAATCCTGCCCAATGCGCGCGGGCCGCTGATCGTCGATTTCTGTCTGCGCATCGGGTACACAACCATCCTTTTGGGCACGCTTGGATTCTTCGGGTTGGGTCTGGCATCGGAAAGCCCGGATTGGGGCACCACAATCAACGCGGGCCGTCGCCTGTTGTCGATCTATCCGCATGCCGCCATCGCACCTGCACTTTCACTCCTAACGCTGGTGTTGGGGCTGAACCTGCTGGCGGACGGGTTGCGCGAAGAAAGCCTGCGCGATTGATTTGAAAGCCGGGGCGTGACGGGGGCCAGCCCCCGGACCCCCGGAGGATATAGGGCCAGAAAAAATAGGCATCCATGGGGTGGCTTGATCTGGCGACGGGAGAGATACGATGCCTAAGACCGATTATGAGGGCCCCATTCTGGAGATTGACAAGCTTTCGATCTCGTTTTTCACAAGGTTGCGCGAAATTCCAGCGGTGATGGATTTCTCGGTTGCTGTGAAACCCGGTGAGGCCGTGGGCCTTGTGGGGGAAAGCGGGTGCGGCAAATCCACTGTAGCGCTGGGCGTGATGCAGGATCTGGGCAAGAACGGGCGTGTCGTCGGCGGCTCGATCAAGTTCAAGGGTCAGGATCTGGGCGAAATGAGCGATGGGGAGTTGCGCAAGATCCGCGGCTCGGAGATTGCAATGATCTACCAAGAGCCCATGGCGTCGCTCAACCCTGCAATGAAGATCGGCCGCCAGCTGATGGAAGTGCCGATGATCCATGCGGGCATGTCGGAAAAACAGGCCTATGAGCGCGCGCTTATGGTGGTGACGGACGTGAAGCTGCCCGATCCAAAGCGTATCCTCGAGGCCTATCCGCACCAATTGTCTGGCGGTCAGCAACAGCGGATCGTGATCGCGATGGCGCTGATGAGCGAGCCGTCGCTGCTGATCCTTGATGAGCCGACAACCGCCCTTGATGTGACAGTGGAAGCGGCGGTGGTCGAACTGGTCAAGGACCTGGGCAAGAAATACGGCACGTCGATGCTGTTTATCTCCCACAACCTTGGTCTTGTCCTTGAGACGTGCGACCGGATTTGTGTGATGTATTCCGGGGAAGCGGTGGAGCGCGGCTCGATCGAGGATGTGTTTGACGAGATGCAGCATCCGTATACGCAGGCGCTTTTCCGGTCCATTCCCCTGCCCGGTGCGGATAAAAACGCCCGACCGCTTATTGCGATCCCCGGTAACTTCCCCCTGCCCCACGAGCGGCCCAAGGGCTGCAACTTTGGTCCGCGATGCGACTATTTCGAGGCGGGGCGCTGCGATCAGGGCCACATCACCATGAAGGACGTGCCCGGCAACGAGCGCCATGCAACGCGCTGTGTCCGGTTCGAGGAGATCGACTGGAAAGCGCCGCTTGCGCTTGCGGAAGTGAAGCAGAAAGGCGAGATCGGCAAAGTTATCCTCAAGATGGAAAACCTCAAGAAATACTATCAGGTTGCGGCGAATGCCATGTTCGGCGGCGGCGACACTAAGGTCGTGAAAGCCAACGAAACGCTGAGCTTTGAGGCGCGCGAAAGCGAAACACTGGCCATCGTGGGAGAATCCGGTTGCGGTAAATCCACATTCGCAAAAGTGCTCATGGGGTTGGAGACCGCGACCGACGGGACCATCCTGCTTGATAATCAGAGCATCGGTGATGTGCCCATTGAGAAACGCACGACGCAGAACGTGGCGGACATCCAGATGGTGTTCCAGAACCCGTTTGATACGCTGAACCCCTCCATGACTGTGGGTCGGCAGATCGTGCGTGCGCTGGAAATTTTCAAGATCGGCAAAAATGAAAAAGAGCGCTGGCAGCGGATGCTCGAACTGCTTGATCTGGTGAAGTTGCCGCGTGAATTTGCAACGCGCATGCCGCGGCAGCTATCAGGTGGGCAAAAACAGCGTGTGGGCATCGCGCGCGCCTTTGCCGGTGATGCGCGGATCGTGGTCGCGGATGAGCCTGTCTCGGCGCTTGATGTATCGGTACAGGCGGCGGTCACTGACCTTCTGATGGAAATCCAGCGTGAGCAGAAAACCACATTGCTGTTCATCTCCCATGATCTGAGCATTGTGCGCTATCTCAGCGACCGTGTGATGGTGATGTATCTGGGCCATGTGGTCGAGCTCGGGACGACGGATCAGGTCTTTTCGCCGCCCTACCACCCTTATACGGAGGCGCTGCTGTCGGCGGTGCCGATTGCCGACACAAAGGTGAAGAAAAAGCACATTGTGTTGGAGGGGGATATTCCGTCCGCGATGAACCCGCCACCTGGTTGTCCGTTCCAGACACGCTGTAGCTGGAAATCAAAAGTACCCGGCAACCTGTGCGAGACGGAAATGCCGCCCGTTCGGATGCTGGAAGGCAATCATCAGGTCAAATGTCATTTGTCGCAGGATGAATTCGACGGGATGGAGCCTGTGATCGAAATGGGGCCGGTCGCGGCAGAGTAGCATTAACGCGGGCTGGCCGTTTTTGCGGTCGGCCTGCCTCAGGAGGTGCGTGCCAGAGCAGCACCGAGCCAATCGACGGTCAGGCGTGCCTGTGCAACTGCCTCATCCAGATTTGCAAATACAGACGTCGAGTGATGGCCGATGCTGTACCAGCCCCGGCCGTCCTCAGGGTCGCGGCGGAACTCATCAAAGCCAAAAGTGCCGTCAGGCCGGACGAAAATATCCACGCAAATGGTTTCACCTTCAAGATTGATGGAGCGGAGAACTTTGTTCACGTGAGCCATGGCTGACCTTGCCATATGGTATGGTGGTGGGCAAATGGAGCTTTTCAGTACCCGATCAGAAGAGCGGCAGATCAACCAATGCTGTCGCCACGACGCAGGGGAAGTATGCAGCGGCAAAGAAGAAAAAGGACGGGAAACGCGCGCGCATCGCACTTGCCGCGATGGCCATGACCGGACCGGCCACCAATGCAACAATCGCAGGCAACGTGATCATAGCGTTATACTCAAAACCGGGACCCCACGGCATCGAAGGATTCTCAAGCCCGGCTGCGACCGCACCCGCAATCATTCCCAATACGGCACCCATGATCATCGGCTTGAAGTTGCGACGCACTGACTTCTTTTCATCTGCAACCCTGGGGGAGCTGTACATAGACGTTGCAACACCCTCGCCCGTGCCAAGTTTGCCATTACCAAAGCCAGAGTGGTTGTTGATGCGCGCAATTCTTGCGTTGAACAGGTCCTGGCTCATGAGATTCTACTTTCGGCAACTACTTTACGTTGCAAGGTGTCGCGAATCATTGAGGCCAGATTTAGGCACGAAGACGCTTGTATTGCGGCGGTTGCAGGGCGCTCATGGTGTGTGGAAGTTAACGCACTGAATACATGGGTAAAGCCTGAGAAGCTGCCTCCCGATACTATTCATATTGACGTAACGTTAGGCGTGCAATTGCCCAGAACCCAAGTCGATTTACCCGCCAGATTAACGGCCTGCGATGATCCGGACATACTTGCGGGTTTCGCGGAATGGTGGAATGCCGCCATGCTTTTTCACCGCACCGGGGCCTGCGTTATAGGCTGCAAGGGCCAGACGCCATGTGCCGAATTCCTGATACTGCTGCTTGAGATAGCGCGCACCACCCTCAAGGTTCTGTGCCGGTATGCGCGGATCGACCCGCAATTCGGCAGCCGTACCGGGCATAAGCTGTGCCAAGCCGATTGCACCTGCGTGCGATACTGCCTGTGGATTGAACCGGCTTTCCTGATAAACCAGCCGCAGAAACAAATCTGCTGGGACACCGTGCTTGTCGGCTGCCGCACGTGCCATGGCCAGAAACGGACCGTTGTAGCGTCCGCGATATTTCTTGATCTTTTCGCCGCTTCCATCGTCCCATTTGGTGGGTGTGACCACCTTGGGCGGCTGCAAGCGCGCAGAGCTGTGGTATTGTTTGGATGCGCGCGTATCGAGCAGTTTTTTCTGCGAGGCAAAGAGCTTGCTGCGGTTTTTCGACGAAAAGATATCCGCAGAAACCGGCGCGCCAAGGCCCAGTGAGACCCCCAATGCGACGGCGGTGCTTGCGATGACTGCTTTGCGCATGCCGCGCCCCTCTCGAATTCCCCGGTTGGTGCACTCTATCAAACCGCACGCCGGTGACCAGACCATAGGTGGTCGACTTGTGTTTGTGTACACGCGACCTGCGGTGCAGCGCAAAGAGAAACCGCGTGTCCCTGCCCCACGATGTCGTTATACAGACGCCTGAAATAGGCGGGCGGGATTCGATCCGCATCGCGCATCAGTGAAGATCCACATCAAGGAGAGCACCATGGCCGGCTCGGTTAACAAAGTCATCATCATCGGAAATCTGGGGCGCGATCCCGAAGTGCGCAGTTTTCAGAACGGCGGCAAGGTCTGCAACCTGCGCATCGCCACGTCCGAGAACTGGAAAGACAAAAACACCGGTGAGCGGCGCGAGAAAACCGAATGGCACTCTGTCGCGATTTTTCAGGAAGGGCTTGTGCGGATCGCTGAGCAGTACCTCAAGAAAGGCTCCAAAGTATATATCGAGGGCCAGTTGCAGACCCGCAAATGGCAAGATCAATCCGGTGCGGACCGCTATACCACCGAAGTCGTGTTGCAAGGCTATGGTGGCACGCTGACAATGCTGGACGGTCGCGAGGGCGGCGGCGGTGGCGGTATGGGCGGCGGCGGTGGCGGCTATGATGACCGCGATTCCGGTGGCGGCTATGACCAGCAAGGCGGCGGTGGCTACGGCGGCGGTCAATCCTCGGGTGGCGGTCAGCCCTCCGGCGGCGGCGGATCACGCGATCTGGATGATGAAATCCCGTTCTGACGACAGACGCCGTGATCCGCAGGCTCAATGCGGCGGACGCGGGTCAGGCCCTGATCCTCTATAATGAACTTACCCTAGGACCGCAGGCGAACAACCCTGCGGTCTTTGACATTGTGATCGCTCATGCTGGTACATCCGTTTGGGGTGCTTTTGTCGGCTTCTCCAACCATGAAAAACACGCAATTGTCTTGCGTCGCTAAGGGCCTAGCGGTCGGCCAAAGCCTGCGACAGCAGCTCAAGCACGTCCGTCTTCGCCACATCGCCTGTAACAAATGCATCCCCGATGTCGCGCGCCAGCACAAAGCGAAGCTGCCCCTCGACCACTTTCTTGTCCTGCCCCATCAGCGCCAGCAAAGCCTGCGCATCCGGCAGGTCCCCCTCAATATCACTAAGGTCAACCTTCATGCCAATCGCCCGCAAGTGCGCACGCACCCGACTTGGCGCTTCCTGAGCGCACAGGCCCATACGCGCCGACAATTCGAACGCCAGCGCACAACCGATGGCGACGCCTTCACCGTGAAGGAGGCGATTGGAATAACCCGTCGCTGCTTCCAGCGCATGACCAAAAGTATGGCCGAGGTTCAACAACGCGCGCTCGCCCTGCTCCGTCTCGTCGCGCACAACTATGTCCGCTTTCATCTGCACGGCGCGGCGCACGGCCTCGACACGCAAGGCACTGTCACCTGCTGCCAATGCAGGACCGTTCGCTTCAAGCCAGTGGAAGTAGTCCGCATCCCCCAGCAGCCCGTATTTCACGACCTCGCCATAGCCCGCGAGAAAATCGCGTGGCTCCAGCGTGCCCAGAACATCGGTATCGGCCAGCACCAGCGACGGCTGATGAAATGCCCCTACCAGGTTTTTTCCGTGACGGGTATTGATCCCCGTCTTGCCACCAACCGAACTGTCGACTTGCGCCAGCAGCGAAGTAGGGATTTGCACAAACCGCACGCCGCGCCGTAACACAGCCGCGGCAAAGCCGAGCAGATCACCGATGACACCACCGCCAAAGGCCACGACCACATCGCCCCGCTCTACCTGCATATCAAGAAGCCAGTCGACACAGCGTTCAAGCTGCGCCCAACATTTTGTCGCCTCGCCTGCAGGCAGCAAAAGCGCCTCAACCGCGATGCCATCGCGCGCTAGACCGGCACGCAGGCTCTCGAGGTGCAGACCCGCCACCGTCTCGTCGCTGATGACGGCCACGCGCGGACGTTTGAGCAAGGGTGCGATATGCGCGCCCGCATGGTCCAGCAACCCCGGACCGATGTGCACATCATAGGCGCGCCCCGGAAGGGCCACGTGAACCAATTTACTCACCAAGTTTCTCCAGCACATCACCACGGGTCAGTAATGTCTCGATCACGCGTTCAGCCATTGCCTCGATCGACAATCCCTTTGCACAGCTCACCCGCAACTCTGCCAGCGCGTAGACCGGCGTGCGTTTATCAAATATCTCTGACAGCGTCGCGCGCGGATCGGGCGTGCGCAGCAACGGCCGCGTATCCTTGTGCCGCACCCTGTTCCAAAGCAGGTCCAGATCGGCATCAAGCCACAGCGCGACGCCTTTGTCGGAGATGTTTTGCCGGTTGCCCTCCGCCAGATATGCGCCTCCGCCGGTGGACAAAATCCCGCTCTGCCTCTCGAGAAGGCGGCGAATAACCTCGCTTTCACGCTTGCGAAAAAACGACTCGCCGTCGCGCTGAAAAATCTCGGGCACCGACAGGTTCGCGGCGGCCTCGATTTCGGCGTCGCTGTCAAGGAACGGCACCCCGAGCTTCACGGCAACTGCACGGCCCACCGCCGTCTTGCCAGCCCCCATCATACCAACAAGTGCCACCGTCTTTTTCAGACGAAAGCGCAGTGTCGGTCGGCGGATGTCAGCCGTGGCGGGATCATTTTCTCTCATTTGTTCCTGAATGACGTGATCTTGCTCAAAAGGCCATATATAGTTTGGGAAAATATAGGCAAATCAGGCAGGATTTCATGTTAAGTAAACTCTTCAAGCTTTTGTTTATCCTTCTTATTATTGGGCTAATCGGGCTTGTGGGGTATGCATATGTGGCGCCCGAATTGGGGATCACATTTGCGCCATCTCCCGAAGAGATCCGCATGCCCGTCACCCTAGAGGGGCAATAACACGGTGGGCGCGCCAATCTGGCCTGTTTTATGCGCCTCCGTGCTGGGCTTTTGCCTACCTTTGAGCGTCGCGGCACAGGCAACAGATGGCGCACCGCTTTCTGCGATTGACTGGCTCGACACGCCCGCACCACTCGCCCAGCTTCCGCGCGCCAACACACCCTTGCCCGTCACTCCAAGGCCGCATATCGACGAGCCTGCGGTCACCGACAGCGGAACAATCCCGCAAGTTACCAGCAGGCCATTAAACGCAGGTGCGCCGCGCACCGTGGGGCTTGTTCCTGCCTCGATCACCGGCATGCAACCCGATATATGGGCGCAAAGTGACGCGACTGAGGTCGTAAAGCGCCTGCGCGACCTGCCCGATCTGGACCTGCCCGCCGCAAATGCCCTGCTCTATACTGTGTTGCTGGCCGAAGCGGATGCACCCGTTGGCGGCACCGCAGCCCAAGATGTTTTGACCCGTGCGCGGGTCGACAAACTGACGATGCTGGGCGCAGTTGATCCTGCCCTCGCCCTGGTCGAGCAAGCGGGCGCTGCCACCTCGCAGGAGCTGTTTGATCCATGGATGCAACTGAGCCTGCTGGCGGGCACGGAAGATATGCCCTGCGGCGTGCTGGCCCGTTCACCGCATCTGACGCGCGATACCGGCGTGCGCATTTTCTGCGCCGCACGCGGGGGCGATTGGGACAATGCCGCACTCACATTCGGATCGGCGCGCGCGCTATCGCTTTTGCCACGTCCCACAATCAATATTCTTGATCGTTTCCTACACCCTGATTTTTTCGAGGACGCAGCCCCCCTTCCCGTGCCGCGCACGATGGACCCGCTGACATTTCGCCTGTTTGAGACGGTGGGTGAGCCTGTGGCAACGGGGCCGTTGCCGCGTGCGTTTGCCGTGGCTGACCTGCGCGATGTGGCAGGTTGGAAATCGCAACTTGAGGCGGCAGAGCGGCTGACCCGCGCCGGTGCGCTGCCCGACAATCAGCTCCTTGGCCTATACACAGACCGCAGGCCTGCAGCATCGGGTGGCATCTGGGACCGTGTTCGCACGATCCAGCGGTTTGATACCGCCCTTGATACCGGCAACGCCGAAGCTGTGGGCAAAACCCTGCTCCCCGTCTGGCGCGAGATGCGCGACGCCGAGCTTGAGGTAAGCTTTTCCAGTGCATTTAACGCGCGGATTGCCCAAGTGCCCGTGACCGGTTCAGCGGCAGGGATCAAAGCGCGCATGGGTCTTTTGTCACCCGATTATGAGACCGTCGCGCGTACACTTGCTGCTGATGTCAAAATTGGCGAGGAAGACGCGCTCATCCGTGCCGTCGCACAGGGAGAAACCGCGCCCCGCGCCCCCCAAGCCGCCCTTGCGCGCGCAATTCACGATGCTTTTGCCGGTGCGCCCCCGCAGGCGGAGTGGATAGAAATGGCGCGCGGTGGCCGTCTTGGTGAGGCACTGGTCGCCACGCTGGGCGCGCTTCATGACGGCATGCGCGGCGAGCAACGCGACCTGCGCGACGCGCTGGCGACACTGCGCGCGCTGGGGCTTGAGGATACTGCACGCCGTGCGGCCCTGCAAATACTGCTGCTGGAGCGTGAATTGTGACCCTGCGCGCACCATCGAACTGGATTTCCATGTTTCTGGAGGCGCAGGCGGCGGAATTGGGCGCGGCAACCAACACGCTGTTGGCCTACGGACGCGATCTCAAGGATTTTGACGCGTGGCTGGCCCGCCGTGACAGTAAATTCGAAACGGTGACCCGCGACGATGTCGAAAGCTATCTGGTATTCTGCGACGCACAGGGCCTTGCCAAATCCACCCGCGCCCGACGTCTGTCTGCGGTCAAACAACTCTACCGGTTTGCCTTTGAAGAAGGGCTGCGCAGCGACAATCCCGCGATCCAGATCAGCGGGCCGGGACAGGATAAACGCTTGCCCAAGGTATTATCGGTGGAAGAGGTTGACCGCTTGCTCTCTGCTGCCCGTGGGTTGGGACGCAACGATGTGGAACGGGTGCGCAATACCTGCCTGATGGAACTGCTGTACGCTACCGGAATGCGGGTGAGCGAGCTTGTCGGCCTGCCCGTGAGTGCCACACGGGGTGATCCGCGTCTGCTGCTGGTTCTGGGAAAAGGAGGCAAAGAACGCATGGTCCCGCTGTCGTCCGATGCCCGCGATGCAATGGCCTTGTGGATCAAGATGCGCGATGAAGCGGAAGCCGCCCGCGCCCTCAAAAAGCATCCCACCTCCAAGTTTCTTTTTCCCTCCCACGGCAAGGCCGGGCATCTGACGCGCCACCGTTTTTATCTGCTGATCAAAGAAATTGCCGCCGCTGCGGGTGTTGATCCGGGCAAGGTCACCCCCCACACCCTGCGTCATGCCTTCGCGACCCATCTGCTGGCCGGCGGTGCGGACCTTCGGGCGATCCAAACCATGCTGGGCCACGCCGATGTTGCCACCACCGAGATTTATACCCACGTGCTCGAGGCGCGCCTGTCAGAGCTGGTCCTTGATCATCACCCTCTGTCGGACACTGCCACGCGCAAAGCCTCCGGCAAAACATCCTCTGACGGCCAATAGCCGGACCGGAGCGCATCGCGGTACTGGCGCGGCAACCCCGCCGCATCCATATCCGCAACCGCACCGGACACATCATACTCCAACTCTAATATCTGCATCTGCCCTGCGATCAGCACGGCAAACCTTGTCTGTTGTTTGCCATCATGGGGCGGCATGCCAATCACACCCGCGTTGAGCCATGGTCCCCGCGCCGTCTCCCGCACAAACGGCAGGCCGGAATGCCCCGCGATCACGCCATCCACAGACCCGCAAAGTGCCTCCAGCGCACCCCATTCGTGTGCAAACACGGCGGCGTCATCGCTCTGCCAAATGAACCGTGCCACATCTGTTATACCGCCGTGGATTACGCCAAACCGCTTGCCATGATGGGTGAAGGTCACAACATCCGGCAATCCCGCCATCCATCTGCGCGACGCGACACCAAGCTGTTGATCCGCAAACGCATACCACGCGGCGCTAAGCCGGTCACAGGTCGTCCCCTCCTTAAATCCGCAGCCACAATCCTGTGCACCCTGCGCCAGCTGTATCTCGCAATTGCCTGCCACCACCGTGCATCCGGCACTGCGCAGCACATCAACGCAAGCCTGCGGTGCACCGCAATAGGCCACACTGTCGCCCGTACAAATGACATGATCTGCTGCAATGCCCAACGTACCCGCCCGTGCCAAAACGGCCTGCGTCGCCTGCACGTTGCTGTAAGGCCCTCCAAACACCAGCAAATCAGTGTCCCGCGTGCCTAAATCCACGTGTTTCAACTGCGCACCTCCTTGAATGACATCACACCTGCCCCCATAACACACCCAACACTCCTGAAAGGTTTTCTACATGGACATGTCCCAAGTGACTATAGACGGCGCATTTTGGGTCTCGGTGGGTACAATTTTGTTCCTGCTGATCCTGTCGGGATGTTTTTCGGGATCTGAAACCGCCCTGACAGCGGCCTCGCGCGGCAAGCTGCGCACACAGGCCGACAAAGGCTCGATTGGGGCACAGCGCGCGCTCAAGATCACCGAAGACAACGAACGGCTCATCGGATCGGTTCTGTTGGGCAACAATCTGGTCAACATCCTTGCTGCCTCCCTTGCCACGGCACTGTTTACGCGGCTTTTTGGCGAAAGTGGTGTGGCTTTGGCTACGCTGGTCATGACGCTGCTGGTGCTGATCTTTGCCGAAGTGCTGCCAAAGACGTATGCCATCACCAACGCAGAACGCGCGGCCTCCATGGTCTCCGGCCCCATCAGTATTGTTGTTCTGGTCTTTGCACCGGTCGTGAGCGTTGTGCGCCTGCTGGTGCGTGGCATGCTGCGCTTGATGGGCGTGCCTGTTGATCCCGACAGCAACATCCTAGCTGTGCGCGAAGAAATCGCCGGTGCCTTGCAACTGGGTCACTCCGAAGGCGTGGTGGAGAAAGAAGACCGCGACCGTATTCTGGGCGCACTTGATCTGCGCGAACGTGTGGTCGAGGAAATCATGTTGCACCGCTCAGGCATCGAGATGATTGATGCCGCCGATACGCCTGCCGACATACTCGAGCAGTGCCTGCGCTCCAGCCACACCCGTCTGCCGGTATTTCGCGACGATTCTGAAAACATCATTGGTGTAATCCACGCAAAAGACCTGCTGCGCGCGATGTACAAGCTCATCGGCGGCCCCAAGGGTAACGCAGGATCGCTCGAAAAATTCGATATCGCTGACGTCGCGATGGAGCCCTATTTTGTACCCGAAACCTCAACGCTGGACGAGCAGATGCGCCAGTTCCTGCACCGCCGCACCCATTTTGCGCTGGTGGTGGATGAATACGGATCGCTGCAAGGTCTCATCACGCTCGAGGATATTCTCGAGGAAATCGTGGGCGAGATCACCGATGAGTTCGACCCGCTGGGCGACCACCCTGTGAAAACCGATGGCGAGGGGCAATTTCTTGTGGATGGTGCAATGACCATCCGCGACCTCAACCGTGCCAACGACTGGTCACTCCCCGATGACGAAGCCAACACTGTCGCAGGCCTCGTCATCCACGAAGCCCAGATGATCCCCACACGCGGTCAGGTTTTTTCGTTTCATGGCTTCCGCTTCGAAGTGCTCGCCCGTGACGGCAACCGCATCACAAAACTGAAAATGCGTCACCTCTAAGCACAACCCTATTTCTTCTGGCCCTAAATACTCCGGGGGACGGTTGCCCGTCAGGGCAACTGGGGGGCAGAGCCCCCTACGCCGCCAAAGATCACCGCAACGCGCGAATGTGGACCATGATCAAGCCCGAAGCCGCGCGCCCGCCGGATCAAATGGCGGCTCGGCCAGCACCGTGGCCTTATGTGGAACCCCGAGCACCATGACATCCACAACATCGCCCACCGCAACGCCCGCGACATACCCAAGCGCCAGCGACATGCCGACAGAATAGCCGTAGGCGCCCGACGTCACGCGCCCCACACCCACACCGTCCTTGAAAATCGGCTCGCCACCCGTGGCATCGGCGTTGGATGCATCGGCTTGCTTTGGATCAAGTGCCAGTAAAACCAATTCCTCGCGCGCGGGCTTGGACAGTGTCTCCGTTACCGCCTCACGGTTCAGAAACGGCTTGTCCAGTTTGCACAGCCGCGCCAACCCGACTTCCTGAGGCCAGTATTCGGGACTGTATTCGCGCCCCCATGAGCCATAGCCCTTTTCAATGCGCAGCGACATCAGCGCGCGGCTGCCCACGGGTCCCGCGCCCACATCCTCACCCGCCGCAATCAATGCAGCGTAAAGTGCGGGTTGATCGGCTTCGCTGCAGTGCACCTCCCACCCCAGATCACCGGTGAACGACACCCGCAAGGTCAGACACCGCACACCGCCCAGCTCGATCCATTTCGACCGCATGAATGGAAAATCAGCGGTTGCAAGCGAGGTATTGGTCAAGCGCTGCAGCATATCGCGCGATTTGGGACCCGCGACGTTGAAGCCGCACATGGCATTGGTTTTACTCTCGAATGTCGTACCATCGGGCAGTGGCACCTGTTTGAAGAACCGCTGGTGATAACGCTCCGCCATGCCGGAGCCGATGACCCAGAATTCATCATCCGCCAGACGTGTCACTGTGAAATCTCCGGCGATGCCACCGCGCTTGCCGATGAGTGGTGTCAGACAGGACCGCCCCACTTCGCGCGGCATGTTGTTGGCAAACAGCGCGTTGAGCCACGCCTCAGCGCCCGGCCCTTTGCACAGGTATTTGGCGAAATTGGAAATGTCGATGATGCCTGCACGGGTCCGCAGCATCTTGCACTCGGCCCCCACCACATCCCACCAAGGTTGGCGGGTAAATCCGTGGGTCTGATCCTGCGCGCCGATCTCCTCTCCGAAATACAGTGGATGCTCCCACCCGTAGTTGAGGCCGAACACCGCACCCATGTGTTTTTGCGTTTCATAAACGGGGCGCATGCGGGCGGGTCGGCCTGCACTGCGTTCCTCATTGGGAAAGTGGATTTTGAAGCGGTTGGCGTATTGATCACCCACCCGCGCCTTGGTGAAGGCTTTGTCCGCCCAATCGCCAAACCGCGCTACATCCCATGCGAACATATCAAACCGTGTCTCGCCGGTGACAATCCAATCCGCCGCCAAAAGGCCCATGCCACCCGATTGCGAAAACCCCGGAATGATCCCGTTACAGCAAAAATAATTGCTCAATTCCGGCACGGGTCCAAACAGCACGTTGGCGTCGGGCGACCAGATCATCGGGCCGTTTATCACCCGCTTGATTCCCGCTGTGCCCACGCTCGGCACCCGTGCGATGGCGCGCATCATATTTTCTTCGATCCGCTCCAGATCATCTGCGAACAACTCATGACCAAAGCCCTGCGGCGTGCCTTCTTCGGCCCAGAACCGCAAATCCTTTTCATATGCACCGACCAACAGGCCCTTGCCCTCTTGTCGCAGGTAATACTCGCCATCGCGGTCCGCCACGGACGGCAGGCGGCGGTCCATGCCTGCGATCTCGGAAATGGTTTCGGTCACAAAATACTGATGCTCTGTCGGTTGCAGGGGCAATGTGATGCCCGCAAGTGCTGCGACCTCGCGGCCCCAAAGGCCTGCGGCGTTGACCACCCATTGCGTGGCGATATCGCCCTTTTCCGTACGCACGATCCATGTGCCATCAGGTTGCTGCTCTGTGCCGGTGACGGGGCAAAAGCGGATGATCTCCGCCCCGTTTTGACGCGCGCCGGCGGCATAGGCATTTGTGACACCTGACGGGTCCACGTTGCCGCCGTTTTCCTCGTACATGATACAGCGGATGCCATCGTAATCGACCAACGGATGCAGCGCCTCGGCCTCTGCGCGGTCAACTTCGCGGAAGGGCAACCCGTAGTATTTTGCTTTGGCCGCTTGCAGACGCAACTGATGCTCGCGCGCCTCTGTTTGCGCCAGATAAAGTGAGCCAGGCTGGAACACACCACAGCTTTGCCCCGTCTCCGCCTCCAGCGCGTTATAGAGGTCCATCGTGTAATTCTGGATGCGGGTGATGTTGTTGTTGTCGTGCAGCCCGTGAATATTGGCTGCCGCATGCCATGTGGAGCCTGAAGTCAGCTCATCCCGCTCGAGCAGAACAACATCGGTCCAACCCAGCTTAGTCAGGTGGTAAAGGATGGAGCAGCCAATCACGCCGCCCCCGATGATAACGGCCTGAGCGTGGGTGCGCATGGGTTTGGTCCTGACAGTGATGTTCAACTACACCAATTTGCCCGTCAAATCGCTGAAACGATAGCCCTTTTGCGACATGGACTGTCGTGTCTTGCAGACGCGCCCGTATCAATCGTGTCTTGCAGACGTGCTATTCTTCTTCCCGAACACTGACATCTGCCGTTTTGCGCAACAATTCACGATCCGGCTCGAATGTGAGGACTTGCAACGCGCGGGCAAGCTCTTGGCGGGCCATGTTGCGGGCGGCCTCGCTCAGCTTTTTGTCGGGATGATGCATGAGACCGGTGAGTGTTTGCTGTAAGCGTTGTTGCACTTCCAGCGTGCCTGCCCCGTCGCGCGACAACGCGCCAAATCCGTCGCGCAGCAAATCGACCGGATCAAGCGGCGCGACATAGAGATGGGCCAGCAGCGTTTCGGGATCGCTCTCCGTTTCGTCCTTGTAGTAGGACAGCACACGGCCAATGCGCGTGATCACGTCAATCGCCGTACCGGGGTCGTTCACACCGGGTGACAGTGCTTTGGAGCCAATCTCCCCCATGACGATCAGACCAAATCGGGGATCCTGCTCGTATCCGCGCACATCGCCCAAGATTACCGTCTCACGCACATCCTTAAGGAACGCGTCCCAGTCAAGCGCGCCACCGGTGTCCTGCACCTCCATTAACGGCGCATTGTAGAATGCGAAATGTCCGATAGTCCTGTTCAGAAAGATCCGCACGTCGTGTTTTTCAGCCACAGCATTGAGGGCTTCGGGATAGACCTGTTTGAGATAGCCACTTTCCCATGCGTGAACGGTGCGCGTGCCTTCCGGGATATCACTGGTCAGTGGCCGCGCGCCAAGACAGGGCCGCGCCAAACGGTCCTTGAACTGCGCGCGCGTCACCTGCTCCACCTCGCGGGTGGTGTCCATCAACTGGCCAAACCCCTGCAGATGCAGCACCCAGCGGATCAGATAGACGACGATCACAACAACCACACCCACCGTCATCCAGAACAGAACAAACGCACGCTCATCTACGTAGATGCCGATTTCTCGCAACACGATCGCCAACAGCGCATAGACGTAGGCCCCGATAAAGACGGCCAGCGTGTTCTGCGTGGTGCGGTCCTGCATGATCAGGCGGTGCACGCGCGGGGTCCATTGGGTCGACGACGACTGGTACACAGACACCATCACCGTAATCGAAAAGATCGTGACCGCCAGCATCGCAGAGGCGATGAGTTGCAACAAACGATCCGCAGAGCCACCATTCACACTGCGCGCCAACTCATCCGGAATAAGCGGCTCGAGAAGCTGACTGCCCCCCGTAGCGACAAGCGCCAGTAGCCCCATAAGCACGACGCGCACCCAGAGCTTGCGGGCGTAGTGGCGGGCTTTTCGGATAGTCGTCGCGATTGCGGTATTCAGATTTTCCATGCTCTGCAATTAGCACAGTTCAGCCGACAAGCCAGCGGTGGCTGCAAAAACCCGTTTCCGACAAATTCTGTCGCAAAACCACTTGCCTCGCGCATCCGCTTGGCATTGTCTGGGATCCAAGCCCAGCGGAGATTATCCACATGAAAACCACCACCCGTGTCGCCATTATCGGCGGCGGCGTCGTCGGCGCCTCTGTTCTCTATCACTTGACCAAACTCGGCTGGTCCGATGTGATGCTGATCGAGCGATCAGAGCTGACGTCAGGCTCGACATGGCACGCGGCGGGCGGGTTTCACACGCTCAACGGCGATACGAATATGGCCGCCCTTCAGGGTTATACCATCAAGCTGTACAAGGAACTCGAAGAGATCACCGGCATGTCATGTGGCCTGCACCATGTGGGCGGTGTGACACTCGCGGACAATCAGGACCGGTTTGATATGCTGGTCGCGGAACGGGCCAAGCACCGGTTTATGGGGCTTGAGACCGAGATCGTCGGACCAGAAGAAATCGCCAAGATCGCACCGGTGACAAACCTCGAGGGTATTGTGGGCGGGCTTTATGATCCGCTTGATGGACACCTTGATCCGTCAGGCACCACCCACGCCTATGCCAAGGCCGCGCGCATGGGCGGCGCCACCATCGAGACGCATACGATGGTCACCGAAACCAACCAACGGCCCGATGGCACGTGGGATGTCGTCACCGACAAAGGCACCATTCACGCTGAGCATCTGGTCAACGCGGGCGGGCTTTGGGCGCGCGAAGTGGCTGAGATGGCGGGCATTTACCTGCCTCTGCACCCGATGGAGCATCAATATCTGGTCACCGAAGAAGTGCCGATGATCCGTGAAATGATGGCGGAAGGGCGTGAGCATCCGCACGTTATGGACCCCGCCGGCGAAAGCTACCTGCGTCAGGAAGGTTTGGGGCTTTGTATTGGATTTTATGAGCAAACCTGTCGTCCGTGGGCCGTGGGCGGTACCCCGTGGAGCTTTGGTCAGGATCTGCTTGCGGATGATTTCGACAAGATCGAGGAAAGCATCAACTTCGCCTACCGCCGCTTTCCCGACCTCGAGCGCGCGGGTGTCAAGAACGTCATTCACGGCCCGTTCACCTTTGCGCCCGATGGCAATCCACTGGTGGGTCCGGTACCGGGGCTGCGCAATTATTGGTCAGCCTGCGGTGTGATGGCGGGCTTTTCCCAAGGCGGCGGTGTAGGTCTCACGCTTGCGCAATGGATGATCGAGGGCGAGCCCGAGCGCGATGTCTTCGCCATGGATGTGGCGCGGTTCGGCAAATGGATCAGCCCCGGTTATACCCTACCAAAGGTGATCGAGAACTATCAAAAACGCTTTTCCGTTTCCTACCCGAACGAAGAACTGCCCGCCGCACGCCCCCACCAGACAACGCCGATGTACGATATTTTTTCCGGCATGGGGGCCGTTTGGGGTCAGCAATTCGGGCTCGAAGTGCCGAATTACTTTGCCAAAGGCAACGAGCCTACATTCGAGACGCCTTCTTTCCGCCGCTCTGACGCGTTTGACGCGACCGCACGCGAAGTGCGCGCCGTGCGCGAGGCAGTGGGCATCAACGAGCTGCAAAACTTTGGCAAATACCGTGTCTCCGGCCCCAAAGCACGGGCATGGCTTGACCGGATCATGGCGGGACGTGTGCCTGCGCTGGGGCGGATATCGCTCACGCCGATGCTGTCACCCAAGGGCCGCCTGATTGGTGATTTTACAATGTCCTGTCTGGGCGAAGAGCTGTTTCAGCTGACCGCCTCTTACGGTGCGCAAGCGTATCACAGCCGTTGGTTTGAACAGAATTTGGATGAAGGTGTCACGGTCGAAAATATCTCGGACCAGCGTACCGGTTTCCAGATTGCCGGACCACATGCGCGCGAGGTGCTACAAGCTTGCACGCTGGATGATGTGGGCGCGATGGCGTTTTTGGACGTGCGCCCCATGACCATCGGCATGACAAATTGCCTGGTCCAGCGGGTAAGTTATACCGGCGATCTAGGCTATGAGATTTATTGCGATGCCATGGCGCAACGGCAATTGTGGCGCACCCTTTGGGACGCAGGCCAGCCGCACGGCATGACGCCCTTCGGGATGCGCGCGATGATGTCACTGCGTCTGGATAAATTCTTTGGCGCGTGGCTGTTGGAGTTCGGACCGGATTATACGGCCGCCGAAACAGGATTGGACCGCTTTATCAGTTTCAAGAAAAACACCGAATTCACTGGACGCGCAGCAGCAGAGGCTGAGCGGGCCAATGGGTCGGATCGCAAGCTGGTGGCGTTTGAGGTCGATGCAATTGACGCCGACGTCCAAGGGTATGAGCCGATCTGGCACAACGGCACCGTGATCGGATTCTGCACATCAGGCGGCTATTCGCACCATGCGCAGAAATCTATCGCACTGGGATTTGTACCCACAGCGCAGGCACAAGAAGGACTGGCCGTAGAGATTGAAATTCTAGGTCAGATGCGTCCTGCACGGCTGATCACAACGCCGCTGTTTGACGGGGACGGCGCACGGATGCGCGGCTGAGATGATTGCCATCCTCCTGCTTGCCGCTGGCAGTTCAAGCCGCATGCGGGGTCGTGACAAACTGCTCGAGGACGTGGACGGCGTGCCGCTTTTGCGCCGTCAGGCACAGCGGGCGATATCCACAGGTCATCCGGTCTTCGTCACCCTGCCCGCAGCATCGCATGCGCGCTATGAGACGCTCGAAGATTTAGACATCACTCCTGTTATGGTGGCCGATGCTGATGAAGGGATGAACGCCAGTTTGCGCGCTGGGATTGATGCGCTTCCCACCACGGCGGAGGCGGCGTTAGTGATGCTTGCTGATATGCCCGATATCACGGAATTCGACATTAGGAAGATATTGCAAGCCATTGATCTAAAATCAGGTACACGCATCTGGCGCGCGATGACGGAGGCGGGAAAAGCTGGTCATCCGGTCGTGTTTCACGCAACCCTTTTCCCTGAACTTTGTACCCTAACAGGGGATGCAGGGGGCAAAGCTATTGTCGACGCCAACCGTGACAAAACCGTCTTCGTCACCCTGCCCCAAGATCACGCGCGCACCGACCTCGACACACCAGAGGCATGGGCCGCATGGCGCGCACAGCGCTCGGCACCGGACTAATACCAAGCGCCCAGATACGAAAAAACGGAACCGACTGGCGGCTCCGTTTCAAATTCGAACTGGTTATTTTACCTAGAAAAAGTACTCAAAGTCCGAGGCAGGATGCTCCCGCCCCGGTGAAAGTTCAGGCTTTGCGTGTGACCAATTTGGCCTCATACATTTTCAGCGACTTGCGCGCGGATGCGTAGGCTTCGATACCCGCAGTTGTGCCCAGCTCCGGGAACAGCTCGAGAAGTTCGTCGCGCGCCGCATCGCCCACACCGGCAATCGACATATCGCCCGGCTGGAAGCTTTCAGTCCAGACACCGTCGGACAAGATCACTTCGTGGCGATCAAACATCAGGTGGATATAGCTGGTGGCCGACACATCAACCACGTCGATGCCTTCCATATCCGTCAGGTGTTTCGCCGCAACCAGTACTTCGCGCTCCTCGAAATAGAGCGCCGTTTGATCGTTGGCGATCAGCACACGGTGCTGCGGAGAGACCATCATGTCACGCTCCGGCAGGCCGTTGCCCAAGGCGCCGCTTTGGATGAGAACGGGACGCAGATGCTCTTTCGCAACCAGTTCTTCCCCGGACATCTCACGGCGACCGGTCCAGCGGATTTCCTGCATGCCATTGTCACGGGTGATGATGCGGTCTCCAACTTGGAGGTCTTCAACCTTACGCTCACCTTGTGGTGTCGCAATCAGGGTGCCGGGGGTAAAGCAGGGCACGACTTCTTCGATGTTGGAGAAGACCAACTGTCCTGCTGTGCTGCCGTCAGCGTTGAAGAAATCAACGACACCGTTTTCGACGTTGTCGTCATCGAGCGTGACCCGAAGGCTACCGCCCTCTGGCGCAGAACCAGTGAGGTCAAGTCTGTCAAAGTCATCGCCACTCTCGGAGCCGTCAACACGGTCGCCCGCGCCCACGTTTACGAATGTGTCGCGGTCGGCACCACCGGTCAGCGTGTCGATGCCCGAACCGCCATCAATCAGGTCATTGCCCTGCCCGCCATCAAGAAAATCGCGGCCCTGACCACCGATCAGCGTATCATTGCCCGAGCCGCCAAACAGACGGTCATTGTCGATACCACCATCGAGAAAGTCATTTCCGGTGCCGCCCAGCAGCGTGTCACGGTCATCCGCGCCAAAGATAACGTCATCGCCCGCGCCGCCATCAACTAGATCGCGACCATTGTCGGGACGTGGATCGCGGCCAAAGGGGTTGGAACCGTCATCTTCGATATCGAGGCCATCGGGCACAACATCAGGGTCATTGCCGGCAAAGATCGTGTCGTTGCCCGCACCGCCCCAGATGCGGTCACTGCCTTCGCCGCCCACGATGCGGTCATCGCCCGAGCCCCCATCAATGCTATCGTCGTCGATGCCACCGTCGATGACGTCATCGCCGGAACCGCCATTGATCGTATCACGGTCATCGCCTGTGCTGATGGTATCGTTTCCATCGCCACCATCGACGCTGTCGCGGTCATTTTCTGGATCAGGATCATCAGGGAACAGGCCCGGCACACCGCGGTCAGGCAAAAGCGAGCCGTTGCCAGTGTTGATCACATCGTCGCCTGCGCCGCCGTCCACCACGTCGGAGCCTGCACCGGCGTTGACTTCATCGTCGCCTTCACCAGCCAGAATGGTGTCATCCCCCGCGCCTGCATTGATGATGTCATCGTTGGGGCCTTCACCCTCCAGAAACTCATCCATGTTATCGACAAGGTCACCTTCAGGATCACCGGTAAAGTTCACGTCGATCAGATCATTGCCGCTTGTGCCCGTAACGATGCCATCGCGCACGGTGACCAGCACAACGCCCTCGTCGGTCAGCTCCCCGTCGGAGAGTGTGTAGTTGATCGTCGCTTCGCCAAAGAAGTCAGGGTTCGGCGTAAAGCCCAGCGTGCCATCGTCATTGATGACAACTTCGCCATCATCGCTGGTCGCTGCGGCAACACTCAGTGTGTCGCCATCGACGTCGATGTCATTACCAAGCACGTTAATTGTCACAAGCGTTTCCGCAGGTGTCGTGGCCGCATCATCAATTGCAACCGGTGCGTCGTTAACCGGTGTTACATTGACGTTTACAACGGCGGTGTCCTGATTGCCTGCCGGATCTTCGATCGTATAGGTGATCGTGGTCGGACCATTGAAGTCCTGCGCCGGTGTGAAGGTAATCGTACCGTCATCATTGATTTCGACAACACCATCGTCAGACGTGGCCGCCGTCACGGTGAGCATATCGCCGTTCTCGTCGCTATCATTCATCAGAACCGCGATGGTGACTGCGGTATCTTCAGGCGTCTCGGCCATATCATCGACTGCGACCGGAGCAACGTCATCTTGTACGTTGTCGATAAACACTAGGTCATCAATCGCGCCAGAACCCGCGAGTGTCACTTCGAACCGCACAGCACCCGATACGGCAAGGTCGACGACGACCTGGCCGTTGTCCTCGGTCGCCGCAACATGCTGCTTGGAAATCAGGTTGCCATGCGCATCGAAGAACCGCAGCGTCGCTGTCTCTTCAATGTCGAGAAGGGTAATTGATTTGATTTCAACTTCGTCGGCAAAGTTGAACGTGATCTTGCCGCCGGCTGCGTTGTCATCGGGATCGGACGTGTCGCCATCCTCGGAAATGATCAGAACGTTATCGAGGTTGTTGGTGGCAAGGTCAAAGTCTTCACCCGTCGGATGATTGGTATCGAAAATCAAAGCCTTATCTACGCCGCTACCGTTCGCCTGCACCGAGATGGTCACGCCAAGATCGGCAAACTGGTCCGTTACAACGTCACCCTTCGAGAGGGCGTTAAAATCAATTGTTCTGATCATGATATAGTGCTCCTATGCAGCAATGCGCGCGGCGCATGATGCTGCCGGATCGTGTGATATAATAAGGGGAAGCTGGCAACCTGTGCGGCTAACCTGAGACTGCGCCTTCTGACATGTCTTTCCGGTGTGGATCGCGAAACAAGGCGTCTTCATTGTCTTCTCCGTTCAAACTCCGAAACCCCAATGGGTTTCAAACTCGTAAGGTACACAGCACTCGCAAAGTGCCGTCGTATCGCAGGGAGAGACAGACCACAGGATGGCCAGATAGCTCAGCACCAAAAATGCTTTTGCATCAAAATAAGTAGCAGTCGCAAACATGCGGCTCTACACTCTTCCCGCATTGCAGCATGCGTTTATTGTGCGGCAGCCCCCGGACCTTTTATCGTCGCCCCCCAGTTGAGCTGTATTTGTAGATACCCACTGGAACTGAGGGAACAAAGGGAAAAATGTTTGAAATTTGTCAGCTTTGGAGCGAATAAATCTCGAGTTCGTTAACTCATGGTGCTTTATCTATCATTCCCTAGCGTCACTGTTTCCATATGGAAAACAGGAAAATCAGGGTTAAAGCGTTCTTAATTCAAGGACTTAACTATGCGTTTAGAGCTTATCGCCGAGCAACCAGCGCGTTAACTATTTGTTAACCTTTGTGGAAGTCCGCTCTCATTTTCGTGATCAATCATGTCATTTTTGTGTTCCTGGATTGGAACCAATCGTTAATAAATTCCGGAATTAGGGCAATATCGAGCTAAGAAGTTAACGGGTTATGCGAATCAATCAGTGAATTTCACTCAACTTCAACACCGGATACCGCCGCTTGCAACCATAGGTTATTGCTTGACAAAAATCGGGCTTAACGACAGTTTATTCCCGCTGGAGTGGCAAATCCGCGCGGATATCAGGCCAGAGAACTTCACAAAGCGTGTTAACCTTTAATAAGGCAGCGCAACGTCAAATGTGGCGAAATTAAGTTACTAAAATGCGGTTTAGGTTGATTCGCCTGATCAACGCTTGAGAAAGCGAACAATGCCGAGGTCCGGAAGATGTTTCACGTCCAACCCGTCAAACCCCGAACTTTGGGAGATGTCTGATCGGCACCTTTCGTCAATCGCTTTCACGTTATATCTGCGGAACCCTGAAAAGGGTTGGTACCCAAGGCCGGACTCGAACCGGCACGCCTCGCGGCGGGAGATTTTGAATCTCCTGCGTCTACCATTCCGCCACTTGGGCACGCGCCACGATGTAGCCTGCAGATACACCGTGAGCAAGCGTAAATTGCAGGGATTTTATAGCGGCGGCTCACTTGACCCCTGCGTCACTACGTGATGTTGAAGTCCTAACACATCCGGAGCCGCGCGCATGATCCAACGCCTATACGACTGGACCCTCAGCCTTGCAGAGCACCGCCATGCCCTTTGGGTGCTGGCCTTTGTCTCCTTCCTCGAAAGCTCAATGTTTCCGATCCCGCCGGACATCATTATGATCCCTATGATTATCGCCCGCCCCAACCGCGCATTTGTCATTGCAGGTGTGGCGTTGGCCGCCTCCGTTCTGGGCGGATTGCTGGGCTATGCCATTGGCGCACTGGCCTATGAGGCCCTGGGTGAACCGATCCTACGCGCCCTTGGCAAAGGCGATGCAATGGCCGAATTCGCAACCCGCTTTAATGACTTCGGTTTCTGGGCTGTACTGGTCGCGGGCATCACGCCGTTTCCGTATAAGGTTATCACAATCATGGCCGGCTGGACTTCCATGCCGCTGGGAGTGTTTGTCGCCACCTCGATCCTGGCACGCGGCCTGCGGTTTTTCCTCGTGGCACTTTTGTTGTGGAAGTTCGGCGCGCCAGTGCGCGACTTCATTGAAAAGCGGTTGCCGCTGATGTTCACGCTCGCCCTTGTCCTGCTCATCGGCGGGTTCTTCGCGGTAAAGCTGATATGATGCGGCTGGTTCTTATCGCCACGCTGGGGTCGGTGGCCATTCTGGCTGGCGCCTATGCCTTTCAGCATATTGGCGGCATGGCGCCGTGCAAACTGTGTCTATGGCAACGCTGGCCCCACATCAGCGCCATCTCCATCGGTGTCGTTCTGATGCTGACGGGGGAGTGGCGCATGGCGTGGCTGGGCGTGGTTGCCATGCTCAGCACGGCTATGATTGGCATCTACCATGTCGGTGTTGAGCAGGATTGGTGGGAAGGCCCGACAAGCTGTAGTGCGGGCGATATCTCCAACCTTGATCCGCAAGCCTTGCTCGATCAGATCCTGACAGCACCGCTTGTACGCTGCGACGATATCGCATGGCAGTTGGCGGGCATCAGCATGGCGGGCTGGAACGCGATCCTGTCGCTGATACTCGCCGCAATCTGGCTACAGGCCTTTCGCAAAGCCTAGACTGATTTTTGTGTGCTGAGCAGTAGGCTGGTCTCCGAGGCGACAACGCCTTCGAGACGCCGGATACGGTCCAGCACCAGATCGAACTGTGCAAGCGTGGCTGTTCCAATCTCGACGATCAGATCCCACCGCCCGTTAGTGGAATGAACCGCGCGCAGCTCTGACATCGCGCCAAGCTGGCGCTTGATCCGCTCTGCACCGCGCCCCTCGATCCCGATCATCATCAGGCCGCGCACCGGATCACGCGCCACATCCGCACGGGTGATCACCGAAAATCCAACAATCTCGCCGCCTTGCCGCAACCGCGCCAGACGTGCGCGCACCGTGGTGCGTGACACGCCCAACCGCGCCGCAAGGTCAGACAGAGACGCCCGCGCGTCATGGCGCAGGGCCGCAACCAACGCATCATCCGTTTCGTCCATAATACCCTCCGTTATGGATAGTCTTTGCCCGTAACGGACACTTTTATCGCTATCCATAGCCCGAATTCGCACATAAACCCAATGCAATTCATCAAAGGACTGTGCCATGACCCCTCAAAACGTAATTCTGCAAGGTGCGCCACTGGACTGTGGCAAAATCCGGCGTGGCTGCATCATGGGCCCTGACGCCTACCGCACTGCAGGTCTGGCAGAGGCGTTGACCAGCCTTGGCCACAGCGTGCGTGATATCGGCAATGTGGCCCCTGCGTCCTTCACCGACACGCCCCACCCCAAGTTGCACCGCTTGTCCGAGACGATTGCATGGACCGCCGCACTGGCCGATACGACTGAAAATTCCCTGGGGCATGGCCTGCCGATCACGATGGGTGGCGATCATGCATTGGCGGCGGGTACGGTGTTGGGTGCGATGCGTTACGCGGCCGCACAGAACCGACCGCTTTTCGTGCTTTGGCTGGACGCGCACAGCGATTTTCACACGTTGGAAAGCACCGACAGCGGCAATTTGCACGGCACGCCCATGGGTTATGTTACGGGGCGCAGTGAATTTACCGGCTGGCCCGCGCTGCCCGCCCCCCTACCCTATGAGAACATCGCAATGATCGGCCTGCGCTCCGTCGATCCGGCAGAGCGTGACGCCTTGCAGACGACCGCCATCACCCGCGTCGACATGCGCGAGATTGACGAGACCGGCATCGCCCGCCCGCTCGGCGCGTTTCTTGAACGGGTGGAGCAGGCGGGCGGCATGCTGCATGTCTCGCTGGACGTCGATTTCCTCGATCCTGCTGCGGCTCCTGCTGTTGGCACCACTGTTCCGGGCGGTGCGACCGTGCGGGAAGGGCATCTGGTGATGGAAATGATCAACGACAGCGGCTTGCTCACCTCCCTCGATCTGGTCGAGTTGAACCCGTTTCTGGATGAGCGCGGACGCACAGCGCAACTCATGGTCGATCTGGCTGCCTCCGCTTTGGGCCGCAATGTGTTTGACCGCCCCACCCGCGCGTTTTGATAGGAATTACTGATATGACCCTCCAACCCTCAGCCAAGGCCTTTGTGCCGTTTGTCAGCGTCGATCACATGATGAAGCTGATCAACCACGTCGGCATCGCACCCATGCTGGAAGGGATTGCCGCACGGATCGAGGATGATTTCCGCCGCTGGCCGCTGTTTGACAAAACCCCGCGCGTCGCGTCGCATTCCGACGTGGGCGTGATCGAGCTGATGCCAACCTCGGACGGCGATGTGTATGGCTTCAAATACGTCAACGGCCACCCGGCCAATACCCACGACGGGCTGCAAACGGTGACAGCTTTCGGTCTGCTGTCCGATGTGGCGACGGGATATCCGGTTTTGTTTTCGGAAATGACAATCCTGACAGCACTGCGCACAGCAGCGACCTCTGCGCTGGTTGCGCGGGTGCTGGCACCCGAAGGGTCGCGCGTTATGGCGATGATCGGAAACGGCGCACAGTCTGAGTTCCAAAGCATCGCCATGCAGGCCATCGTCGGCATCACTGAAGTCCGCTTGTACGACGTGGACCCTGCCGCCACTGCCAAATGTGCGCGCAATCTCGAAGGCTCCGGCCTCAAGGTTGTGTCTTGCACCACCGCCGAGGAGGCCATTCTGGGTGCGCAGATCATCACAACCTGCACCGCGGACAAGCAATATGCCACCATCCTGACCGACAACATGATCGGCTCAGGTGTGCACATCAACGCGATCGGCGGGGATTGCCCCGGCAAGACAGAGCTAGCGCCTGCCATCCTGCACCGCGCGGATATCTTTGTGGAATACCCCGAGCAGACCCGCATCGAGGGTGAGATACAGCAGCTTGATCCCGATCACGCCGTCACAGAATTCTGGGAAGTTCTGACCGGCACCGCGAAAGGCCGCACAGACGCGAAACAGATCACACTGTTTGACAGTGTGGGCTTCGCAATCGAGGATTTCTCGGCCCTGTGCTATGTGCGTGACGCGATCAAGGACACTGAATTCTTTACGCCGCTGGATATGCTGGCCGATCCTGATGATCCTCGTGATTTGTTCGGAATGGTGGCGCGGGCGAAATAGTCAGCGCCGCGCGGTCACGTCGAGCCCGTAAAGCCAGTCAAACGCGCCCAGCATCCGGCCGGGCGCGACCCGGCTTCCCACCCGCAAAGCTGTGTGGGCTGCAAACCGCACCGGTCCGGGCCGCAGATGATACCGCCATGCATTGCCATTCGCGGCCTTGATCACACGGGTGACACGCGGTTTGCGCAGTACCTCGTAGTCGGGCAATGCCGCGATACCCAGCTGTGTCACATGATCAGCCAGCACCCACGCATCCTCCAACGCCATATTCGCGCCTTGTGCCAAAAACGGCAGGGTCGGATGCGCCGCATCCCCCAAAAGCGCCACGCCTCCCGCCTGCCAGACCGGTGCGACGGGATGGCGATGCAGCCCCCACAGTGTCGTTGCTTCCACCGCGCCTATCATCGCGCCGGCCATGCCGCCGAACCCGTCAAACGCCGCGCGCAGGTTTGCAGGATCGTCGGCATGGTCCCAGCCTTCTTCGGCCCAGCTGTCAC
>JBATTJ010000018.1:0-25289 GCA_049670485.1 Sulfitobacter sp.
GAAGCGGCTCTTTCCAGTATGAGACCTTTGGAGAAGTGTTTTACTGGTTTGCGACTGTTGTTGTTGCACTGGTTGAGGTCCGGCGCGTGGCAACCGCTGCTGCCGCTGCAAGACCGGCGACACCTGCCACAGCAACACCTGCAGTGATACCCGCACCCAGACCGAACACACCGCCTGTTGTCGCTGCAGTGGAGGTGGCAGCGGTCGTCGCCGCAGTTGTGGCTGTCGTCGTGGTCGTTGTCGTAGCGGCAGGTGCGGCAACTTGCGCAACAGCTGCCGACGCCATGGCCGCTGTCAGTGCCAGAACACTAAAGATCTTAAGAGAATTTTTCATGATAACCTTCATTGAAACCGTTCTCCTCGAATATGTGCCGAATTGATTAAAGAACGGTTGAGACGCCCCCACAAAAACGGATGACTTGCCACCTGTTTTTACAAGTTTCGTCCAAATTGTCCGTGCAATCAAAGCCCGTAAATAGCCGAGAATTTCTTGGTCAGATAATCAAGCAATGGCGCTTCAGTCGGCACGGCTCCTGTCGCACGCTCAATCACCTCTCGCGGCTCATACAGGCCGCCGTGGGTTTGCACGTTGTCCCGCACCCAACCCGTCGCCGTCGACGTATTACCCTGAGCAAGTTCGGCATCCAGATCAGGCACCGCAGCGCGCATGGCGTCATTCAGACACCCTGCATAGACATTCCCCAACGAGTAGGTCGGAAAGTATCCAAACAGGCCCACAGACCAATGCACATCCTGCAGCACACCATTCGCGGGCTTGTCCACAGCATAGCCGAAATCTGCCTCAAACCGGTCGTTCCATGCCGTTTCCAGATCGCTCACTTGTAAGTCACCAGCCATCAATGCCCGCTCAAGATCAAAGCGCAGCATGACATGCAAATTATACTGCAACTCGTCTGCCTCGGTGCGGATAAATCCGTCGCCCACGCGGTTGACGGTGGCATAGAAGGCATCCGCATCCCTGATCCCGAAATCACCGAACGCGTCTTTCATCTGACCAAACAGCCAGCCGGTGAAGGCGCGGCTGCGGCCAATCTGGTTTTCATAAATGCGACTTTGACTTTCGTGCACGCCCATGGACACACCACTGCCCAGCGGGGTCAGCAGATAGGCTTGATCAATGTTCTGCTCATAGGCGGCATGACCAACCTCATGAATTGTCGAATAGAAACAGTTGAAAGGGTCGGCTACATTGGTGCGTGTGGTGATGCGCACATCAAGGCCGGACCCGGACGAGAATGGATGCACGGCCTTGTCCACACGGCCCCGCGCCATGTCATAGCCGAACGTCTTGGCCAGCAGCCGCGTGAGCTTCATCTGTGCACTTTCGTCGAATGTCCCCTCCAGCCGCGCAGGGCTTTTTGCATCACGGATTTTCGCACGCAGCTCTGACAGAACCGGCCGCATGGCACCGAACATCTGATCAAGGTCGGCACCCGTGGTCCCCGGCTCATAATCAGCGAGCATGGCGTCATAGACATCGCCGCCCGCAGCGAGCGCTTGCCCCTCTTCACGTTTGAGCATGATAACCTCGGCCAGTGTCGGCGCGAAGGCTTTGAAATCATTGTCCGCGCGTGCCTCGGCCCATGTGCCTTGTGCGGCCGACGTGACGCGTGCGATGCGCGCCGCAAGGGCTGCGGGCACTTTGTTTGTGCGCTCGAAACTGCGGCGGATGTGGCGCATGTTGGCCTGGCCCACGGTGTCGAGGCTGCTGTCCTCGATCGTGCCCAGCCATTCGCCAACTTTTGGATCAATGCGGCGCGCATGAAGCACACCCTCCATTGCGGCCATTTCCTCGGCGCGTTGCGGTGCGGCACCACGGGGCATCACCGTTTCCTGATCCCAGCCAAGCCGCCCTGCCACCTGTCCCAACGCCATCGTGTCACGGGTAAAGGCCATAAGATCATCATAGGCTGTCATGTAGGAGCTCCTCTGAGCGATGTAGCGATGGGGTAAAGCGAGAGATGGCGCGCCCGAAGGATGAGCACCCAGCAGAGCACGGCCAGGCCCTGATGGCTGAGCGCCAGTGGGACGATAGCAGCATTAAGCACAGTTACGATCCCGAGGGCCATCTGCAACGTGATGACCACCATGATGGTATTGAACGCATGCCGTGTTTTCGGATGCGAGGATTTACGCCCCGCCAGCCAGACAACGATCGCCACAGCAAACAGCACATAGCCAGTGATGCGGTGAATGAACTGCACAAGGCCTGCGTTCTCGATGAAGTTCTTCCAAAGTGGCTCGATATAGAATGCATCAGGTGGAAAGAACTGCCCCGCCATGAGCGGCCAGTCCGTATAGCTGCGGCCCGCGTCAATACCCGCAACCAGCGCACCGATGAGGATCTGTACGAAGGTCAGCACCAACAATCCGGTCGCAAGGGTATAGAGCCGCGCTTCTTTCGTGCGCCGCGCCTGCATCAGGTCTTTTTCCGTGCGGTTCAAGGATAGAGCGTACCATGTGATAAAACCCATAATCACAAAAGCGAGGCCCAGATGGGTGGCAAGACGCGTGCTATATACATCTGTCGTGGCAGTACCCGAGGTCACACCGGAGGACACCATCCACCAGCCAATCGCCCCCTGAAGCCCGCCCAGACCGCCCAGCAGCATCAAGCGCGGCGTATAGCCCGTAGGGATTTTGCCGCGCAGCAGGAACCAAAAGAACCCTATGGCCCAGACAAGGCCAATTACGCGGCCAAGCTGTCTGTGGCCCCATTCCCACCAGTAGATCACCTTGAAGTCACCCAGTGTCATCCAGCTGTTTTGAAGGCGAAACTCGTCGATTTCTTGATATTTCGCAAATTCGGACGCCCAGTCGGCGGCGTTTAGTGGCGGCAGTGCGCCGGTGATGGGACGCCATTCCGTGATGCTGAGACCGCTGTCGGTGAGGCGCGTGGCACCGCCCACAAGGATCATCAAAAACACCAGTCCGAACAACATGAACAACCAGTTGCGGATGGATTTGCGCGCACCGCGGCCGGCGCCTGCGTCGATCACCCCTTTTATGGCGACCGGCTTTGCCGTATCTGCGCCCACATCTTCAAACAGTTTGCGATTGGTGGCCATCGTGCCCTCCGTCGGTTATCCGTCTTTCAGGTAGTCTCTCTGGCATCCAGCGTCTAGCCGCGTTCCTTCCAGCGGACCATCTGACGCAAGGTGCCATGCAATATCTGCACATCGGCACGGGTCAGCGGCAGGCGGCTCCACATGTTGCGCAGGTTCGTTTTCATCGAGGCGGCCTTATGCTCGGGATAAAAGAACCCTGCATCCTCCATCCGCTCTTCATAATGTTTTGCCAGATGCTCGATCTCTGATTGATCGGCCCAACTACTGCCTGCCAACTCATGGGCCACGGCGACTTGCGTACTGTGTTGCCGCATCCATTCGTATCCCACCAACAGGACACATTGCGCAAGGTTGAGCGAGGCGAAATCAGGATTGACCGGCACGGAGATGATCGCATTGGCGCGCGCGATATCCTCGTTCTCGAGGCCGGCACGCTCTGGTCCGAACAAAACCGCTACTCGCTCGCCCGCTGCGATCTTCTGCGCTGTCAGCGCCATCGCCGCCTCGGGGGTGTAGACAGGTTTGCTCATGTCGCGGTCACGCGCGGTAGTGGCAAATACAAAACTGCAATCGCCGATCGCCGCCGGCAGGTCCGGTGCCAGCAATGCGGCATCCAGCACTCTACCGGCGCCCGATGCCATCGCCACCGCCGCCGGATTGGGCCAACCGTCGCGCGGCGCGACCACCGCCATATGCCCCAGCCCGAAATTCAGCATCGCACGCGCGGCAGCACCAATGTTTTCGCCCATTTGCGGACGGACAAGCACGAAACGTGGGGCGGTGGGGTGTTCAACTGTCATGGCGACCTGATACCGCGCGGACACCCCCTTGCCAATATCAACTGCGCGTGCCGATAACGGTTTCCATCCCGCACGGCTTTGGGCTACTCCCTTGTCCCAAGCACCAAAGGACGCAGACCATGTCAAAAAACCCCGATCAGCCGCAACTCTACCTCATCACACCCACAGATTTCGAGATCGACAGCTTTGGCGATACGCTGGCCCGTGTGCTTGATGCCCATGCGACCGCCTGTGTGCGGTTGGCCTTGGCCAGCACGGATGAAAGCAAGCTTTCGCGTGCCGCCGACACCTTGCGCGCTGTCACGGATGCGCGCGATGTGGCCCTCGTTATCTCCGATCACACCCTGCTGGCAGAGCGCTTGGGCCTTGACGGTGTGCATCTGTCGGATGCTGCACGCTCTGTCCGCCATGCGCGCAAAACGCTGGGCGCCGACGCCATTGTGGGCGCTTATTGTGCCGGATCACGCCATGACGGGATGAGTGCGGGCGAAGCCGGTGCTGATTACGTGGCCTTTGGACCGGTGCAGGCAACCGCCTTGTTTGACGGCGAAATCGCCGAAGCGGATATGTTCCAGTGGTGGTCCGAAGTCATCGAAGTGCCTTGTGTGGCCGAGGGCCAGCTTGACGCGGAAATGATTGCCCGCCTTGCGCCTATGACCGATTTCTTCGGTATCGGAGACGAGATTTGGGGCAGCGACGATCCCGCCGCCGCCCTGACAACGCTCTGGTCTGCAATCGGCTAACGCCGACCAAGTTCAGAGCAGCGTCCGCTCGATCACCCAATAAATGCCAATGATCGCGATAAGCAGCGAACCGGTCATCGACAGCGCGCGGAACATCACCGGATACTCCGTAACAAGCTCTTCCGGCCCTGTGAGGGATGCGCGCCGCGCAGCCAGCACAGCAAGCCAGATGAGCACGAACGCCATGGCAATCACCGTAAGCTGTCCGACCTCGACACCCACGTTAAAGCCAATGAGCGCGGGGACGAATTGGTCCTCCGGAAGGCCGAATTCACCCAGTACGGAAGCGAAGCCAAGCCCGTGCAACAAGCCAAACCCGAAGATCACGGCAGGCCGCCAGCGGGTCAATCCACGGGCAAAGATATTCTCGACCGCGACATAGACGATGGAGGCGGCAATCAACGGCTCTACGATGCTGCCTGGCACATTCACCAGCCCCAGTGCACCCAGTGCCAGCGTAACAGTATGCGCCAGCGTGAATGCCGAGACTTGCCAGATCAGCGGACGCAGGTGGGTCGACAGGAAAAACAAACCCAGCACAAATAGAATGTGATCAAGGCCTTGAGGCAGTATATGGTCAAAGCCAACCGGTATATAGCTGCCGAAGGTCTGCCAGCCGGTGAGAGAATTTCCTCCACCAAGGGCGATCTTAGGGCTGCTGTCACCGCCGGCAATCAATCCGGTAAACGGCTCGTCTACGCCCTGTTGGCGCAGCACCAGGTCACCACCCCCATCCGGCCACATCAGCGTGACAGTTGAACCTGCGGCGACATCCCCCGCCAACTGCCATTCCGCGATGCGCGGCAACTCGATATCCACACCCGTTGGCACGACGATGGCCATGCTTTCCAAGGCCACGGGCACCCCGTCAACGACCAGCAGGGGCAGCGCGTTCCACGCCTCCAGCAACTCGGGCGCTTGTGCGGCCAATGCATCCGCGCTCAACGCGCGCAGGGCATCATAGTCGCGCGCTTGCGGCGCTTCATCGGTGTCCTCGACCGCATCCAGATCGACACCGGCCAAAAACGCCTCAAGATTGATCTGCAGGTCCAACTCGGCGCGCCCTTCGTTCACCATCAGATCGGCAATGGTGGGCACAACCTCGTGCGCAGCGACTTGGGTGCTTGACAACGCCAGTACCAATGCCAGCTTAGCAATTATAAAGAAGGAAATTCGTCTCATGCAGTTCATCCGATCTATCGTCTTTGGTGTGGCCACGCTTACCAGTACACAAATGGCGCTTGCCCATGAATTCTGGATTGAACCGCCGGAGTTTCAAGTCGAAAACGACGCACCCTTCGTTGCCGACCTGCGAAATGGCCAATTGTTTGAAGGAACGCGTCAATCTTTCATCGAAGACCGCAACACCCGCATTGATGTGATTATGGGTGATAGCATTGCACCGATCACAGGTCGATTGGGCGACAGACCGGCAATCCAGCTGCCGGCACCGACGCGCGACGGGCTGATGATCCTCGCCCATGAGGCGGCTCCGGCGACGCTCACTTACAAGGAATGGCCCAAATTCCTGAAATTCGTTGCACACAAGGATTTCGCACACGCAGAGGCCATCCATGCCCAACGCGGTTGGGCCAAAGAAAACTTCGAGGAGATCTACACCCGCCATTCCAAATCGCTCATAGCAGTCGGCGATGGGGCAGGATCGGACCGCGAGCTTGGATTGCAGACCGAATTTATCGCCCTCGAGAACCCCTACGCGCCTGACTTTGATGGCACGTTAGACGTGTCGCTGCTCTATCTCGGGGAGCCGCGCGCAGATGCGCAGATCGAGGTTTATGCACGCAACGCCGACGACGAAGTGACCGTTACCATCACCCGCACCGACGATCAGGGCCGCGCCAGCATTCCTGTAGTGGCAGGCATGGAGTATCTTTTGGACGCAGTGGTATTGCGGCCCGTTGAAGGTGCCACGACCGTCGAGGCTGGCCCAGTATGGGAAACGCTTTGGGCGTCAATGACTTTTGCGGTGCCTGCCCGCTGAGGTTTAATCGACTTGTGCTGCGATCCGCATCGCGTCACAACAAAACCAATGAAAGCGACACCGGATATACTGTGCATCGGATCGGTGCTGTGGGACGTGATCGGGCGGTGTGACAGCTCCATGCGTCAGGGTGCCGATATGCCCGGGCGGATCACCCGCCTGCCCGGTGGTGTGGCACTCAACATCGCAATGGCGCTGCGCCGCTTTGGCTTGCACCCCGCCCTGCTCAGTGCGGTTGGTCGCGATGTCGAAGGCGACGCGCTAATTGCTGCCTGCAATGTGCGCGGTCTGATCACGGATTATGTCTATCGCTCGAACGATTTACCAACAGACCAGTATATGGCCATCGAGGCCCCGAACGGGTTAATCGCGGCAATTGCGGATGCCCATTCACTCGAAGCGGTCGGCGATAAGATTTTGCGCGCGCTCATCGACGGATCACTGCCCGCGCCCTACACAGGTGCGGTGGCCCTTGACGGCAATCTCACGCTTGATCTGTTGTCGCAAATCGCGCAAAGCCCGCTGCTGGCCCAATCGGATCTCCGGGTGGCACCTGCCTCGCCCGGCAAAGCACTCCGCCTCACGCCCTTTGTGGATGCAGGACGCGGCACGCTTTACGTCAACCTCGAGGAAGCGGGCCTTTTGTGCGGAACAGAATACCATGGTTCGGCCGAGGCGGCGGTGGCGTTGCGCGCGCGTGGCGCGGCCCGTGTTGTTGTCACAAACGGGGGCCATCCGGCCACCGCAGCTGCGGACGACTATGTCGAGACGCAAACACCACCCACTGCCCATGTGACCCGCGTGACAGGTGCGGGTGATACCTTCATGGCCGCCCACATCGCGTCCGAACTGCGCGGTGCAGACCCCGCCGCCGCCCTGAGCGCGGCCCTCAGCGCCGCCGCCCTTTATGTATCCGGAGAAACGACCATATGATTCCCTTGAGCTATTCCAGCGAAGTTGCCGCCGCCCGCGAAACCGGTCAGGCGATTGTCGCCCTCGAGAGCACGATCATCACCCACGGCATGCCCTACCCCCAAAACCTCGAAGTGGCGCGGCAGGTCGAGAATGACATTCGCGAAGCGGGCGCTGTGCCTGCCACGATCGCTGTGATGGATGGCACGCTATATATCGGGCTTGAGGATGACCAACTTGGCACGCTGGCCCAAGCTAAAGGCGTCGCCAAACTGAGCCGCGCCGATATCGCGGCCTGCATCGCCACGGGCGGTACCGGTGCCACCACCGTCAGTGCCACGATGATCGCAGCGCATCTTGCGGGTATTCACGTCTTTGCCACAGGTGGCATCGGCGGTGTTCATAAGGGGGCCGAGAACAGCTTTGATATCTCTGCCGATCTGTTGGAGCTGGCGCAAACACCCGTCACGGTAGTAGCTGCCGGCGCCAAGGCCATTCTGGACGTGGCCAAAACGCTCGAAGTGCTCGAAACCCAAGGTGTGCCGGTCATCTCCTACGGTCAGGATGCCTTTCCCGCGTTCTGGTCGCGCGGATCAAAGCTCAAAGCGCCGCTGCGCATGGATGACCCTGCGCATATCGCGGCTGCCCACCGCATACGCGCGGAACTGGGCCTGCCTGGTGGCCAGCTGATCGCAAACCCCATTCCCCAAGACGCCGAAATTCCCGCTGCCGAAATGGCACCGATCATCACCACCGCACAAAGCGACGCCACCCGCGCGGGCATCACCGGCAAAGCCGTCACGCCCTATCTGCTGCAACGGATATTCGAGTTGACGGAAGGCCGCTCCCTCACGGCCAATATCGCCTTGGTGCGCAACAATGCGAGGCTTGCTGCACAAATTGCACGCCAATTGCACAGTTAGGGCTATGTAGGACAGCATAGAGCCATTGTGGCCGCCTCTGACAGCGCATAGCTATAGAGCCGACACAGCACCGACCACGCGGATACGCCTTACTGATGAATACGCCCTTTGACCCTGATCCGATTACGCCACCGCGCCGTGGCCTCATTGGCCGTGCGCGCAGCAATTTTCTAACAGGTTTGGTTGTCATCGCCCCTGTGGGCCTAACGATTTGGCTGATCTGGAGCGTTGTGGGCTGGATTGACGGGTTTGTCCTGCCGCTTGTCCCGCTGAGCTATCATCCCGACCGGATCATTCAGGACTACCTCGGTCTTGATCCGTCAGTGCAAATCAACGTGCGCGGTATCGGTGTGATCATATTTCTGGTCTTCACGATCCTCATCGGTTGGCTGGCAAAAGGGTTGATCGGACGCTCCTTCATCCGCTTTGCCGAAAGTCTGGTGGAGCGTACGCCCGTCGTCCGCTCGATCTATTCAGGGATCAAGCAAATATCAGAGACGATATTTGCCCAAAAAGAGCGCAGCTTCGAGAAAGCGTGCCTGATTGAATATCCGCGTAAAGGTATCTGGGCCATCGGCTTTATCTCGACCGAAGCAAAGGGCGAAATTGCATCGAAATCCGACAGTTTGGGCGAGGTTATGTCGGTCTTTCTGCCGACAACGCCAAACCCTACATCGGGTTTTCTACTGTTTGTGCCGAAACGCGACGTGATCGAGCTCGATATGTCTGTCGAGGATTCGGCGAAACTGGTGATCTCCGCAGGGCTTGTCTATCCCAACGCCAAAGCGGTCGAGAACGGCGATGCCCCGATTGTGGACCTCAACTTGCGCAGCTAGTCGAACATCGCGCGCAGATCAACGCTGCTGCGTTTGCCAATGTTGTCGATGTCATTGCGCAAAAAGCTGTCTGCGGCGGCAATGCCTGCGTCCTTCAACCGCCCGATAACGTTAGGATTGGGAATCGTTTTGGTCGCGGCAGAAAGCTGAGCCATCAGCGCATCATCCGCGATCATATGGATGCGCACGCGGCTCATCCGGTCCGATGATAAGGTGCCTTCTTCGATCAAGCGCTGCACAAAATCAATCGCACGCAACTCCCGCAACAGGCTCGAATTAAAGCTGATCTCGTTGATGCGGTTCTGGATCTGCTGCGGCGTGTTGGGAATATCCTCCCGCTCGAGCGGGTTGATGTTGATGATCACGATGTCCTGCGGCAACGCCTCTATGAACAGCGGGAAAAGCGCCGGATTACCGGTAAAGCCACCATCCCAGAACGCTTCTGTGCGGTCGGTGGTGCTGTCGTACATTTCGACCGCCTGAAACATCGTCGGCAGGCATGCAGAGGCCATCAGCGCATCCGGCCCGATTTCAGCACCTTGAAATACGCGAATTTTGCCATTGCGCACACGTGTCGCACCCACGAAAAACAGCGGTGCATGATCATCACAGACGCGGTCGTAATTAAACGCCTCAACAATCTCGCGCAGCGGATTTTTGTAGAACGGACCATAGGCGTATGGTGAAACCAGGCGTGCGATGGCGTCTCCCATCGCATAAGGCAGGCTCATCTCGATCTGACGGCTCAGCACATCAAGCCCGAATGGGGCCATCCAGTCACCGGAGGACAGGTCCGAGACGCCCGCAACTTTCATCCAGAGCCAGTCCAGATTGTCGCGCGCGCCCTGACGACCGCCGCTGATCATGCCGGATTTGAGTGCCGCACCATTGAGCGCGCCAGCGGACGTGCCGGAGATGCCACAAATCTCCAGATCATCCTCCTGCAGCAGACGGTCAAGTACGCCCCAGGTGAATGCACCATGCGCACCGCCGCCTTGAAGGGCGAGGTTGATCTTTTTGGTCTGTGCCATGTGGCATAGCCTTCCGGTTGGGTCAGTTAAAGTGCGGTCCAGCCGCCATCGACGCTGATTGCTGTGCCGGTGATCTGGTCCGCTGCAGCTGAGCACAAGAAGGCCGCTGTGCCGCCCATCTGCTCGGTCGTGGCGAATTCCTTGCTTGGTTGCCGCTTGAGCATGACATTCTTGATCACGTCCTCACGGCTCATGTCGTATTCTTTCATCGTGTCGGGGATCTGGCTCTCGACCAACGGGGTGAGTACATAGCCCGGACAGATGGCGTTGGCGGTGATCGGCTCTTCCGCGGTCTCGAGGGCTGTTGTCTTGGTCAGGCCGATGATCCCGTGTTTCGCCGCGACATAGGCGGATTTGTAGGGCGACGCGGTCAGGCCGTGGGCAGATGCGATATTGATCACCCGTCCCCAACCGGCCTTGCGCATCATCGGCAAGGCAATAGCAGACGTATGAAATGCAGAGCTGAGGTTGATTGCGATGATCGCATCCCATTTTGCGCTGGGGAAATCAGGGATTGGTGCCACGTGCTGTATGCCCGCGTTGTTGATCAGAATATCGCATACGCCAGCCTCTTCGATAAGCATGCGGCAATCTTCGCCCTTGGACATATCAGCCGCAATATAGCGCGCGGTCACACCCGTCACATTCTCGATCTCTTTGGCCAGTGCGTGATCTTCCTTGCGATCGGTATAGGAGTTCAGCACAACGTTCGCGCCTGCTTGGGCAAGCTGCTGTGCGATCCCCAGTCCGATGCCAGAGTTCGAGCCGGTAATAACAGCCGTTTTGCCGGACAGATCATAGGTAAGGGCCATGAGAATTCTCCATTTGAAGTGTGCATGCCGCTTATGCAGCCCAAGCCGGGGAATGGAAATGCATTACCAGAGGCTAACTTCCTCTTGCGGCGGGAATGAGCCTGTGAAAGGCGCACATTCACGTGAACTGGCCAAAAAAAACGCCCGCACAAGGCGGGCGTCAAGTTATTGAGGCAGGTTTCATACAGGCAAGAAACCTATCGAGCAGTGCATTATGTATAAAGTTTCTCGTTAAGGAATCCAAGCATTAAGTTTGCGCCGGACGCCGGACCCCGCTACACGTTTAAGTAATAAAAAAAAGGGCAGAGCAGGATTGTTTCGAAAATGGCTTTAGATAATTTCCCAAGGGTACGGGGCCTTGTGGCCGCATCTTCACTGATTCTTTGGGGATTCGCAGCTTCCGCCGATCCCTCCCATGCGATTGCGATGTACGGTGTGCCCGCCCTGCCCGAAGGCTACACTCATCTGCCTTACGTCAATCCCGATGCCCCCGAGGGCGGTGCCATCACGTTGGGCAATACCGGCGGCTTTGACAGTCTCAATCCGTTCGTCCTCAAAGGGACATCACCGTGGCAGCTGCCGTTCTTTACCCATGAGACGCTTTTAGGCCGGTCATGGGATGAGCCTTTCACGCTTTACGGTCTGCTTGCCGAAACGGTCGAGACGGACGATGCCCGCACATGGGTCGAGTTTACGCTGCGCGAAGGCACGCAGTTCTCCGATGGCTCCCCGCTCACCGTTGAGGATGTTCTGTTCAGCTTCGAGGTGTTGGGTACCCAAGGTCATCCGCGCTACCTGAGCCTGTATAACCAGATCGAGAACATCGAGCAGACCGGCGAACGTGCGGTACGCATCACCTTCAACACCGACAACCGCGAACTTGCCCTGCTTGCCGGTTTGCGGCCCATCATCTCCAAGGCCCAATGGGTGGGCCGCGATTTTGCCGGCGCACCGGTGCAAGATATCCCGCTCGGGTCTGGCCCCTACATCATCTCTGATTATGAAACGAGCCGATTTGTCACGCTGACCCGCAACCCCGACTATTGGGGCGCCAATCTGGCGTTTCGCACAGGCACGCATAATTACGACGAAGTGAAGCTTGATTTTTACGGCGATGCCTCCGTGCTGTTCGAGGGGTTCAAATCCGGCGAGGTCTCTGCCGTGCGCGAATTCAACGCGCAAACATGGTTGAGCCAATATGACTTTCCCGCTGTGACGCGCGGCGAGATCGTTAAATCCGTCATTCCGCACCAAAAGCCAACGGGCATGACAGGCTTCGTAATGAACACACGCCGCGCGCCTTTTGACGACTGGCGGGTGCGCGACGCGCTGATCAATGCGTTCAACTTTGAGTATATCAACGATACGCTGACCGGTGGCACACAGCCGCGTATCACCTCCTACTTCTCCAACTCCGTTCTGGGACAAGAGGACGGACCGGCACAGGGTCGCGTAGCCGAATTGCTGCTGCCCTATCAAGACTCGCTGCCCACGGGCACGCTGGAAGGATACGCCCTGCCCGTCTCTGACGGGTCCGAGCGGAACCGCGCAGGCATCCGCGCGGCATTGGCCCAGTTCAGCGCGGCAGGCTACATGGTTGAGGACGGGCGCATGCAGCGCGGTGATGGCATGCCCATGACCTTCACCATCCTCATCGCCAAGGGCAACACAGAAGACATCGCTATTGCCGAGCTATACGCTCAGGCGCTCGAGCGGCTTGGGATCACAACGGTCGTCGAATCTGTTGATGATGCCCAGTATTTTGAACGGACAGGCTCCTTTGACTTTGACATCACGCCCTACCGCCGCGCGCTGTCGCTCAGCCCTGGCAACGAGCAGAAGTTTTACTGGGGTGCAGAGGCTGCCGATCAGCCCGGCTCGCGCAATCTGATGGGCGCGCGGAACCCCGCAATCGACGCCATGATCGAGGCAATGTTGAACGCCCGCGACAGCACCGATTTTATCGCGGCCACCCGCGCGTTGGACCGCGTGCTGACCGCAGGGCGCTATGTCATACCGTTCTGGTCGTTCACCGAAGGGCGCATCGCCCACAGGCGCGAAATGAAATACCCCGATACGCTGCCGATCTATGGCGACGGGCCACAGTGGATGCCCGAAGTCTGGTGGTGGGACGAAACGCAATAATCCGTCGATCTGTCATAAATCTGTAGCATAGGTGCACGATAGAGTGCGCATGAATATCCTTGTATTATGTACCGGTAACTCGGCTCGCTCCATCCTTCTTGAATGTTTGCTCCGCCGTGCAGGCGGTGGCCGCATCACAACCTTCTCCGCAGGCAGCCAGCCCGCGGGCAAAGTCCATCCGCAGGCCTTGCGTATTCTGGCCGCAGAAGGGCATGACATCTCTGGTCTGACCTCCAAAAGCTGGGATATCTATGCGCAAGACGATGCGCCGCATATGGACGCCGTTATCACCGTATGTGGCAATGCCGCCGCCGAGACCTGTCCGATGTGGCCCGCCGCCCCCGTGCGCGCGCATTGGGGTGTCGAAGATCCCGCCGCCGCCACACCCGAGGCTGCACCCGCCGCTTTCCGCGAGGCGTATGACATCCTGAACCGCCGCGCGACTGCGTTTCTGGAAACCCCGCTTGATTTCACGGACAGCACTGCATTGCAGGCCCGTCTGCGCGACTGTAGCACAGTGGAATGATACGCAAACTCAGCGCAGAATTCTTGGGCACGGCAATGCTGCTGATCTCGGTCATTGGATCGGGGATCATGGGCGTCGCACTCGCGCAAGGCAATGACGCGATCACGCTGCTGGCCAATGCGATCGCCACGGGCTGTATGCTCTTTGTGATTATTACCGTTCTGGGTCATATCTCCGGCGCGCATTTTAACCCCGCAGTGAGCCTTGCGTTTGCATTGCGCGGGGAATTGCCGCTGACGCTGTTTGCGGGCTTTGTGCTCGCCCAAGTCGCAGGGGCAGTTGCGGGCGTCTGGGCTGCTCATTTGATGTTCGATCTGCCCGTATTGCAGGTGAGCCAGACCATCCACCGGACTGGCGGCGCGCAATGGTTCTCGGAGGCCTTGGCCACTCTTGGATTGTTGTTCGCTATCTTTGGCGGGTTGCGCGCACGCCCCGATGCGGTGCCGACACTGGTGGCGCTTTATATTACTGGCGCTTATTGGTTCACCTCATCAACCAGCTTTGCCAATCCCGCAGTTACTTTCGCGCGTGGCTGGTCAGACACTTTCGCTGGCATCTCGCCCGATCATATCGTGATGTTTGTGCTGGTACAGTTCGCCGCCGTGTTTGTCGGGCACGTGACGTTAAAAGCACTGCTAGACGAGTGATGTGACCCACAGGATCATCGCATCCTCGTCCGAGGTCGAGATCACATTGTGCCCCATCGCCGCATCGTAATAGGCGCTGTCGCCGCGCCGCATCTCGATGGGCTCGTAGAATTCCGTAAACAGTTGCACGACGCCTGTGAGCACATACAGGAACTCTTCACCGTCGTGGCGCACCCAGCCATCGAATTCTTCCATGCTGCGCGCGCGGATACGGGCGCGGTAGGGCAGCATGTTCTTCTTGCGCAACGCATCGGCCAGCAACTCATGCTCGTAGGTGGCGGTTGCCTGGGCTGCGCCCTCACCCGATTTGGTCACGGCCATACGCCCGTTGATCTGCCCTGCTGCGGGTGGTGTGAACAGCTGTGGCACGGATATTTCCAGACCGATGGCCAGCTTTTTAAGCGCATCATACGTTGGTGACATCTGGGCATTTTCGATCTTGGACAGGGTCGACCGTGCAAGCCCCGCCTGACTTGCCGCCTGCTCAAGCGTCCAGCCGCGCGCTTTGCGCAATTCGCGCACGCGCAGGCCCAGATCGACAGGCGGCACCGTATGTGCGGCACCGTCCTCACGGGCGATCTGGATCATGGACTTTGCTGCATCTGACGTCATAGCGGCCTGTATAAGGGTGCGGTCCGACGCTTGCAACGCATCACGGCGCGCGGTAGCGCTTTGACGATGTTGTCTTTGTTCGACCAAGGTCCGCCGCCATGCTGCCCCGCATCGTTCAATATGGCGGCCTATGTGCTGGCCCATGCAGATGTCACGCCGGACAAAATAGCCTTGTCTGTTCCGCAAGTGGAAGAATGGACCTATGCGGCGCTGAAATCCGCCGTGTTGAGTACAGCGACGGGCCTTCTGAGGACAGGTGCGCAGCCCGGAGACCACATTCTGCTGCGGCTTGGCAATACTGTTGATTTCCCGCTTGCCTACCTCGGGGCGATTGCGGCGGGTCTGGTGCCGGTCCCCACCGCCGCAGCCCTCACCACGCGCGAAGTAAAACCGATGATCGACGCACTCACGCCCGCGCTCATCTTGCATGATCCGGCTGTTGCCTGCCCTGACGATGCCCGCATAATATCGGTCGATAGTTTGCGCGAGATGCGGACCCTGCCCTCTGCGCAGTGGCATATGGGCGCGCCGGACCGTGCGGGATATATCGTCTATACATCCGGCACCGCCGCCCACCCGCGCGCAGTGGTCCATGCCCACCGCGCCATCTGGGCACGGCAGATGATGCGCGATGGCTGGACCGGTTTGCAGCCCAATGACCGCATCCTGCACGCAGGCGCATTCAACTGGACATACACGATGGGCACGGGCCTGATGGACCCATGGTCGGTCGGTGCCAGTGCGCTCATTCCCGCAACCGGCACAACCACGACTGATCTGCCCGCGCTCGTCGCCCGGCACCGTGTCACTATTTTCGCCGCCGCACCGGGTGTGTACCGCCAACTCCTCAGTCGACCTGACCTGCCTACGATGCCAAATCTGCGTCATAGCTTAAGTGCGGGTGAAAAGCTCGCGCCTGCACTCATCGAGCGTTGGCAAACAGCGACAGGCACACCAGTCTATGAAGCTTACGGGATGACAGAATGCTCCACTTTCATCTCGTCATCTCCACTCCAGCCTGCCGCGCCGCATACGCTGGGCCGTCCGCAAAAAGGCCGGCGTATCGCAGTTCTGGGTGCGGATGGCCCCGTTCCCATCAACACCGAGGGTACGATTGCCATCCACCGCAGCGATCCGGGTCTCATGCTTGGATATCTTGAGGCGCCCGACGCGACAGCCGCCAAAATGCAGGGTGACTGGTTTTTGACGGGCGACCGAGGGCGTATGGACGCCGATCACCAGATCACATTTCTGGGTCGCGCCGATGATATGATGAACGCGGGCGGTTTTCGTGTTTCACCCTTAGAAGTGGAGGCTTGTCTGGCACAATGTGACGGCATCATTGCCATCGGCGTGGCCGAAGTCCTTGTGAAAGAACACACAACCGTGATCGCCGCCTTCTATACATCAACTGCCCCGCTGGACGAGGCGGCGTTGCGCAGGTATGCAGAGGCAAATCTGGCGCGCTACAAACAACCCCGCGTCTATATCCATTTGCCAGAGCTGCCCATGGGCGCGAACGGCAAGCTTTTGCGCGCCGTGTTGCGCCAGCAATTTGAGGCCACCCGATGACCGAAACTGTAAAGCTTGATATTATGTCCGATCCGATTTGCCCTTGGTGCTATATTGGCAAGGCACATCTGGACCGTGCACTTGCTGCGCACCCGGACCACCCGTTCGAGATTGAATGGCATCCGTTCCAGCTCAACCCGGATATGCCTGCGGAAGGTATGGACCGGCGTGCCTATCTTGAGGGTAAGTTTGGCGGTCAACAAGGTGCAGTCAAAGCCTATGCGCCCGTGGTGGAACATGCGGAAAAAGCAGGCCTCAAGATCAACTTCGAGGGGATGAAGCGCACGCCCAACACTCTTGATGCACACCGCCTGATCCATTGGGCCGGTGTGGAGGGGCGCCAGACCGCTGCGATATCCGCACTGTTCAAAGCCTATTTCGTCGATACCCGTGATATTGGTGATGCCGAAGTGCTGACCGATATTGCCGACAGCATTGAGATGGACGCCTCCATCATCAGCCGTCTTCTGGCCTCGGACGCAGATGTGCAGGAAATTCGCGACCGTGACGTTCACAGCCGCCAGATGGGCATTTCTTCTGTGCCGACATTCATCGTGGGCGGCCGCCACGCGGTGCCCGGCGCACAGCCACCCGAGTTGTGGGGCAAGGTCATCGCCGAGATCGCATCCGGCACCGCAAACCTTTAATCACCGATGTTGCAAAATCGCCGCTATCGCGCGGCGGTTTGCACAAAGCACTGGCCGCACTTCGCGCGCTGACCTAACCTAACGCCAAGGAGCAAAAAGCTCCATTTAAGAAAAATACCTACGAGCAGGTGTGCAGGCAGTGATCAGGCAATTCGCGCAACAATATGCGCCTTTCCGGCTATCAGTCGATCCGCGGATCGCAGCACCTCTCGGCACGCGCATTTGCGCGAGGTTGGTGAAGTGAAAAGGTAGTGTTGATGATGTCCCCCCTGTCCTCCCGTGTTGTGCTGACCTACGGGTCATTCGATTTGTTCCACCAAGGCCACGCACGCTTGTTGCAACGCCTGTCCATGTTGGGCAGCGAGTTGGTCGTCGGTTGCTCGACCGATGCCTATAATGAGGCGATGGGCGTGCCCGCCGTCACCTCCTATGCGCAGCGCCGCTTGATGCTGGAGAGTTGCCGCTTTGTCGGCCGTGTGATCGCGGAGCAGGATTGGGAACAGAAATACACCGATATCATCAACTATAACGTCAGCATTTTTGCCATGGGTGACGATTGGGCCGGACAGTTTGATCATTTCGAGGATGTCACGCAGGTGGTTTATGTGCCGCGTGCGGATATCATCGGTGCGCGCAATCCGTTTCACCAACCGGCACAAGCCGAGATGCGCGCTGTTGCAGGGGCCTAAGGCCTCCAACGACACCCCAGTATTAAGGTTGCCAGCCCTGCAACCGTAGGTTAGGCAGGCTCCGGTGCGTATCTCGGGCGCCGCTAACGCATCGGAAAACGGACGTGCCGACCCCACAAGACAGCTTTTCCATGGGCCGCAAAGAGTTTGTGGCTCTGATCGCCATGATGATGGCAACTGTCGCCTTTTCCATCGATGCGATGCTGCCCGGCCTGCCCGCCATCGCCGATGAACTGACCCCTGACACTCCTGAAAACGCGCCGCTTATCCTCAGTGCCTTTCTTCTCGGGCTTGGAGTCGGCACGTTTCTGACTGGTCCACTGTCGGATACCTACGGACGCAAATCCGTCATTCTGGCAGCAAGCGCTCTCTATATCACCTCCGCTGCTGTTGCATGGGCAAGCCAATCGCTGGAGATGGTTCTGCTTGCGCGGGTGTTTCAGGGCTTGGGCGCTGCAGGCCCGCGTGTGGTTGCTTTGGCCATTGTACGCGACCGCTTTGCCGGTCGCCAGATGGCACAGATCGTATCCGTGGTGATGATGATCTTCATTCTGGTACCGGCAGTGGCGCCGCTGTTGGGATCCTACATCATCGAGTGGTTTGGCTGGCGCGGTATTTTCATTGCCTTCATTTGCTTTTCGCTGTCTTTCACCCTCTGGATGGTTTTGCGACTACCCGAGACTTTGGCCCCCGAAAACCGCCGCCCCTTGCGCCTTGGGCTGATGATCGGTGCGGTCGGTGAGATGATGACCCATCCCGTGGTGCGCCTGTCGGTGATCGTGCAGATGCTGGTCTCGTCAATGCTTTTTCTAACGCTGATGCTGGTGCATCCGATATTCGATACAATATATGACCGCGCCGATGAATTTCCCTACTGGTTCGGATTGATCGCGCTGATGGCGGGTAGTGCGAGCCTTTTGAACGCTGTGCTCGTCGTGCGCCTGGGGATGCAGCGGTTGGTAACATGGACGCTCGGCGGTCAAATTGTGCTGTCCAGCATGTTTGTCGTATTCGATCTCGGCATGGGCGGCTTCGGATTTTACTTTTTCGTACTTTGGCTGGCCAGCATCTTCTTTCAGGCGGGGTTGACCATCGGCAACCTCAACGCCCTCGCGATGGAGCCGATGGGCCATATCGCAGGCATGGCCGCCTCCGTCGTCGGTGCAATCTCGACGGTCGGTGCGGTGATGATATCGGGGCCCGTGGGCACGATGTTCGGCGGCGGTGATCGCTTGCTCACAACGACCGTTCTGGTGCTGGCGAGCGTCGGCTTTTTATTGATGCTGATGATGGCACGGGCCGCGCGCAGACTGCCTGTCTAGGAGGCTTTTGCCTTCTTCTTCGCGGCCTTTTGCTTAGCGATCACATGCTCTGCCAGATCGCGTGCGATGGCAAAACCACCTTTGATCTTGTCTGCATCGGTTTTCCAATCGCGGCGCACGACAATCTTGTTGTCTTTGACCTTGGCCATTCCGCGCTGATCCTGAATGAACTGCACAAGTCCTTCGGGTGAGGCGAATTTGTCGTTGTGAAACTGCACGGTCGCCCCTTTCGGGCCGCCATCAAGTTTTGCGATTCCTGCGCGTTTGCACATCGCCTTGATCCGCACCACCAGCATGAGTGTATTAACCTCGCGCGGCAGCGTCCCGAAACGGTCGATCAACTCGGCGGCAAAGCCTTCAAGCTCGACCTTGGTCGTCAGCTCCGACAGGCGGCGGTAGAGGCCCAGACGCACATCGAGGTCAGGCACGTAGGCCTCAGGAATGAGAACTGGCACGCCAAGGTTGATCTGTGGCGCCCATTGACCATCATCATCCACCACCCCTTCGAGTTGGCCTGCCCGGATTTTGGCAATCGCATCTTCGAGCATGGATTGGTAAAGCTCGAAGCCCACATCCCGCATCTGGCCTGATTGCTCTTCACCCAGCAGGTTGCCGGCACCGCGAATATCAAGGTCTTGGGATGCCAGCGTGAACCCTGCCCCAAGCGTGTCGAGCGATCCCAGCACGCGCAGGCGCTTCTCGGCCAGCGGTGTAAGCTTGCCACGCGGCTTTGTGGTCAGATAAGCATAGGCGCGGGTTTTGGAACGTCCCACACGGCCTCTAATCTGGTAGAGTTGGGCAAGGCCGAACATATCCGCGCGGTGCACGATCATCGTGTTTGCAGTGGGGATATCAAGGCCCGATTCCACAATCGTTGTGGCCAGCAGGATGTCGTATTTGCCGTCATAAAACGCGTTCATCCGGTCGTCCAACTCGCCCGCCGCCATCTGGCCATGCGCGATCATATAAGAAAGCTCCGGCACCTGATCTTTGAGGAAGGCTTCGATCTCCGGCAGGTCACTGATGCGCGGCACAACATAAAACGATTGCCCGCCGCGGTAATGCTCACGCAGCAACGCCTCGCGCAGGGTGATCGCGTCGAACTCGGACACATAGGTGCGAATGCTTAGGCGGTCCACCGGCGGTGTGCCGATGATGCTCAGATCGCGCACGCCTGTCAGGCTCAGCTGTAGGGTACGCGGGATCGGCGTCGCCGTGAGCGTGAGCACATGCACATCCGTGCGCATCGCCTTCAGCCGCTCTTTATGTCCGACACCAAAATGCTGCTCCTCGTCGATGACCAACAGGCCAAGGTTCTTGAACTTGACCGATTTGGCCAACAGCGCATGGGTACCGATGACGATATCGACAGTGCCTTTTGTGATGCCGTCGCGTGTCAGGGCGGCGTCCTTGGTGCTGACAAAGCGGCTGAGCGTGCGCACCTCGATCGGGAAGCCGCGAAACCGCTCAAGAAAGGATTTGTAATGCTGGCGCGCCAGCAACGTTGTGGGCGCCACCACGGCAACCTGCACGCCGGACATCGCCGCGACAAAGGCCGCGCGCATCGCCACTTCGGTTTTGCCAAATCCCACATCGCCCACAACCAGACGGTCCATGGGATTGCCAGAGGTCAGATCGTCGATCACATCGCCAATCGCGGTGAGCTGATCATCGGTTTCCTGATACGGGAAGCGCGCGGAGAATGCGTCCCACATGCCCGGCGGCGGCTCAAGAACGGGTGCCCGGCGCAGCGCCCGCTCGGCTGCAATGCGGATAAGCTTGTCGGCCATCTCGCGGATGCGCTCTTTGAGCTTGGCCTTTTTCGATTGCCACGCACCACCGCCCAGCTTGTCGAGCAACCCTTCCTCATGGCCATATTTGCTGAGCAGTTCGATATTCTCGACCGGCAGGTACAGTTTCGATTGCGCAGCATATTCCAGCACCAGACATTCATGCGCGGCCCCTGCGGCGGTCACCACTTCCATGCCCAGATAGCGCCCGATGCCGTGATCTACATGCACCACCAGATCGCCCGGTGTAAGGCTTTGCACCTCGCTGAGAAAATTCTCCGCGCGCCGCTTGCGCTTGGGGCGGCGGATGAGCCGGTCACCCAGCACGTCCTGCTCTGAAATGACGGTCAGGCTGCTGTCACCTGTCGCTGTATCGCTTTTCGGGGTCCAGGGCGCGACGAATCCGTGCTCGAGCGCCCAAACCGCCAGATGCAATCCGCGTTTGCCGATGCGCGTGGCGTCAGTTACGGGAATCGCTTCCGCCAGCCCTTCATCCTCGATAAGCCCCGTCAGGCGCTCCCGCGCGCCCTCGGAATAGCTTGCGATGACAACGGGGCCATCCTCCAGCTTTGATTTAATATGGGCGGCCAAAGCGCCGAAAAGACTGATGGATTCTTGCTGACGCTCCGGTGCGAAATTACGCCCGATGCGCGCCCCTGCGTCCAATACCCCCATACCCGTGGGTGCGGCCAAAGGTGCAAGCTGTAGCACGCGACGATCCGAAATCGCTGCCTCCCACGCCGTATCATCCAGATACAGACCCTCCGCAGGTGCGGGTTTGTACACGCTGTCCATCCGGCTGCGGTTGGCCATGGCGATTTTGCGGGTCTCGTATTGATCGGCCACACTGTCCCACCGCGCCAATCGCGCAGGGGTGACCTGATCATCAAGGCTCACGGTTGCCTTGGGCAAATAGTCAAACAACGTCTCGAGTTGGTCGTAGTAGAAGGCCAGCCAATGCTCGGCACCCTGATGCTTGCGACCTGCCGATATCGCCTCATAGAGGGGATCATCAGTGCCCGCCGCGCCAAATTCGATGCGGTAGTTTTGCCGGAACCGCGTGATCGCGGCCTCGTCAAGGATCACTTCGGAGACCGGAGCAAGCTCGACCACGTCAAGCTTTTCGGTCGTGCGTTGTGTTGCGGGATCAAAGCGGCGCGCGCCGTCCAGAACATCGCCAAACAGATCAAGACGCACAGGCCCCATATCACCGGGCGGATAGATGTCGATGATGCCGCCGCGGACGGCGTAGTCGCCCGGCTCCATCACTGTCGGGCTTTGCACAAACCCCATCCGCACCAAAAATGCACGCAGCGCTTTTTCATCGACCCGACCACCGACGTTCGCACTCCACGCGGCATCGCGCAGCAGATCGCGTGGTGGAATGCGCTGTGTCGCGGCACCCAGTGTCGTGAGCAGGATAAACTGCGACGGCATTCCGTGCACCAGACCGGCCAGCGTCGCCATGCGCGCGGCAGATATGTCTGCGTTGGGCGATACACGGTCATAGGGCAGACAATCCCAGCCCGGAAACACAACAACCGGCATGGAAGGCGCAAAGAACCGCAGCGCCTCTTGCATCGCGGCGAGGCGTTTGTCATCGCGCGCCACATGGATCAGCGGGGTGGCGGATTTCGCGACCTCTGCCAGCAACAGCTTTGCGTCAAATCCTTCGGGCGCACCCGAGAGCGTAATATGTGTGGCAGGTTTCATGTTCGCGGACATGTGGCGCAAGCAGCGCCGCCGTCAACCACCAAAGGGGCCCAAATTGAAGTTTTGGTACATGCCCCACATCGCCGTGACGAATATCGCCAACATACCGATGAGTTGGGAGTAAAGCCGGTGACGCATCAGGCGGCGGTAGAGCTTCTCGCCCGTCGCCTCCTCATCATGGATGAGCCGCGCCGTCGAGAGCGTGAGCAGGCCCACCAGTGTTAATGGCAGTAGTAACAGCAGGACCGCCTGCGAAAACTCGTTTCCATAGACAAAACCGAGCAGCCCCAGCACCGTGATGAAGAAACATAAAAAACCTGCAATCCAAAGGCCGGACGCCTGTGCGATAAACAGTAACCGGTTGATGTTGATCCGCACGAGGTCTTCAAGGTCGACCGCCGTCTGCCCGCCGTGACGTTTGGCACGCAGCACCATATCGAACGGCACGCCGAGGCCATAATGACTGGTGGTGGACCATACGACAGCCAGCACAATCCAGAACCACAGGTTCGAGAAAGAGCGCATGTCGATCAGCTCAAATAAGGTCTCGTACCAGTCCAAAACATTGTCCGTTAATCGCGTCCCCCGTGTCATAGCCGCAGCGCACGGTGATTTCCACCCCCAGAGGCCCCTTGAGCATGGCAAAAATACATGTCAACTTTCGCTGACACTTTGTCACCGCACAGACGCCCCAGAGGATAGACCCATGCAGCCAGTTCAAGCCCCGTTTCCTGCCACCCGTTTGCGCCGCGTGCGCCAAAACGAAGGCATCCGCGGGCTGGTTCGGGAGAATTACCTGTCGCCCGCCGATTTCATCTGGCCCGTTTTCGTGCGCAGCGGTGAAGGCATCGTCGAAGACATCCCGTCTATGCCCGGTGTCATGCGCCGCTCTGTGGACAAGATCGTAGAGGCGGCGCAGGAAGCCTGGGATCTGGGCATCGGCGCGCTGTGTCTGTTTCCCTACACCGGCCTTGAGGAGCGCACGGAGGATTGTGCAGGCGCGTGGGACCCGGACAACCACGTGAACCGCGCTTTGCGTGCGATCAAGGCTGTGCTGCCTGATCTGGTGGTAATGACCGATGTGGCCCTCGATACCTATAACTTCAATGGCCATGACGGATTTGTTGTGGACGGGCAGATCGTCAATGATCGCACGGTTGAGGCGCTGGTCAGGATGGCAGTCGAGCAAGCCCGCGCCGGTGCCGACATCATCGGCCCCTCCGACATGATGGACGGTCGCATCGGCGCAATCCGTCAGGGACTGGAGACGGAAGGTTTCCAGAATGTCATGATCCTGAGCTATGCGGCGAAATACGCGAGCGCGTTTTACGGCCCCTTCCGCGATGCGGTCGGTGCGTCCGGTGCATTGACCGGTGACAAAAAGACGTATCAGATGGACCCCGCCAATAGTGACGAAGCGCTGCGCCTTGTGGCGCGCGATCTGAGCGAAGGCGCGGATATGGTGATGGTCAAACCCGGCCTACCCTACCTTGATATCTGTCGCCGCGTGAAAGATGCGTTTGGCGCACCGACCTTTGCCTATCAGGTGTCGGGCGAATACAGCATGATCAAAGCGGGCGCTGCCGCAGGGATGATCGACGAAGAGCGTGTGATGATGGAAAGCCTGATGGCATTCAAACGCGCAGGCTGTGACGGTATCCTGACTTATTTCGCACCGGCTGCGGCACGAATTTTGCGCGGCAACCCGTAACCTGATGATTTTTGCACGCCGCCCCGCCAGGGACTTCCCGCACACAGCATGTTTTCGCCGGCGGCACTAAACCTCATGACAACTTGCGAAATACCGCCTATAGTGTCTCTCAAGTCGGACAATACCGGCAGTAGAGCAGTGTAACGAGACAGGCAAACATATGACCCATTCCAATATTTCGCGCCGCACCTTCGCGCTTGGCGCGGTCGCAGGCACCGGTGCGCTGGCTGCGTGCGGCAACGGCATCGGCTCCTCGGGGTCGGCATTGATTGACGCACGTGTGCGCACAACGCTGGACCAGATGTACCGCGAATTTCCCAGCACCCGCACGCTGGCCGAAAAATCCAACGGCATACTTGTGATGCCACTGGTCACCGAAGCAGGGCTTGGCCTTGGTGGTGCATTCGGGCGCGGCGCGCTGTTGGTCAATGATGCCACGGTTGATTATTATTCCGTCAGAAAAGCATCCGGCGGCCTGCAAATCGGCGCGCAGCAATATGCACACGTGTTGTTCTTCATCACCGAAGCCGCATTGGGCAGCTTCCGCCGCTCGCCGGGTTGGGTGGCTGGTGCGAATGTGGAATATGTCATATCCGATCGCGGCGAAAGTCTGAACGCGGATACGACGACGACGCTGTCGCCTGTTCTAGCCGTGGTGTTCGCCCGCGCAGGTCTGCGCCTCGGTGCGACGCTCGAGGGCAGCAAATACACCCGTATCATTCCCTGAACGATCTAAGGCGCTACTTTAATGTAGCGCCTTAGTATTC
>JBATTJ010000019.1:0-1948 GCA_049670485.1 Sulfitobacter sp.
TCTGGTACTCGCCCGAGAACTTCGAAGACGCAGGCTATGACATTCCTACATCGATGGAAGACCTCAAGGCGCTGTCCGATCAGATCGTAGCAGACGGTGGCACGCCATGGTGCATTGGTCTGGGTTCCGGCGGTGCGACAGGCTGGCCTGCGACCGACTGGGTTGAAGACATGATGCTGCGGACGCAAACCCCTGCAGATTATGATGCATGGGTTTCGAACGAAATGAAGTTTGACGATCCAAAAGTCGTCGCTGCGATCGAAGAGTTCGGCGCATTTGCACGCAATGATGCCTATGTTGCAGGTGGTGCTGGTGCAGTGGCCTCCACTGACTTCCGCGATAGCCCCAAGGGTTTGTTCAGCTCCCCACCACAATGCTATATGCACCGTCAGGCTTCGTTTATTCCGGCCTTCTTCCCTGAAGGAACGGTTGTTGGCGAAGATGCCGACTTTTTCTACTTTCCTGCTTATGCGGACAAGGATTTGGGATCACCGGTTTTGGGTGCGGGTACAGTTTGGGCCATCACCAATGACAGCCCCGGCGCACAAGCACTGATCGAGTGGCTGCGTGAGCCGATTGCCCATGAAACATGGATGGCGCAGTCCGGATTTTTGACCCCACACAAGGGCGTGGATACCAATGCATTCAGCGATCCAACCCTCAAGAAGATGAACGATATTCTTCTGGATGCGACCACTTTCCGCTTTGACGGGTCTGACCTGATGCCCGGCGGGGTTGGTGCAGGCTCCTTCTGGACCGGTATGGTCGACTATGCAGGCGGCAAGGACGCGGGTGAAGTTGCCACGGAAATCCAAAACTCCTGGGACGCGCTCAAGTAAATATTCTGTACACCAATAGGAAATTCGGGCGCATGCGTCCGGGTTTTCATACGATATATCTGCACATCTCGGGGAGGGGATCATGCATCCAGCGCTACAGGGTCTGATGACCATATTCATCGGTGTTGGTGGATGTATCGGGTATTTTTACTTCTCCAACCAACTCCTCGACAAAGTGTTTTTTCCAGGTCGTGGTCCGAACGCGGGCCGCAACATTAACCGCGCAAACATGATACGTCCATGGCTTTTTCTAGCGCCTGCGATTCTCGCACTTGGCCTCTATCTTGCCTATCCTGTAATCGAGACGATCCGCCTGTCCGTGACAGAGCGTATTCCCGGTGGTGGTTACAAGTTTGTCGGTTTTGCCAATTACTCCCAAATGGTGACGGAACCGAAATTCTGGGAAGCTCTCAAGAACAACTTTCTGTGGTTGATCATCGTGCCTGCATTCTCGACGGCGTTCGGGCTGTTGGCGGCACAGCTGACGGATCGTATCAGATGGGGAAATATCGCGAAATCGCTGATCTTCATGCCGATGGCCATCTCATTTGTTGGAGCGGCTGTGATCTGGAAGCTGGTCTATGACACCCGCCCCATCGGGCAGGAACAGATTGGTGTGCTCAATGCGCTCTACCTCTATTTTGGCGGAACAGAGCCGCAGCAATGGCTGACTATTCCGCTCTGGAACTCGTTTTTCCTGATGGCTGTGCTTGTCTGGATTCAGACGGGTTTTGCTATGGTGATCCTCTCCGCCGCATTGCGCGGTATTCCGGAAGAAACTATTGAGGCTGCGATCGTTGATGGCGCGAGCCCGCTGCAGGTATTTTTCAAAATCAAAGTACCCCAGATTGTGTCGACCATCGTTGTGGTCTGGACGACAATCACGATCGTCGTGCTCAAGGTTTTCGACATCGTTTATGCCATGACCAATGGCCAGTGGGAGACGCAGGTTCTGGCCAACTACATGTATGATAAAATGTTCCGCGCCAATGATTGGGGCGTCGGGTCCGCCTCTGCCATGGTGATCATGTTGCTGGTGACGCCGATCCTTGTCTGGAACGTTTATAACGCGCGCAAAGAAATGCGCTGAGGGGGGGGCGATCATGGAT
>JBATTJ010000020.1:0-66693 GCA_049670485.1 Sulfitobacter sp.
ACTTTGAGGCCTTCACCTTCGGCTTTTGCGGTGGAGGGGGACCCTTCACGCAAAGCGACGACGAGGTTCTTTGCGCCGGAATCGCGAAGGTTGAGGGCATGGGCGTGACCCTGTGAGCCATAGCCGAGGATCGCGACTTTTGCGTCCTTGATGAGGTTTACGTCGCAGTCACGGTCATAATAAACGCGCATGATTTTATCCTTTTGGTTGATCTGGCCGCACAATACGCACCGTTGCAGTAGACACCATGGCAAATTTGTGGGTTTAAAGGTAAAAATAAAGAAAGTGATGCGCAAAATTGTCCAATATTGGAGAAATCATGCTTGATGATGGCGACCGGCGGTTGCTGCGCTATTGGCAGGCAGAGCCAAGCTTGTCACAGGCGGAACTCGCAGAGCGTGCGGGCATGACCACCGGACGGGCCACACGGCGGATTGCGCGCATGCAAGAGCTGGGCATCGTGAACGGCGTGGGCATCGTGATCGACTGGGCGGCGCTGGGCTATGCCGTCGAGGTGTCGCTGCGGATCACACTGGACAAGACCCAAGGCAATGCGTTCGATGCGTTCATGGCGCAGGCGCGTGCCGTGCCGGAGGTGATCGAGTTGCAGACGTTTCTGGGCCGTGTCGATGTGCGTCTGTCGATTATCGCGCGCGACATGGCGCATTACCAACAAATATACCGCCAATCTATCCTGAGCCTGCCGCATATCTCCGAGATCGAGGCCCTGATGCATGTGGCGCGCGTCAAAAGCAGCGAGGGATTGCCGCTGTGATCGTGCTGGATGATCTTGACCGGCGCCTTCTGCGCGCCCTGACACGCGACGCGGGGCAAAGTGCGGGCGCATTGGGGCGGCATTTGGGGTTGAGCCAGCCTGCCACGTGGCGCCGCATCCGGCGGTTGGAAGAGGGGGGCGTCATATCGGGTCGCCATTTGCGCCTTGATGCGGAAAAGCTGGGATTTGGCGTCACGGTGTTTCTGGGGGTCAAGCTTGCGCTGCGCGGGCGTGTTTCGCTCGAGGATTTCGAGCGCGCTGTCACGGCCATCCCCGAGGTGCAGACGGTCGAGCATGTGCTGGGCCTCTATGATTACCGGCTGCGTGTGGTGGCGCGGGACCTGCCGGACTTTGAGCGCGTGTTGCGGCGGCGGATCATGACCTTGCCCGGCGCGGGAGAGGTCGAGGCGAATGTTTTGCTGAGCGAAGAGCGCCTAGCCGGTCCGCTTTAGCGTCCGCTAAAGGAAACTTTGGGCACAGTGCACACCAGTCTTTGGGCAAAAGGCTGCACCGATAGCGCATATAAACTTTGCCATGCGCAGATGAAGTTTCTACTTTGATTGAAAATCACGCGAGGAGAACGAAAGATGGCATTGCTCAACACGGTAGATCCGATGGGGTTGGAGGAGTTTTCGGTGGTGTTCACGGACCGCTCGCTGAACTCCATGAGTGGCGCGTTCCAACAGGTGATGCGCGATATTCATGCGATGCTGTGTGAGGTTTATAGCGCGCAGTCCGCCGTGATCATCCCCGGTGGCGGATCCTACGGGATGGAGGCGGTGGCCCGTCAGTTCGCGCGCGGCCGCGACGTATTGGTCGTGCGCAACGGCTGGTTCTCCTACCGCTGGAGCCAGATTATCGAGACCGGCGGCCTGACGGCCAACACAACCGTGATCAAGGCCCGCCCGCAGGGCAACGCCGCACCGGCCCCCTATGCACCCGCGCCGATTGAAGACGTGGTCGAGGCAATCCGCACCGAAAAACCCGCTGTCGTATTTGCGCCGCATGTGGAGACTTCCGCCGGTGTGATCCTGCCTGACGACTATATCGCCGCAATGGCGAAGGCCGCACATGAGGTGGGTGCGCTGCTGGTGCTGGATTGTATCGCGTCGGGCTGTGCATGGGTCGATATGGACGCATCGGGCGTCGACGTGCTGATCTCCGCCCCGCAAAAGGGATGGAGCGCGCAACCCTGTGCAGGGCTTGTGATGATGTCTGCCCGCGCGGTTGCGCAATTGGCCGAAACGACATCGGACAGCTTTGCCATTGATTTGGGCAAATGGCATGCAATTATGCAGGCCTATCTCGACGGCGGTCATGCCTATCACGCAACAATGCCGACCGATGCGCTGCGCGTGTTTCGCGATACCATGCTGGAGACCCAGGAATACGGGTTCGAGCGGCTCAAGGAGGCGCAATGGCGGTTGGGTGATGGCGTGCGCATGATGATGAAGGACAAAGGCATCACATCGGTCGCCGCCGAAGGCTACGGCGCGCCGGGCGTTTTTGTTGGCTATACCAATGATCCTGAAGTGAAATCCGGTAAGGCATTTATGGCCGAAGGCATGCAAATCGCCGCGGGTGTGCCCTTGCAAGTGGGCGAGCCGGACGGCTTCAGCACTTTCCGTCTGGGCCTGTTCGGTTTGGACAAGCTCTATGATGTAGACGGCACATTGGGTCGGCTGAAAGCTGTGGTTGATAAGGTTTTGTAGCTACGAAAGCACTTTCCGTTTGTTCGGAGACCACTGACGCGCCACCCGTCCAACTATGCGGGGCGCACCACATCCGCAAAATACTGTGGGGCTTCGGCGCGCTCGAACATGCCGTAATCGCGGGACACGCGGCCCATCAGCGCGCTGATGACGCTAGGGTTTGTTTGCGCATGCTCGATCTGTGTCCGGCTCTCAGCCTCGGTAGGCGCGGTGTTGATCAACAAGTAGGAATCCGGTTCAGTCACGCTTTGAAATACCTCGCGCGTCGCTGAATCCGGTTTCGACTTCACACGGATGATCGTTAAAAAGCGGTCTGGCGTGGCCGCCGCATCGCTGTATGCGCCATCGTGGGGCCAGCTTCTTGACGGCTGATCCGGTGCGATATGGCTCAGCACATGAGAGATACGAATGCGGTAGTCCTCGAAATGCTCAAACCGGCCTGCGGTCTGTGAGGTGTGGTGGTGCCGCTCCGTCCGCCACCGCGCAATCGACGCCTCATCGCGCCACAGGGAATGGGACAAGATCACCTTGGGGCGGGTGAGGGATTTGAACCGCTCGATGAAGATCAATCCGTCCTGCTCCATAAGAATGGGGCGCAGCATACCTGCATGGCGGAAATAATGGTCTTCGTGCCTGTCCCGCGGCGTCACTTCAAACAGCAATGCTTGCATGGTTCACCCGCGATGTTGGTGTATTTGTGAAGGGCAGGGCTGGCCCACATGCGCGCTGCGCATCAGCCATCCACCGTCGCGCCCTCACGTGATCGCGTCCAGTATCCGCGCCCATGAACGGATGCCTTTGTGAAAGCTTTCCATATCGTATTTCTCGTTCGGGGAGTGGATCTGGTCGTCGTCCTTGCCAAACCCGATAAGGACAGGCGGCGTGCCAAGGATTTCCTGAAAATAGCCCGCGATGGGGATCGAACCGCCGCAGCCGATATAGGCGGCGGGCACCTGCCATTCATCCGAGAGTGCTTTGAGAGATTTGGCAAATGTGGGGTCTTGGGTCGGCGTGCCCGATGCCGGACCCGCGCCATGGCTGTTCCATGTGACGCTGCAATCTGGGGGCAGCATGTCCTCGACCATCTTGCGAAAGTTCTCGCGGATCACCCAAGGGTCCTGATCCCCCACAAGACGGAAGGAAATTTTTGCCGATGCTTTGGAGGGCAGCACGGTTTTAAAGCCCGCCCCCTGATAACCGCCGCCGATGCCGTTGACCTCACAGGTGGGCCGTGACCAGATCATCTCGAGCGGGGTGCGGTCCTGCTCACCGGCGGGATGGCTGAGGTCCACATCTCCAAGAAAGCTGGCGTGATCAAAGGCAAGTCCCTGCCATTGCGCCTCAAGTTCATCGCTCAGCTCCGGCACGCCGTCGTAGAAACCCGGCACGGTGATGCGGCCCTGATCGTCGTGCAGCGATGCGATGATGCGCGACAACACGCGAATGGGATTCATGGCGATACCGCCAAACATCCCCGAGTGCAGGTCTTTTGACGCGGCAGTGATGGTTAGTTCCTCGCCCACCAAACCGCGCAGCATGGTGGTGATTGCGGGTGTGCGGCTTTGAAACATGCCGGTGTCGCAAATCATCGCAAAATCTGCACGCAACTCGTCCTTGTGCTCCTCCATAAACGGCACAAGCGAGGGGGAACCGGATTCCTCTTCGCCCTCGAAGAAAAACGTAATGCGGCAAGGCCATTCGCCCTCCACGTCTTTCCATGCGCGAAACGCCTCGACGAAGGTCATCAATTGCCCTTTGTCATCCGCCGCACCGCGCCCACGGATCACGGGACCCGCGTCTGTCTCTTCAACTGCGGGATCAAACGGGTCGCGGTCCCACAGGTTGAGGGGATCGACAGGTTGCACATCATAATGGCCGTAAAACAGCAGATGCGGCTTGCCGGTTTCGGGGCCAACGTGTCCGACGACCATCGGGTGTCCGGGCGTCACCCGCTTTTGCGCCTTAATCCCCATGCTTTGCAGGTCCGCTACAAGCCAGTCTGCCGCGTCGTCGCAATCTTGCTTGAACTCGGGATCGGTCGAAATCGACTTGATCCGCAGCAAGTCAAGCAACCGCTCGGTGGCGGCGGGCAGGGTTTCATCAATCCGGGCAAGGACAGCATCAAGGGACATGGGGCGCTCCTGAAAGAGAGGGAATTTCCCAGACCCTAGCATCCAGTTTTGCAGTGTCCAGCAGCCTAGGTATGCGCGCCCATGATCGCGATGCCGAACAGAACAAACGCCGCGCCCGTCACCTGACCCAAGGACAAGCCGTGGCCGATGCTATACGCATAGACAAGTACAAGTGCTGTCTCTGCGATCATGATCCCGAGGTAGACAAGCGAGAGGTTCCCCTGCCTGAGCAGAATCACCTCCATAACAACCGCGACTGCCAGACCGCCCGTAATGAGGGCAATCGCCAGAATGCCGGGTGCGCCGCTGAATTGTTTCATGCCCACCGTAGCGACGGTATAACTGGCCGCCGTGAGGGCGAGGATTGCGACCGTCGTGAGGGGCGTAAGGGTAAGGGACATCTCGGTGCTCCTTAGTTTATGCGTTTTGGTATAAATCGTTCAAAGTTACCTCAATTCGCGCATGTGCACTGTGAGCTGGGTTACGTTTGGGCAGATAAATCCCGCAAGGGGTCTGGCGCTCTGCGACACTACGCGCCTCATTGCGTATTGAACGAATTGGAACCGTTCTATATTCAGTGACGAGGAATTCAGTCGCCCGCGCGCGGCGCACCACAATCTCGGAGATGCGCATGACCTATTCTGACCAGCTCGACGCAGCGCTCACGCGCTTGCATGATGAGGGGCGCTACCGGACGTTCATCGACATCGAGCGGCGCAATGGACAGTTTCCCCACGCAGTCTGGACCAAGCCTGATGGCAGTGCGCAAGACATCACCGTCTGGTGCGGCAATGACTATCTGGGCATGGGACAGCATCCTGTCGTGATTGAGGCGATGCACGAGGCGCTTGATGCGACGGGCGCGGGGTCGGGAGGGACACGCAATATCTCCGGCACGACGGTATATCACAAGCGGCTCGAGGCGGAGCTTGCCGATCTGCACGGCAAGGAAGCGTCGCTGCTGTTCACCTCTGCCTATATCGCAAATGATGCCACGCTCTCGACGCTTCCAAAGCTGTTTCCGGGTTTGATCATCTACTCCGACGCGCTCAACCATGCGAGCATGATCGAAGGGGTGCGCCGCAATGGGGGGGGCAAGCGGATTTTCCGGCACAACGATGTGGCCCACTTGCGCGAATTGCTCGTGACTGACGACAGCGATGCGCCCAAACTCATTGCATTTGAATCGATTTATTCGATGGACGGTGATTTTGGCCCTATCGAGGCGATTTGTGATCTGGCTGAAGAGTTCGGCGCGCTTACCTATATCGACGAGGTTCACGCCGTCGGCATGTATGGCCCTCGTGGCGCGGGCGTTGCCGAACGTGACCGGCTGATGCACCGCCTAGATATTATCAACGGCACACTGGCCAAGGCATATGGCGTGATGGGCGGCTATATCGCGGCTTCGGCCAAGATGTGCGATGCGATCCGGTCCTATGCGCCCGGCTTTATCTTTACGACATCCTTGCCGCCTGCGGTTGCCGCAGGGGCTGCCGCATCGGTGGCCTTTCTCAAACGCGCACCTGAATTGCGCAAAAAGCACCAGCAACAAGCAGCGGCACTCAAGCTGCGGCTCAAAGGTTTGGGCCTGCCGATTATCGATCATGGCAGCCATATCGTGCCCGTGATGGTAGGCAATCCTGTGCACACCAAATTACTGTCGGACATGCTGCTCGAAGAGCATGGCATTTACGTACAGCCCATTAACTTCCCCACAGTCCCGCGCGGCACCGAGCGGTTGCGCTTTACTCCGTCGCCTGTGCACGGGCCACAAGAGATGGACGCACTTGTGCATGCCATGGACGGTCTTTGGGCACATTGTGCGCTGAATCGTGCCGAAGCCGCAGGGTAACTGCGGCTAAAACTCGCCAAGATGATTGCGCTGTGCTAAGTGTTAGGTAAGAAAGACCTACGACGAATCGAGCTCCTTTTCGTCGCAAAGGTTCGGGCACCGTGAGAAGACAGGGCATTGGTATGATTGGGCGCTGGGGTTCCAGAACAGTTTCGGAAGAGACGGAAAAGCCTACGGGCTTTGACGACTTCGAGCTGCGTCTGGGTGATCTTATGCGCGGAGAGCGTGCAACGCTCGGTAAATCCCTGCTTGATGTTCAGCGCGAATTGCGCATCAAAGCACCTTATATTGCAGCGATCGAGAATGCAGATCCTGACGCATTCGACACACCCGGTTTTATCGCAGGCTATGTACGGTCCTATGCACGCTATCTGAACATGGATCCTGACAAGGCGTTTGATGCGTTTTGCAAGGAAAGCGGGTTCAGCGTGGCCCACGGCATGTCTGCCGAAGCATCGGTCATTAAAAAGCCTACCCGTGAGGAACGCCTCAGCCGTCAGGCAGAGCATGATATTTTTTCGCGCCCCGCGATGCCTTTCGCGCCAGGCGGTGACGGGTTTTTGTCACGTGTCGAGCCTGCAGCGATTGGTTCCGTCGCGGTATTGGTTGCGCTGATTGGTGCCATCGGGTTTGGCGGGTGGACCGTGCTGAAAGAAGTGCAGCGCGTGCAGGTTTCCCCCGTTGATCAGACGCCGGTTGTGCTGTCCGATCTTGATCCCTTGCAGGCTGCGACGCCTTTGGCACCTTCGCTGGGCCTTGATGTGGCGTCACCGGCAGCACTTGATGATGCACCGCGTGTGGCGGCACTGGATCGTTTGTACCGTCCTGCGGCACTTGATGTGCCTGTTCTGGTGGCACGCGATGCGCCGATTGCATCGCTTGATCCCCGTTTGGGTGGTCTGTTCGAATCGCGACCCGTTCCGGCAGCACCCTCGCAAACAACGCTTGCCGGTGCTGTAGACGGCGCGACTTCCGAAGCACTGGAAGGTGCGGTCGAGGTCGCAGGTCTGAGCGTGCCTCAAGTTCTTGAAGGTCCGGCAGCCGCTGTTCAGGTTGTTGCAACCGGTGAGACATGGGTGCGGGTCACAGCGGCTGATGGTACTAATATTTTCGAGAAAATCATGCAAAAGGGCGAGACGTTTGACGTGCCCGCGCTTGAAGAAGCGCCATTGCTGCGCACCGGACAAAGCGGCGCGGTCTATTTTGTCATGAACGGTGAGTTTTATGGCCCTGTCGGTGGCCGTGGCAGCGTGACATCAAACGTGCCGTTGCAGCAGCAGGCATTGGCCGAATTGTACCAGCCTGCACAGCCCGGCGACGACAGCGCGCTCGAGACATTGGTGGCAGAGCTACGCGCAAGTGCAGAGACACCGGCCGCGGACCAATAACTCCGGTCTATTCGTCGCATACCCCCAAGCTTTGCATTGCAGCACGCGTCCAGCATGCGTAATTAGGACGTGTCCCCAACTGTCAAGCGAGGCTTACATGTCGCTCAACCATATCCGTCCATGGCGCAATATTTACCGACGCAAATCGCGCCAGATCATGGTTGGCAATGTGCCGGTCGGCGGCGATGCCCCGATTTCGGTCCAGACGATGACCAATACGCTGACCACGGATGCGCCCGCGACCATCGCGCAAATTCAGGCAGCGGCAGATGCAGGCGCGGACATTGTGCGCGTCTCCGTACCGGATGTGGAGAGTTCCAAGGCGCTCAAACAGATTGTCCGCGAAAGCCCCGTACCCATCGTTGCCGACATCCACTTTCACTATAAACGCGGAATCGAAGCGGCGGAGGCCGGCGCGGCCTGTCTGCGGATCAACCCCGGCAACATCGGGGACGAAAAGCGTGTCAAAGAGGTGATCAGGGCCGCGCGGGATAACAATTGCTCCATTCGCATCGGTGTGAATGCAGGATCACTCGAAAAGCATCTGCTGGATAAATACGGGGAGCCGTGCCCCGATGCGATGGTCGAGAGCGGTCTGGATCATATCAAAATCCTGCAAGACAACGATTTTCACGAGTTCAAGATCAGCTGCAAAGCTTCCGATGTGTTTATGGCTGCCGCCGCCTATCAACAGCTGGCTGAGGCGACGGATGCGCCCATTCACCTTGGAATTACCGAAGCGGGCGGGTTGATTTCCGGTACGGTGAAATCTGCCATCGGCATGGGTAATCTTCTGTGGATGGGCATCGGGGATACGATCCGCGTGTCGCTTTCTGCCGATCCGGTCGAAGAAGTGAAGATGGGTTTTGAAATCCTGAAATCACTGGGTCTGCGCCACCGTGGTGTGAACATCATCTCCTGCCCGTCCTGTGCGCGTCAGGGTTTTGATGTCATCAAAACGGTCGAGGCTTTGGAAAAGCGCCTCGAGCATATCAAAACCCCGATGAGCCTGTCGATCATCGGATGCGTGGTCAACGGCCCCGGTGAGGCGCTGATGACAGATGTCGGGTTCACTGGCGGCGGTGCCGGATCGGGCATGGTTTATCTTGCTGGAAAACAGAGCCATAAGCTCGACAATGCGAAGATGGTTGACCACATCGTAGAGCAGGTCGAAGCCCGTGCAGCCATCATTGACGCAGAGGCGGCAGCCGAAGAGGCCTAGCGCATACCAAGGCCCATTTGCATCAGCATTTTGCGCACAGGTGCTGCACCATACAGTGCGCTGAGACCTGCGGCACGTGCGTCGCGGGCCAGCATGCTACCGGCCTGGCTTGCACGGTTGAGCAGGTCAATGCCGCGTACCCGTAGCGTGATATCGCCATAGCGGGCTTTGTGGTACGCCTCCAGCATTTTGGCATCGCCAAGGTCGCCGGGGCGGTCCTGCGCGAGGTCCAGCAAAGTTGCGATATCGGTGAGCGACATGTTCAAGCCCTGCGCACCAATGGGGGGCATCACATGTGCGGCCTCCGCGATCAGTGCCACACGCTCTGCGGTCAACCGCTCTGCGTGTTGGGTGATGATCGGCCACGCCTGACGCGGACCAACCAGTGTCAGAGGCCCGAAATGATGGCATGAGCGGACGGAGGCTTCTTCGTTGAATGTCTCCTCGTCCATTTCAAGCCGCTGTTGTGCGACGCGTGCATCGTCCATCCACACCACCGCAGAGCAGGGCAGGCCATCGCGGTCCGGCAGCGGCACCAGCGTGAAAGGACCACCGGTGCGGTGTACCTCGGTCGAGACGTTCTCGTGCGGGACGGGGTGGGTCACCGCAAACACCAGCGCCTTTTGCCCGTAGCGTTGGGTGCGCACCGCAATGCCTGATGCCTCCCGCATGGGCGATGTCCGCCCGTCTGCGGCAATCACCAGCTTTGCGTCGATCCGCGCGCCATCGCTAAGAGTGACGCGCGCGCCGCTTTCGCGGGTAAACAGCCGCCGGGTGCCGACACCCGGGCGAAAATCGACAGTGTCCAGCGCTTCAAGACGTTTCACCATTTCGCGGCGCAAAAGCCAGTTTGGGAAGTTCCACCCGAACGGCATTTCCGATATTTCCTCGGCGTTGAATTCGCGGACCACGCGCGGCTCCGGCTCTTCTCCGCCTGCGTCGATGATCCGCATGACCTGCAGTGGGGCTGCATGTGGGGCAAGTGCTTCCCAAAGCCCGGCACGTTCCAGCAGCGCGCGCGCCGGTTGCAGCATCGCGGTGGAGCGCAGATCAGCGCCTTGCGCCGCGCCGTCCGTTACAGGCGGCGTTGGATCGACGCAGATCACGTCAAAACCGGCACTGCCGAAAGCTGCCGCGGCGGTCAGACCCGCAATACCGCCGCCGGAAATCAGGATGTCACAGCTCTGGCTCATCGTCGCGCGCTCCTACTTGGTCAATGCACTCAGGAAGGAAGATAGGTCGGCCGTGTGATACTGCACATGCGGCGCGTCCGCACGGGTGGGGGCCACATGCACCGTGCGCATCCCCAGATCATGCGGGACCATCAGATTACGGGCATCATCCTCGAACATCGCAGCAGAGGTCGGGACCACACCGTCCTTGGCAAACACGATGTCAAATGCTGCGCGCTCAGGCTTGGGCAGGAAGTTCGCATGCTCCACGCCATAGATCGCATCAAACAGACCCGACAGCCCGCGTGCGGCCAACACCCGCTCTGCGTAGGGCGCGCAGCCGTTGGTATAGACGATGCGGCGACCCGGCAGGGCGCGGATGGCGTTGGCAAGGACGGGATCAGGCGTCAGGCTGTCGAGGGGGATATCATGCACATCGACCAGATAGGGTTCCGGGTCGACGCCGTGTTCGCGCATTAACCCTGCCAATGTGGTGCCATGAACCTGCCAATAGTGTAGCCGCAAACGGTCGGCTTCTGCGCGGTCCACGCCCAATGCGTCCATCACCCATGCAGACATGCGCACTTCGATCAGGTCGAACAGGCGGGCCTGCGGCGGGTAAAGCGTGTGATCAAGGTCAAAGACCCAAGTATCCACATGGGAGAAAGCATCAAAAGGCATCATGCGGTGGTATGGCCTGCACGCGACAGGTGCAAGAGGGCGATCGAGGCTAGGCGCGCGGCACACCTGTTGGTAGGGTGCTATGTAACCTTATGAAAGAGCCGGAATATGCCTTCTGCAATACCACCGGTCCGTGGCGGAAATACCGACGCTTATTCGATGATCTTGGACGCCATTGATGTGGGTACCTACCGTCCCGGTGACCGTTTGGTAGAAAGTGAGCTGGCCGAGCGTTTTGGTGTCTCCCGCACGCCCGTGCGCGAGGCGTTGCAGCGTCTTGAGACGCAATCACTACTTGCGCGCGACGGGCGGAGCCTGATCGTTGCCTCGCTCGATCATAACCAGATGGCAGAACTTTATGTGGTGCGCGGAGAGCTTGAAGGGCTTGCCGCACGCCTTGCTGCGCGCAACGGCACCAAGGAAGAGGTGCACCTGCTGCGCGAGATGGTCGAGGCGGACAACGCGCTCAAGGATCATCCTGCGGCCCTTGCACGGGCCAACCGCCGGTTTCACAAACAGATACATCTGGCCTCGCACAACCGTTTTCTTGTGCAGCAACTTGATCTGGTGCATCGGTCCATGGCGTTGATGGCCACCACGTCGCTTGCGGTGGACGGGCGTGGGGCGATTGCGCAGGCGGAGCATGACGCCATCGTCAGCGCAATCGAGGCGCGCGACGGCGATGCTGCCGATGCCGCCCTGCGCACGCATATCTCGGTGGCGTTCACTACCCGCCTTAAGCAAGAGGCGGAGCGCCGCGAAGCAGAGAGTTAATCCGGCGGTGGGCAGATGCCGTGCTGGGTCTTGTCCCAATAGAAGGGTTGGAAAACCATTTCTTTGAGCGCCTTGCAGGCCGATATCGTAGCAAGCAGGAAATAGAACGGCAGCAGAAACACATAGAGCATCAGATGCCTGTGTCTGGGGCCGCAGACCGCAACCATCGAGATCATCAGGTTGAGCACGGCCGCACAGAGAAAAAACCATGCCATGAATGTCGCAATAGGTGCCCCGAGTGTCAGTGCGACCGGATGGTCATACCCCGCCAGCGTGATCCAGAACGACCAGAGCAGGGGGGCGGCGGCGAATTGTACAAATGTCGCCAACAGCAGCGCCTGCACGCCCAAAAATCGTATAAATCCCAGATCCCTTAGTAGTGCACGCGGGCTACGCATGTGGACCAGCCACGTGATCAGGAACCCTTTGAGCCAACGCGAGCGTTGTTTGACCCACGGCCATGCGCGGCAGTTCGCTTCTTCGAAAGTCACAGTGGGAATAAGTTCGGTCACATAGCCTCGTCTGGCAAGGCGCACACCAAGGTCGGCGTCTTCGGTCACGTTATGGGCGTCCCAGCCGTGCAGTTCCTCAAGTATAGCGCGGCGGAAAAACAGCGTGGTGCCGCCCAGCGGAATGACAAGCCCCATGCGCGCGACACCCGGCAGGATCATCCGCCACCACGTGGCGTATTCAATCGCAAAGCACCGTGCGATCCAGTTTGATTTGGCGTTATAATAATCCAACACCCCCTGAAGACAGGCGACGTTTGCGGGCGCGTCCTCAAACCGTGTGACGACCTTCTCGATCTGGTCGGGTTCGGGGGCGTCCTCCGCATCCCACACTCCGATGATGGAGCCGTGGCAGAAATCCAGCGCATAGTTGAGCGCACGCGGCTTGGTCATCAGGTTGTTGGCGCCCGGCACTTCGACGACACTCATCCACGAGGGCATATCGGTGCGGGCGATCGTCTCACGGGTCACGCTGTCCTGCGCTTCGAGCACGAGCACCACGTCGAGCAAGGACTTGGGATAGGTTAGCCGCGACAGCCGCTGGATCAACTTCTCCGCGATTTCCTTTTCCTCAAGCAGGGGGACCAGAACAGAGACTTTGGGCAATGGAAATGCCGCACGGTCATAGAGCAGCGGCGGTTCTTGTGAGCCTGCCATCATCTGCGTCACAAATGCGCCCAGCTTGAGCGCTGTTAGCATCACCAGCGTGACGAAAGCGATCAGCATACCGACCGTCATTGTCCACAGTGGTGCCAAAAGTGTTGCGATGCCGAGCATACCGACAGTGGCGCAGGCAAAGGGTAAACGCCAACGCGTGCTGGTGTCCCAGCTTCGGCAGCTTTCACCCGCAGGCACCCGTGTCGCTGCCTTCTGCGCGAGCTCTGCACCGTAAAGCGTGCTGATGTGTTTGCGCACCTGACGCGGACAGACCAGAACCGGCAACATCTTGAGCCCTGCGCGGCCCATGCAGGCGCGCAGGCGGTCAAAATTATCGGGATGATTGGTGCCTACCAGCAAGATATCCCCGATCCGCGTCCACGGCACACATTGGTGGGTCAAACAAAGCGAGACAGGCAAGGCCGAGCTGAGTGCAATTTTGGGGGGGTCAGCCGTAAGGTCAGCAACGGGGATGTTATACTGGCGCGACACCATCTGGATTACGTCTTCGGCGCGAGCGAGGCCTTCGGCCACCAGAATCTCGCCCAAGGGGGCGTCGATATAGCGTTGCAGGTCCAGCGCATGCACGAGGTCATTTTGCGAGATCACACCCGCGTTCACCATCACGCGCCCCAGCGGCAGCCGTTCTTCGGGCGGTGTGGCCGGCTGCGGGTCAGCTAAGCGCAGATAGAGATCGCTCATCTAAAATCTACTTACAATTATTTTCAAACAGCCCGTAAGGTGTCAGATAATTCTTAAGGAGATATTAATCGAGAATTGTCCCGCGCCAGCTCTGCAAAGCGCGGTTATTCGGCAGGTGCCTGCGCCCGCTCTGCCATCGCCTGTGCAAACCGCTCGAACAGATAGTAGCTGTCTTGTGGTCCCGGCGACGCCTCTGGGTGGTGCTGAACCGAGTAGACAGGCCGCCCGTCCATCCGGATACCACAGTTGGAGCCGTCAAACAGCGAGCGGTGCGTCTCTGTCACGCCTTTTGGCAGCGACTGGCCGTCGACTGCAAAACCGTGGTTCATCGAGGTGATTTCTACTTTGCCTGTCTCAATATCCTTGACAGGATGGTTCGCGCCGTGGTGGCCGTGGCTCATCTTGACCGTTTGTCCGCCAAGGGCGAGGGCGAGCATCTGGTGGCCCAGACAAATGCCGAAAACTGGCAGCTCTGTCTTGTCCAATACATCGCGGATCATCGGAACGGCATAGACACCTGTGGCTGCGGGATCACCGGGACCATTGGACAGGAAAATACCATCAGGCGAATGCGCCATCACATCCTCATAGGTTGCCGACGCTGGCAAAACAGTCACGTCGCACCCCGCCGAGGCAAGGCAGCGCAGGATGTTGCGCTTTGCGCCATAATCAATCGCGACGACCTTGTGTTTGGCCTCCGTCTGCGCGGTATAGCCTTCGGGCCACGCCCACCGCATTTCGTCCCAGCGATAGGATTGCGCACAGGTGACATCTTTGGCCAGATCAACACCGACCAGCCCCGCAAATGCGCGCGCGGCAGCAACCAGTGCGGCCACATCAAATTCACCGTCTGGGTTATGTGCAAGTGCAGCATGCGGCGCGCCTTGTTGCCGGATGGCACGGGTCAGGCGACGGGTGTCGATCCCGCCAATGGCGATGCGTCCCCGTGCCGCCAACCAATCCGACAAATGTTGTGTCGCACGCCAGCTGCTGGGATCCGTTGGCATCCATTTGACCACCATGCCTGCGGCGACCGGATCGGCGGTTTCATCATCTTCGGCGTTGGTGCCGGTGTTGCCGACATGCGGGAAGGTGAAGGTCACGATCTGGCCGGCATAGGACGGATCGGTCATGATTTCCTGATAGCCGGTCATGGCGGTGTTGAAACACATCTCTGCCACTGTCTGTCCTGTGGCGCCAAAGCCCGCACCGTAAAAGACGGAGCCGTCCGCGAGAGCGAGACAGGCAGTCGGGCGGGTAGGTGCAGCAATGGCCATGGTTTGATCCTTCCGGAGAGTGAGGCCGCGAAACGGCCCGAAACACACGAGATACGCAGCGCATCCCGGTTGGCAAGCGGCTGCAATGTAGTAGGCGGATCGCAAAGGGTCAAGATTGTATCGTAATTGAAAAACGTTTGCTTACAGTCACTTAACCTCTAGCAAAACACATTGCATGCTGCAGGTCGATTGAGTAGTGTCCGCACCTCTGACCCTGACTACAAATAAAGGCGACCCATGGACCTGCGAACCCGTATCAACACCGACCTGAAACAAGCCATGAAGGACAAAGCCGTCGACCGTTTATCGACCCTGCGTCTGGTGAATGCCGCGATAAAGGACAAAGACATCGCCGCGCGTGCAGATGGCAATGATGATGGTGTGGGCGACGGCGAAGTGCTTGCGATCCTTGGCAAGATGGCGAAGCAGCGGCTTGAATCCGCGCGTGCGTACGAAGAAGGCGGGCGTCTCGATCTGGCGGAGCGTGAACGCTCCGAGATTGTCGTGATCGAGGAATTCCTGCCCCGCCAGCTTGATGAGGCAGAGACCCAAGCGGCCGTTGACGCAGCCCTTGCCGAGACAGGTGCGACGTCGATCCGCGATATGGGCAAAGTCATGGGTGTGCTTAAAGCGAAATACACCGGCCAAATGGATTTTGGCAGTGTTGGCCCGCTTCTCAAAGACAGATTGTCGAGTTAGCGCTGAAGCGCGCGCTGTAGATCGTCATAAAGCGCGATCCGTTCGTCCTCGCTTAGGAACGCACCGATCTCCACTTCGCGGCCTTTGCCGCGCAGTGTGATGTAGTGCGGCACTGGACCTTCATCGTCATATTTGGTGACCCTGGTCCAGTAGCGGTCGCATTCCCACTCTTGCACATCGCCTTTTGGATTCGTCCGGATCAAGGTCGCATCCGTCTCGCCCAGTACCAGTTCTTCACTGATCTGGCGTGATCTGTAGTTGCGTTGCAGTGCCCAGAATATCCCCCAGACCGCTGCCAGCGTGAACGGCAGAATACCCCATAGAATGGGCGAGCCTAGCAGGGGCAGGGCAGGGATCGAGATCAGGGTGAACGTACTCAGCACAAACGCCGCCATGCCTTTGGCAGGCAGCGAGTTATGCGGCCACAGCCGCATGGTCTGCGGGGTGGCGTGCGGTTGAGATGTCCATTCATACGGCATGATATGACTTTTAACGCAGTGGCAATCGGGATCAATGCGACAAACTGGAAAAATGATCCGCGCGCAGATCATTCGGGTCGTTTGGTGGGTCCTGAGCTAGGCGCGTGGATCTGAGGATAGGACGGGCAGCAATTCCTTACCACTGGCACTTATTCCAATAAAAAAGGCCCCAACCGCCGTTGGAGCCTTTTGAAGTTTTAACGATCGTCAGTGTCAGTCTTTGTTATACGCCGCGTCTCTTGGGTGGTCGTTTCCTGCCCATTCGTCGAACGTATCAGGATAGCGATGGGATTTGTCCCAGTCGGACTGCACCGGAAGCTGCTCGAACGTGTGCTCGGGCGGCGGGGAGGGCAGGGTCCATTCCAGCGTATCCGCATACTCGTTCCACGGGTTGTTGGCCGTGACGCGCGCACCGCGTGTCAGTGTCCATGCCATCACACCGAAGAAGAAGATGAAGGAACCAAAGGACAGGAACGCACCCATGCTTGACCACCAGTTCCAGTAGGCAAAGGCATCCGGATAGTCGATGTAGCGACGTGGCATGCCCTGACGACCCAGGAAGTGCTGTGGGAAGAAGGTCAGGTTCGCACCGATGAACATTGTCCAGAAGTGCAATTTGCCGGCCCACTCAGGGTACATGCGTCCAGTCATCTTGGGCAGGTAGAAGTAGATACCTGCAAAGATAGTGAACACGGCACCAAGGCTCATCACATAGTGGAAGTGCGCCACAACATAGTAGGTGTCATGGTAGTAGCGGTCCACAGCAGCCTGCGACAACACGATCCCTGTGACGCCACCAACGGTGAACAGGAACAGGAAGCCGAACGCCCAGAGCATCGGTGTTTTGAACTCGACCGAGCCGCCCCACATGGTGGCGATCCACGAGAAGACTTTGACGCCTGTTGGAACCGCAATCACCATCGTGGCCAACATAAAGTATGCCTGTTGGTTAAGGCTCATCCCGACGGTGTACATGTGATGCGCCCATACGACGAACCCGAGTGCACCGATCGCAATGATTGCCCAGACCATCGGCAGATAGCCGAAGATAGGCTTGCGCGCGAAGGTTGCGATTACGTGGGAGATGATACCAAAGCCCGGCAAAATGATGATGTACACTTCGGGGTGTCCGAAGAACCACAAGATGTGCTGGTACAGAACCGGATCACCACCGCCCGCAGGATCAAAGAAGGCGAACCCGAAGTTGCGGTCCATCAATAGCATCGTGATTGCACCGGCCAGAACGGGCAGGGCGAGCAGGATGAGCCATGATGTCACGAAGATCGACCATGAGAACAGCGGCACTTTGAACAATGTCATGCCGGGGGCGCGCATGTTCAGGAAAGTCGTGATCATGTTGATCGCACCAAGGATCGATGATGCACCCGAGACGTGAACCGCGAAAATCGCGAAATCCATCGACATGCCGCCTTCTTTGACGCTTAGCGGTGGGTAGAGCACCCAGCCAACGCCAGAGCCTGCCTGTCCGTTACCACCTGGCAACAGAACCGAGCAGACCGCCAGCGACGTACCGGCCACATACAGCCAGAACGACAGGTTATTCATGCGCGGGAACGCCATATCAGGCGCGCCGATCTGAAGTGGCATAAAGTAGTTGCCGAAACCGCCGAACAGGGCCGGAATAACAACGAAGAACATCATAAGAATGCCGTGACCGGTGATCAGAACATTCCAAAGGTGCCCGTTAGGCGTACAAACTGTGGACGAATCGGCGATAAATCGCGCGCCTTCCATACACATGTATTGAACGCCGGGGTTCATCAGTTCGAGGCGCATATAAATCGTGAATGCTACCGAAATGAACCCGACAAATGCTGAGACGATCAGATACAGAATACCGATGTCTTTGTGATTGGTGGACATGAACCAGCGCGTGAAAAACCCGCGCTCGTCTTCATGGTCATGCCCGTTGATGGCTGCGTCTGCCATGCGTGCCTCCTTGGCTTGGAATTTAAAAGCAGATGCGCCTGTTGGCAAAACGCACTGCGGACTTGGCCCTGTTCTAAAAGCAACGGCGCCTTAGAGCAATGGGCGCGATGGTCGCAGGGGGAAGTATTTTCAAGGCCCTGACCTTCAAATCCCCGTATCTGCCCGCAGGTTCCGCGACATGCCTCTAGTCCTGCATATTTGAGCTAAATCCGGATGGTTCGGGCCTCGAAAATTAACAAGTCGGTAAAACTCTTTGGCAATAGTAGCGGTATTCCGGCAATTTCAGGAAGCTTTACCGTGACAAACCACGCGCTATCACCCATTTCGCCCGATCCGCAGGTAGTGCCGCGCATGCCTGAGCAGGAGGGACTGTCGATTGACCGTGTCGTGAGCCTGATGCCGGGCTTTATTTATGTCTTCAACCATCTGACGTTTGCGAACGATTACACCAACCGCTCAGTTGGCGCGCATCTGGGCTACTGCAGCGAGGAGATCAGCCGCCTTGGCGCGCAGATGCTCATGCACGTGATCCATCCTGACGATCACGCCATTTTGGGCGCGCATATGGAGCGAATCGCGATGCTCGAGAAAGACGATTCCGCGACACTGGAATACCGTGTGATCACCAAGGACGGGGCGGAGCGTTGGTTGCGCTCGGTGGATACCGTGTTCGAGCGTACCTCCGACGGAAGCGTATTGCGCCATATTGGCTGTGCCAGCGACGTCACTGCCGAAAAACAAGCGGAACTGGCGTTGTTTGATCTCAATGCACAGCTGGAAAGCAAAGTCGCCGCGCGCACCCGCGAACTCGACGCGCTCAACAGCGAGTTGGAGGCCCGTATTCTCAGCCGCACTTTGGAGATGCAGGACGCGCTCAACGAGTTGGAGCAACTGACCTATGTGGCGACCCATGACCTCAAGGTGCCGGTGAATAACCTCAACCGTTTGGGGCTGATGCTCAAGGAGGCCGCTCACACCCTGTCGCCGGAACAAGAAGAGCAGGTGAATTGGGTCAATGAATGCGCCGCTCAACTGGGTGCCAAGATCAAGGGGTTGGTGATGGTCGCGCAAATCAGGCTGGGGAGTGGGCTACCGCCGGAGCCGCTTGTCTTGCACGACTTTGTACATGAGGTGGTCGCGGAAAACATGCAGCCTCTGGATTGCGATGAAATTAACGTCACGGTCGATATCGACGAAGACATGACATTGGAGTTTGCGCGGTTCGAGTTGTCGAGCATCCTGGCGACCCTGCTGGATAATGCGGTCAAATATGCCGCCCGTGGTCGCCCACTGGAGATCGCAATTCACGCGAAAGCGAGTGATAACAAGATCGCGTTGAGTGTCACTGACAACGGCACCGGCCTTGATCCGGAGCGTGATAAAGAGAAAGTTTTCGGGCTGTTCCAGCGTGCGCATAAAGAACCTGCCGGAAGCGGTATATCGCTCTATTGTGCACAGCGCATGCTAATAAGGCGTGGTGGCGCGTTGGAGTTGGCAGGCACGCGCGGTGAAGGCGCGAAATTCACAGTTGTAGTACCGGAAAAAGGGCAAATAGCATGACACCTTTAAAGCGTATTTTGCTTGTCGATGACGACACAGTTACCAACATGATGCATCGCCGCGTGATCGAGCGTTCAAATCATGCAGAGCACATTGATGTGGCCACCGATGGGCGCGAGGCTCTGGATATGCTCGAAGCGGATATTGCGGCAAATAGACCGCTGCCCGAGTTGATATTTCTCGATATCAACATGCCGGGAATGGGCGGGTTTGAATTTCTCGAACACTATGCCAAGCTTGACATAGATGCCGACGCACAACTGATCATTGTGATGCTCTCGACCTCGTTGCTGCATGCAGATCATGCGCGTGCGGATGCTGATCCCAATGTGCACAGCTTTTGTGACAAACCGCTCCGTATCGAGGTTCTGCTTCAGCTTATCGAGGATTTCCAGCGCACTGCAAAGGCGGCGAGATCGGCTGCCTAAGTATCCTCCGCAGCGATCGTTTGCGGCGTCTCACCAAAGACCTGCGAAAAGCTTTTCAAAAGTGCTGTGTCAACATCATCCATCGTCACCGGAAGGCCCAAATCAACCAGACTGGTCACACCATGATCGGAAATGCCGCAGGGGACGATACCATCAAAATGCGCCAGATCGGGCTCTACATTTACTGAAATGCCATGAAAGCTGACCCATTTGCGCAGCCTGATACCAATAGCGGCGATTTTGTCTTCGGCAACTTGCCCAGACGCCACCGCTGGTGCATCCGGTCGGGCGACCCAGACGCCGACACGCCCTTCACGAATTTCACCGGTCACATTGAATTGCTCAAGCGTTGCGATGACCCAGGCCTCCAAGTCCTGAACAAAGCGGCGCACATCACGGCCCCGCGTACCGACATTCAGCATCACATAAACCACCCGCTGGCCTGGTCCGTGATAGGTATATTGCCCACCGCGTTTGGTGGGAAAAACGTCAAAACGATCAGGATCGGTTAGGTCAGCAGATTTGGAAGATGTCCCCGCAGTATAGAGCGGCGGATGCTCCACGAGCCAAATACACTCGGCCGCTGATCCCGTGATGATCGCTTCGACACGCGCTTCCATCCAAGCTTCCGCCGCACGAAATTCAGTCAGACCGGGGGAGGTGATCAATTCAATCATCCAACGCGCTCTAACCTTGGCGCGCCGCAATTTGTGCAGCCATCACGCATCAACGCGCTCGGCCATAACTTTTTCTAGCATCTGCCCATAAGTTGCGGCCCCCTGCGCGCCGGTGAGTAAATATTTTCCCTCGAAAACCATAGAGGGCACGCCGGAAATACCACGCTCGGTCCAGAAACGCTGTCGCGTGCGGGTCTGCTCGGCATATTGACCATTGGTCAGAACATCGCGGGCACCGTCAGCGTCCAGCCCTACACCCGTGGCGACATCTACCAGCACCTCAATATCCGAAACATCACGACCATCGCCAAAATGCACCGCGAACAGTGCCATTTTCAGCGGGTGTTGAAGCCCTTGCTCCAAGGCCCAATCTAGCAATTGGTGTGCCGCAAACGTGTTGACGATCCGGCTGTCGTCGGTGAATTGGAAATTAATCCCTAATTCGTCGCCCAGCGTCTTGAACTGTGCCCGACTTTGCGCGCTTTGCTCCTCGGTAGAGCCGTATTTTTCCATGATATGCTCACGCAGGTTCTGACCCTCGGGCGGCATTGCAGGGTTGAGCTCGAAAGGGTGCCACCGGATGTGCGCACCGATGCCCGCCGCGCCAAGTGCCTGCTCCAATTGCCGGAAACCGACAATGCACCACGGACACATCACGTCAGAGATGATGTCGATCTGAACAGGTGGTGTGGTTTCGGCATGGGTTTGGGATGTATCGGGCATGAATGCTCCTGCAGACTGGCGTTTAACGAATAAATGCGGCGTTTGCGTTCATTTTACAAGGGACAGGTGGTCTGGCTCTCGCAGGAGAACAGCATGGCGAAGGCCCGGGCAGCCAGCTGTGAGCGGTGTTTTTCCAATCCTGCAGGAATGTTGCATTTAGCCTCTTGAGATACGCGGCAACCCGCGCTATTGCAGCCTCACCATCCATGGCGTGCGGTCGTGGCGGAATGGTAGACGCGCAGCGTTGAGGTCGCTGTGGGGTAACACCCGTGAGAGTTCGAGTCTCTCCGACCGCACCAATTCTCTCCGAACATTATAAAAACCCTGAACAACGAGCCGCAGTTTGGCCGCTTGACGCTTCGGAAGAGTAGACTTTGGCCCCGCACGGTTTTACGGCACCTCAACCCGTTTGAGCGAAAGCCCCCCATGACCGATGTAAATTATCCCAGCGTCAGCCCGATGTACCGCCGCGCGGATTTTTTTGTTCATCTCTCTGGGTTGGCGTTAATCCTAGGGGCAGGGTTCGTGCTGGTCTTTGCGTCCTTCAATGCGCAGTCTGCGCCAGTTGTGCTGGCGGTCATCATCTATGTCGCTTGTGCGTTGATCTCCAACCTGGCCTCGATCGCCTATCATTTTTCAAGCTGGCACAGGCGCCGTGTCCTGTTGCGACGGATTGATCATGCGGCGATTTATCCAAGCATTACGGGCACGTTCACACCGTTCTTCGTGCTTGCAGGTACGACATGGACGCTGACCCTGCTTGTTGTGTGCTGGGGGCTGACGGTGGTTGCGATCTGGCGCAAGGTCACAAACGAGAAGGTGCAAACGCGTTGGTCGACGGCCTCCTACCTCGGGCTCGGCGCGCTGGGGCTTTGTGCGTTGCCCGATATGCGCGATGTACCGGTACTGACCTTGTGGTGCATCCTTGGCGGGGCGGCATGCTATGTGATCGGCACGCTGTTTTACGTGCGCCGGTCGATGCCTTATCGCTATGCGATCTGGCATAGTTGGGTAAACTTCGGTGGCATCTTCATGTTTGCAGGGGTTTGGGCCGCGCTGTTTTAACGACGCTTGGACGAATGGGGTGGCTTTTTGTTGCCGCGCGCGCCTGTAGATATTTGGGTATTTTCCACATTCTCATCGCTCAGCTTGCGCCACCGCTCAAGGCGCTGAGTATCGAGGGTGCCTGATTTTACGGCTGCCTGCACGGCGCAGCCCGGCTCGTGCATATGGGTGCAATCGCGAAACCGGCAGGCGGGGGCAAGCTCGGTTATTTCGGCAAACACAACATCCAGACCCTCAGCCACGTCGCCCACATGGAGGGTGCGCATGCCCGGGGTGTCGATGATCCAGCCACCCGCATCAATCGCGTGGAGCGAGCGTGACGTCGTCGTGTGTCGACCTTTTGCATCAGCTTCCCGAATGCCGCCGGTCTCTTGGGCCGCATCGCCTTGCTTATCCGCAAGGGTGTTCAAAAGCGTCGATTTTCCGACCCCGGATGAGCCGACAAGGGCGACAGTCTGGCCAATTCCGCACCACGGCTCCAACACGGTTGCCGCATCAGCCGATTTCGCGTTGAGCGACAGGACAGGCAGGTCGCGCTGCAACGCGCAGGCGGTTGCCAGAAAAGGTGCTGCATCCGCGACCTGATCCGCCTTTGTCAGAACGACCACCGGATTGATCCTCGCCTCATTGGCGAGCGCGAGGTACCGCTCAAGCCGCGCAGGGTTAAAGTCGTCATTGCAAGAGGTCACGATAAGCAGCGTGTCGAGATTGGCCGCGATCAACTGTGCGTCGCGTGGTCCCGCCGTTTGGCGTTGCAGGATGGTGCGCCGGTCGAGCCTGCGGAGCAGCTGATTGTCCTGCGGCGCGACAAGAACCCAATCGCCCACCGCAAACTCGGAGGTGTTGATCTTTGCAGGCAGGCGAAGCCGGACTGCGCCGGAGCCATCCTCAGCCGTCATCCGCGCGCGGTGAACGGTCGCGATGCGCATGGGCAGGCAATCAATCTCGTCGTCGGCTACCTGAGCCTGAAAGAAATCGGACCAGCCAAGGCCAAATCGTAAATCCGCAGTTTGATCAATGTTGTTTTGCACGGGATACTCCATGGCTTGCCGTTGCGTGCGATGCAAGAGGGAGTGAAGGGGAGGAGCACAGCGGCCATGTGGAAAATATCGTTTGCATTGTAAATTTTTTGGTATGTGGGAGGGCAGTTCGCACATGGTTAAGCGCTTGCACTTTTTGCGGTATTTGGGAACTTCGTGGAAGTTTGCACGTTTCACATGACTGGCGCGGATCACCGAGTTTCACAAAATATGATGTCAAACGGTACTGCCGCGCTACATTCACTAGGGTCAAGAAATGGTGTGCCTCGGCTTAAGAGGTTTGCGCATCGGGCCAGATGCGCGTTAAGTAGTGTAAAAGTGTGTGTTAAAGATGCTGGTTCAAGAGTGCGCGCCAAAGCGGACCGGAACGCGGCATCACGAGTTGAGGATATGAGCGTGAAACCAATGGTTTTTGGACGCATGCGACGTGCAGGTATGGGTGCGGTCGCATTGTGGATGGCAGCAGCAGCCGGATACGCGGCTGATGTCACGCTGGATGGTGTCGCTGATGAGGATCTTGAAGCGACCCTGCGCGGTGGATCACTGCTCATCGAACAGGCGGCGCTCATTGAGAATCCGCCCACCAATGCAGAGATACTGGCCGCGGCTCAGGCGGATTATAAACGCCTCATCGCTGTGCTGTACGACAATGGTTATTTTAGCGGCGCACTGACGATCAAGGTGGATGGGCGTGAAGCCGCCGACATTCCGCCCGTTCAACCCCCCAATACCATCTCGCAAATCCGGATTTCCGTCGATCCGGGTCCGAAGTTTCAGTTTGGCCGTGCGCGCATTGCACCCGTGGCACCCGGAACGGTGCTGCCCGAGGGGTTCAAATCGGGCGAGACAGCGCGCTTGAGTGTGCTCACAAACACTGCATCGGCAGGGATAGATGGCTGGCGCGCGCAAGGTCACGCAAAAGCGCAGCTGAGCGAGCAGGACCTGACAGCCGTCCACGCCGACCGTATCATCAATGCCGAACTGGCGCTCGAGCCTGGCCCAAGGCTACGCTTTGGTCCCTTGATCGTGAGCGGTGAAAGCGCTGTGCGGGAGCGGCGCATCAAAAAGATCGCAGGCCTTCCTGAGGGCGAAGTATTCTCGCCTGAAGAAATCCGCCTTGCCACCGCGAGGTTGCGCCGTACCGGTGCGTTTAGCGCGGTTGCCCTGACCGAGGCCGAGGAAATCGGGCCGGATGGTACTTTGCCGATCACTGCGCAGATCGTCGATGCGCCCAAGCGGCGCTTGGGTTTTGGTGCAGAAGTCTCGACGCTTGAGGGGCTCAACGTCAGTGCTTTCTGGCTGCACCGCAACTTTCGCGGGGGTGCCGAGCGTTTGCGTTTTGATGCGGAGATCAGCGGCATTGGCGGTGACACCGGCGGTACGGACTTCCGGCTTGGTGTGCGGTTCGAGCGGCCCGCGACCTTCAACGAAGATACTGATTTCTATGCGCTGGCAGAGATTGCACAGCTTGATGAAGTTGCATTTTTCTCGCGCCAACTGGACCTTGAAGCGGGCATTTCACGGATCGCCTCGCCGGAGCGAACATATTCACTTGGCCTCGGGTTTCGCACAGCAGAGACGCGTGATGTGTTTGGCGAGAACCGCTTTACCCTGCTGACCCTGCCGTTGAGTGCGGAGTTCGACTACCGCGATGAGCCACTCAATGCCAAAAATGGTTATTTCCTGCGCGCCGAAGTCACGCCGTTTTTGGCGATTTCCGGTGCGGACAACGGTGTGCGCACCTTTGTTGATGCACGTGGTTTTAAAACCTTTGGCTCTGCGCGCCCTGTAACGCTGGCACTGCGCGGGCAGTTTGGATCGGTCTTCGGTCCTGATCTTGATGTGGCCCCTGCGGACTTCCTGTTCTTTTCAGGCGGCGGTGACAGTGTGCGCGGTCAGGAGTTTCAGGCGCTGGGCGTGCCTGTTGGCAATCAGATCGCGGGCGGGCGGAGTTTTGTGGGCCTCTCGAGCGAGGTGCGCGTGGGCGTCACCGACACGATCGGCGTCGTCGGCTTTGTCGACGTGGGCTATATCGGGGCGGAAGAAATCTTTGACGGCACGGGAGTCTGGCATTCGGGTGCAGGCGTCGGGCTGCGCTATAACACTGGCATTGGTCCCATCAGGTTTGATGTGGCGGTGCCCACCTCCGGTCCTGAATCGGACGAAAATTTCCAAATCTACATTGGCATAGGGCAGTCCTTCTAATGCGTATGATCCGTTTTGCGCTCATGGCGCTTGCTCTGCTTATTGCCCTTCCCGCCACCGCTCAGGAAGAAGAAGACAAAGGGTTTTTAACCCGCAAAATTCAGGACTTGCTCAGCGGGGCAGGTCGCGATGTAAATATCACAGGTTTCACCGGTGCGCTTAGCTCTGCCGCGTCATTCGAGCGGATGACGATTTCGGATGAGGACGGTATCTGGCTCACGTTGGAGGATGTGGTTCTGGACTGGAGCCGGTCTGCGCTGTTGCGCGGACGGCTGGAAGTTGAGCAACTTAGCGCCGCACGCATCGACATTCCACGCCTGCCGAAGGGTGAGGAAGACGCACTGCCAGACGCGCAAGCAGAACCGTTTGCCTTCCCGCAATTGCCCGATTTGCCAGTGTCCATTGAGATTAACGCGGTGAATATTGCACAGGTCACCCTTGGGGAGCCTGTGGTGGGCCAGCCTGTGCAATTGGAAATGAGCGCACGTGCCGTGCTCAACGGTGACGGTCTTGATATGGCGTTCGAGGCGCGACGCACGGATGGCAAGCTGGGGGATTTTGACCTGACCGCGACGCTTGATCGCGGTGATGATGTTCTCGATCTGCTGTTGTCCCTCAGAGAGCAAGCAGACGGAATCGCCGCAAATCTGCTGGATATTCCGGACAAGCCCTCCGTGACATTAACTATCGCATCCAAAGGTCCGCTGAATGATCTGGTGACCGACCTCAAGATTGACACCGACGATGAGGAGCGGCTTGCGGGGCAGGTGACGTTGACCACACAAGGCAGCGACCGTAATCCCGACAGACGGATCGTCGCGGACATCGGCGGGGACGTCACAGCCGTTATTCTGCCAGAATACCGCGGCTTTTTCGGACCCAACGTGAGCTTGCAGGCCGATGCGCTGATCGCAGCAAGTGGTGCGATTGCCGTTGACCGCTTCGCGCTTGATGCGGCAGCTGTGCAATTGTCCGGACAGGTGCGTCTGTCCGAGGATAAATGGCCCGCATTTATTGACGTCGAAGGCACCGTGGCCCGTGCGGATGGCGAGCCTGTGTTGCTGCCCGGTGCGGGTGGTGCGACGGTCGGTGGCATCGTGCTGGACGTGGCATATGACGTGGAGAGCGGCGACGCCTACGAGGCAACGTTCAACATTAGTAATCTGGTCACGGACGCGGCGGAAATCACACAAACGACCCTGCGTTCCACCGGTACGCTGACCGGCGCACAAGGAAACGTCGGTCAATTGCGCGGCGCGATCCAGTTCGAGACACTTGGCGTGGCACTTGCCGATGCGGCGCTGGCACAGGCGCTTGGTTCCGAGATTGAAGGCAGCACACAGATCGCTTTTGGCACGGATGAACCGCTGCGCCTGTCGGACCTTACGGTTCAGGGCACGGATTATAACCTCACCGGCAATGCCGCGCTGAGCGGTGTGGGCACAGGCCTCGTGACCCAGCTTGACGCACGGTTGGAAGCTGATGATCTGAGTCGTTTTTCCGCACTCGCGGGACGTGAGTTAGATGGTAAAACCGCCGTAATGTTGGAAGGGACTGTCACCCCGCTCAGCGGTGCGTTTGATCTGGAATTGAGCGGCACCGCGGATGATATCATCACGGGGATCGAGCAGGTGGACGCGCTGCTTTCTGGCCGTACCGAGCTGACGGCTTTGGCCATCCGCAATGCAAACGGTACCTTTCTGCGCGATCTTGAGCTGATGAACCCCGCCTTGCGCTTTACCGGCGCGGCGGAACTTTTTGCCGATGCAGGGCGGGTGGATGCCAACATCGTGCTGCGTGATATCGCGACAGTTTTGCCCCAATACGGGGGGCCAGTGACGCTCAAGGCGAATGCGACACAGCGCGGAGAGCAAGGCTGGCGCGTCGACGTGGATGCAGATGGCCCTTATGAGGCGGCGATACGAGTGAACGGCGTCGCAACCGGCCCGCAGGCTGCACTTGAGTTCAGCGCGCGTGTGCCTGATCTGTCGCAGTTTGCCGAGGTCGTGCCGGGCGCATTGAACGCGGACGGGACTTTGCGCCAGACCCCCCAAGGGTGGCTTTTGCAGACTGACGCATCCGGCCCCTATAATGCGACGGCTGAGATCAATGGATTGGTCGCGCCTGCGCTCAATGTGAATTTTGATGTCGCTGTTCCGGACGTGTCCGTGCTGGCGCCGCAAGTAGATGGTCCGGTGCGTGCAACGGGACAATTACGCCAGACAGATGCGGGATTTGTCATTGATACGACGGCAACCGGTCCTTACGGCGCGCGCGTGCAGCTTGAGGGGTTGGCGACCGGACCTGATATGTCGCTTGATTTCGATCTGTTGGTGCCTGAGGTCGCGCGGATTGCACCGGGTATCAACGGACGTTTGGCCGCCACAGGCAACTTGCGCCAGACGCCGGATGGCATCGCGGTCCGGACAAACGCGACAGGCCCCTACAGCGCCCGCGCGCAGGTCGAAGGCCTTGCAACCGGTCCGAATATGAAGCTTGATTTCAACGTCGCTTTGCCAAACGTCGCCCCCCTTGTGCCCGGTGTTGACGGGCCGTTTTCGACGAACGGGTTTGTGCGCCAGACCCAGCGTGGCATCGTGGTCCAAGCTTCGGCCAACGGACCTTACCGCAGCAGTGCAACCGTTGAGGGATTGGCCACCGGTCCGGATGCCGATCTTGATTTCACGCTTGCGATGCCAAACCTTGCCGCACTCGTGCCCGATCTGAACGGGCCGCTCAATCTGCGCGGCAACGCCTCGCAAACGCCGCGCGGTTGGCAACTGGATACCAACGCCACGGGTCCTTCTGGCACGCAGGCGCAGATCACCGGTGTAGTGGAAAACGGTGGCCAACTTGATATGCGCATCACGGGCAGTGCGCCACTGGGCCTGTCAGCGCCCTTTATCGCGCCGCGAGTCCTGCAAGGGCAGGCGCGTTTTGACCTCGCGGTAGACGGGCCTGCCGCACTAAGTTCTGTCACCGGCACGGTGCAAACCACTGATGCGCGGTTCACGGCCCCTAACTTGCGGCTTGGGCTTGAGGCCATCAACGCCAACATCGGCCTCGCCAACAGCCGTGCGACATTGAACGTCACAGCCAATGCAACAGGCGGTGGGCAGCTTGCGGTGAATGGCGGGATCGGGCTTGCTGGACCGCTGCCGACGGACCTCGATATCCGCCTCAACAATGTTGTGCTAGAAGATCCGCGCCTGTACCGCACGTCGATCAACGGCGCGCTGCGGTTGGCCGGACCGCTTGCAGGTGGCGCGCGGATCAGCGGTGATCTGCTGGTGGGGGAGACCAATGTAAAAGTCCCCGCGACGGGCCTGACCAGCATCGGGGATATTCCACCGATTGATCACGTGGGCGCGCCCGCCGATAACCGCACTACGCGCGAACGGGCCGGCTTGTTGGAAGACGGTGCTGCAGCTGACCCAGCAGAGAACGGAAGTGCGGGGCCAGGCATTGGTCTGAACATCAACATCAATGCACCGGGGCGCATTTTTGTGCGTGGTCGTGGCCTTGACGCGGAACTGGGCGGAAGTCTGAGTCTGACGGGAGATACCAATAACATCGTCTCAATTGGCCGGTTCGAGCTTGCGCGCGGTCGCCTTGATATCCTCGGTAAACGCTTTGATCTGGTTGAAGGGTCAGCCCAGTTTCAAGGCAGTTTCGTGCCGTTCATCCGCTTTGTAACGACCACATCGACCGGTAATGGCACGGCAAGTATCATCGTTGAAGGCCCCGCAGATGCGCCCGAAGTCATCTTCGAGAGTGATCCCGCGGGGCCGCAAGACGAGGTGCTGGCCCAGCTGTTGTTCGGGCGTAACATCTCGGAGATTTCGGCGTTTCAGGCGCTGCAACTGGCCAATGCGGTCGCGACCCTTTCAGGGCGCGGTGGCAGTGGTGTGGTAAGTAACCTGCGCGACCAGTTCGGCCTTGATGATCTGGACGTAACCACAACGGATGGCGGCGAAACGGCCGTGCGTGTTGGCAGATACCTGAGCGAGAATGTCTATACCGATGTTACAGCTGCCTCGGACGGTACGGGCGAGGTGTCGCTGAACATCGACATCACCGACAGTTTGACCGGTCGGGCAACCCTTGGCTCCGACGGGGCATCATCGCTTGGTATTTTCTTTGAGCGTGATTACTGACCGGGGGCGAACCGGCCAAATTGACCGCGCTTGAACAGCAGCCCATCCCGCTCGTCGGGTTGGGTGGCTGCGGCGGTAATCTGGCCCAGAATGATCGAATGATCTCCCGCTTTGTGCACCGCGTAAGTATCGCAATGAAATGTCGCAAGGCAGCCATGTAGCGTTGGCGCCCCGTTGGGGCCTTCGTCGAACGGGTAGGGCGTGAAATCATCGCCCTGTTTGGCAAAATGCGTGGCAAGGTCGATCTGGTCAGCGCTCAGTACATGGATGCAGAAGGTCGCGCTTTGCGCAAAACCGTCATGACGTTTGGAGCTGCGCGCCGCCGACCACAGCACCAACGGCGGATCAAGCGAGACCGAGGAAAACGAATTGGCGGTCATGCCCAAGGGGCCCATTGGCGTTTGCGCCGTGATCAGGGCCACACCGGTGCCAAACTGTCCCAGCGCGTGGCGCAAATCGGTGGTGCGCGCGGGGTCTGGCACAAATCGTTGCATGTTATTCTCCATGAGGTGAGCGGTGCCACGGGCACAGAGCATTGTCCAGTGCGCGCAGGGCTGCAAGTTAACGATCATTTCGTCAGATAGCGCGTGTGCGCCAAAGGAAAGCCCCGCGCTTCACCCCTTAGTGATCGCGCCGCATCTTACGGTATTTTTCCATATTCTCGCGTCGTCGCGCCTCTTCATAGGCGTCTTGAAGTGCTGCCCCCAAAGCGCGTGATTTTACGATAGCGGGCTGGAACCAGATAAAGTGCAGCCAAGCCCAGAACACCGTCACGCCAAGCGATACGATCACCCATGCCAGCAGGGGCGGCAATCCGGTGAGGAGTGCGAAAGGCAGAAACGTGCGGTGCGCCAGCGCAAAGGTGAGTACCATTACAAGCGCAAAACCCGCCGTCAGGATCAGCGTGCATTCAGACCTGATGCTGCGCTTTGCGGTGCGGGCAATTTTTTCCATTTCCGCCCGCGAATATGCGTGATCCTTGCTGTGCATCAAACCGACCTTTCGCGCAGTATTAGAGCAAGGCAGGCGGTGTCGTGGCAAGAATAATTCGAACGCGTCAGGGTGCAAAAGCTAAGTAGAGAGATGGCGGGCAAGAAAAAGGCGCCTCCCCAAAGGAAGACGCCATAGATGTCATGGCCCTCGCAGGTCTATTTATTCATGCGGTTTTGGATCAGGTCATCGACCACCGACGGATCGGCAAGCGTCGATGTATCGCCCAAAGTGGTATGATCATTCTCCGCAATCTTGCGCAGGATGCGGCGCATGATTTTGCCGGAGCGTGTTTTGGGCAGGCCCGGTGCCCATTGGATGAGGTCCGGTGAGGCAATCGGCCCGATCTCCGTGCGGACCCACTTGCGCAACTCGGCGCGCAGCTCCTCGCTCGGTTCTTCGTTGCCCATCAGGGTGACGTAGCAATAGATGCCTTGGCCCTTGATATTGTGCGGGTAGCCGACAACTGCGGCTTCAGCGACCTTCGGGTGTGCGACAAGGGCGGATTCAACCTCCGCCGTGCCCATGCGGTGGCCCGATACGTTGATCACGTCATCCACACGGCCCGTGATCCAATAATCGCCATCTGCGTCGCGTTTGCAGCCGTCACCGGTAAAGTAATAGCCGGGGTAGTCGGAGAAATAGGTTTTCTCAAACCGCTCATGATCGCCCCAGACGGTACGCATCTGACCGGGCCAACTGGTCGCGATGCACAGCACACCCTCCACTGGATTTCCTTGCAGCTCTTCTGCCGTGGTCGGTTCAAGCACGACGGGTTTAACGCCAAAGTAGGGTTTCATCGCCGAGCCGGGCTTCATCGCGTGGGCACCGGGGAGAGGGGTCATCAGGTGGCCACCGGTTTCTGTCTGCCACCATGTATCGACGATGGGACATCGCCCGCCGCCAATCACCTCGTTGTACCAGTTCCACGCTTCAGGGTTGATTGGCTCACCGACGGTGCCGAGGATGCGCAGGCTGCTGAGGTCCGCACCGGTGACGAAATCATCGCCCTGACCCATCAACGCACGGATAGCGGTGGGGGCGGTGTAGAACTGGTTCACCTTGTGCTTTTCGCAGATCTGCCAGAACCGGCTTGCATCGGGATAGGTTGGCACGCCTTCGAACATCACCGTGGTCGCCCCGTTGGCCAGCGGACCATACACGATATAGCTGTGGCCCGTGACCCACCCGACATCTGCGGTACACCAGAAGATATCGCCTTCTTTATAGTCGAACGTGATCTCATGCGTCATCGCGGCATAGACCAGATAGCCGCCCGTTGTGTGCACCACACCTTTGGGTTGTCCGGTCGAGCCTGAGGTATAGAGGATGAACAGCGGATCTTCAGCATTCATCGCTTCCGGCTCACAGGTGTCTGCGGCATCTTTGGCCAGTGCGTTATAGTCGAGGTCGCGGCCTTCCACCCATGTTGTCTGTCCACCGGTACGCTTGACCACCAGACATTTCACCGTGTCTTTGCAATGCAGCAGCGCCTGATCGGCATTTGCCTTGAGCGGGGTTGCTTTGCCGCCGCGCGGGGCGAAATCGGCGGTGATTACAACCTTCGCGTCACAACCATTCACCCGCGCCGACAGGGCATCCGGTGAAAAGCCTGCAAACACGATCGAATGGATCGCCCCGATCCGTGCGCAGGCGAGCATGGCATAAGCCGCCTCGGGGATCATCGGCATATAAATTATCACGCGGTCGCCGCGCTCCACGCCCTGGTCTTTGAGGATATTGGCCATTTTGCAGGTGCCGGCGTGCAGGTCTTTGTATGTGATGTGTTGCGCGCCCTCATCAGGGCTGTCGGGTTCCCAGATGATTGCAGTCTGGTCGCCGCGTGTCGCAAGGTGGCGGTCGATGCAGTTGGCTGCCACGTTGAGCTGGCCGTCCGCGTACCAATTGATCTTGACCGAGCCGAGTGTGAAATTCACATCGCTCACGTTTGTAAACGGGACCATCCAATCGACACGCTCGGCCTGTTTGCGCCAAAAGCTGTCGGGATCGCTCAGAGACTCGGCATACATCGCGTCATAACGTGCTGCGTCGACGTGGGCGGATGCCGCCATCTCGGCGCTGGGGGGATAGGTTTTGGCAGTCTGTGACATGATTTGTCCTCCAAGGGGCGGGGTGCGTCGTTGGGGTGCGCACCTAACGCCGGTTTTCCCGTCAAGCTTAGGGTGTGCGGCGGGAGAAGGGAATATTGCAGGGCAGGGCATCGTGATGCTTGTGTAAATTTATTTACGATCCCAGCAGCCCTTTCGTAAATCGACCGTTCAAATAGTGGATCCATCCTTGCTCACTATCCGCCGTTATGATCAGTGCACAGCGCCGCATCCATTTGTTGCGTCACAGATAGTCTTGAGATTGCGGATGGCTTCATGCACATACAGGCATCATGTTCCGCTTCATCCACACCTCCGACCTGCATTTGGGCAAGCCGTTTGGCCGCCAGCCCGAAGACGTGCGCGGACGCCTGCGGCAGGCGCGCCACGGTGCGCTGTCGCGGCTGGCGGATGCAGCACGGGCGCAGGAGGCAGGTCATGTCCTGTTGGCCGGTGATACATTTGACCAACAAACGCCTGCGCCGACAATCACGCGACAAGCGCTCAACGCAATGGCGCAGGCCGCTGACATCACATGGGTTCTGATGCCCGGCAATCACGACAGCCTTGCGGCGAGTGAGCTGTGGCAGACTATTGCGCGGGACAAGCCGGACAATATCATGCTGGCCCTCACGCCGGAGCCACTGGCCTTGGGCTGCGCGTATCTGTTGCCTGCCCCTTGCACCACACGCAATCCGGGCCGCGACCTGACCGTTGATATGGCCCAATCTACGCCTGAAGGCGCGCTGCGCATTGGGCTGGGTCATGGTGGGATACGTGAGTTTGCGGGCGCGGACGCTACCGACGGTCCGAGTGGTGTCATAGCCCCAGATCGCGCCGCGCAGGCCGGTCTGGACTACCTCGCCTTGGGCGACTGGCATGGCCAGATCAGGGTTGGCGCACACACATGGTATTCCGGCACGCCAGAGCCCGACAGCTTCAAGCATGATCATGCGGGTACCGCACTTGCCGTGCACATATCCACCGCAGGGGCTGAGCCCGATGTCACGCCGGTAAAGACAGGCGAGATACATTGGCAAAGTAGTATATTCGACCTGACCCCACAGGACGCCAGCGCAGAGGTATTGCGGGCAGCACTGCCCAGACTGGCGTTGCGCCGTGATACGCTTTTGTCGGTGACCGCGCGGGGCCGGATTGGCGTGCAGGAACGTCAGGCGTTCAGCGCAGCACTCACCCGCGCTGCGCCCGACTTTTTGGGCATGACAGAGGACCTTTCTGCGCTGCAACTGGCGCATGATGCCACCGACCTTGATGCAATCGACCCCTCGGGCGGTGCGCTGCGTCAGGCTGCACAGGCGCTGGCGGATGAGGCACAGAATATGGACCTGTCGTTGGCGGATCGCCGCATTGCGGCGACAGCGCTGTCGCAACTGTTTTCTTTCGCAGCGGAGCAGGATACGTGAAGCTGCGCAGCCTTGCCTTATCGAATGTGCGCAAGTTTGCGGGCCAGACTGCTACGATCAGCGGCATCGGGGACGGGGTGAGCGTGGTGTCCGAGGCCAACGAGTTTGGCAAATCCACCTTCTTTGACGCGCTGCATGCGCTGTTTTTCCTCAAATACAGTGGGGCCACCCGAGAAGTAAAATCGCTGCAGCCACGCTCGGGTGGGCCGGTGCGGATCAGTGCGCAGATCGAGTTGGAGGCGGGGATCTTCACGTTGGAGAAATCGTTTCTGGCGCAAAAGCGGGCGTTAGTACGGGATGCCACGGATAAAGTGATCGCGCTTGATGACGAGGCGGAGCAGTGGATCGCACAGCTCATGGGAAGTGGCCTTGACGGTCCTGCAGGACTCCTGTGGGTGCGCCAAGGCACCAGCGCGCTGGAACCTGCAGGCAACACCGGCGCGGATAAAACGGAAAAAGAGCGTCTGCTGGGTGCGCGGCGCAATTTGCTGTCCTCCGTTGCAGGCGAGATTGACATGGTTACCGGCGGGCGACGCATGGACCGCGTGATATCCGCCGCAGTAGAAAGCCTTGGCCGACTTGCCACAGCCACGGGTCAGCCAAAGACTGGTGGCCCGTGGAAACAGGCAGAGCAGGAGGCGCAGACCTATGCGGCGCGCCTCGCGGAGCTTGAGCGTGCCTGTCAGGAGTTGGGCGAGGCGCTGGACGCGCGGCGCGAGGTGGCACGGCAATTGGCCAGCCTTGAGGCGCCGCAGGCCGTGCGCGCCCGTGAAGATGCGCTGGCCCAAGCGCAGGCTGCGTTTCAGGCGGCACAGGCGCATGCTGACCGCCTGACCCAAGCGCAAAATACGGCAGCCCTGCGCCAACTCGAGCTGGATCAGGCGCAGGCAGCCCTTGATGCGTTGATCGCCGCACAGAATGCGCAACAAATCGCGGAGAAGGCGCTGGAGATTGCAGCGGGCGCGGTTGAGGAAGCCGGCGCGCAGGCCACAGAGGCCGACAGCCACGCGCAGAACGCGGCGCAAGAGCATGCGGCGCGCCGCGATGAACTGGCCCGCCTTGTATCTCTTAAGGAGGCATCGCAGCAAAGCGCATTGCGCACCAATGCGGATGAGAAGCTTGCGCAACTCACAACACAACTGGCGCAGATTGTGGAAAAACGTGATGCGTTGGAGGCAGCGCGCGCAGCGCTTTGTGCACTTTCCGTGACACCCGCAGCACTGGCGCAGATTGAGGCCGCGCAGCAAAAGCTGGACACAACCGAAGCGCGGGCAGCGCAGAATACGGTGCGCATCACGCTGGCATATGACGGCGATCTGCGCGCCAGCATATCCGGCCAGCCGGTGGACGCTGGCAGTCACAGCATCACGCAGGCGCAGGACATCACGCTCCCCGGTATCGGCCGAATGACCGTCGATCCCGGTTTGCAGGGGACCGGATCGGATGATGCAATCGTGCAGGCCAAGGTCGCGCGCGACGGTGCATTGGCCCGCGTGAGTATGCCGTCGCTGGAGGCCGCACGCGACGCAGCAGCAAGGCGTGCGCGCGGTGTGGCGGACATCACGATGCTGGAGACCGTTCTGAAAACACTGGCGCCCGAGGGTGTTGGTGCCGTCCAAGAGGCGCTGGCACGTGCGCAGACGGCTGTGTCAGCGCTGAGTACGTCACGAAATGATTTTCAAGATGAAGCGGTCGATCCCGCGGCTTTGGCCGAACAGATTGCGCTTGCACAAACAGCAGAGAACGATGCCCGTGCAATCCATGAAGACCGCCGTGACAGGCAGGATGCTGCGCGTACCACGCTGCTGCGGGCGCAGGATCGTTTGGAGGGCGCAGAGAAAACAGCGCATACGGCGGCGCGCAGTTATGGCGATGCGGACACCTTTGATGCGCGCAAAGCAGAGGTTGCACGCGCCGCATCGGTAGCACAAGTTGGCGCACAAGACGCACAGCGCGCAGCCACTGACCTTGAACAGGCAGCACCTGATATGGCCACAGCCCAAGCGGACCTGTCTCGCGCAAAATCTGCCGCTGATAACGCGCGCCAGGATGCGGAGCGTTTGCGCACCCGTGCAGCAGCGCTCAGTGCGACGATCCGGGCGCGTGCCGAAGACGGGGTGGAAGAGAAATGTGCCGAAGTGGCCGACCTGCTGGCGGCGGCAACTGAGCGGGCAGCGCGGTTTGCCCATGAGGCCGCAGGTCTGACCCAGCTTGTCGCGGCTTTGCGTGCCAAGCGTGGTGCGGCGCAAGACGCCTATTTCGGCCCGGTACAGCAAGAGCTTGCTCCGTTGCTGGCACTCTTGCATGCCGATGCCGCCCTCAGCTTTGACCCCACATCCATGCTGCCCCAAGGCCTTGCGCGCGCGGGCACTCAAGAGCCGGTTGAGATGCTCAGCGGTGGTACCCAAGAGCAGATTGCGATCCTCACACGGCTTGCCTTTGCGCGCCTGTTTGCCAAACAGGGTAAGCCGATGCCGGTCATTCTTGATGATGCGCTGGTCTTTTCGGACGACAGCCGGATACGCGCCATGTTCACCGCATTGCACCGTGTCGCGGCAAACCAGCAGGTGATTGTCTTTTCGTGCCGCCAGATGGCTTTTGCCGATCTGGGCGGCACGCGTCCGCATATTGACGTGGTTCAGGATGTGTAAACTGCCTGTCATTTAGGCACATCGCCCGATCGGGCTGCGAGGGTGCGCGAAAGTGCTACCAACCGACCCGCCGCTATGCTCAGATTGCACAAAATGAACATGCTGCGCCCTGATACCCTGATGTCATCCGATGCACCCGCCACCGTGCCACAGCGCGCGCGCGGTGCTGTCGACGTGGCCGTGCATCTGCGCGATGGCGGTACGCATTTGACGCGGTTGCGTCAATCGGGATGTATGAAATGCATCCTGCCGCAGGTGTTTCGTAGCGATGCCGAGGCGGTGCTGATCAATACCTCCGGCGGGGTGACGGGTGGCGATGCAATCGAGGTCGCTGTGAACGCAAGTGCGGGCACGCAGCTGAGCATTACCACCCAAGCGGCAGAGCGGATTTACCGCACCCATGATGGCACAACGGGTCGGGTTGCGAACCGTGCCACTGTTGGTGCGGGCGCGCGGCTCAACTGGTTGCCACAGGAGACGATCCTGTTTGATCGCGCGCGGTTGGAGCGCAGCCTCGAGATCGACATTGCAGCGGACGCGCAACTTTTGCTGTGTGAAACGCTGGTGTTTGGACGTGCTGCCATGGGCGAGCAAGTGCAGGATTTGTATTTGGAGGACCGCATCACGGTGACGCGCGAGAATGCGCCGCTTTACCGTGATGGTATTCGACTGATCGGCAATGCGCGCGATATGATGGCGCGCGCAGCGATTGGTGGCGGTTTCGGCGTTGTGGCAACGCTGGTTTATGTGGCACCGGATGCTGCTGCAAAATGCGCGCCCTTGCGTACGCTTTTGCCAACCTCTGCCGGTGTGAGCCTGCGTGATAAAGACGTTTTGGTACTGCGTGCGCTGGCCAAAGAGAGCCTGAGCTTGCGCCGCTTTATGATCCCTGTGCTGGAGCTTTTGTCCGGCCAATCCCTTCCCGGTGTCTGGAGACTTTGACCGATGCAACTGACCCCCCGCGAAAAAGACAAACTACTGATTTCAATGGCCGCGCAGGTGGCGCGTAACCGGCTGGCACGGGGCGTGAAACTCAACCACCCCGAAGCGATTGCCCTCATCACCGATGCGGTGGTTGAAGGCGCGCGGGATGGCCGGTCTGTCGCGGATATGATGGAGGCAGGCGGCCATGTGATCACCCGCGATCAATGCATGGAAGGCGTGCCCGAAATGATCCACGATGTACAGGTCGAGGCGACCTTTCCCGATGGTACCAAGCTGGTGACCGTTCACAACCCGATCAGATAGGAGGCCGCAATGATCCCCGGAGAAATCATGGCCGCAGATGGTACACTGACCCTCAATGCGGACGCCACGGCAGTGACATTGGTTATAGCCAACAGCGGCGACCGCCCCATTCAGGTCGGCAGCCATTATCATTTTGCCGAGACGAACCCCGCGCTCGAATTTGACCGCGCGGCGGCACATGGCCTGCGCCTTGATATTGCGGCGGGCACTGCCGTGCGGTTTGAGCCGGGCCAGCGCCGCGAGGTGAACCTCATTCCCATTGGCGGTGCACGGCGTGTGTTCGGCTTTAACGGGGCTGTCATGGGGCCGCTTGTGATGTGTTGCGCGCTGCTGCTGGCGCCGCTTTTGGGTGGTGGTGCGCAGGCCCAGACGGATGAGGCGTGCCTCTCCCCGCAGACCCAATTGCTGATGACGGAATGTGCGTTCAAAGCGTATGACGCCTCCGATGTGGAGTTGAACGAAGTCTGGATTTCGGCCAAGGAGTTTGCCGATGCCATCGGGCAGGGTGACGCCCTGTTGGAGGCACAACGCACGTGGCTGGCGTTTCGCGATGCGGCCTGTGGTGTGCATGCCGCCCCCTACGAGGGTGGCTCGATCCAGCCGATGATCCGCGCAAACTGCCTCAGCACGCTGACTCAAGAGCGCACGCGAATGCTGCGTGAATTCCACGCCTACTAAGACCTGCCCCAAAGAGGAGCCGCCAAGATGCCCGTCCAGATCCCCCGCGCGCAATATGCCGCCATGTACGGCCCCACCACGGGCGACCGCATCCGCCTTGCCGATACCGATCTGGTGATCGAGGTGGAGCGGGATTTGACGACCTATGGCGAGGAGGTAAAATTCGGCGGTGGTAAGGTGATCCGCGACGGTATGGGGCAATCGCAAGTCAGCCGTGCGGGCGGCGCTGTGGACACGGTCATCACCAATGCCCTCATCGTTGATCATACCGGAATATACAAAGCGGACGTGGCGCTGCGCGACGGCCTCATCCACGCCATCGGTAAGGCGGGCAATCCCGACACGCAATCCGGCGTCGACATCATCATTGGTCCCGGTACCGAGATTATCGCAGGCGAGGGGCGTATCCTCACAGCGGGGGGCATGGACAGCCACATCCACTTTATCGCGCCGCAACAGATGGAAGACGCGTTGCATTCCGGTGTGACGACCTGCTTTGGTGGGGGCACCGGCCCTGCACATGGCACGTTGGCCACCACCTGCACGCCGGGCCCGTGGCACATCGGGCGCATGTTGCAGGCATTCGATGGCATCGCGATGAACATCGGGTTGTCGGGCAAAGGCAACGCGAGCCAGCCCGAAGCGCTTGAGGAGATGGTGCGCGGCGGGGCATGCGCACTCAAGCTGCATGAGGATTGGGGCACGACACCCGCCGCGATTGACTGCTGTTTGTCGGTGGCCGAAGCGATGGACGTGCAGGTGATGATCCACACCGATACCCTCAACGAGAGCGGCTTTGTCGAGCATACGGTCGCCGCCTTGAAGGGCCGCACCATCCACGCCTTTCACACCGAAGGGGCAGGGGGCGGTCACGCGCCCGATATCATCAAAATCTGCGGCGAGGAATATGTCCTGCCGTCCTCGACGAACCCCACGCGTCCCTTTACCGTCAACACGGTGGAGGAGCATCTGGACATGCTGATGGTGTGTCACCACCTCGATAAATCCATTCCCGAAGACATCGCCTTTGCCGAGAGCCGCATCCGACGTGAGACGATTGCTGCCGAGGACATCCTGCACGACATCGGTGCATTCTCCATCATCGCCAGCGACAGTCAGGCCATGGGCCGCGTGGGTGAGGTATTGATCCGCACATGGCAAACCGCCGACAAAATGCGCAAGCAGCGCGGGCGGCTGCCCGAGGAGACGGGTGACAATGATAATTTCCGTGTGCGCCGCTACATTGCGAAATACACGATCAATCCGGCCATTGCCCAAGGGGTGAGCCATGTGATCGGCTCGGTCGAAGTGGGCAAGCGGGCCGATCTGGTGTTGTGGAACCCTGCGTTCTTCGGGGTAAAGCCGGAGATGGTTTTGATGGGGGGCACCATCGTGGTGGCACAAATGGGCGATCCCAATGCCTCCATTCCTACGCCGCAACCGGTTTATTCGCGGCCGATGTTCGGCGCATACGGCGGATCGCTGACCGCGTCGTCGGTGACCTTTATCTCGGCCGCGGCCCAATCGGACGGGTTGCGCGATACATTGGGACTGGCCAAACAAACTATAGCAGTCAAGAACACCCGCACGATTGGCAAAAAGGACCTCATCCACAATCATGCAACGCCGCAGATGGAGGTAGACCCCGAAACCTATGAGGTGCGTGCGGATGGTGAGTTGCTGACCTGCGAACCTGCCGAGGTTTTGCCCATGGCACAGCGATATTTCATGTACTGAGTGCCAACCGCATCCGAGATTGCGCACTTGCAGGTGCGTTCCCGAAATGACTTATCGAAAGCCCGCCATGACAGATCATATCGCCCAAACCTATCATCTTGCGGGGACGTGGTCTGTAGCGGAGGGCACCAGTGCGCTGGGCTATGATGCGCGGTTCTTGCGGCGCAAGGTCATCCAGACCGATCAGGGCCAGAGTGTGCTGGTTGATCTGCCCCAAACCACATCACTGGGCCATGGCGACGCGCTGGAGACGACGGCTGGCGCCTTGATCGAGATTATCGCTGCGCAAGAAGAGTTGTTGAAAATCACTGGTAACAATCTGGTGCAGCTCGCGTGGCACATCGGCAATCGCCATACGCCCTGCCAGATTAAGGCGGATCATCTGCTGATCCAGAATGATCCGGTGATTGGTCATATGTTGGAGCATCTGGGCGCGGCGGTTATGCTGGTGACTTGTGTGTTCACGCCCGAGGGTGGCGCATATGGCCACGGGCGCACCCATGCCCACGCGCACGGCCACACGGCCCATGACCACTGATCCCATCCTGATCCTGAGCCAGTGGTTCTCGCCGGCCTATCCACTGGGCAGTTTTGCTTATGCGCATGGGCTTGAGACGGCGGTACAGGACGGGCGGATCGGCTCTGCAGCAATGCTTGAAGATTGGCTCACGGATGTTCTGGCCCACGGTAGCGGTCACACGGATGCGATATTTGTTCAGGTTGCCCACGGCACCGCGCGTGATGACATCGCGGCGCTTGACCTGACTGCTCGCGCCTACGCACCCTGCGCCGAGCGGTTGATGGAGAGTGCGCAGCAAGGCGATGCTTTTGCGCGCACGACCTGCGATATCTGGGGGCTGGATATCCCGCCTTTGATGCATCCGGTGGCGGCGGGCTTTGCAGCAGGACAGCTTGGGCTGCCGCGCACGCTGACTGCAACGCTCTATCTTCAGGCCTTTGTCGGCAATCTGGTGTCCTGCGCCGTGCGGCTTGTGCCGCTGGGCCAGACAGAGGGGCAGGCGGTGCTGCGCCGGTTGAGCGCGCAGTGCCCTGCTATTGTGCAAAAGGCGGGCGAAGAGGGGCTGGACGGATTGATGAGCGCTGCCTTCGCCTCCGACATTGCGGCGATGCGGCATGAAACTTTGGAACACAGGATATTTCGCACATGATCAAAATGAACGGACCTTTGCGTGTGGGTATCGGTGGCCCCGTCGGTGCGGGCAAAACCACGCTGACCGCAGCCATCGCGCGCGCGTTACACCCGCATCTGTCGCTGGGCGTGATCACGAACGACATCTACACCCAAGAGGATGCAGAGGCGCTCATGCGGATGCAGATCCTGCCACAAGATCGCGTGATGGGCGTGGAGACGGGCGGCTGTCCGCATACCGCCATTCGCGAGGACGCATCTATCAATCTGGCGGCCATCGCACAAATGCAGGCGCGGCATGCGGACCTTGATCTGGTCTTGATCGAAAGTGGGGGGGACAACCTGTCCGCCACCTTCAGCCCCGAACTTGCCGATTTGACGATCTATGTGATCGACGTTGCAGCGGGGGAGGAAATCCCGCGCAAGGGCGGTCCCGCGATCACAAAATCCGATCTGTTGGTAATCAATAAAACCGATCTTGCTCCGCATGTCGGGGCCTCGCTTGAAGTAATGGCGCGGGATGCGGCCCGCATGCGTGGCGCGCTGCCCTTCGTATTTTGTGCCCTGCGTCATGGGGAAGGGGCGGAGGCGGTCGTCCAGCATATCATTGCGGCGGGTGGGCTGAATGTTCCCCGTTTGGCAGTACAGGCCTAGGGGACCTGTCCGCCACTTCCGATGTCCCAGAAAAGGCCCGCCATGATCTGCATCGCTTCGCGGCAGATTGGCATCAGCACATGCTCTTCCGGCGCATGCTGGTTACAGCCCAGATAGCTGTGCGGAATCCAGATGGTCGGTAGGCCCAACTGATCGGCAAAGCAATCATTGGGCAACGACCCCGCCAGATTGGGCAGCACATGCGGTGCGGTCCCCGTCGTGCGCACTAGCGATTCCCGCACAAACTGCACCCATGGGTGGTCGGGATCGGACCGTGTAGCGGCAAATATGCCACTGTCGCGCGGGCGTATCTCCACCTGCGTGAACCCGTGCGCGTCCAGATGGCGGCGCAGGGCGGGGATAATCTCGTCCCCTTGTGTGCCCACGACATAACGAAGCTGACAGGTCGCGCGCGCATTGCCTGAAATGGCGTTCATCGGCGCGTTGGGCACACCCGAGGTCATCGCCAGAATGGCAAAGCTGTTCCAGCCATACGCCCGCTCGGCTTTGCTCAGCCCTTCTTCGCCCCACTCCGGTTCTCTATTGGTCGCTTCGCCGTCGCCCACGGGCAGATCGCGCAGCGCCTGCCTGATTTTTGGCGTGAGGCTGGAGGGGCGCCATTCGGGGATGTTGATCTGCCCACGCGCGTCCGTGATGCTGGCAAGTGCGTGGCTCAGGATCATTGCAGGATCGGCCAGCAACCCACCCCAATTGCCAGAATGATGCGCCCCGTCTCGCAATTCCACAACCAGATCAAAACTTGCTGCGCCGCGTGATCCCATGAACATCGTTGGTGTCTGCGCGCTCAGCCGTGGACCATCCGACGCGATCAACACATCGGCGCGCAATGTCTCTGCGTGCAGGGCCATCATGTCGGATAAACCGGGTGAGCCGATCTCCTCTCCGGTCTCCATCACGATCTTGACGTTGAAGCCAAGCGTGCCGCGCACCGCCAATACTGCCTCGAGCGCTGCGATATTGATGAGATGCTGAACCTTGTTGTCCGCTGCACCCCGCCCATAAAGCCGCGCGCCCTCTCGCGTCAGCGTGAACGGGTCCAGACCCGCGCGCCATTCGGTGTCCTGACCGTGGACCACATCACCATGCGCATAGGTGAACACGGTGGGAAGGGAGGTATTCTCGATCCGTTCGCCCAGCAAAAACGGCCCGCCATCAGGCGTTGGGTTGTCATGCAGAGTGCAGGTAAATCCCATCGCCTCCAAACGGGGGCGTATGGCCTGCGTGAGGTAGTTGCGCAAGACCTCCGCCTGCGCGGGGTTCTGACTTTCGCTGTGGTAGGCGACCAGCGCGGCAAGCTCGGTCTCCAGCGCGCCACTGTCAGCGTATTCGGCCGCGCGGGAGATTGTAACGTCACGAGTCATTGGGAAGCCTCCATGGGCGCGTAACCTAGCCTGCAGCCATATTCATAGCATGCAGAAACTGGGCAACTTCAGCCTTTGTGTTGTAGTGGCTCACGGAGACGCGGATGCAATTATCGAGACCCAAGGGCGCAAGAATATTCCCGCAATAATGGTCGTTGTTGCGGATGTGGGTGCGCACGCCGTGCGTGTTCAAATGGGTGACCAACGCGCCCGATTCCATCGCGTCAAGTGTGAGTGAGACAACCCCCTCACGTCCCGCATTATCAATGCCACCGATCACGGTGACCCCCTGAATGTCGGCCAACCCGCGTTGGTTGCCGGTGCCGTGCATCATCGCATGAATGAGGCCTTGTTCATGGGTGTGGATGGCATCTGCGGCAGCGACGATACGCGCGCGCCGATCACCTGTAGTATCGAAAAGCCCGCCCAGCCAATCCAGATAATCTACCACATCGGAGAAGGTTGCATAGCTGCCTGCGTCGCGTGTGCCTTGCTCCCAATTGTCCGCTGCGCCGCCGATGACCGTTTCTTTGGTGAATGCCGTTAACCTGTCCGAGGCCCAGCCGATGCCATAGCCATGGCGCGAGAAGACCTTGTAGGGTGAGACCGCATAGCCGTCTGCGCCATAGGCTGTGATATCAATGCTGCCGTGGCTGGCATGTTGGATGCCGTCAACGATCACCAAGCACTCGGGCGCTGTGGCGCGAATGGCCGCGATGATCGGCACGATATCCACCGCAATCCCCGTTACCGGAGAAGTTTGGACCAACGTAGCAACTCGCAGATCCGGCGTGATATGCGGCAGATAGGCATCGAGCGTCACCGTGCCGGTCGCATCGTCGTGGGGCGCCAGTAAATGCGGCCGCTCCGTTACGTCCGCCCAGCGCGCCATTGCGCTGCGCGAAGCGGGGTGCTCCAGCGTGCTGCCCAACATCGTACCGCCCTTCGGCGCGCCCAAAGCCGCCGTGCGCACTAGCCGGAACAGCACTTCGGTCCCGCTTTCGCCCACAAATATCTGCCCGTCGGGCGCGTTGAACATCACACTGGCGTCTGCTTTGCCCTTCTCGATCGCGGAACGCAGGGCGATGCCCGCAGGATTGTCGCGCCCTGCATGATTGTCGGGATAGCCCGCGTATTGCGTCGACGTGTCGATGACTGATTTGAGGGTCAGAGCACCGCCCGCATTCTCGAAAAACACGCGAGGGCCCTCGAAAGGGCAGCTGTCCACGTGGGCAAAGCGGCTGCGTACGGTTTCAATCAAATCGGGGATGTCGTCAAAGCTCATGGTGGTCTCATCTGTGGATCAATATCGCCATATCCTAGGCCCGATATGATATCTGTGCCACTGCATATTAAACTGCATCCAGCAGCAGCGCGCACGCCGCCCGTGGTCGGCGGGATTGAGCCCTAAGCCTTGCCAATTTACCCGATAAGTGGTGTTCAGCGTTAAACTACCGCACAAACTGTCCGATCTATTTTGCAAGGCACAAACCAGCCCAATTAGACCGGCCGAAAAGATGAATATTCGGTCACAAATATCAAAATCAGATATGTGCGCTCTGCCTGCTTTTTCGTAGCGCCCATAATGAATTGAACGGGCAGATAGAAATAAGTTCTGTAATTCAGTTAATTACGCTGTTTTGAATGCCTCTGGAGAACATATCTCCGGTGACATGAAGCAAAATGGCACTCGCATGGCACCACTAACGGTTCGCGACGTTTTACGCCCATGCGCCCACGTGCTCGAGTAGAACTGCAATGCATGGTCATTACGCCATTTGGATTGCCGGTTAGCTGAAGGCAAGCACCAAGAAACGCTGCGGATGGCACGGGTAGGGTACATACTCATTTCCATTTACGGATGAGATCCGCGTTTGTGCAGCGATTTAGATCCTACCCTGTACATGATATTTCATGCCGCCATTGGCCTGAAACTCAAAGTCGCGCCGCGCGTGCTTCATTAGGTGTATGCTGTACTTACGAGGGCTTGCCTGCAGATACTGATCACGCACATCAAAAATGCTGATCGCTCCGGCCTTTTGCTTGCCGCGTGGGCTAACAGTCTTTTTCAGCGCGCTTCGTAGATTTGCAAACGGCAGGCTTCGAAACTCAAACAATTCAACTTTGAGGTGCTGTGAGGTTTTCGAAGACAGTTGCTCGGGAGTGCTTGTGCCCGTAGGGACATGCAGGCCAAAGGTTGAGCAAACTCTACATTAAAGTGAGGGAAGTTTTGGAGGGCAGGTCACATGGCTCTCGCAAAAAAATAGCCAAGATACCGGGGATCACCTCCGATACGACAAGGGCGGGAGAAAAAGCAGACTTTGCGACGTCAAAAATGATCAAAATACTTATGGAGTATATTGATGAGCAGACGGTCCACACCTTTGAGCCGTTCTATGGTGAAGGCGGCCGATGAAATGTGAGCAGATGCAGCGGTGGGATTTATGTGACATACGTGGCCCGGCTCCTAGCTTTCACAGCCTACTTATGAAGTCGAGGGTATCAAAACCGACCTTGCTGGAAAAAGTTGCGGGCATCTGCGACAGCATATGACGAGATGTTGCAGCGACAGCTGGCGCTTTCATTTGCTGAAGCGTCTGAAATTACCTGGCGGATAATTACTGAGTAACCCGCCATGGTCCGGTCGTACTGCATCGGAGCGAACATCGGGGTATGATGTCGCTTGTTTTTGCGGGCCGTAGGCGTTTGCTTTCAGCTAGCTGGATTGTTTTGTTCTGAATTGTAATAGCGATTTTTGTATCTGCTCCAGTCTGCGCTTTGCCGAAATCGGAGGTTTTGGCGGCGGTTGCGTTAGATCCGGACCTGCCAAAACAGTTTTCTGCCTATCTGGCGCAATCGTTGATGAGGATGCGACGCATGCCGGAATTGCGGGCCATGAAGCCGCTGGGCGAGGGGCTGATCGCACGCTTGACGGAAGTGGTGGATGCGGACGGTACACTGCCAAAAGAGGTGGCGTTGCTGTCTTTGTCAGATGATTTGGGTATGATGGGGCCAGCACTGTATCGCACATTGGCGCAGCTTGAGAAAGATGGTCGTGTTATCCGGCCTGCGCGTGGGCGGGTCCGGTCGGTGAGGTAGCAAACTGTCGCCTTGATCAAGGCCTCACGAATTTCTGACTTGAAATAATTGCTGATCGGTTGCATGACTTTTCAATGAGCAGCTTAATTCATCCTTCGCACATCAAGACGGCCCTTCGGCCGCTGGGCTTTATGCTCCTGATTTGCGTAATGGTGTTTCAGTTCGTCGGTTCTGCCGTTGCAGCACCTGTCGCGGCTTCCACAGCCGAGCAGCACATGACTATGGATCACAGCGATTTGGCGCATGTCGGCGCTGCCCAGATGGATCGCGATATGGCTGCAACGGACGCGCACCACCAAGAGGCCGAGCACTGCATGGCTTTGATGTGCTGCTTTCAGGAGACATCAGCACCCTTCAAGTTGATGGCTTCGGATGTTCTGCTGCCCAGTGATACAGGCATAGAGCAAGCGGTGATCCTGCCATCGCATCTGCGCATTTCAAAAGACCGTCCTCCACAATACGTCTGATCGATTGTCGGTGCGCGCTCCTCATTGGGGTTGCGTGATTGTTATGGATTGGAAACGGCTGTGCTTTTGGCGTGGCCGAGGTCGAGGTGACCATGCGTGGACGATATTCAGCCCTGAGTGTGCTTGCACTCTGCGTGGGCGTTGGTGGCGGTGTTTTTCTGGAACGGTTGTATCTCAACCCTTCGGATATGGCAGCAAATGATGGACCTGAAATCCTTTATTGGGTAGCTCCGATGGACGCGAATTTTCGCCAGTCCGGTCCGGGTAAGTCTCCTATGGGGATGGACCTGATCCCTGTTATGGCAGGCCAAGAACCTTCAGGTGATCCTGCCGAAGTCATGCTGTCGGCGGCAGAAATCAACGCCATCGGTGTCCGCACGGCGATTGCACAAACCTCCGAGATATCAGGCCGGATTCAAACAGTTGGGTTTGTTGGCTATGACGAACATCTGACAAGTCATATCCACACCCGCGTGGATGGCTGGATCGAGGCGCTCAATGTGGGTGCGGTCGGTGATCCGGTGCGCAAGGGCGATGTTCTGTTCGAGATGTTCAGCCAAGTGATAGGCTCCTCTTCGTTTGATCTGCTGCGTGCGATTGAGGCGGGAGATAAACGGATCATCGATGCGGCACGGGGCAAATTGCGCAGCCACGGTATGTCAGACGCTCAGATTGCCCGTGTCGAGGAAAGCGGAGAGATCGCCCGTAACATTGAAGTCTTCGCTCCGCAGGACGGTGTTGTCACTGCCCTTGAAGCTGCCGATGGCATGTTTCTCCAGCCTGGTGTGCGGGCGGTCTCGCTGACGGATCTGAGCGCCGTCTGGCTTATCGTTGACGTGTTCGAGCGTGACATTGCACGCATGACCGATGACATGCGCGCGGTTGCAACATTCGAGCATCTGAACGGGCGCACCTTTGAGGGCGTCATCGACTACGTCTATCCGTCATTGGATGCGCAGACCAGAACATTGCCTGTGCGCCTCCGGTTCGACAACAGCGAGGGGCTTTTGCGCCCTAATATGTTCGGCAACGTGAGCCTGATCCCGAACGAGACACGAATGGCACTGACCGTACCAACCGAAGCAATCATTCGCACAGGATCGGCAGAGCGGGTTATTCTCAAGATAGGGGAGGGCAGTTTCAAACCGCGCCTGATAACCACTGGCCTGCGCGATAATTTTGGCGATGGTGGGCGCACTGAAGTCGTTCAAGGTTTGGCTCCGGGTGAAGAAGTCGTGGCCTCCGCCCAATTCCTGATCGACAGTGAAAGTGCGCTGAGCGCGGGCCTGATGCGGATGGCGCCTACTGATGAGGTGCCCGCACGAGGGACAGGTGAACTGGTAACGATCAATCCCGAAACGCGTATCGCAACGATCCGGCATGCGGCGCTTGAGGCGCTGGACTGGCCAGCGATGACTTCACGCTTTGCACTGCGCAGCGACATCGCATTGGAAAGGTTGCAGGTCGGCCAACAGGTCGCGTTCCGTGCGGCGCGTGGCGCGGACGGTCTTCTGAGCCTGATAGAGCTTGGCTCTGATGACGGGATTGCTGCAACGGGCAAGGGCAAGGTTCTGGCAGTCACCGCAGATGGTAAGCTCAAGATGGAGCATGATCCGATCCCCGAACTTGGCTGGCCTGCGATGCAGATGGACATGGAAGTAGCAGGTATCGAGGTGGGCGATGTGGCTTTGGACCAGCCCGTGGAGTTTGATCTGACCAAGGGCGATGATGGTCTGTTCACCATTGTTGCGGTGCGCGCTGAAGGGGCAAAGGTGAAGGCAGAGATGCCTATGGCCGAGCCTATGGCGGCAAAACCTGATGCTATGATCCCGCCGATCACCGTGTTTGGCACGATTGATGAAATGGACCCTGCGACAGGTATGGCCATGATTACTCATGGTCCGATGATGGAAATCGGTATGCCCGGTATGACGATGGGCTTTGCGCTGGATGAGGCTTTGAATCCCGAAACGCTTGTCATAGGTGAAGAGATGACGCTGACCTTTGCGCGTCCCGACGGGATGACGATGCTGCTTGCTGCGGCTGAGCCTATGGTTCCGCCAATGGAGGTTTCGGGGAAGATCAATGCGGTAGACCCTGAAACGGGTATGGCCAACATCACCCACGGCCCGATGAAAGAGATCGGGATGCCGGGGATGACCATGGATTTCGTGATTGACGCTGGACTTGATCTGGGGTCGCTGCCGGTCGGTCAGGAGGTTGCCCTTCAACTGCACCGTAATCCTGACTTCTCGATGACCCTCATCGGTATCGCGGCAGCTGTGGAGGTCGGACAATGATTGCTGCAATCATACGCGGCTCGATCGCGAACCGGATCATTATTCTTGCATTGGCGATGATGATGGCCGTGACAGGCATCTGGGCGATCCGCACCACGCCAGTGGACGCGATCCCCGATCTTTCGGATGTGCAGGTAATCGTACGCACCCCTTATGCGGGGCAGGCGCCGCAGGTGGTGGAGGATCAGGTGACCTTCCCCATAGCCACGGCCATGCTTGCCGTGCCGGGAGCCAGCGATGTGCGCGGGTTTTCCTTTTTTGGAGACAGCTATGTCTATGTGGTTTTTGAGGATGGCACCGATCTTTATTGGGCGCGCACGCGGGTGCTGGAATACCTTGGACAGATCACAGCGAACTTGCCTGAAGATGTCTCGCCCCAGCTGGGGCCGGATGCGACGGGCGTTGGCTGGATTTACCAGTATGCCCTGATCGACCGCACTGGTGCACATGATCTTGCACAGCTGCGTACGATTCAGGACTGGTTTCTCAAATACGAATTGCAGACCGTAGATGGCGTGTCCGAGGTCGCCACGATTGGCGGCATGGTCAAACAGTATCAAGTCGTTGTTGATCCCAACAAATTGCGGGCCTATGACATCACGCTGGCGCAGATACAGGCCGCTATTCAGGGTGCCAATCGCGAGACAGGCGGCAGCGTGATCGAGATGGGCGAGGCCGAGTTCATGGTCCGGTCAACCGGTTATGTAGATGAGATCGCCGATCTGGCGAAAGCGCCGCTTATGGTGAATGCGCGTGGGGCCGCGATCACGCTGGGCGATGTCGCCGACATCCGGCTAGGGCCGGAAATGCGGCGCGGTGTGGGTGAATTTGATGGCGAGGGCGATGCCGTAGGAGGCGTCGTGATCCTGCGTTGGGGCGGCAATGCGCTCTCGACGATCAAGGCGGTGGAGATGCGGATCGACGAGCTGCGGTCAAGCCTGCCCGAGGGCGTGGAAATCGTAACGACCTACAACCGCGCTGGTGTAATCGAGCGGGCCATCGACAACCTGCAAAAGAAGCTGACCGAGGAGTTTATCGTTGTTGTTTTGGTTTGCGCTGCGTTCTTGCTGCACGTCCGCTCCTCGCTTGTGATCCTGCTGTCGCTGCCGCTGGGCATCTTTGCGGCTTTCATCATCATGAAATTGCAAGGGGTGAACGCCAATATCATGTCGCTGGGGGGTATCGCCATTGCCATTGGTGCGATGGTGGATGCAGCGATTGTGATGATAGAGGCGATGCACCGAAGGCTGGAGAAAGAAGCCCTGACCAACAAGAACCGCTGGCGGATTGTCACGGAATGCTGTGAGGAAGTGGGGCCTGCGTTGTTCTTCTCCCTCGCCATTATCGCGGTGAGTTTCCTGCCTGTGTTTGTGTTGGAAAGTCAGGAGGGGCGGCTATTTAAACCGCTGGCCTTTACCAAGACATACGCCATGGGGGCCGCCGCGATCCTTTCGATCACGCTGGTGCCTGTTCTCATGGGCTACTTCGTACGCGGGCGCATTGTGCCTGAGAACCGTAATCCGCTCAACCGGCTGGTGATTTTTATCTATCGCCCGTTCCTCGATGCCGCCGTTGCTTGGCCTTGGGCCACGACAATGCTGGCGGGTCTGCTGGTCGCCTCCATATGGTGGCCGCTGCAACGCATCGGGAGCGAGTTCATGCCGGAGCTGAACGAGGGTGATTTCCTCTATATGCCAACGCTTTACCCCGGTGTCTCCATCGGCAAGGCGCGTGAGGTGCTGCAACAGACCGACCGTTTGATCGCCACGGTGCCTGAGGTGCTGACGGTGCATGGTAAACTGGGGCGTGCGGATACGGCGACGGATCCCGCACCGCTCACGATGATCGAGACGACCATCCAACTGCGCCCTGAGGCCGATTGGCGTGAGGGGATGACCATGGAAGATATTCGTTCGGAGCTGGACCGAATTGTGCAGATTCCCGGCGTGACAAACGTGTGGATTCAGCCGATCAAAAACCGCATAGACATGTTGGCCACGGGCATAAAGACTCCGGTGGGGGTGAAGATATCGGGTGCTGACCTGCGCGTGATTGAGCAGATCGGGATCGAGGTGGAGCGCGTAGTCGCACCGATTTCGGGTACAACTTCTGCCTATGCGGAACGGCCCATCGGCGGGCGGTTCATCGAGATCAATCCGGACCGCGAAGCCGCGGCGCGTTATATGATGAGCGTGCGGGACATTCAGGATGTGGTCCAGACAGCCATCGGTGGCATGCAAGTGTCTGAATCCGTCGAAGGGCTTGAGCGGTTCCCGATCAACCTGCGCTATCCGCAGGATTGGCGCGACAGCCCCGAGCGATTGCATGATCTGCCTGTGGTCACGCCTTCGGGCGCGCACATTCCTCTGGGCACACTGGCCGAGATCAAAGTGGTCGACGGGCCGGGCATGATCCGGTCCGAGAATGCACGCCGCACGGGGTTCGTGTTCATCGACATCGCGGGCCGTGATCTGGGCGGCTATGTCGAGGAGGCGCGCGCGGCTGTGGCCGAACAGGTTGCTCTGCCTGCGGGTTATTCGATCACTTGGTCAGGCCAGTATGAATACATCGAACGGATGCAGGAACGGCTCAAGCTGGTGGCCCCTGCAACGCTTCTGATCATTACGCTGATGCTGTTCATGGCGTTCAACCGTGTGATTGAAGTGGGCATCATTCTTGCGGCATTGCCCGTGGCACTTGCGGGGGGCGTCTGGTTCTTGTGGTATCTCAGCTTTGACATTTCCGTGGCTGTGCTGGTGGGGTTCATTGCTCTTGCGGGTGTGGCGGTTGAGACGGCGATCGTCATGCTGCTCTATCTCAACCTTGCATGGGAAAAACGCCGCAAACAGGCCCTTGCCGAGCGGCGGGAGATGACGCAGCAGGATGTAGAGGAGGTCGTCTTTGAAGGCGCCCTGCTGCGCGTACGGCCCAAAGTGATGACCGTCGCCACCATTTTTGCGGGCCTCATCCCCATTATGTATGGCACTGGTACAGGCTCCGAGATCATGCAGCGGATCGCGGCCCCGATGGTGGGGGGGATGGCAACTGCGACCCTGCTTACGCTTTTTGTCATTCCATCAATCTTCGTGATCTGGAAGCGGTTTGCCCTCAAAGGCACGAATCGCGCCATGCTGAACCCAGAGGAGGGGAACATAGCCCTTCTGCCCGCCGAATAATCAATCCAATTTCAAAGGAATACTCATGAAAACTCTATCCCTTGCACTCTGCGTTCTGGCTCTCAACGCACCGCTGGCCATGGCACAGACGACCCATTCCAGCACGGATCATTCCACGATGGACCATTCCAACATGGCGATGAGCGATGAGGAAATGGAAGGCGCCGTGCATACCAAGGCGGTTTTGAACAGCTTTGGCGACGGCACCGCAAACGTGAGCCATGAGCCGATCCCCGATATCGGTTGGCCTGCGATGACGATGGATCTGGCCCTGCTGCCGGATGCCAAGATGATGAACGAGATTGCGGAAGGAGACGCCGTTACCCTTATGCTCATCATGGGCGAAGACGGCATGTACGCCATTGGCGCGATCATGCCCGAATAGCGAGATGAACGGGCCAGAGGCAATGCCCTCTGGCCTAGATTTTAACGAGGCAGCACAGAGGAAGAAATAGCGATGCGCAGGATAATATCTCTCGCGGCGATCAGCCTATTGATCTTCGGCTGCTGGTGGATTTTCTTCAAACCTCAGGAAGATGCAGAGCAAAAGAGCACTGCAAAAGGTGCACCGATGGTCAGTGTCGTCCTCCCCGCCAGTTTCACCGAGCAGGAGCAGATAGGCGAGACAGCCTTCAACGCCAAATGCGCGGTCTGCCACGGTGACAATGCCGCAGGTCAGGACGGTATCGCACCACCCTTGATCCATAAAATATACGAGCCAAGCCACCATGGTGATACGTCCTTCCAACTGGCCGCGATGAACGGGGTGCAAGCACACCATTGGCCCTTCGGGAACATGCCTGCCGTCGAGGGGATCACACCTTCTGACATCACAAACATCATAGCCTACGTGCGCGCAATACAGCGCGCCAACGGCATCAACTAGAGGTATCGGACATGAACGGAAAAATAATCTGGGCTGTAATTTTCACGCTGGCGCTTGGGATTGGCCAAGCAGGGGCACATTCCAAAAAGGAGAAAACGGAACCTGTAAACGGTGCCGTCCTCGAGGCTTCGCCCGAAGCGATTGAGATGACATTCAATATGCCACTTCGCGTCACGCTCATTACGCTCACCGATCAGGATAGCGTGACCCATGAGATGATCCGTACCGACAATATGCAGCCTGTTTCGCAGTTCAGCGCAGCAGTTCCTGTTTTGCCGGCAGGCATCTATTCTGTGGATTGGCGCGGACTAGCGGATGACGGGCACCCGATGCAAGGAGAGTTCAGCTTTGAAGTGTCTGAGTGATCAGCAGTGCTGAGCGCGATCGCCGCTATTGATGCGCTTACATGGATATCAATCTGCGTTAAGGCGCTTGTTTACGCGACCTCGCTGACAGCAGCGGGAAGCGTCTTATGCATCACTTTCCTGCGCGCTCTTCCCGCGTCCGAGGTGGTCGTGCTCAAACGGTTCGCTGTAGGGCTGGCCCTTGCCGCTGCGGTTTTGTCGCTTGTCCGGATACCTCTGCGCGCGAGTTTCCTGATGGGCGGCACATGGCAGGGTGGAACAGATCCGATGATCCTTACTATGGTGGCGCAAAGCCCCTTGGGAACAAGCGTCGCAGTGCGTCTGATAGGTCTTGCCTTGATCCTTATGCTGTTTATCCCCATCCGCTGGAACCGTTTGATAGCAGGCATCGGCGTAATTTTTGTTGCCGTCTCATTCGTTCTGCGAGGCCACGCATTGGAAGAGCCACGGCTTTTGCTGGGTGCGCTGATCACCGTGCATTTGCTTGGGCTGGCTTTCTGGATCGGTGCATTTGTGCCTCTGTACCGCGCAGCTGGAATAGGTCACGGACAGGATGCGGCGCAGCTTGCCCATGAGTTCGGGCGTAAAGCGATATATGTTGTGGCTATTCTTACAATCGCAGGCGGCATCACTCTCTGGCTCTTGATCGGCAATCCCATCGCCGCGGCATTTACGTCTTACGGACAATTTTTTCTTCTTAAGCTGACCATGTTTTTGGCAATCATCAGTCTGGCCGCATGGAACAAAATGCAACTCACCCCCGCCTTGCTGCGCGGTGACGTTGATGCTTGCAACAGGTTGCGAAAGTCCATCAGGTGGGAGGTGGGTTTCGTGTTCTTGGTTCTTTTCACAACTGCGACGCTAACTGTAATCAGCGCGCCGGTGGCCCTTTAACGGACCATAACCCTTTTTCTGGTAACTATCAGCCGAGCGTACCTTTTTTTGGGCTGTCAGGTATTCGAAGCTCGATATACTTTTGAGGTGGAAGGTAAACGCTTCTGCGTGCGCTTCAGGGAGCCGAATTCTATGCTTGAACGAGAGTTCGAAGGAGATAGCCCGAACCAGAAAATGGGCCGCCGACCTCACCTATATCTGGACGGCGGAAGGTTTTGGCGACATGTGAGCGGTTACCACCGCCGAAGCCGCGTCGAGACAGAAATGCATTGTGCGAAATTGCTCGGTCAGCGCATCTCAGCGCGTGACCTTGATCGGCAGGTTGCGGAGATTCAAATCCGCGCCGCGATCCTAAACGGCTTCATAGCTCTCGACATATCACGTAGCGGGGCCGTGACATGAACCCGTCTGATGTTGATGTAGAATGGTTTTGTCGCGCCCGAAGTACGCATTGGCAGGTGTGACGTCGCCTAGGCTCTCGCCTCTCTCTCTGTGATACTTACATCACCTGCCAATCACAGGGGTAGCGCTGGCGGTTGTAGTGGTCAACGAATGCCTGAATAGCGACTTTGAGATCACCTGGCATACGCCGTGTCGTAGTCATAGGCCAAGTCCGTCCGCGGAAAGGGGAAGCACGGCCTCAGCCCGATTTATGCAACAAAGCCTGCGCAATGCCAACTTCGTCCCATCCGCGTCATTGTCATATCTTCAGTTCTACCGTATTCAAGAATAGTTAGATTGAGCTAAGACCCATGAGGGCGCACAGGATGATGCAACAGGTCGCAATATACCTGAGAAGATTTCTGGTGGTCGCCTTGGCGGTTGGTCTTGTGCTTTCCGCAAATTCACGGCTCATCGCGCACGACATTTCGGAATTGGCGAAGATTGTAGTTGACCACCACAACGAGATTACAGAGCATGGTCACACGCATGAAGACATTGTGGATGTTATGCACGCCTATCTTGCGCATAGCCACGAAATTGCCGATCACGATCACAATGTCGCGTTTTTACCGCCGCGTGAGGCCGTGAGCGATACGATCCCTTCCAGCACAATCTCGGTCCTGTCAGACAGTGGCATGTGGGGTCGGCAGGAATATGGCTTGGATCGACCGCCGAGAGTGTGATGACGCGCCTGAAGGGGCGGCTCATCAATCACATTCAAATAAACGGAAAATTCAGAATGATACTCAACCGATCCTACAGGTCGAGGCAGTTGCTGCATGTTGTGCGGCACGCTTCGATCCTTTTTCTCGCGATTACAGCGGCGCTCACCGCCTTCGCGACCACCGCCTATGCCCATGCCGTCACGCCGGGTGATGCAGGATACATTCAGGAGATTTTCGGGGTGCATGTCATCTCGTTCATCTACTTGGGCGCAAAGCATATGATCACCGGATATGACCACATCCTGTTCCTGCTCGGCGTCGTCTTCTTTCTTTATCACATGAAAGACGTCGCTATTTATGTCAGCATTTTTGCCGTCGGTCACTCGGTCACGATGATGCTGGGAGTTTGGTATGGCTGGGGCATCAACGCCTATATCATCGACGCGATCATCGGCCTGTCGGTCATCTATAAGGCGCTCGATAATCTGGGTGTCTATCAGAAGTGGCTCGGCGTTCAGCCCAACACCAAGGCGGCAACGCTGATTTTCGGTCTGTTCCACGGCACGGGTCTTGCGTCGAAAATCCTTGAGTACGAGATTGCCGAAGACGGGCTGCTGGCGAACCTGCTGGCATTCAACGTAGGCGTCGAAGTGGGGCAGCTTCTGGCGCTTTTTGTAATCCTGATCGTCATGGGATACTGGCGCCGCAGTCCGAACTTTATGCGTCATGCAACAGTCGCAAATATCATCATGGCACTCCTCGGCGGTATTCTGACCTACCAGCAGATCGCAGGCTACATCGCAAGCACTTAAGAATTGGAGAAAACAATGAACAACGCACCAATACCAAAGATCGAGGACCTTCCAACCCCAGCGCAATTGCGCCGCTCCACGGTAATAGCTGCCATCGGGGCTGTCGCAATCGGTGTCATGGTCTATCTGCCAGCTGAATACGGAACAGATCCCACAGGCGTGGGGAGCATCCTCGGCCTGACCGAAATGGGCGAGATCAAACAGCAACTCGCGGCAGAGGCCGCGGCGGACGAAGCGTTACACGGTGGCGATGAATCCTCGTCTTTAATGAACGATATCCTCGGTCTGTTTGTCTCATCAGCTGCCGCCCAACAAGCGTGGCAAGACGAGATTACCTTCACTCTCGCACCCGGCGCATCCACCGAAATCAAGGCCACGATGGAGCAAGGGGCCACGCTGACCTATGCTTGGGTCGCCACCGGAGGCCGTATCAATTTCGATTTGCATGCCCATGCTGATGGAGAGGCCGTGACGTATGAGACGGGCCGTGGTCAGACATCAGCCGAAGGGAGTTTCGAGACCTCCTTCGCCGGTGACCATGGCTGGTTCTGGCGCAACCGGGACAAAACGGATGTAACTGTGACGCTGCAATTGAACGGCAGCTACAGCGAGATTGTCCGGGGCAAGTAAACAACAATTTGGTTACCCACACGAAATATTATGGGTGACCATACCTCCAATGGAATGACGCTGAACGAACATTCCACGGATCGTAAAAAATGCATTTTCGGATTTAAGCAGGTGTCTGCCGCAAAGGCCATCAATGTTCGCTATCGGCCGTTCATGACAGTTTCTATGCTGTATTGTTGATCTGGCCCGTGGCATCGTTGAGATAGGAGCACGAAAGCCATTCTCGTTATCTATTTTTTATTCACCGCTGAGCAGCGGCAATGCCGCACGGAACAATTGTGAATTAAGAAAGGGCAAAAGTACGTCGAGAGCTTGAATGATTTGAGAGTTCCCGTTCGACGAGCTTGCTTGGGTCCACGGCGGAGCAAGCTAAACTTGCAGTCTTTTCATACAAACGAGGAAGTTTTCAGGAACGGTTATATGTCGCTACTTTTCATATTGATTGATGATTTAGTTATTGACCTTCCCCCTGCGGGAATACGTATCGCGGCTTCAAACGATTGAGAGGCAGATGCAGTGATGAAGTTCGTAGTAGCCGCCGCAGTGGTTATCACAGTGCTGGGTGTTGGGTTGACCTTCCTGTCTCTCAGGGGGGCAAGTCTGTTGTTAGTTCAGTCGGCTCCTTTGAAGGGGCCAAGATCGTGAGTGTCACGCGACCCGGCGCTTTGACGCAAAATGCGCAAATCGGGAAGCCGGGCCCACAGTGGAAACTGTGCCTCCTGTCACGGGGGGGGGGGACGCGGCAGGGCGGGAGGGTTTCTAACCGCCGTTTGTTCACATCATCTATGAGCCAAGCCATCATGCGGACGAGAGTTTCCAGCGGGCCGGTTTCCTTGGCGTGCGCGCGCATTACTGGCCCTTTGGCGACATGCCGATGGTCGAGGGGCTGAGACGCGGTGATGTCACATTGATCACCGCCTACAAGGCGGGCAACCCGCTTGCCGCAGGGCGTGATCCTGACTGTGCTGGCTGTTACAGCGGTCCTGACATCCACACTCGCTTTGCCGACATCAGGTTTACATGAAGAGGCGGATTTTCTTGGCTTCCGCCAGCGCGCTCATGTTTCTGCCACGCATAGTTTTTGCGGCGGGGGAGTTGTTACGATTGAAAGCTGAAGCGGTTGTGCAGCAGGTCTTGCCCGAGGTCGAGGGGCGCGACTTCGCTGCAGGTGCTATGCTCTATGGTGCGAACTGCGCCGCCTGCCATGGAGTGAATTTGGAAGGCCAACCGGACTGGCGCTCTGCCGGAGAGGACAGGGTCCTTCCCGCACCGCCGCATGATGCGTCTGGCCATACATGGCATAACGATAACGCAATGCTGTTCGATTATACCAAGCAGGGCGGGCAGGCGGCTTTGGCCGCGATGGGTGTTACAGGCTTCAACAGCGGCATGCCTGCCTTTGAGGGCATAATTTCGGATGACGAGATATGGGATATCCTCGCCTATATCCGCTCCACCTGGCCCGAGCGGGAGCGTGATGTTCAGGCCGGTCGAAACCCGCCGCATTGAGCAGCACGAAGATTAAATCCACATCAACCCTTGACCCTCCAGCTACTGGAAGCCCTATCTACTGACTGAGCCAGAATAGGAGCCACCCAATGAGCCGCGAAAATTCGACTACATTCAATGTCCGCGAGATGTCCTGCGCCTCTTGTGTGGGGCGGGTGGAAAAAGCGTTGCTGTCCGTGCCGGGGGTGCATTCGGCATCGGTAAACCTTGCGGCAGAGACGGCGACAGTTACGATGGCGGAAGGGTCCGATATGGAGCCAGTCGTCACGGCGCTCAAAGTTGCAGGCTACCCTGCGGAGCTTCAAACATACAGGTTTTCAATCGAGAATATGTCGTGTGCATCCTGTGTCGGGCGGGTCGAGCGTGCGCTTGGCGCATTGCCGGGTGTTGTGACGGCTTCGGTTAATCTGGCGCAGGAGAGCGCAACAGTTCAGGCACTTGGCATCTCCGCGGTACAGATTTCACAGGGGGCGGGCGCTGCCGGTTATCCGGCGCGGCTGATCACGGATGAGGATGACACTGATGACACCAGTGACCGCAAGGCATCAGAGGCCGCACATCTCAAGAGGATGACACTGCTGGCCGCAGCGTTGACGCTACCTGTGTTCGTCCTTGAGATGGGCAGTCACCTGATCCCCGCGCTGCACATGTGGATCATGGATACGATGGGCATGTGGCTGAATTGGGGAATCCAGTTTATTCTGACGACCCTTGTTCTCGCGATCCCCGGACGGCAATTCTATCTCAAAGGGTTTCCCGCGCTGTTCAAAGGTGCGCCTGATATGAATTCCCTTGTCGCTCTTGGCACGTCTGCTGCATGGGGATTTTCCACAGTTGCTTTGTTTGTGCCGATGCTTTTGCCCGAGGGCACGCGCGCAGTTTACTTTGAGGCGGCGGCGGTCATTGTCACGCTTATCCTGCTGGGCCGGTTCCTTGAGGCCCGCGCCAAAGGGCGCACGGGGCAGGCAATTGCGCGCCTTGTCGGGCTCAAGGCCAAGACCGCCCATGTGGAGCGCGGCGGCGAGATTGTGGAGCTGTCCGTCGATGACATCGTGGTTGGTGATCTGGTGCAGGTGCGGCCAGGAGAAAAGATCGCCCTCGACGGGATCGTGGTGCGTGGCGTGTCTTACGTCAATGAGAGCATGATCACCGGAGAGCCTGTGCCCGCTGAGAAATCGGAAGGCACAGAGGTTGTTGGTGGCACCGTCAACGGCACGGGTGCGCTGACATTCCGCGCCACGAAAGTGGGCGCTGACACGATGCTGGCACAGATCATCCGCATGGTGGAAGAGGCGCAGGGCGCCAAGCTGCCCATTCAGGATCTGGTCAACCGGATCACGCTTTGGTTTGTGCCTGCGGTGATGGGCGTAGCGGCGTTGACGTTCGTCGCATGGCTGGTGCTGGGGCCGTCTCCTGCCCTCGGTCTTGCGGTGGTAGCAGCGGTGGCTGTCCTGATCATTGCCTGCCCCTGTGCGATGGGACTGGCGACGCCCACGTCGATTATGGTGGGCACGGGTCGTGCTGCGGAGCTGGGCGTTTTGTTCCGGCGTGGCGATGCCTTGCAGTCGCTGGGCGATGTTGAGACTGTTGCGTTTGATAAGACCGGCACACTGACACAAGGGCGTCCCGAGCTGACCGATCTGCAGGTGATGGAGGGGTTCCAAGAGAGCGATGTGCTGCGGCTGGTGGCCTCGGTTGAGGCCACGTCCGAGCATCCGATTGCTGCTGCGATTGTGCGGCGTGCGCAGCAGGAGGGGCTGGCCCTCGGCGTTGTCGACGCGTTCCAGTCGTTGACTGGTTATGGTGTCAGCGCTGTAGTTGACGGGCATGAAATCCTTGTCGGAGCCGATCGCCTGATGGTGCGCGAGGGTATCGCGCTTGATGCCGTGCAAGAACTGGGCACAGCGCTGGGGCGTGCGGGCAAGACCCCACTCTATGCCGCAATTGACGGGCGTTTGGCCGCAATCATTGCAGTATCTGACCCCATCAAACCCAGCACGGCGCAGGCAATCGAAGCCCTGCACGCGCTGGGTATCAAGGTTGCGATGATCACGGGTGATAATCAGGCCACGGCGGAAGCAATAGCCGCAGAGCTGGGCATTGATACGGTCGTTGCCGAGGTCTTGCCGGAGGGCAAGGTCGCGGCACTACAACAGCTGCAAACGGGCGGGCGCAAGGTGGCATTTGTCGGGGATGGTATCAATGACGCACCTGCTTTGGCTCATGCGGACGTGGGGGTGGCCATCGGCACTGGCACCGACGTGGCGATCGAGGCTGCGGATGTGGTTTTGATGTCTGGTGACCTGAACGGGGTCGTGAACGCGCTTCATGTCAGCAAACGCACAATGCGGAATATCCGCCAGAACCTGTTCTGGGCCTTCGGATATAATGCATTGCTGATCCCGGTGGCGGCAGGGGTGTTCTATCCGCTGTCGGGCCTGATGCTCTCGCCTGCGCTGGCTGCAGGTGCGATGGCGCTGTCGAGTGTGTTTGTGCTGTCCAATGCGTTGCGGCTGCGGTGGATCGCCCCTGCTGCTGCTGAAGGGCAAACTACACGCAGTGATCCTGGCAAGCTTGTGCCCGCAGCAGCAGAATAGGAGAGCGATGATGAACATCGGCGAAGTTGCAAAGAAATCCAACCTACCTGCTAAAACCATACGGTATTACGAGGATATCGGCCTGATCACACCGCTGCGCGACACAAACGGCTACCGCAGCTTTCGGGACAGTGACATGCACAAGTTGGCGTTTCTGGGTCGGTCCCGGGCGTTGGGATTTACCATTGAGGATTGTCGCAACCTGCTTGCACTTTGGGACGACAAGGACCGCGCCAGCGCGGATGTTCGCGCAATTGCAAAAGAGCATCTGGCCCAGATTGAAAGTAAGATCGCAGACCTTGCTGATGGGGTGGACGGCTCCTGCTCCAACCAGCGTCGTAATGCGCTATGCTGCAGATGTCGCAAACAGCAAATGAGAGGAGCCACCCCATGCAAGTTACCACAATGGGCGTTGATCTAGCCAAGAACATTTTTCAAGTTCACGGGATCACTGATGACGAGGAGGTCGTCTTCAACAGGCCTTTAAGGCGCGCACAGCTATTGCCGTTCTTCACCAAGCTTGAGCCCTGTCTCATTTGCATGGAGGCCTGTAGCAGTGCGCATCATTGGGCGCGCGAGCTAACAGCGTTGGGCCATGATGTTCGGCTGATCCCACCGATGTATGTCAAACCATACGTCAAACGCGGGAAGTCCGACGCCATTGATGCCGAGGCCATTTGTGAAGCGGTGACACGTCCGACGATGAGATTTGTTGCGGTAAAGACTGTTGAACAACAAGCTTTGTTGTCGCTCCATCGCGCCCGGGCTCTGCTTGTTCGCCAACGCACGCAGCTGATCAATGGTTTGCGTGGTATGGTCGCTGAGTTCGGGATTTATATCGCGAAGGGCCTCGCACGGGTCATTGGATTTGCGGAGGATATTTTAGCAGGCGAAGTGCTGGACCTGCCCGAGATTGCCAGTGAGGTGATCCATAATCTGTCCGAGCACCTCATGGCACTTCACACCCGAATTCGATGGTATGAAGATCGGCTCAAGCTGGTCGCCAAGGAAGATGCGCGGGTCCGTTTGTTGCGCACTACTCCAGGCGTCGGTGTTGTGACGGCCTCGGCAATCATCGCTAGCATTGGTGACGGCCATCAGTTCCGAAATGGCCGTGAGTTTGCAGCATGGCTGGGTCTGACGCCTGCAAACAAATCTAGCGGCGGGAAAGAGAAGCTAGGGCGGATCACCAAAATGGGCGATCAATACTTACGATCATTGTTGGTCGTCGGCATGACGTCCCTCGTCCGACAAACCAAGTCGCACCCGGAACGAGCAAGCAAATGGCTGACGTCACTGCTGGAACGAAAGCCCGCGCGTGTCGCAACTGTCGCAATGGCCAACAAGACCGCTCGGATCGTCTGGGCGGTCCTCACCCGAAACGAACCCTACACACCCCACACTGCCTAAAGGAGAAAGAACAACGAGTTAGCAAGACCCGCGAGATGATGGTGCATAAGTCTGCCGCCAAAACCAAGACACCCCGCCGAATGGCACGGGCATCATAGCCTGCTTTGCTGATAGGGACTTGGTTTGCGGAACCCATCAGGGCCAGCGGTCAAAACCGCGCGAACAGGCCGGACACATGACTGCTTCTGACAAATGCACAAATCTGATCAAAAATGTCTTGCTATGCAGGAGCCATCCACACAGGCCATTCGTGGTGCGCGCGCTGACCCTCGGGCTGCGCTACCCTGCGCTGGAGCGTGCTGTGGCCTAGAGCCAATCGGCGCGCCGTGATCCTACCGCATCCGTGACACAGGCAAACCCGTCCTTGGCCAGATGTGCATCAATGCCGCGCGCAATCGTCCCGACCAATGATAGACCGCCAAACACCAACGCAGTATAAAGCTGGACCGCAGACGCACCTGCGCAGATTTTGGCATAGGCCTGATCCGCGTCCCCTATGCCGCCCACGCCGATGATCGGCACATCGGTCAGCGTCGACAGGCGGGCAAGAACGCGGGTGGATTTCTCGAACAAGGGCGCGCCGGACAGGCCCCCCGCTTCACTGCGGTGGGACGATTGCAGCCCTTCACGCGACAGCGTCGTGTTTGTTGCGATGATGGCGCTGATGCCTGCATCTTGTGCCACTTGGGCTACATCCGCGATTTCGCCCTCGCTCAGGTCAGGTGCAATTTTAAGCATCACAGGCGTGCCGCCTCGCACTTCCATTACGCCCTCGAGCAACCCTGCGAGAGCAGCTTTTCCCTGTAGATCACGCAGCTTTTCGGTATTGGGGGAGGAGACGTTCACGGTGGCGAAATCCACGTGGTCCCGCGCCGCCATCATGACCTTTGCAAAATCTGCGGCACGGTCGGTGCTGGTCTTGTTCGCCCCGAGGTTGAGACCTACTGGAACGGTACGCGGCGTTGCGGCGATGCGCGCACAGATTGCCGCCATCCCGTCGTTATTAAAGCCGAACCGGTTTATGGCCGCGCGGTCCTCGGTCAGCCGAAACAGACGCGGTTTGTCATTGCCCGATTGCGCAAGCGGCGTGGCCGCACCCACCTCGATAAAACCGAAGCCCGCAGCGCTCAGCGGCGCAATCGCGGTGCCGTTTTTATCGAACCCCGCAGCAAGTCCGACAGGGTTGCGCAGATGCATTCCCGCTAAATCTGTCGCAAGGCGCGGACTGCTGATCGGGCCGGGGCGCGGTGCAAGGCCTGCGCGCAACGCGCGAATGGCCAGACCATGTGCCGCTTCGGGATCAAGCTTGCGCAGCACGCTCAGACCCATGGTTTCAATCACAGTGTTCATGCGGGCAAAATCAGACCGGTGTGCGAACTCATTCAGCAGCCTCTTCCATACCGGCAGGAAACTGATGCACGCCATTCTCAAGCGGCAATGGCTGCGCCCAAACCACATCTGCCAGCGTCATCTCGCGGTAGAGGTGCGGGAAAAGGGCATCGCCGCGCGATACCTCCCACGTGAGCGTCTCGCCCATCGCATCGGTGTTGCAAGCGATGAGAAATAGATCATCCTGCCCTGCAAAATGCTTTGCCGCAGTTTCGGTTGCCTGCTGAGCGGTGGAGAAGTGGATATAGCCATCGGCGACGTCAATCGGCGCACCAGTGGTTTGGCCTTGCGCGCGCAAGGCGCTCCATTCGTCGGCGCGGAATATTTTGAATATAAGCATGTTGATGTGATGCCTTTGTGCGGAAGGGGGGTCAAGCCCGAACGCTTCCATGAAGTGACCGAACGTAATTGCGGCATCGCGATAGGTTTGCGGGAGTTAGTGGCGGCTGGAGCGCATACGCGCTTTGACAGACGCGGTGATGCAGGTCACGATATTGTTATTCAAACCAACCTTTGGGGGCTACGATGAAACGATTCCTTTTGAGCGCTACAGCACTTGGCCTCACGGCAGGCATGGCAAGCGCCGACTATACCATCACGATCCTGCACACGAATGATTTTCATGCGCGCTTTGAACCGATCAGCCAGTTTGACGGACCTTGCGGCGCTGAAGACAACACAGCGGGCGAATGCTTTGGCGGGACAGCACGATTGGTCACTGCGATCAAGGATGCAAAGGCGCGCACAAACAACGCCCTTCTTGTTGATGGCGGAGACCAGTTTCAGGGCACGCTGTTTTACACCCAATACAAAGGCCAGTTGGCTGCCGAGATGATGAACAAGCTGGGCTATGATGCGATGACCGTGGGCAATCACGAATTCGATGATGGTCCCGAAGTGCTTGCCGCGTTCATGTCGTCTGTGAACTTCCCCGTGCTGATGTCCAATGCCGATGTCAGTGCAGAGCCGCTTTTGGCGGATACACTTGCGAAATCCACCGTGATTGAACGCGCTGGTGAACGGATTGGCCTCATCGGTCTTACGCCCGAAGATACGCACGAGCTGGCAAGTCCCGGTGACAACATCTCCTTCTCTGATCCTGTTGCTGCCGTGCAGGGTGAAGTCGACCGTCTGACGGCAGATGGCGTAAACAAGATCATTGTACTCAGCCACTCAAGCTATGCGATTGACCAGATGGTGGCAGCGCAAACCACAGGTGTGGATGTCATTGTTGGTGGCCACTCCAACACGCTGCTGAGCAATACAGACGAAGACGCGGAAGGGCCTTATCCCACCATGGTTGGCGATACCGCAATCGTGCAGGCCTATGCCTACGGTAAGTATCTGGGTGAATTGAACGTCACTTTTGATGACGACGGCAACGTGACCGAAGCCATGGGGGAGCCCATTCTGATTGACGCCTCGGTGGCGGAGGATGAAGAGACTGTTGCGCGCATCGCAGAGATGGCTGCACCGCTTGACGAAATCCGTAATACTGTCGTTGCCGAAACCTCTGCTCCGCTTGAAGGGGACCGTGCCGTATGCCGCGCGCAGGAATGTACGATGGGCAATGCCATTGCGGATGCAATGCTCGCACGGGTGGCGGACCAAGGGATCAGCGTTGCGATCCAGAACAGTGGTGGCATCCGTGCTTCTATTGATGCAGGCGAAGTGACCAAGGGCGAAGTGCTTACCGTGCTGCCCTTCCAGAATACCTTGTCTACATTCGAGGTGACGGGTGCAGTGCTGCTTGAGGCGCTTGAAAACGGGTTCAGCCAGATCGAAGAAGCTGCCGGCCGTTTGCCGCAGGTTGCAGGCATTTCGTTTGCCGTGGACGCCAGCGCCGAAGCGGGCAGCCGCGTGTCGGACGTCAAAGTGGGCGGTGCCGCGCTTGAAATGGACAAAACCTATGGCGTTGTATCCAACAACTTTGTCCGCAATGGCGGGGACGGCTATGCGATGTTCAAGACCGCTGCCAATGCATATGACTTCGGCCCTGATCTGGCAGATGTCCTGTCAGAGTATCTGTCCCAGAAGGGGCCATATGAGCCTTATCTGGACGGCCGCATCACGATGAAATAAATACAAGATCTGTGAGACGTAGGGCGCGTCCGGCAACGGGCGCGCCCTTTCTATTTCGTCCGTACCCCATCCGCACGGTGCGGCAATTCGAATATTATGAGGAGGCA
>JBATTJ010000021.1:0-16304 GCA_049670485.1 Sulfitobacter sp.
CGCGATCTCGTTGCGCTTGTACCAGCCTGACTGCGCGCGCGTGGTGCCTGTTGTCGCTGATGACATGCCGTGGCCTCCGGAGGATCAACACATGCGAAAACCTGTTGCGGTTTGCGAATGGGTTGAGGGAAAGGATGCGCGCCCGCCGACACAGGTCGGGGGCGCGCAGCTTGGATTATTTATAGATACGCTGGCGTGCTTCTTCGAGGCGCACAAGGATTTCGTCAAGGTTGTCGGGGATCACCATGAACTCCTGCAGACCTTCCATGCCGACACTTGCCATCTCGGCGGGGAAGTCGCGGTCAAAGAACTGTGCGACGCCGCCCTGTGCATTGGTGGACAGCATCTCAAAGCCCTGCTCGAGGAACTCGTCGGCATCCACCGAAGAGGCCGCGTTGACAGGCAGCTGTCCCAATGCATCGCCGGAGTTGATCTTGGTCTGGACATCAGCCGACGTCACATACTGCAAGAACGCGCGGGCGTTGTCCTTGTTCGCAGCACCCGACGGGATGTGGAATGTATCGGTCGGTGCATCCTCACCCTGTGGTACATCCGCGATTTTCGGGAACTGGTAGAAGTCGATCTGGCTGTCGTCCAAACCCGCTTCGCGCATCGCTGCCACGGCAAAGTTACCGATCAGATATGTTGTCGCTTCACCGTCGGTCATGAAGTTCAGTGCTTCCTGCCATGAGTACGACTGGTGATCGGCGATATAGCCGCCCATGTCGATGATCTTGCGCCAGTTTGCAAAGGTCTCGCGCACGCGGGGATCGGTCCACTCTACTTCGCCACGGGCGAGTTGCATGTGGAAATCAAAACCGTTTGTGCGCATGTTCAGATAGTCGAACCAGCCGCCGGCCGTCCAAAGAAATTTGGTCCCGATAGCGTAGCAGGCACGGCCCGAATCCACGATAACCTGACAGTTGGCCAGCTCTTCTTCGAATGTCCCAGGTTCGCTCAGGCCAAGCTCCTTAAAGATGTCCTCGCGGTAGTACATGCCCCATTGGTAATAGGTATACGGCACGCCGTATTGCTTGCCGTCGATGGTCATCGCACCCTTGACGGATTCGAGACCCGGCAGATCGCCGTTGGCATACATATCGGAGATGTCTTCGAACAGACCGGCAGAAACGTACGGGCCCATGCGGTTCGCAGCATACCAGTTTATAACGTCGGGCGGGTTCGCGCCCAAGGCATTACGGATCTGGGTTTTCCACGCTTCGCGGTCCACAATCGTAAGGTCGATATTGAGGTCCGGATGCAGTTCCTGAAAACTTTCGACCAAACCTTCCATCACCGCGCGGGGGGCTGGGTTTGACATATCGGACGTGATTTTGAGATCACCGGACAGCTGGTGGCCGTCAGCAAAAACGGCCGTTGTGGTAAAGCCCGCTGCGATGACCGCGGCAAGCGATGTCTTGAAAATGGAATGCATGGTTTCCTCCCTAGTGATTCCTGAGCGCAAAACTGTCTCATTATTTGAAACTTTGTTTTGTATATTGATACTAAATCGCAACCCCGTTAGCGTTGTCAACACTCTGGTGTAATCCGAAGAGCCCGACAGCGGGCGGAGATGTAGATGAACGTGGTGACCGGAAACGGCACAGTTGCAAAAGCGCTCAGCGTGCTGGATCAGGTTGCGGCAATGGGGCGGCCCGTACGCATGCGCGAGTTGCTCGAGGCGTCGGAATTTCCCAAGCCGACGCTCTACCGATTTTTACAAACACTCACCAATGAAGGCATGTTGAGCTACGACAAGGCCAACCAGACCTATGTGCCGGGCATCCGGCTTGTCCGGTTGGCGCATTCGGCTTGGTCGCAGGCGTCGCTTGCCCCGATCGCCCGCCCCCACGTTGAGGCCTTGGCCGCCAGCCTGCGTGAGGCGGTGCATTTGGCCCAGATCGACAACGGGCAGGTCGTGTTCATCGACAAGCGGCAGGCAAGCGCCACCTTCGCCACGCTGGCCCAAACCGGCCAGATCGCGCCGGCCTATTGCACCGGTGTTGGCAAGGTCATCCTTGCCCATCTGCCCGAGGACGAGCGTGCCCATGCCATCCGCCAACAGGCATTTCTACGCTACACCGATGCCACCCATACCAATGCCGAGACGCTCACGCGTGAGTTGAATGACATCCGCAATGATGGCGTCGCGTTTGACCGCGAAGAGCATGAGACAGGTATCATCAGCATCGCCGCCCCCATCATGACACCGGCAAACCGCGTGATTGGTGCACTGTCTATTGCGACCGCAACCCACCGGCACACCCTCGAAGGGCTGAATGTGTTTCGCCCGTCGCTGTTGGAATTTGCCGCCCAAATCGGAGCCGAGGCACAGTCCTGGCACTCCCCCTCCCTCCCCTAAACCAAAAGGATCGACCCTATGTCAGGCGTAATCATGAACGATGTCATCAAGAAATACGGTGACGTTCAAGTGATCCACGGGATCGACCTCAAGATCGAGAGCGGCGAGTTTTGCGTGTTTGTCGGGCCTTCGGGCTGTGGCAAGTCGACGTTGCTGCGCATGGTGGCGGGCCTTGAGGAAACCACCGCAGGCAGCATGCACATCGGGCCACGCGACGTCACCAAAATGGATCCCGCAGAGCGCGGTGTGGCGATGGTGTTCCAGACCTACGCCCTTTATCCTCACATGACTGTGCGTGACAACATGGGCTTTGGCCTCAAAATGAACGGCCATCCGAAGAAGGAAATCGCCGCCAAGGTTGCAGAAGCCACGCGTATCCTGAAACTCGAGGACTACCTTGATCGCAAGCCTGCCGCCCTGTCGGGTGGTCAGCGCCAGCGTGTCTCTATCGGACGCGCGATTGTGCGGGGACCGGAGGTGTTCCTGTTCGACGAGCCGCTGTCGAACCTTGATGCGGAACTGCGCGTCGAGATGCGTGTGGAAATCGCGCGTCTGCACAAAGAGATCGGCGCCACGATGATCTATGTCACCCATGATCAGGTGGAGGCGATGACCCTTGCGGACAAGATCGTCGTGCTGCGCGCAGGTCGGATCGAGCAGGTCGGCGCGCCGCTTGATCTCTACCGTGATCCCGATAACAGGTTTGTGGCGGGTTTCATCGGATCTCCCGCTATGAACTTCCTAGATGGCGTGTCAGATGGCAAAACAGTGACATTGACGGGTCTTGGGGGCAGCTATGCCCTGCCCGTCACACTCCCGTCAAAGGGCACCGAAGTGTCCATGGGCATCCGACCCGAGCACATCACGATTGTTCCTGCAGGCAACACCCACACGGTGGAGTTGACCGAAGCGCTTGGCGGCGTCTCCTTTGTGCATCTGGTGTCCGCATCGGGCGACAAGATTATCGTAGAGGAACGCGGTGACGAGCGGTCGGTCGAAGGTGCGGAAGTCGGGATCGAAATACCGCTTGACCGTGCAATGTTGTTTGATCGCAAAACGGGTATGCGCTTACGCTAGAGTTCCAGCGCGTCGTCAGCTCGACTTTGCACAAACCGAGCTGAAGACTTTTTTCAGCAACCTGCCGTTAAACAGGGTCAGCCGGATTATCACGCCGCGACTGCGTCCAGTTCATGGCGAGTAAAACCCCGATCAAGATTGCACCGACGATCTCGACCGTCAGGTCGGGCCAGAACAGCGCGATCACACCCGGCACCAACAGAACCCGCATCCATAGCGGCATCGGCGCCCAGAGGAATCCTTCGAGTACAGCCGCAAAAGCGACAAGGCCCAGAATGGCTATGGCGCCACTCCACAGCACAAGCGGGATCGGACCGCCCATAATGATCTCTTCGTTGAAGACCATGAAGAGCGGGATGAGGTACAGACCCTTGGCGTACTTCCAAGCCTGAAAACTGGTCTCCATCGGTTTGGAACCCGCAATCGCTGCACCCGCAAAACCCGCGAGGGCCACAGGCGGCGTGACGTTACTGTCTTGGGAATACCAGAACACCACCAGATGTGCGATCAGGATGGGCATGCCAAACTGCTCGGTCAGGGCCGGACCCACAAGAATGATCAGTACGATATATGCCGCCGTAACCGGCAGACCCATCCCGAGGATAAGGCTCGCCAGCAGCACAAGGATAAGCGCCAGCACAATATTGCCACCAGAGAAAGCAATCATCATCGCAGAGAATTTTAGCCCCAGACCGGTCAAGCCGACAACGCCCACAACAATGCCCGCAACCGCACACGCCATTGAGACGGCAACAGCATTGCGCGCCCCAAGCTCAAGCGATTCGAGCGTGATCTCGATCCCCCGTCTACACATTGCGGTGAACTTTCCTGTCGTCGGTGCAGACTGCGCAAACGTCCAAAGCGCGCGCGCTGCCGCTGCTGCCATGATCGACAAGATGGCATAGAAGCCCACCCGCATGGGAGAATATCCGGCCACCAGAAGTCCGATCAGCGCCACCAGCGGAAGCAAGAAGTGCCAACCTTCGGCCAGAACCTCGCGTACATTGGGCAAATCTTTGGTCTCAAGCCCCTTCATCCCCTGCTTTACCGCGGCGATGTGGACCAGCAAGTAGACCGTTCCAAAATACAGTACCGCAGGAAAAATAGAGACGAGAACGATCTGCACATAAGGCACGCGGGTAAATTCACTCATCAAAAAAGCACCCGCTCCCATCAGCGGTGGCATGATCTGCCCCCCCGTGGAAGCTGCAGCCTCGATCCCGCCTGCCTGCGCGGACCGGTACCCCAGCTTTTTCATCAAGGGGATGGTGAATGCCCCCGTGGTGACAACATTGGCGATGGCCGAGCCTGAGATGGACCCCATACCCGCACTGGCAATCACCGCAGCCTTGGCCGGACCGCCGCGTTGGCGCCCCGTGGCGGCATAGGCCAGATCAATGAAGAATTTGCCCGCACCGGTCGCCTCAAGGAAAGCACCGAACAGCACGAAGATAAACACAAACGTCGCCGCAACACCAAGCGGGATGCCGTATATCCCCTCAGCACCCAAAGTCATTTGACTCGCCAACCGCTCAAGCGAGTAGCCACGGTGGTTTAGAATGCCGGGCAAGACATCGGACAGAAACGGCAGTTCACCCCGACTGCCTGCAAAGGCATAGATAATGAAAGCCGCCCCGATGATTGTCATGCCAAGGCCAACCGCGCGCCGCGCCCCCTCCAACACGACAAGTACGGCAAGAACGCCCATATAGATGTCGATTTGGCGCGGGAAAACCTGATTGGCGATGATGTCGATATTGAGGGGCACCCACGCCCCCACCAGAATACCACAGGCGATCAGCGTACCATCAATGGCCCAGCCCAGCGCACCGCGCGGGCGCTCACGGCCAAACGCGGGATAGATCAGAAAGCACAGAACCAGGATAAAGCCCAAGTGGATAGGACGCTGAAAAAACAAACCCAACGGCTGTAGACCAGCCGCGTAGAGTTGGAACAGCGACAGGGCGATGCCAATCACAGCAATCGCGCGCAGGACAAACCACGGTTGCGGCGCCTCTTGGACGGGGATCTGTGTATCAGTGACCATCAGTCGGTGTTCCTTATCAATGCAATTCGCACGCGCTCACGGGGGGCTACCGCAGACAGCGATACGACCTTCTCCCCCACCTGCAACCGGTGATCGACGGGCCCAAGACCGGGGCGCAGGATATACGCGTCCCCCGGAACCGGCTCATCTATGTCGAGAATAAAATATCCGCCCTGCCCGTCTGATACCTGTCGTCCACGGCCGGGAATATGGCCAAGGCCTGCGGCAAAATCGGGAAGGTGTGCGTAGACAAGAACCATGCGCCCCTCGCGGTTCTCATAGCAATCCGAGACGTCGAACCCTTTGACAGAGTGCCGCCAAAGAACGCACCATCCGGTCCCCTCGGGGACAGACATTCGTGTGATCTCGCGGCCATCTTCAAATGTCGCGACAAGCTGACCTGCAAACGCAGGACTTGTCCCGAAAAGTACGAGGAGGGCAAAAAGCCCCCCTCTCACCTGCTGTATCACGGGCGCAGAGCATCCGGAACTTCAGCACCGACTTCGTCGTAGTAGCGCAGCGCACCGGGGTGCAGCGGCACAGGTGTCGCAGCCATTGTGAACTCAACGGTTGTCTCGTTGGCCGCCGGGTGGACGGCCCGCAACTCGGCAATGTTCTCGAACATCGCTTTTGTCAGCGCATAGGCCAGATCATCGGACATCTCCGAGGATACCGTCAGCACGTTTGGAATACCCAAAACGGTGATGTCCTCGGTCACGCCGTTATAGCTGTTGCCGGGCAAGGTAGTTGTGGCAAAGGTGCCATCGGCAGCCATTGCAGCAGCCAGTTCGCCCTCTGACAACGCAATCACAACGATGTCTTGCGTGGTCGCGAGGTTCAGGATTGACGAGGTGGGCGCACCAACAGACCAGAAGCCCGCGTCGATGTCACCGTTCGCCAGCGCATCGGCGGTCTCGTTGAAGTTGAGGCGCTGCTCTTCGATGTCATCATAGGTGATGCCATTGGCTTCGAGAATCGCCGCCGTGTTTACCTCTGTTCCCGAACCGGGTGCGCCGATGGACACGCGCTTGCCCTTGAGGTCAGCAAGCGTGGTGATGCCGCTGCTTTCCAGGGCCACGACGTGGACCATGTTCGCATACAGCGATGCCAGACCACGCACCATCGACAGCTGCTGGCCTTCGAATTTGCCAGTACCGGTGTAGGCTTGGGCAACTGTATCAGCCAGCGCAATGGCCAGATCGGCATCGCCTGTTGCGATCAGACCCATGTTTTCAACGGACGCGCCGGTGACTTCTGCAGTCGCGGAATAGCCATCGATGTGATTGTTGACGATCTCGGCAAGGCCGCCACCCACAGGGAAATACGTGCCCCCGGTGCCACCTGTCGCGATTGAAAGTTGATCCTGCGCCGCTGCCGGTGCAGCGAAGCTCATTGCGACCAGCGCCGCAGTTCCAAGCAAACCGATGGGCTTGCTGAACAAGTGATTGAACATATCGTCCTCCCTAAAGGGCATTTAGCCCGTTTCGTCCGGTGTCTTCGCCCGGAACCTGAGTGACCATAACTAACCACAAGATAAAATACACACAAATGCGTTATCAGCACTCAATTGAGTAACTGCCCACCTTTCAAGGAAGGCGGGTCATACTGAATATGAGAAGAAGGGTTCTATCAATCGGGCCAAAAAGGCAGTGATTTCCGGCTCCGAAAACAGGCTAAAAATCGGGGATCACTGCCAAAAGTCGCAGACTTCTAAAGCCGCTATTGCTGAACCTGAAGCGTGACACTCATGGATTCACGAGCATCGCCCATCCGCATACCGGATACCGGCGCAGCATCGGTTGAATCGCGCCCAACCGCCAGCCTGACATACCGCTCGTCGGGAGAAATGCCGTTTGAGACGTCAAACGCGACCCATCCCAACCCTTCGATATGCGCCTCGGCCCATGCGTGGGTGGCGTCCTGATCAATGCGGTCATCCATCATCAAATATCCGCTCACATACCGCGCGGGGATACCGGCATGGCGCAGGGCGGCAATAAAAATTTGGGCATGATCCTGACACACCCCGCCCCCAAGGGTCAGTGCCTCTTCTGCGGTTGTGGTCACGTCCGTCACGGCGTGGCCGTAGGGTACCGCGGTAAGGATCTGCGCCGATAGGGCATGAAGCTCTGACAAATCACCTGCCGGATTGCTTATCATCTTTGACAAACCAGCAATTCCCGCACCCGGTGCAGTGCGAACAGTGTTTTGTTTGAAGTGCCAAAGTGGGGCCGCGCCATAGACCTTTCCATAAATCCCGTCGCCTGAATGGGTCTCAACCTCGCCCGATACGGTGAGAGAAATTTGCGTCGCCCTGTCATGCGCTTGGATCAATGTGCAGTGGTTGTTGTACTGGTCTTCGCAGATAAGCTCTTGGTTCCCACCGTCGATGTCCATGCGCCAGTTGAGCACTGTCTGGTGCCGGTTTGTCGTGGGTGTCAGCCGCACTTGTTGCAGGCCGTAAATTACGGGAGCATCGTAGGAATACGTCGTTGTGTGGCTGATCCTGAGCTTCATGCGCGGTATATTTCCCTCGTGGTGCCTATCCGTTGAAACGGTAGTCTTGTTCGATCTGCGCGCCAATCGCGTTGTTGTTGCGGATAAACGTGCTGATGAACTGGTGCAGCCCTTCATCAAAAATGGACGCAATCGTGTGGCCCCGCAAATCCGACAGCTGTGCATCAATCATGTCGTGGGACGGCATGCGCATCCCGTAGTCTTTTGCCAGATACGCAAGCTTCTCTGCGATCAGACCGCTCGAAAAATACAGCGAGCGCGGAAAACGGCTGTCGAGGATCAGGAATTCCGCGATGCCGGAGGAGGTCATTTCTCCGTCGCCTAACCAGCGGAACGAGCGATGCGCAGAGACCGAGCGCAGGATCGTCTCCCATTGAACATTATCAAGCGGTGAGCCAACAAAACTGGCCGATGGCAGCAGCGTGTAATATTTCACATCAATGATCCGCGCCGTATTATCCGCCCGCTCCACGGCGGTGCCGATCTGGGCAAAATCGAAAATATCGTTGCGCAGCATCGTGCCGTGCATCGCGCCCCGCACCAGCGCAGAATGGCGGCGGATTTCACCCAGCAATGCAGGCAGTTCTGTGTCGGGCACCGGTGATTTCAGTGCCTCTTTCATCGCCATCCAGTTCTCGTTGACGGCTTCCCAAACCTCGGTGGTCAGCGCGGTACGCACCATACGGGCATTGGTTCGCGCACTCTCTACCGCTGACATCACGCTTGATGGATTGCTGGTATTACGGAGCAGGTAGTCGACGACGTTATCGGCCGTATATGCATCATATACATTGTCGTAACTCTTGCGCACCCCGGCGGTTGTGAGGACAGATTTCCAATCCGATGAGGTGTCGCTTGAACGGGTCAATGCGATGCGAAACCCTGCCTCAATCAGGCGCACGGTATTCTCGCTGCGCTCCAGTGACCGGAACATCCAATAAAGGCCGCCTGCGGTTTTGCCCAACATCGCCCTAGTCCTCCAGAACCCAAGTGTCTTTTGTGCCGCCGCCCTGACTTGAGTTCACCACAAGCGAGCCTTCTTGAAGCGCCACACGGGTCAAACCACCCGGTGTAATGTCAATCCCGCTGGGGGAGACAAGCACGAAAGGCCGCAGATCGACATGGCGCGGGGCAAGACCCTTTTTCACAAAGATCGGAACGGTAGACAGCGAGAGCGTCGGCTGCGCGATATAGTTGGCAGGGTTCGATTTGAGCTTTTCCGCGAAGGCGGCAAGCTCCTTCTTGCTCGCCGCCGGTCCGACCAGCATGCCATATCCGCCCGAACCATGGACTTCTTTGACGACCAGATCAGCCAGATTGTCGAGGACGTATTTTAGCGCGTCAGGCTCGGCACAGCGGAAGGTCTCAACGTTTTTCAGTATCGCCTTTTCGCCAGTATAGAATTCTACGATATCGGGAATGTAGGAATAGATCGCCTTGTCATCGGCGATTCCGGTGCCGGGTGCGTTTGCAATGGTGATGTTGCCCGCGCGGTAGACATCCATAATCCCCGGCACACCCAGCATCGATTCAGGTTTGAAATTCAGCGGATCAAGATAATCATCGTCCACACGGCGATAGAGCACATCAATGCGGCGGTAGCCTTCGGTGGTGCGCATGGCAATATGCCCGTCCACAACCCGCAAGTCATGCCCTTCGACCAGCTCGACACCCATCTGGTCGGCAAGAAACGAATGCTCGAAATAGGCAGAGTTATGGATACCGGGCGTTAGGATCGCCACGGTACATTTGCCCTCACAATTGCGCGGCGCGCAGGCCGCGAGGGAGCGGCGCAGGCTCTTTGGATAATCGCTTACCGGCTTCACACGGTTCTGGCTGAACAGCTCGGGAAACATTTGCAGCATCGTTTCGCGGTTTTCCAACATATACGACACACCTGACGGCGTGCGGGCATTGTCCTCGAGAACGTAAAAATCATCTTCACCGGTGCGCACGATATCGGTGCCGACAATGTGGGTATAGACGTTGCCCGGCGGGGTCAGCCCCATCATCTGGGGCAGAAACGCGGCGTTATTTGCCACCAACTCAACTGGCACAACACCGGCCCGCAAAATCTCCTGACGGTGATAGATGTCATGCAGGAACATATTGATCGCGCGCACACGCTGCTCGATCCCTTTGGACAGTTTAGTCCACTCGCGATTGGCGATGATGCGCGGAATAAGGTCGAAGGGGATCAACCGCTCTTGGGCGGCTTCTTGGCCATAGACGTTAAACGTGATGCCCGTGCGCCTGAAAAAAGCTTCCGCTTCTTTGGCTTTGGTTTTGAGCCGCGCAGGGTCCTGATTTGAAAACCAGTCCTTGTAAGCGCGGTAAGGGTCACGGACACCATCCGGTGCGGACAACATCTCATCAAAATGGTTTTGTTTTTGATCCATCAGGCGACCGTATCGCAATTCCACAAGACTACAACGTGGCAAAGAGATAAGGCTATTGTTAACCAGTACATGTGAAATCAGGCGATTACTTTTTAAGCACTAAAAATAATGCGCCCAATCTCAGCAGACTACCTGTTGCAACTGGCCTGCTCGCAGTGTCACTCATAACAGGTTAACGCCCCGTGATGGACGTAAGGAGACAGCAAAAATGCCAATCACCGCAAGCATCTATCACCTGACACACTATAAATACGACCGGCCCGTAACGCTAGGTCCGCAGGTGATCCGCTTGCGCCCTGCGCCGCACTCCCGCACGCGGGTGATCTCGCACAGCTTGACAGTCTCGCCTACTGCGCATTTCGTGAACCACCAGCAGGACCCTTATGGCAACTGGCTGGCGCGGTTGGTGTTTCCCGAACCTGTGCGCGAGTTCAAGATCGAAGTCGATCTGGTAGCGGATATGTCGGTCTACAACCCGTTCGATTTCTTTGTGGAGGACAGCGCAAAAGAGTTTCCGCTCACCTACGACGACGACATCGCACCGGACCTGAGCATCTATTTGCGCGCCGAACCTGTAGGCCCCTTGTTGCAGGCGTTTCTGGCAAGTGTGCCGCGCACGCCAATGGTCACAATCGACTTTCTGGTCATGCTCAACAGCCGCTTGGCCACCGAGATCAACTATGAGATCCGGATGGAACCAGGTGTGCAAACCGCAGAGCAGACCCTTGGCCGTGCGGCCGGTTCGTGCCGCGATACCAGTTGGCTGCTGGTGCAGACCTTGCGCAATCTCGGCCTCGCTGCGCGGTTTGTATCGGGCTACCTGATCCAGCTTAAACCCGATCTGGTCGCCATCGATGGCCCTGCGGGCACAGACAAAGACTTCACAGATCTGCATGCGTGGGTCGAGGTATATCTGCCTGGTGCGGGATGGGTCGGCCTTGATCCCACATCCGGCCTGCTGGCAGGAGAGAGCCATATTCCGTTGGTGGCAACACCTCATTACCGGCACGCCGCACCTATCTCAGGTGTGGCAAGTGCTGCGGATGTCGAATTCTCCTTTGATATGCAGGTCACCCGCACGGCAGAACATCCGCGCATCACCAAACCCTTTCCCGACGCTGCGTGGGATGCGCTCAACACTCTTGGTCGCGATGTGGACGAACGCCTGCTATCGGGCGATGTGCGCCTGACCATGGGCGGGGAGCCTACGTTTGTCAGCATCGACGATTTCGAGAGCGACGAGTGGAATTCAGACGCCGTTGGCCCCACCAAACGCAGGCTTGCCGATCAGCTTATGCGCCGTTTGCAGGGCAAGTTCTCGACCGGTGGGTTGCTGCATTACGGACAGGGGAAGTGGTATCCCGGTGAGACATTGCCCCGCTGGACCTTCTCGCTCTATTGGCGCAAAGACGGGCAACCAATATGGCACGATCCCGACCTGTTGGCCCGCGAGGACACCAACGAGGATGTCGGCCCCGATGATGCGCAAAATCTGCTCACCGCGATTGCAGCGCATCTGTCTGTGCCCTCCGAAAACGTGCTGCCCGCGTTTGAAGACCCCGCCGAGTGGATCATCAAAGAGGGCAACCTGCCCGTCAATGTATCGCCCGAGAACTCCAAGCTTGCCGATCCTGAGGAACGTGCCCGCATCGCCAAAGTGTTCGAGCGCGGCCTGAGCACTCCTGCGGGATATGTCCTGCCTGTGCAGCGCTGGCAGGCGCGGGCTTCCAGCCGATGGATGTCCGAGGTCTGGAACCTGCGCCGTGGTAAGGTGTTCCTCGTCTCTGGCGACAGCCCTGTCGGTTACCGCCTGCCGCTGGGCACCCTGCCTCATGTACCGCAAAGCGATTATCCCTTCATCAACCCCCAAGACCCAACCGAAGCGCGCGGCCCCTTACCGAACGCGCCGACACCTGCGCCCAGAGAACCCGCTCAAAAGGTCGCCCACAGAACCGGGGCGACCGTTGGCCAAGAGCAGGTCGAGCAAACGTTGGGCGATCTTGACGGGCGCGTGCGCACTGCCATCTCGGTTGAGCCGCGCGACGGGCGTTTGTGCGTTTTCCTGCCGCCGGTGGAGAAGCTGGAGGACTATCTTGAACTCATCTCCGCCGTTGAAGCTGCTGCGCTGAAAATCAGGCGCAAGGTTCTGGTCGAAGGGTATGCTCCGCCTTCCGACCCGCGCATAGAGGTCATGCGCATCGCGCCCGATCCCGGCGTGATCGAGGTAAACATCCACCCCGCCGCCAGTTGGGAAGCCTGCGTGCACACAACAGAAACAGTCTATGAGGAAGCGCGCCAATGCCGCCTTGGGGCGGATAAGTTCATGACCGACGGGCGCCATACCGGCACGGGCGGCGGCAACCATGTGGTGGTTGGTGGTGCGACACCGGCGGACAGCCCGTTTCTACGCCGTCCCGACCTTCTAAAAAGTCTTATTCTGTTTTGGCAGCGCCACCCAAGCCTGTCGTATCTTTTCTCTGGTACCTTTGTCGGGCCGACCTCACAGGCCCCGCGCATCGACGAGGCGCGCCATGATGTGCTTTACGAGCTTGAAATCGCCCTTGACCAGATTTGGCCACCGAGCGAGGACACACCGCCGCCGCCATGGCTCACCGACCGGTTGCTGCGCAACGCGCTTATTGACGTGACAGGTAACACGCACCGGACCGAGATTTGCATCGACAAGCTCTATTCACCTGACGGGCCAACGGGGCGTTTGGGGCTGGTGGAATTTCGCGGCTTTGAGATGCCGCCCGACCCAAGGATGAGCCTTGCGCAGCAAGTACTGTTGCGGGCGATCATCCTACGGTGTTGGGAAAACCCGATCAGCGGCAATCTGACCCGCTGGGGCACGACCCTGCATGACCGCTTTATGCTGCCTACGTTTATCTGGGAGGACTTCGGCGATGTACTGGCCGATCTTAAATCCCATGATCTGGTGCTGGACCCTGCGTGGTTTGAGGCACAGGCCGAGTTCCGCTTCCCCTTCTGCGGCGAAGTCACCTATGAGGGCATCACGCTTGAGCTGCGTCAAGCACTCGAGCCGTGGCATGTGCTGGGCGAGACGGGTGCGATCGGGGGCACAGTCCGCTACACCGATAGCTCGTCCGAGCGGTTGCAGGTTACGTTGAAGGGCGCCAATCCGGAACGGTATGTCGTCACGGCTAATGCACGTGTGGTCCCGCTGCAGGCGACTGCGACAAACGGCACGCGTGTCGGTGGTGTGCGTTATAAGGCGTGGAAGCCATCACTTTCCTTACATCCAGTGCTCAAGGTCGATGCGCCCCTGACCTTTGATATCTACGACACATGGACCGGCAAATCACTGGGCGGGTGCCGGTATCACGTGGCGCATCCGGGCGGGCGAAGCTTTGACACATTCCCGGTCAACGGCAACGAGGCAGAGGCGAGACGTTTGAGCAGGTTCGAGAAGACAGGTCATACATCAGGTGGTTTCACACCTGTCCCTGAGCGGCCGCATCCCGAATTTCCCATGACACTCGATCTGCGCCGCAGGCCCGGTCTCTAGGTTTTGGAGGACAGTGGCGGGGTGGCGCGTTATGTCGCCTGCTTGCTCGCTTTTTTGCGGTAGCTTGGCAGCCGCAACAAAGCCGTGCGCAGGGCGTCCCCCCAACCGTCGGAAATCGTCTGGTAATAAGGGTTATCCGCCTCGATGCGGGTCTGTTCTTCAATCTCGAAACTGTCCTGCGCATAGACTTGAAGATCGAGTGGCAGGCCGACCGACAGGTTCGCCTTGATCGTGGAATCAAATGAGACAAGCATGAGTTTTATCGCATCTTCAAAGCTCATGTCAGGTTGGTAGGCGCGCACAAGGATCGGCTTGCCGTATTTGGCCTCACCAATCTGGAAGAATGGTGCGTCTTCGGTCACTTCGATAAAGTTGCCTTCGGGATAGATGAGAAACAGCGTCGGCGCGCCGCCTTTGATCTGGCCACCCACAATGAGCGAGGCGGTAAAGCGCGAGGTGCCGGTTTGGCCGCCCATGGCGCTGTCGCGGATCACTTCTTGAAGGGTGGAGCCAATCAGACGCGCAACCTGAAACATCGTCGGTTGCTCAAGGATGGTCGGATTACGCTCGGATGCAGCTTTGGACCGCTCTTCAAGAACGCTGATCAATGCCTGCGTCGTTGCCAGATTGCCGGCGGTCATAATGGTGATCGTCCGTTCCCCCGGAACATTCCACGTAAACATCTTTTTCGTCGTCGAGAAATTGTCGACGCCAGCATTGGTGCGGGTATCGGACATGAAAACAAGGCCACGGTTGAGGCGGAGGCCGATGCAGTAGGTCATTTTTCAACAGTCCGGTACAGGGAACGAGAGATCGCGGCGTGCTTTGTATCTAGAAGGATACCGACCCCGATACAATATCGTATTGGTGCTGCAATGCAGCCCTTTCGCCCGTATTTTAGGCGGTTATGAGGGAATTCTGCGCACGTCGACGGATTGCTCAATCAGGTCCATCCAGCCGTAGGAGGTCATGAACGACGCGTCCGCCGCATCGCGCCCCACACAAATGCGCACCATATCGGCGGGTTTGGCCATACCGGTGGCATCGACCAAATGCCATGCGCCGCCAAGGTAGACCTCGGCGACCGCATGAAAATCCTGTGGCTTCACATCGGGGCCATAGACACTGACGAAACGCGCAGGAATTCCTGCAGCACGGGCCAACGTGATCACCATATGGGCGTAATCGCGGCAGACGCCGGACAGGCTGTTGAAACTGTCGGTCGCCGTGGTGCCCGCAGCAGTGGCTGCACTGTCATAGGTGAAATTGGTGTTAATCCAATCACGTATCGCGCGGACCAGTGCGCCGCCATTTAGATCGCCAAATTGCGTTGAGACGAAGTCCAGAAACACCTCCGGATGACAGTAACGCGAGGGCATCAGAAATTTAATAACATCAGCAGGAATTTGCACGCGCGGTGTCTGGTGCAGGCCATCAAGTGCAGCGGCTTCGCGCGTCACGTCGACTTGGGCCTCATATCGGCATTCAAACCGTGATCCTGCCTCGATCCATCTGCGCGATCCGATCCCCTCTTCACCCGCAAGACTGTAGGATTTCGAATCCGCGTCAAAAGTCATCTCCCGCGCGTGCAGATGTTGCGCGTCATCCGCTGCAGCTTCGATTTGCAGCAAAAGGTCACACGGCTGCGTTGCGACGTACAATAGATGTGAACGGATCAATAGGCGCATTTCGTGCTCCCGAGGGTGAGATGTATTGGAAGGAGCCTGTATTGCACTCTCGCGCAGCCGTGTCGACAGACCATGTCAGATGAAACTACGCTGATCGGTCGGGCGCCTTTTGATAGGTAGATCGCAGGCAGTTTACTAGACTGGCACGTGTGCTTGGTACGATCAGATCGCTTTATGTCAAAAAAGCTTCAACACCTTGATCACCACATTTTACTAGTCCCGCAATGCCGACATCAGCCAGTACATCATCGGCGAAGGCGCACAGGAGCCAGCGCTGAAAATGCTTGCGGGATCTGACACACGCATCATTTTTCGCGGTTTTCATTCTGATCCGGTCACGGCACCAACTGGCTTCGATGTGGTTTTGATGCCGTCACCTTGGGAAGCCTGCGGGTCTGGGCGCAGTCTAGGCCCTTGCTGTCGGTCGCAGACTGCTATCCCAAATATTGATGGCTTCTATGATCACGCAAACCAAAGTGGCGAAACAGTAGATACTGCAGATATTGACGAACTAACCAAACCGATCGCTCGCGAAGCGGATGCGGATGCGGATGCTGGAAACGTCACGGGGGCAGGTCGGTTACGGCGAACTGCGTGACAAGTTGCTGGAACTGGATCGTGCGGAAACGGTTGTGGTTGTAGATGAGACGCGCCGTGATTTTGGTGACAGCACGTTGGTCACATT
>JBATTJ010000022.1:0-47926 GCA_049670485.1 Sulfitobacter sp.
GGGTGGTGTTTGCCAAGATTGCGCTGCTGCCACCAATCATCCTCGATATCATAAAGCTCGGTTGTGCCATCATTGTAGCGCACGAAGCGGTATTTACCTTGACGGATTGCTGCTCCGTGCGGGTTGAACGTCGGCACTGCCCGCTCGGGCTCCGCCGCGCCGCCATTCACGACTGAGCGGAGCGACCGACCCAGAAGCGCCTTGTCGGGCTTCAATCCGGCATAGTCCCGAATGGTCGGACCGACATCCAACAGGGCCACCGGATCATGAACGATGCGCGGCTTTGCATCATCGGGGTCATAAATGATCATCGGCACCAATGCAGATTGCTCATAGAGCGTCGATTTTCCAAAACGTCCGTTTTCACCCAGATGATGCCCGTGGTCCGTCACCAGCACAACGACCGTGTTGTCCGCATACGGCGATGCCATCAATGCATCCCATACCGTCCCGAGGTGATAGTCCCCGTGGCTGAAGGCGGAAAAATAATTGCGCACGCTTTTGCGCCAGTTGCGCCTGTCGCCCGTCTTGAAATTCTTGGCCACGGCCTTGTTGCCTGCAGCACTGCGCTCAAACTCGTCCTGCCACGCTTCGGGATAATGAAAATCGGTAAAGTTATACATCTTCTTGAACCGCAGCGGCGTGATGAACGGGCTGTGTGGGCTGAAAAAGCCGACTTCACGGTAGAACGGCGCGTCACCGTCGTATGTCTCGAGGAAGCTCGCAAACGATTTGGCGCTATGGGCATCATAATAGCTTCCGTCATCTTTGGGGTCGATGTTCGAAATACCACCGCCATTGCCACCATTTGCCGATTTCTCGATGCTTTTGCGCAGCTTGAGGTCGATGGGAAACCGCTTTGGCTCATCCGAATATAGAACATCATGAATCGCCTTGGGCAGCGGTTTGAACCCGTGATGCACCTTCCCTCCAGAGGAGCAATAATATCCGTCGTCCTTCAATCGGCACTGCCACATGCTGCTCGGCTCGATCAGCTCGAACACCTTCGGTTTATTGCCATAGACACCTGTCTGGGGCGGTGGTTTTCCCGACATAAAGCTGGCCCGCGAAGGACCACACAAGGGCGACTGACAATAAGCCGCGTGAAATGACGTGGATTTTGCGCAGATCCGGTCCAGATTGGGCGTCTTGAGCTGAACGCCGAACAGGTCGCGGTAGTGCCAGAAGGAAAACGCATCGTCCAAGCTAATCAAAACGACGTTTTTTTTCCGCTTCGCCATAGGTTTTCCAAACATAAGTACAAAATGAACATTGCTCTGCTGCGGGTTTTTTTACACACATGGACCAAGCGGACAATGCACCTTTAAAAACGATCGGGATTTTGTAGCGCGCTTCATACGATGTTGCTTTACCTTACGGTTTTTCTGCAACAGTTCGGTCAAACTGCTTTAATCGACCTGAGACACGGCACACTAAAACACGATAAGAAAAAACAATGACCACCGGAGGCACCGCTTCATGCATATGATTTATCAGACCCGCTATTCCTTTTTTCACCCCTCCCCGGGGTGGCGCTCGACTGCGAGCAAGGAAAAGGATGCGCTGTTTGACGAAGGCAGGCTGAAGCGGCGTGAATATTTCTTTGAGAAGGTCACGTTGCGCTCGCTGGCGGATCAGACCGACGGGGATTTCGTGCTTGATCTGCTGACCTCCGAAGATCTGCCAAAGAAGTTTGCAAAACGCCTCAAAGAAATGTGCAAAGACACTTTGGGCAGCCGTGCGCATCTTATTTTTGGCGCAGCCGAGGCCCCGACACGCGTGCATTTCAGAACGCACCGCTGGGAGCATCACAACAGCGATCCATGGAGCTGCCAGATCGTTCTAGATGACGACGATGCGGTCTCTTCTGATTTCAACGAAAAAATCAGAGCCGAAGCAATGGCCGCCAAGAACTTGCGCGCGCGCAACGAGAAGTTTTCCTGCCTGTCGTTCGCCAACGGGCTGACCGCCCTTTTTCGCGATGGAAAACTCGAGATGCACCGCATGAACAAGCCCGCGATCAATCTGGGACTTGCGATCGTGGCCCCCTCGCCTTCGCGCTACAACCTCTTTGATATCTCGCACAACAACGTGCCGCGTGACCGGCCCACGCGTGTGATTTATTCGCAAACGCCCTATTATATCAGGTCCCTGCACGACGATAACGACAGCCGCGGACGGTATCAGACGGATGCAGTATCACCGGCCGACATGGCAAAGCATTTCCCGCTTCTCAACGACCTTGTCGCGGATTGGGACGTACAAGAGGTTGCGGCCGGCACATAATTTTACGCGCACGCCGATGACAGACGGTCACGAGATATGGCTGGTGTTATGCGCCCCCGTGATCTTTGATAGATTCAACAGATAAACACACAAAGCCGAGGTCATAAATGACATTCAAACCCGCCACATGGCCCCGCAAACTTCGCAGCCAACACTGGTACGGCGGCACGTCGCGTGACGCAATCTATCACCGTGGCTGGCTTAAAAATCAGGGCTATCCGCATGATCTGTTTGATGGCCGCCCGATCATCGGGATCATGAACACCTGGTCCGACCTCACACCGTGCAATGGCCACCTGCGCGAATTGGCGGAAAAGGTGAAGGCGGGCATTTGGGAGGCAGGCGGTTTTCCTGTCGAAGTACCCGCCTTCTCCGCCTCCGAAAGCACATTCCGGCCTACCGCCATGATGTTCCGCAACCTTGCCGCCATGTCCATCGAAGAACAGATGAGCGGACAACCGATTGACGGCGCGGTCCTTTTAGTGGGCTGCGACAAAACAACGCCAAGCCTGCTGATGGCGGCGGCCTCGACCGATCTGCCGTCAATTGTCGTGACTGGAGGTCCCATGCTCAACGGGCAATTCAGAGGCGAAAGTATCGGCTCCGGCACGCATCTGTGGAAATTCTCCGAAGCGGTCAAGGCGGGTGACATGACCCAAGAGGAGTTTCTGGAGGCCGAGCAATCCATGAGCCGTTCGACCGGTACGTGCAACACCATGGGCACCGCATCATCAATGGCGTCAATGGCTGAGGCTTTGGGAATGGCCCTGTCCGGCAATGCCGCGATCCCCGCCGTAGACAGCCGCCGCCGCGTAATGGCGCAGATGTCGGGCCGCCGCATTGTGCAGATGGTCAAGGACGACCTTAAACCCTCCGATATTTTGACAAAAGACGCCTTCGAGAACGCGATCCGCACCAATGCGGCTATCGGTGGCTCGACCAATGCGGTCGTGCATCTGCTGGCCATCGCGGGCCGTGTCGGCATTGATCTCACGCTTGAGGATTGGGACCGGTGTGGTCGCGACGTGGCCACCGTTGTGAACCTGATGCCGTCTGGCAAATACCTGATGGAAGAGTTCTTTTATGCAGGCGGGCTTCCTGTCGTTCTGCGCAACCTCGGGGATGCCGGGCAGCTGCACAAGGACGCTTTGACAGTTTCGGGCGGGCCCATTTGGGACGACGTCAAAGACGTGGAAAACTACAACGACGATGTAATCCTGCCTGCGGATAGGGCCCTCACACAACAAGGCGGCATTGTCGTGCTCACGGGCAACCTCGCGCCCAAAGGTGCGGTGCTCAAACCCTCTGCCGCCTCGCCGCATCTGCTCAAACACCGGGGCCGTGCCGTCGTCTTTGAGGATATTGACGACTACAAGGCGCGGATCGAGGATGACGATCTGGATATCGACGAGACATGCGTGATGGTCCTCAAAAACTGTGGTCCCAAGGGATATCCGGGCATGTCGGAGGTCGGGAATATGGGCCTGCCGCCAAAAATCCTCAAGAAAGGGATCACCGATATGGTTCGCATATCGGACGCGCGCATGTCGGGCACCGCTTATGGCACCGTGGTCCTGCACACCGCCCCCGAGGCCGCGGCTGGTGGTCCGCTCGCCGTTGTGCGCAGTGGCGATATGATCGACCTTGATGTCGAGGCGCGCAGCCTCAGCGTGGAGATATCAGAGCAGGAAATGGCAGAGCGGCTCAAAGCGTGGACGCCCCCTGCCGACACCCCAAAAAGCGGGTATGCGTGGCTCCATAACGCGCATGTCGAGGGTGCCGACACTGGTGCCGATCTTGATTTCCTCAAAGGCCGCCGTGGTGCGCCCATCCCGAAGGAATCTCACTGAACGCCTAGGAAAATTTATTGGGGCGGGGTTTCAGACCCCGTCCGCATTGAGGATCGACTCGATGCGTTCCACATCACCGGGGTTGTTCAACTCCCAGAACACCCGTCCACGACCTTCAACCTCGACACATAGAATCTCGGCACCGTTTTCCAGAAACCGCAGCTGCTCCAACCCCTCATGACGCTCTAACCGGCCCTCGGGCCAGCTTGCATATTGCGCAAGCGCAGCAGGGCGGTATGCATAAAGACCGACGTGGTGGAACACGTCCCCCTCCGCCTCCGCAGCCTTTGCCGGCGCGATGTAGGGCAAGACTTCTTTGCTGAAATAGAGCGCGCGGTGCGTCGTGTCGAACACCGCCGTCGTCCCACCAACAAGGCCCGCAGCACGGTCCGCGCGAAAATGTGCATAGGTCTGCGCATCGCATTTGACCACAGGTGTTGCCACGGCCGCATCGGGGCGTGCCGCCATCGCCGCGATCAGGTCTTCGACAAACCAGACCGGCGTGAGGGGTGCGTCCCCCTGCAAGTTAATCACCAGATCGGCATCAAACACACCGGCGGTCGCCGCTTCGGCACAGCGCGCCGTGCCGTTCTCGCAGGTGGTGGAGGTCATGATCACCTGCGCCCCGAATGCCTCTGCCGCATCTTTGATCCGCGCGTCGTCGGTGGCAACATACACCGCATCAACCCCCTTCACGGCCATTGCCGCATTCCAGCTCCGCTCAATCAGGGATTTCGCAATGCCGTTGTGATCACGCAGCATAACAAGCGGCTTGCCCGGATAACGGGTCGAAGCATAGCGCGCAGGAATTACGATGACGGTTTTCATTATGCGACCCCTGCCCGCAGACAATCATGGATACGCAGCAGGCCAACAGGTGCGCCGCTCTCATCCACAACCACCAATACGGTAATTTTGTTGTTGTTCATCACGGCAAGTGCCTCGACCGCCATCATATCCGGTGGCACGGTCTTGGGCGTCGCGGTGGCGACGTCTTGTGCATTACGGCTGTTCAGATCGGCCATATTCCGGCGCAAATCCCCGTCCGAGATCACACCCGTCAGTTTGCCATCCGCCACGACGCAGGCAATGCCAAACCCCTTCTCGCTCATCTTCAGCAGGGTCTCCTGCATGCCGGTATCGGGGGCCACGACGGCCATCGCCTCTGTCCCATGCATAAGCTGGTGCACCAAAGCCAGTTGCGCACCCAACTTGCCGCCGGGATGATAGGTACGGAAATGTTCCGACAGAAACCCGCGCTGCTCCATCAACGCCATGGCAAGCGCATCACCAAGGGCCAGCGCCATGGTGGTGGAGGTCGTGGGTGCAATGCCACTGCCGGCCTCGGGCTCCTGGGGCAGCGTCAGGCACAGGTCGGCTGCACGCATCAAAGTGCTGTCTTTCTTGCTGCTCATTCCGATCATCGGGATTTCAAACCGCCGTGTGTGATTGATCAAATCGCCCAACTCGGATGTCTCGCCGGAGTTGGACAGCAAAATGCACAGATCATCTTGGGTAATCATGCCCAGATCGCCATGGCTTGCCTCGGCAGGATGCACAAAATAGGCGGGTGTTCCCGTCGACGCGAGGGTCGAGGCGATCTTGCGGGCGATATGGCCCGACTTGCCGATCCCCGACAGAATGATCCGGCCCTTGATGAGTAAGATCCGCTCAACCGCTGCCACAAAATCCGCAGGCAGGTTCTGGGCCATCCGCACAAGTGCGTTGCCCTCATGCTCCAACACCTCGGCAGCAGTTGCCAAAATCTTGTCTCGTGGCGCGTCAGAATGGGGCATGGATGCTCTTTCAGGCTTGGTCAGGCATGTATTCGATGTATCCATAGGCGCACGCTGCCGCAAGGCGAACAGGGCGATTTAGCAAAGGCGCGCACACGCGCCGCCTACTGCATTGTGAACATCGCAATTTGCGAAATCCCGCTTTGGCGGTTGAGACATCCGCGCGCAAGGGTATATCCGCAAGGGGCGCACCCCCTGCCCTGTTGCGGAGAACCTGTCCGATGAAAACTGCACTCGTTACCGGCTCGTCCGGATTTATCGGCTATTTCGTGGCACGTGCCCTTTGTGCGCAAGGATGGCAAGTGGTCGGCCTCGACAACATGAGCGACTATTACGATGTCAGTCTCAAGCAGGCGCGGCTCGACCTTCTCGAAGCGCTGCCGAATTTCACGAATGTGCACGGTAGGGTCGAAGAACCCGGATTGCTGACCAAGCTCTTCTCCAAGCACCGCCCCCGCATTGTCGTCCATTTGGCGGCCCAAGCCGGCGTGCGCTATTCTCTGGAAAATCCGATGTCGTATTTCGAGACGAACCTTGGGGGCACCCTGCAACTGCTGGAAGCGGCGCGCGCGCATCCGCCCGAGCATATGCTGATGGCGTCAAGCTCCTCCGCCTACGGTGCAAACACCCAGATGCCCTATCAGGAAAACATGCAAGCAGACCACCAGATGTCGCTTTATGCCGCGACCAAAAAGTCGTCCGAGAATATCGCGCACAGCTATTCACACCTCTTCAATCTGCCGATCACGATGTTCCGGTTTTTCACGGTCTATGGTCCATGGGGCCGACCCGATATGGCCCCGCATAAATTCACCTCGCGGATATTCGCAGGCGAGCCGATCGACGTCTACAACCACGGCGACATGAGCCGGGATTTTACCTATGTGACCGATCTGGTTGAGGCGATCCTGTTGTTGGTCAAGGCAGTGCCGGATCATATCGGCGGACAAGGCGCCCACGCCGGTGACAGCCTGTCACCCGTCGCACCCTACCGCGTCGTGAACATCGGCAACTCGGACACGGTGCCCTTGCTCGACTTTATTGCAGCGATTGAGAACGCGACCGGTCTTAAGGCAGAAAAGAACCTGATGCCGATGCAACCCGGTGATGTGCCCGCAACATGGGCCGATGCCAGCCTGCTCAAATCGCTAACGGGGTATGTGCCGCGCACATCTGTACCGGAAGGCGTGCAGCAATTTGTAGCGTGGTACAGAGACTATTACGGGGTTTAGTCTTCAAACCCGATAAAGCGCGCAACCTCGGCGACGTCGCGGCGCTCTGATACCACTGCATTGGCCGAGAAGCCTTCATCCGGCCAACCCATGGCAACGCAGGTCATGATAACCTCATCGTCGGGAATTTTCGCATGCTCGCGCACGACAGGCGATTGCATGATCCCCTGCCCGTTTATCACACACCCCAGACCACGTGACCACGCTGCGAGGGTCAAACCATATGTCACCGCACCCAAATCGAAATGCGCAATTGTGCCGCCATCAAGGCTTTTGTCAAAAGTCACGACGATGGAGACAGGCGCGTCAAACTGTCGAAAGCCACGCATGACCCAGTCCTGCCGCTTTTCCTTGTCTTCGCGCGCGATGCCCATGGCCGCGAATAGCTGTTTGGCAATGCCGACCTGCCGGTCGCGATGCGGGCCTTCGTATGCACCATGATCCACAATCTCGCGCACGGGTGGCACACCCTCGAGCATGCGGGTGGAATTACCCTCGCGGACACGCTCAAGCGGCGCACCCGTCAGCACATGCAAATGCCACGGTTGCGTGTTCATGGAAGATGGCGCGCGGTTGGCCAAGGCGATGACTTCTTCGATCAGCTTGCGCGGTACAGGTTTGTCCTTGAACCCGCGAATGCTGCGCCGACCTGTCATCGCCTCGTCCAAATTCATCAGACTGGCCTCGTCTTAGAAGTTGATGGTGAACACGCGGCTCACGCCGAGACGCAGGCGCCATTGATCGTCCGAACCGTTCAATGTGATCGGGCTGTCAGCGGCGTCGTTCAAGAGACGCTCGTAGCTAAGTGCGCCTTCCAAGGCCCATTTGTCGTCGATGAAGTAGGTGGCGCCAACTTCGACCCCTGCCCCAAGCACACCGCCGGACGCATCAAACGGTGCAAAGCTTGACGTTGTGCCGACGGGTACGTCAAAATAGGTGCTGGCGAAATCGCTGTCACCGAAGTTGAAGCGTGGGCCAGCCGTGAACAGCCACTTGTTGGTGGGTCGGTAAATTATGTCGGAACCCAATGTGCCGGTAAAGCCAGTGTGGCCGCCGATGCCCTTGCGGACCTCACCGAATACCATCCAGTTCGTTTGCTGGTATGTCAGGCCAAGACCAAGCTCGACTGTGGTATCGATATCTTCGAGACCTGCCAGCTCCGGGCTGTCGTCGACTTCACGATCGCCAATGATACGAAATGCAGAGCGCAGGGATACGCCATTGTTCGGGATTGTGCGGACGCCGTCACCGAGGTTCACGCGGCCCCATTGCAGGGAACCGAAGGTGAACCCGAAGTCGCCGCGCGCTTCGATGTCGTCCGAGCCCAGATACTCGGGCGTGGCAGCAACGCCGGTGCGCAAGGCAAAGCTGAATGACCGGTCCTGTGCTGCTGCGGGCAGAGCGGCAGTCAGGGCAAGAACAGACACACAAAGAGTTGAAAAAAGACGCATCTAACACGCTCCAAATGCGGCACGGTCCATGATGGCCATGCCGACCAAATTACCCATAAACACCTACGCGACGCACGGCAGATTGTATATGGGTGAAACTGTTGTGCGCATGCGCCGCTCGGGAGTGTGGCAGAAGTACAGCAAATTGGCGAAGAGTTTAATTCTCTTCCGATGATAGTGTTGAATTTTCTTGCCCGAAGCATCTCTAAGCGATTGATTTAATTATTTAATACACAGATTATAGCTAACGGGCCCTTTGCAGGATCAGCTCGGCGGTTACTTTTCCAATTCCGCAAGAAGCGCCTCGACCGCTTGCTGGAGGACGTCTTTATTCACAGCAGAGAAATCCTTGTCCATGCGCAACTCTAGTCGGCCCTGCTGGGCCGTCACTTTCAGCTCCCTTTCTCCATGCCGGAGTCGGAGAGAGCTTTTGGAAAGCGCTTTGTCAGCGCTCTTCTTCGAAGTTTGACGCGGGGTGGCGATGCAATAGCGAAGAATGCGCAATTCATCTTCAACATCGCGATCCGTCGCTTTTGACAACCGGTCCACAATCATCTCACCTGCGGCCGCATCCAGCGACATGAACCGGTAGAGATCAAGACCGAGCGCGCGCGGGATTGCTTCGGGGAATTTTACATGGTCACCCAATGCGTCGAGCACCTGCGCGAACTGGCGGATGTACGTTCGCTTTTGCTTGAGAGTTGAGGCATAAAGCACGCTCACCGCATCATGTGGATCAATGTTCGCTTCAGTTGCGTAAGAAAGTGCGAGCTTGGCCATCTCCCCGAAAGAGAGGTCTTTGCGGATCAGGTTTTCGTCCACCATCTTCCGGTACAGGTTGGCGAGCGGCTCTCCTCTTAGGACGAGTGCCGCGGGAATACGGCGATATCTCGGGTCTGCTGTTTGAGCATGCAGCGCGCGAAAAGCGCTCAGCCTGCGAAACCCCTGGATCAACTCAAAGCCGCCTTCTGTCTGCTCAACCTGAATGGGATTGGACAGGCCAACCGACTTGATTGATTCCATCAACTCTTCAAGTTCGGGATCATCCTCGGATGACCGGTCACGCGTAAGCTTGGTCATTTTAACGAGGTCGGTCTCGATTAGATCGGTGATCAGTCCCAATTTTTTTAAACGGACATGCTCAGCCGCGAGGGAGTCGTTCTCTTTGCGAATTGCAGCTTCAGCATCGGCGCGACTGCCAACTGCTTCTGACGTCTCGGATATCGCACTTGCCATCGGGCTACGCCGTTGCTGTGGAGCAGCATACTCATTCTGAAGCGGGTGCCCTTGAATATTGTGGGCTTTGGTCTCGGGCGCACGCTGGTTCCCCGCGGGGAACTCGTCGGCATCCGCCTCTGCATCTGGGTCAAAATCTATGTCGAATACACTACGCTTCTTAACCATGTTTTAATCCTCTATCTTGTCCCAAGCCTGAACAATAGTGCCGCGAAATTCATCATATGCACGGTCGAATGATGTGCGCGCGCGGCGCCATGTCTCACGCGTCATCTGGCGATAATCCATCTCGTAGATTGACGACAGGAACCTGCCCGACTGCTCAACTGCGCGGGTCATCTCAATCGGATGCTCGGCCACATGCGGCTTGAAGACCTGACCGAAAGCGGATTGCATGGCACGATGGAGATCATTGTTAGGCTCAAAGCGGGTGAGTAGAAACTTGATCTCGGCAAATGCTTTATGCGGATCACCCCCTGACGGAAGTACGCCACGGAACCGTCCCAGATCCTCCAATGCTTCAGACAACTGCCCGATGAAACTGGTCGTGCTGTCATACTCCCAATAACCGGGACCAGATGGAATATAGAGTACATCAGCCGCAAAAACAGCATTCATGGATTGATATCCAATCGCTGGCGGGCAGTCGAATATGATAATGTCGTAAGCATCATGCGGAATCTGATCAAGATAGCGGGAAACTGCAGCAAAGAACGACCATTCCGGGTTCAAATGCCGGTATTGGGCAGAAGCAAATTCAACAAACGCGGCATTCGCACAGCTGGGGATCAGATCAATCGTAGGCCAGCTCGTCGGCTTGATGAAGTCAGCGGTACGAAGATCGGATAGTCCCATTCCTGTGACCGATGCGGGCAGCTTACGCTCAGGCAGGGCAGTGCCCGTTTCCGCACCTCCAGCAACCGCATTCATCCGCTCCGTCTCCCGGATCAAATCACGCGCCATAATACCCCAGACGGTAAACTCCTCGGACACATCAGAAAGGCCCATGGAGTGGCTCAGGGTTGCTTGCGGATCGAAATCAACGGCCAAAACGCGGTAGCCATCCAACGCCGCCGCATGCGCAAAATGAAGTGCCACAGTAGATTTACCGGCACCCCCTTTGAAATTTGCAATCGCCGCACGAACCGGCCGCTTGCCTGCTGGACGCGGCGGAGTCAGAGGTGCGCCACGCACCTTCAATTTGCGACGCAGCTCATTGATTTCCTCCAACGTATACCAGCGCTGCCTACCATCCTCCTCGACGACCCCTTCAGGAAGTGTTGGGTCCGCGGCCAACCGACCACGCAGTGTCGATGGGTTCATCTTCAAGATCAATTCTGCCACTTCCCAGCTGGAGAACCTTCGCAAGGTTTTCTCCATATCCGGTGAATAGGTTTGCTGCCGAATAAACCCCTGCATCTTGAGGGATTGCGACTGGAGTTTTGCCAGATCTGTATGAGTGAACATTTGCTGCCTCGTGGTTTTTGGTTCCCTGCGGGGAACGCTCTTGATTTCACAGAACGCTAATTCGTGATTTCCCATAGTTTACGCTTTATATCCAGTCTTTGAAAAGGTACTTTCTACAGGATCGCAAATTGCTTCGCTTGAGAGAGAATCGGAGCATCTGCCTTCCGATTCTATTGAACCTTTTCAGAGCCTAAAATGGGGACAGTGGCGCTCTATTTGGCTAAATATGGGGGACAAGAAAATCCCAATAGGGGACACTTAGGATGGCCCCCTATACCTACAATACCCTATTTTAATTGAAATTTAGGGTGAGTGATCCCCACCAAATACTGTGGCCTTGACAAAAAAGTGGATTAGAACGCTAATGCAGAGACCGAGCCAAAGAGCGTTTTAAGCGCCAGAGAGTATAAACACTCCAGTACGAATTCCCTTTGAGGGTAACAGGACGATCCCATGAATGTAGCACCGCTTGCCAAGCGTGGCATATCTGCGCGCAAATATGATGTAATTACTGCGATAGGAGCATTTGCACTGTCGCGCAACAAACATGACCAACGTCTGATGCTGCGCCTGATCACGCTTGTCACAGCGCGCTACAATTGGGCGCGCGATGAATTGGCCGTAGGTCAACGTGAAATTGCCCGTCTATGGAGTGTTGATGAACGCACGGTCAAACGTGAAATGGCAAAGCTGCGCGCGATGGGATGGCTTGTTGTTCATCGGCAGGGCGCACGAGGGCGTGTCACACAATATGGATTGGCGATCCCTGAAATACTTGAATCCACACGTGCCATATGGCCGCTGGTTGGTCCGGATTTTGATATGCGATTGCAAGATGATCCTGTCTCTCCTGATGTTGTTCCGTTGCCTGTTAAAGGGAGTGTACCAAGGCCGAGCATTGACGATGGCTCCGAGTGGGCATTGGCACAGGCGATTCTACACACCGAAGATCAGGGGCTTTATGCAAGTTGGCTCCATGCGCTCACCCGTGCAGATAGGGCAGGGGGGCGGCTTATTTTACGCGCGCCCAGCAGGTTTCACGCCGCATATGTTCAGACCCACCTTAATGCCCGCGTACTGGCCGCTTGTCAGGCCGTTGATGGCGAGGTCTCTGAAGTTGCTGTCATTCAGTAATGAGAGTTGCGCGCGGTAGGTGGGCCGTGATGATCTGAAGCGCCGTTTTTGTGCTGCACGACAGGTATTGGCGCGATAAGGTGCTTAATAGTGACGAGAATGGCAGGAGTGCGGCCGCGCGTGGGCGATCTTTGGGCAGGACTAGCAGAAGCGTTCCGGCTGGTTGTCACGCTGGACCCGAGCTTATGGGATATTACGTTGCGCTCCCTACAGGTGACGTTGACGGCCCTCGTAATAGCGTCTGCGATTGCCTTGCCGCTTGCAGCATATTTGGCGGTGCGGCGGTTTCGATGGCGACGGGGCGCGATCGCAGTGCTCAACGCGCTGATGGGCCTGCCACCGGTCGTCGTGGGTCTTGTGGTCTACGTTCTGCTGTCACGTTCTGGCCCTTTTGGTGTTTTGGGATTGCTCTTTACGCCGACGGCTATGGTGATTGCACAGGTCATCATTATCGTGCCCCTCATCGCAAGTATTGCGCATCAATCGCTGCGTGATTTGTGGGCTGAATATCACGATCTACTGATCTCGCTGAATGTCACACAGGGCCAGAAGATGCGGACGCTGCTGTGGGATGCGCGGCGTGCATTGCTCACTGCTTCGCTCGCCGGCTTTGGGCGCGCCATTGGTGAGGTCGGCGCGATCATGATCGTTGGTGGCAACATCGACAATGCAACGCGGGTGCTGACCACAGCCATTGCGCTAGAGACTGGTAAAGGGGACTTTGCCCTTGCTTTGGGTCTTGGGTTCATCCTTATCACCATCGCAATTCTGGTAAACCTCGCCATTCATTGGCTGGGCCGAACGGAGGCGGAAGGCAGATGGTAGGTTTATTTCCGCTCAAAGTGCGAGGCGCGCAGACATCGCGCCGTGGTGCCGTGCTGGTCGGACCTATTGATCTGGACTTGCAGGGGGCAGGAGTCACCGTCGTTATGGGTCCTAATGGATCTGGAAAAACCACATTTTTACGCCTGCTGCACGGTGCCGCACGGCTTACGGCCGGACGGATCGAGTGGGCCTGTTCCGAGGAGGATGCGCGGACGGCACAAGCGTTCGTCTTTCAACGGCCGGTGATGCTGCGCCGTTCTGTCATGGAGAATCTGATCTATCCCCTTCGCATGCGCGGCGTCGCGCGAGCGCAAGCGGATCATGAAGCACAGGTGTGGGCAGATCGTGTTGGTCTGGATAGGATGTTGGATCGGCAGGCCACACATCTTTCTGGGGGGGAGCAGCAGAAACTGGCGCTTGCCCGCGCGATGATCACAGAGCCGAAACTCCTGTTCCTGGACGAGCCGACAGCGGCCCTTGATGGCCGTGCGACCCGTGAGATCGAAGCAGTACTGCGCGCGGCGCGCGCGTCCGGCACACAGCTTATTCTATCGACCCATGATATGGGGCAGGCGCGGCGGCTGGCAGATGAGGTGCTCTTTTTGCTACATGGACAGATCACCGAGCACAGCCCCGCACGCGCATTTTTTGACGCTCCAAAAACACTTCAGGCCCGCGCATTTTTGCGGGGAGATATCGTAGAATAAGCGGCTCTAATCTGCCTGAAAGTTTCAAGCTTCTAGTCTTCGAACACCGCCATTCCCAGCCATTGCGCGACGAGTGCGGGCGATTTCTCTCCCTCAATCTCTATGGTGAGCAGGTATTCGCGCAGTAAATTAACAGCCCCCTTTGCATAGGTTTTTTCCAGCGTGAAGCGCCCGCGCAGGCGACTGCCCGCCCGTACTGGGTTCAGAAAGCGCAGTTTGTTCATGCCGTAATTGATGCCCATCACCTGTCCGGGCAGCATGTCGAAACAATCATAGGCAAAGCGGCTGGCGAGCGACAGCGTCAGAAACCCATGCGCGATTGTCCCGCCAAAGGGCGTCTCGGCGGCGGCGCGTTCGGGATTGACGTGAATCCACTGCGTATCATGGGTGGTGGCGGCAAACTGGTCGATCATTGCCTGATCGACGGTGATCCAATTTGAAATGCCGACTTCTGTGCCAATGAGCTTCTGGCTCTCGGCCAGCGCAGTATCGCGTGCAGACATCACCGTGCCCTCATGCACTGCGTTCGCGAGCGGTTGAACCTATCAAAGAACATGACAAGCACCCGCACTTCACCTGAGGCAGGCGTAGGAATTTCAGTCTGTGTCATGGCGAAATTGCCGGGGGTTAAGGTCTTTTTGGGCAATTCAGAGATGATGATCTGGCAATTTGTGGTCTGGCGGTCCGTCATTTTATGGTCCTTACTTTGCGCGAAAATACGGGAAGGGTGACAGATGAGCGATGAAGCACGGCAACACCGGTTTAAGCCTGCCAAAGGGGCCTGTGATATATTGCTGATCCGCCACGGGGAGACCCAAGCGGCCAAGCGTGGAGAGATGTTTCCGATGCTTGACGGGCAGGGTGATCCCGCATTGCGCCCTGAAGGTGAGGCGCAAGCGCGTGCGGTGGCGCAGCGTTTGCGCAACGTGCCCATTGATGCAGTCTACGTAACGACGATGCAGCGCACGCATCAAACTGCCGCACCGTTGGCGGCTGCACTTGGCCTGACGCCGCGAGTGGAGGCTGACCTGCGGGAGGTCTCGCTCGGGGATTGGGATGGCGGTGAGTACCGGTTTCGCGCGGCTGAGAACGATCCGGCATTCCTGCGCGCCCGTGAAAAGGAATGTTGGGGTGAATTGCCGGGGGCGGAGACGTTTGCCGCGTTGCAAACCCGCGTTCTGCGCGGTTTGCGCCGCATCGCGCATGCCCATCCTGACCAATTGGTCGCGGTGGTGGTGCATGGCGGTGTGGTCGGTGCCGCGTTGGCTGCGGCGACGGGGTCGCGCAATTTTGGATTTAACGGCGCTGACAACGGCTCCATCAGCCGCGTTGTGATCCACGGTGACCAGATGGTCTTGCGCGGCTTCAACGATGTGACCCATCTGTAGAATGCCGCCGCGATCCGGTTGGTTAAAGCCCTGCATAGGGCCTATTCAACATCGAGCACCACCTTGCCCTGCACCTTTCGGTCCATCATCAGGGTCAGGGCATCGGCGGCTCTTTCCAGCGGAAAGCGGGCGGAGATACGCGGCTTGATCTGGCCGTCTGCGTACATGCGAAACAGATCGGTCATATTTTCGGCGTGCATTTCCGGCTCTCGCAAGGTGTGCGCGCCCCAGAATACCCCGACGATCTGACACCCTTTGAGCAGTGTCAGGTTGAGCGGAATTTTTGGGATACCAGCAGGAAAACCAACCACCAAAAAGCGCCCCTTCCATGCCAAAGCGCGCACTGCAGGCTCTGCATAGGCGCCGCCAACAGCGTCATAGACGACGTCAACGCCATCGCCACCGGCAAGCTTTTTGATCTGCGCAGAGAACGCTTTTTGCGCATCCCGGTCATCCATATCGCGGGTGTAGATGATTGTCTTGTCCGCGCCGAGACCGCGACAGAACTGCGCCTTCTGCTCAGATGAGACGGCGGCAATAACGCGCGCGCCTGCCGCCTTGCCCAACTCGATCGCGGCAGCGCCGACACCGCCGGCAGCACCAAGGATCAAAAGCGATTCGCCTGCTTTGATCTCTGCGCGGTTTTTGAGCGCGTGGTGGGAAGTGCCATAGGTCAGCACCAGACATGACGCTTCGTCAAAGGGCATGGCATCGGGGATTTTCATCACCCGCTCTGCGTCGATGCAGATATGGGAGGCAAAGCCGCCAAAGCCTGACATCGCCAGCACGCGGTCACCTATGGACAGGCCTGTGACACCCTCACCAAGGGCGTCGACCTCGCCTGCGACTTCGCCACCGGGCGCAAAGGGGCGCGGCGGCTTCATCTGGTACATGTCTTTGATGATAAGCGTATCGGGAAAGTTCAGACCTGCCGCACGAATGCGGATGCGGACCTGTTTTTTGCCGGGCTGGGGCGTCTCCAACTCGGTAAGTTTGAGGGTTTCGGGCCCGCCGCATTCATGGCTCAGCATCGCTTTCATCTCGGGGTCTCCTCTTGGTTTGTGGGGTCAGTGGGCCAGTGCAACTCCTGCTTGTCAATCGAATTTCGAAATGCAATTCTGCTGTGCGGAATGGTGGCCCGCAAACAGGCAGACGGATTCAACGGGAGGATCACGGCATGGCGCAAGCACAGACAGAGGCAGATTTTCGTGCAGAGTTGCGCGCGTGGCTGGAGGCGGCATGCCCGCCCGAGATGCGCGGCGGTGGCATTACCGAAGAAACGATCTGCTGGGGTGGCAAGAACTGGCAGTTCAGCTCGGACGCGCAGAAAATCTGGCTCGAGCGGTGTGCTGCCAAGGGCTATACCGTGCCGACATGGCCGGTTGAGTACGGGGGTGCGGGCCTCAGCCGTGATCAGGAAAAAATCTTTGCCCAAGAGATGGGCCGCATAGAGGCGCGCGTGCCGTTGCAAAGTTTTGGTATCTGGATGCTGGGGCCTGCCTTGCTGCATTTCGGAACCCACGCACAAAAGCTGCAGTATCTGCCGCCTATCGCGCGTGGAGAGGTACGGTGGTGTCAGGGGTATTCGGAGCCGGGTGCGGGATCTGATCTGGCAAATGTACAGACCCACGGTGCCGATCAGGGCGATCATTGGCTGGTGAACGGGCAAAAGATCTGGACATCCTATGCCGATGAGGCGGATCAGATTTTCGCGCTGGTGCGTACTGACCGCGATGCGCCCAAGCACAAGGGCATTTCGTTTCTGTTGATTGACATGGATGATCCCGGGGTCGAGACGCGACCGATCAAGATGATTTCCGGTATCTCGCCATTCTGTGAGACGTTCTTCACGGATGTGAAAGTGGCCAAAGACCGCATTGTCGGTGAGGAAAACCGCGGTTGGGATGTGGCGAAATATCTGCTCACCCATGAGCGTGAAATGATTTCGGGCAGTGGTGCGCTTGAGAGTGGCGGGCGCGCGTTAGGGGTGGTGCTGCGCGATACGCTCGGCACGCTTGATGCGACATTGCGTGCGGATGCGATGCGTTGTGAGATCGACGCGCTGGCGATGGGTCTGACGCTGGAGCGGTACAAGGATCAGGCGGAGGCCGGGCAGGGTGCGGGGGATGCCTCCGCGATGCTGAAATACATGGGCACCGAGCTGAACAAACGGCGGCATGAGTTGATGATGACGGCCGGCGGCTCTGCGGCGCTTGAATGGGACGGCGATCTGGGCAACCGCGCGGGTGACTGGCTGCGGACCAAGGCAAATTCGATCGAGGGGGGCACATCGGAGGTGATGCTGTCGATTGTGTCGCGCCGCGTGTTGGGATTGCCCGCATGAGCAATCTGGTCCTGAGCGAAGAAGAGGCGATGCTGGCGGGTATGGCGCGTGGGTTTTTGGACGGGGCGGCACCGGTCGCCGCGTTTCGTAAAATGCGCGACGCGGGTGAGACGCATGATGCTAAACTGTGGAAAGAAATGGCCGATATGGGTTGGGCCGGTGTGTTGGTGCCTGAGGCGGCGGGCGGCTCTGAGATGGGGTTCGCGGCGGCAAATGTAATCGCGCAGGAAATGGGCAAGACGCTTGTGGTGTCGCCGTTTCTGAGTACTGCCGTGATTGCCGCGACCGCCCTGCGACAGGTGAGCGATGTGCGCGCGGTGGAGGCGCTTGGCCGGATTGCCAGCGGTGATGTGACCTATGCGCTGGCTGTGGATGAGGGGATCAAACACGATCCCGATGCCACCGCGATGGAGGCGAAGGCGGACGGCAACGGCTTTCGGCTGTCGGGAAAAAAGACATTCGTGGTTGATGGTGCCATGGCCGACCGGTTGCTGGTGCTGGCCAAAACTGCGGAGGGTCTGACCCTGTTTGATATTCCCGCAGACCGCGCGGGCATCACCCGCGACAAATCGAACATGATTGATGCGCGCGATACGGCCAAGATCACATTCGACGATGTGGAGGCAACGGGAGATGATGTGCTGGGGCAAGTGGATAGTGCGATGGCCGTTCTCCGGCCTGCCCTGCGCGCAGGGCAGGCGGCCCTTGCTGCAGAGATGGCGGGACTGGCGGCGGGCGCGTTTGACATGACTGTCGGTTACCTCAAAGAGCGCAAACAGTTCGGCACCGAGATTGGCCGTTTTCAAGCACTACAGCACCGCGCGGCCCATTTGTGGTGCGAGACGGAGATCACAGCCTCGGCCATATTGAATGCGGGTCGCATGCTCGACAGTGACCCTGATGATGCGGATCTGGCGGTGTCACTGGCCAAAGCAAAAGCCACTGCCACTGCGACACTTGCCGTTCAGGAAGGCGTGCAGATGCATGGCGGGATTGGCATGACGGATGCCTATGACATGGGATTTTATATGAAACGTGCGCGCGTGGGCGCAGAATGGCTTGGCGATTACAGCTATCATGCTGAACGTGTCGCCGCCCTGAGAGGATTTTGAGCATGGATATTCAGACGCTTTTTGGCCTGCACGGGAAGGTCGCACTTGTCACCGGGGGTGCCACAGGGATTGGCCGGATGGCGGCGGAATCGCTGGTACGGGCCGGGGCGACGGTACTAATCGCGTCGCGCAAGGGTGATGCCTGTGAGGCTGTTGCGAAAGAGTTGAACGCGCTGGGAGCGGACGGCAAGGTCATCGGTTTTGCGGGCGACGTGGGCACCGAGGCGGGTGTTGATGCGCTGGTCGAGGCGGTGAAAGGCCATACCGACACGCTTGATATCTTGATGAACAACGCGGGCATCACGTGGGGTGCGCCCATGGGCAGCTTTCCCTACGCGGCGTGGTCAAAGGTGATGGATGTGAACGTCGCGGGCCTGTTTGACCTGACGCAAAAGCTGTTGCCGATGCTGCGGGCATCCGGATCGATGGATGATCCTGCCCGTGTCGTCAATGTAGGCTCTGTGATGGGGGAACGGGAGATGGGCGATGGTGCCTATAGCTATTCCGCCTCCAAGGCGGCGGTCATCCACCTGAGCAAGATTTTGGCAAAGGAATTGGCGGGCGATGCGATCACGGTGAATGCCCTCGCCCCCGGACCGTTCGTGAGTCGCATGACGGCATTTGCCACCCATGACGAGGAGACCCGCAAAAAGGTTGGCGCGGATGTGCCCCTTGGCCGCGTAGGACGCGATGAAGACATTGGCGGCTGCGTGCTGTTTTTGTGCGGGCGCGGCGGGGCCTATATCACCGGTGCGGTGATACCGGTATCGGGCGGCATCAACGTGATGTCGGGGCCGAACATTTTTGAACAGGCACTGCATTGATGGCGATCTCCTTCGAGGGGCGCGTGGCGATGGTGACCGGTGCGGGCACGGGCCTTGGCCGTGCGCATGCGCTGGGGCTGGCCGCGCGCGGTGCGAAGGTTCTGATCAACGACATGGGTGTGGCGCGCGACGGCACCGGACGGTCGAGTGAGGCGGCAGAAGCAGTCGTTGCCGAGATAGAGGCAGCGGGTGGCACAGCGATGAGCCACGGTGCCGATGTGTCGGACGCGGAGGCGGTGCAGAATATGATCGCGCGGACTATGGATGCGTGGGGGCGCATTGATATCTGCGTCAACAATGCGGGTATTTTGCTGGACAAGACTTTTGCCAAGATGGACATGGCCGCGTTCCGTAAAGTCGTCGATGTGCATCTGATCGGTTCAGCCAATGTCACCCATGCGTGCTGGCCGATCATGCAAGCACAGAAATACGGACGCATCGTGCTGACCTCGTCAGGCTCCGGCCTTTATGGCCAGTTCGGGCAGTCGAATTACGGGGCGGCCAAGGCGGCGATGCTGGGCCTGATGAATGTGTTGCAGATGGAAGGCGCGCGCGATGATATCCGCGTCAACATGCTGGCGCCGATTGCGGCCACGCGGATGACCGAAGACATGCTGCCCGATGATGTCCGTGCACTTTTGGTGCCGGAGGCGATTACGCCCGGCCTGCTCTATCTCGTGAGTGAGGATGCGCCGCATCGTATGATTCTTGGTGCCGGCGCAGGAAGCTATGTCGAGACCCGCATTTATGAGACGCAAGGCATCACGCTGACCGAGGCGGAAAACACACCCGAAGCGGTCGCGGCGCAGATCGCGGAAATCCGAAATCCAGACGATCAACAACAGCTGGGCGATGCCCTTGGACAGACCCGAAAATACGCCCTCAACGCAGCACGGGCCAAAGGCCTAAAGCTGGATTGGTAAATAAAACAGGAGACTACACCATGCGTGACGCAGTAATCGTTTCAACCGCCCGCACCCCGATTGGCAAAGCCTATCGCGGCGCATTCAACAACACGACGCCCCAAGCGCTTGCGGCGCATGCCATTGCACATGCGGTAAAGCGGGCAGGCGTTGATCCCGCGCAAATTCAAGACTGCATCATTGGTGCAGCCCTGCAACAAGGCCATGCCGCCGGCAATATTGCGCGCCAAGCAGCGGTGCGTGCGGGTCTGCCGGTTACAGTGGCCGGTATGTCGCTTGACCGGCAATGCGCGTCGGGCATGATGGCGATTGCGACGGCAGCCAAACAGGTGATCACGGACGGAATGGATGTGGTTATCGGCGGCGGCGTCGAGAGCATCTCGATGGTGCAAACGCAGGATATGCGGGTGCGGGCCGATCCATGGCTCAAGGAACACAAGCCAGAGATCTATATGTCAATGCTGGAGACGGCAGAGACGGTGGCCGCGCGGTACGATGTGAGCCGTGAGCGGCAGGACGAATACGCCGCGCGCAGCCAACACAACACACATATGGGTCAGGAAGCGGGCAAGTTTGACGATGAGATCGTGCCACTCACGACCATGATGATGGTCCAGAACAAAGAGACCAAAGAGATCACCGAGCATGAGGTGACCCTGTCCAAGGATGAGGGCAACCGTCCGGGCACCACTGCCGAAAGCCTTGGTAGTTTGCAACCGGTGTTCAAGGACGGGATCGTTATCAAGGAAGGCAAATACATCACGGCGGGCAACGCGTCCCAGCTGAGTGATGGTGCCTCCGCGACTGTGGTGATGGAGGCCAAGAAGGCAGAGCAGATGGGCCTTGCGCCGCTGGGTCGGTATATGGGTGTGATGGCCGCAGGTTGTGAGCCGGACGAGATGGGCATCGGCCCGATCTATGCCGTGCCACCCTTGTTGAAAGCGCATGGCCTGACGATTGAAGATATCGGCCTTTGGGAGCTGAACGAGGCATTCGCGGTGCAGGTGATCCAGTCGCGTGATGTGCTGGGTATTCCTGACGAATTGCTCAACGTGAACGGCGGCGCGATCTCCATCGGGCACCCATACGGCATGTCGGGTGCGCGCATGGTCGGTCACGCGCTGATCGAGGGGAAAAGGCGCGGCGCGCGGTATGTTGTCTGCACCATGTGTGTCGGCGGCGGCATGGGTGCGGCCGGCCTTTTCGAAGTGCTGTAACCCTTGCGATTTGCAAATAAACGGGGCGGGTTCGCGCGCCCCCTTTTTGTCAATATGACCACAGGAGGGCCTATGCCCGGCACCGATTCCCACCTGCCCAAGGCGTTGCAAGGGTTGCGCATCCCGCTCATCGCCTCACCGCTTTTTATTATTTCGGTGCCAAAGCTGGTCATTGCACAGTGCAAGGCCGGCATCGTCGGCAGTTTTCCTGCGCTCAACGCCCGCGAGGCAGAGGGGGAGCCACCCATGCTGGATGCATGGCTGACGGAGATCAAAGAGGAACTCGACCGGTATAATCAGGCCAATCCGGATACACCTGCTGCACCGTTTGCGATCAACCAGATTGTGCACCGCTCCAACACCCGTCTTGAGCGGGATCTGGAAATTGCGGTCAAACACGAGGTGCCCATCTGGATCACCAGCCTTGGCGCGCGGGTCGAGGTGAACGAGGCTGCGCACAGCTGTGGCGGGATCGTGCTGCATGATATTATCAACAACAAATTTGCGCGCAAAGCGGTCGAAAAAGGGGCAGACGGTTTGGTCGCGGTCGCGGCGGGCGCGGGCGGGCATGCGGGCCAACAATCGCCCTTCGCATTGGTCCGTGAGATCCGCGAATGGTACGACGGTCCCATCGCGCTGTCTGGTGCGATTGCCACGGGTGAATCCCTGCTGGGCGCGCGTGCGATGGGGGCCGATCTGGGGTATACAGGATCGCCGTTTATCGCCACGGATGAGGCGAACGCGGATCAGGGCTATAAGGACATGATCGTCTCGTCGGGTGCAGAGGATATTGTCTATTCGTCGCTTTTCACCGGTGTTTGGGGCAACTACCTCAAAGGGTCGGTGGAGGCTGCGGGAATGGATCCTGACAACTTGCCGACGGCGGATGCATCGTCGATGAATTTTGGCACGGACCGTGAAAAGCCGAAGGCGTGGAAAACAATCTGGGGATCGGGGCAGGGAATTGGTGCGATCAAATCGGTTGGACCTGCGGCCAAGATTGTGGACCGGATGGCGGATGAATATTTCGCGGCTGGTAGAAAGCTCGCGGCGGAGTTTTCCTAGGTTGGCGGAGCTGATCCTCATGCGGCATGGCCAAGCCTCGTTCGGGGCGGCGGATTATGACGTGCTGTCGGATTTGGGGCGAAGGCAGGCGGGTGCGGCGGGTGACTGGTTGCGCAGCATGGGCTGGACGCCGGACCGGATCATCACCGGCACGTTGAACCGTCAGAAAGATACTGCCACCGCAATGGGGTTTGACAGCGCGTGCGAGGAGCATGCGGGGTTCAATGAATATGACTTTACCAGCTTACTGAACGCCCGCTTGGGCGTGGAGATTTCCGAGATACAAGGCGAGGATCGCAAGGCGCATTTTCGCACGCTGCGCGAGACTGTGTTTGCCTGGCAGCGCGGCGAGATTGCGGACCCCTATGAGACGTGGGATGCCTTTGCCGCGCGTGTAGAGGCTGCGCGTGCCTTTGCGGCGGATACGACGGCCAAACGTGTTTTGGTCGTTAGTTCGGGCGGCGTCATTGGCCAGATCACGGCTACATCGCTGAGCGCGCCGGCGCAGCATATGATGAACCTCAACCTCCAGATCAAAAATGCGGCCATGACGCGGTTTATGTTTTCAGGTAGCCTGTTCTCGCTGAATGAATTCAACGCCACACCGCATTTTGCGACGCCGGATGGTGCCCGATTGATAAGCTATAGTTAGGGACGCAAGATGACCGATACCCAAACCTTTGACGAAGCGGCGGTGCATGCGTATCTGGCGAAAAATCTTGCGGGCTTTGACGGGCCGATGGTCGTGACCAAGTTTCAGGGTGGGCAATCGAACCCCACATTCAAGCTTGAGACGCCTGCGCATACCTATGTTTTGCGGCGCAAGCCACCGGGTGTGCTGCTCAAATCCGCCCATGCGGTTGACCGGGAATTTCGGGTGCAAAAGGCACTGGAAAGCTCGGATGTGCCGGTCTCGAGAATGCATTTGCTTTGCGAAGACGACAGCATCATCGGCTCGATGTTTTATATCATGGATCACGTTGAGGGCCGCAATTTCAACGAGCCTGCGATGCCGGATGTCACAGCACAGGACCGGACCAAGATCATTGCAGAGATGAACCGTGTTCTGGCCGCGCTCCATAGTGTGGATATCGACGCTGTTGGGCTGGCCGATTATGGACCCGAGGGCAATTACTTCGCGCGGCAGGTGGGCCGCTGGTCCAAGCAATATCGCGCGTCTGAGACCGACAAGATACCGGCGATGGATACCCTGATGGAGGCGTTGGTGGGTGAGCAGCCCGCAGATGACGGGCAACGCACGCTGGTGCATGGGGACTACCGTATCGACAATATGATCTTTGACGCGACAGGCACGCAGTGCCGTGCGGTTCTCGATTGGGAATTGTCGACGATCGGTCATCCCTTTGCCGATCTGGCGGCGGTGATTATGCAATGGCAACTGCCTGCGGGGAGCGAGGGACGCGGCATGGGCGGCCTTGATCGCGCCGCACTTGGCCTGCCAAGTGATGGGGAGTTTATCGAACAATACTGCGCGCGGCGGGGGCTGCAGGGTATCGACAATTTCGGCTACTATCTCGGCTTTACCTTCTTTCGCATGGCCGCGATCATCCAAGGCGTGCTAAAACGCGCGCTTGATGGCAACGCGTCCAATCCGGAGCGTGCGTTGAAGGTTGGCGCTTATGTGCCCGTTTTTGCGCAACACGGGCTCGACGCCCTGCGGCGGGGATGAGACATGGATGATTTCGACATCGGCAGCGAAGAGAAGGACCGTAATTTCGTCACGGCCCTTGCGCGTGGGCTCGAGATTTTGCGCTGTTTCCGGCGCGATGATCTGACCCTCACCAATAGCGATTTTTCCGAACGTACCGGCCTGCCCAAAGCGACGATTTCGCGGCTGACTCATACGCTTTGTGCGCTCGATTATCTGGTGGCGGATGCGCGTGTGGGAACGTATCGGTTGAGTGCGGGTGTGCTGCGGCTGGGGTTCAGCCGCCTTGCTGCGATGGACATGCGCGACCGTGCCAAGCATGAGATGCACGCGTTGCGGATGGAGGGGCCGAACCCCTTTGTGACCGTCGCCTTGGGCGAGCAGCACCGCACCGAAGTGATCTACCTCGCGACAGAAACATCGACCGAGGAAGTCACGCTGATGGTGCGCGTGGGCACGCGCATGCCGCTGTTCCATTCCGCCATCGGCAAGGCCATTCTGGCTGTCACACCAGAGGAGCGGTGCGAGCAGATTTTCGGTTTTGCCCGCGCCGAAGGGGTGGAGGTCGAGCAGGAAGCGCGTGCGCGCTATGCCGAGGCTTTGGAAGAATATGCGCAAAAGGGTTTTTGCACAGGTTACGGCTCGTGGCGCTCTGATGTGAACGGGATTGCGGTGCCTGTGCACGCGCTTAGCGACGGGCGCATCTATGCGATGAATGTTGGTGGGCCATCCTACAGGGTGAAGCCCAAGCAGCTTGAAGGTGTTTATGCAAAACGCCTGCTCAAAGCGGCGCGCGCGCTGAGCCTTCAGCAATAGCCGATGCATACCGGAATCAGTTTGACCTTATAAACTTGTCGGGCCTGTGTTCCGCAGAGCGGAACACATTGGGCTGGTTCAGTAGATAGCTAGCAGCTTTAACAGCATAAATTTGCTCTCAGATTTGGAACGATTGGCTGACTTTTGGCAGTCCTCAACCCTTGTGTATGCAAATATACTGCTGGCTCGGCGTGTGTTTTTAATTCGTAAAGCTCTTTATAATCAATATTTTGAAAGAAATCCTCTGCACCTTTCAGATCCGGAATTTAGAACAAGCAGAGTTTGTATACATGTGCCCGCGCTCCCGTTCGACGCGCGTGTGGGATGTGAATGCTTGACTTACTGCGGGGGTGTGTAAGTCTGATGATATCGCCCACAGTTCAATGATCGCGAAAGTGCGACGGGCATTCCTCGGGAGGAACAACATGAAAAATATTTACAGACTTGGTGCGGTGTCCGCACTCTCGCTTGTCATCGGGGCAAGTGCGGCGTTCGCCGAAAACATCAAGATCGCATTCATCGATCCGCTGTCTGGTCCTTTTGCCAGCACTGGCACCAATGGCCTGCACCAGTTCGAATTTGCCGCCGACTATCAGGTGAACCAGAACGGCGGCGTGTTGGGAGGCACGCAGTTCGAGATCGTAGGTTTTGACAACAAGATCAGCCCCAAGGAATCGCTGATCCAGCTTCAGGTGGCGATTGATCAGGGCATCCGCTATATCGTGCAGGGCAACTCTTCGGGGGTGGCCAACGCGCTGACGGAGGCGGTGGACAAGCATAACCGCCGCAATCCTGAAAGCCGCGTCTTGTTTCTCAACTATGCGGCGGTTGATCCGGCGTTGACCAATGACAAATGCAACTTCTGGCACTTCCGGTTTGATGCGCATGCGGACATGAAGATGGACGCGGTGACCGACAGCATCGCCGAAGACCAGAACATCAAGAATGTCTATGTGATCGGTCAGGATTATTCCTTTGGTAAAGCTGTCTCAGACGCTGCGAACAAGTTTCTGGGGGAAAAGCGTGCGGACATTCAGATCGTCGGGGACGAGCTGCATCCAATCGGCAAGGTAAAAGATTTCACACCCTATAGCCGCAAAATCGTTTCATCCGGTGCGGATGCGGTCATTACCGGCAACTGGGGTGCAGATATGCTTGGCCTTGGGAAGTCCATTGTCGAGAACGGCTATACCGGTCCGATCTATACCTACTATGCCGCAGGATCGGGGATCACGGCCGCCTTTGGCGAAACCGGAAAAGGCGTCATCCGTCTGGTGGGTGAAGGCCAGGTGAACCCGCCGGTGAGCACGGAGGCAAGCGACTATTACACCGCTTACAAAGCCAAGTATCCTGATGGCAATATCGACCAGACGCGCATTTCCAACACCATCGGTATGCTGGCCCAAGCCATCGAGGCGGCAGGCACGGCAGATGATGTGGTAGCGGTGGCCGATGCCTTGTCCGGCATGACCTACGATTCCATCTGGGGCGGTCAGGTCATGATGCGCGAAAACGATCATCAGGCCATTCAGGATCTGCACATCTTCGAGCATACAAACGAGGGGATCGATTTCCCCTATGACAACTCGGAGTACGGCGTTCGCGTGATCAAGACGATCAAGATGGCCAGTGCCGACATCGAGACCACATGCGAGATGAAGCGGCCCTAACCGCTGACAAATCTGCCTGCCTCCCCGAGCGGGGGGGCGGGCGCATCTGTATCACCACCACACCTGAAATGCGGAGGGGCACATGGACCTCATTCTCGTCAATTTGATCGACGGGCTGGTGACTGGACTGCTGCTGTTTATGCTGTCTGCCGGCCTGACCCTTATATTCTCGATGATGGGTGTTCTTAATTTTGCCCACGCCAGCTTTTACATGTTGGGTGCATATTTTGCTTATTCCATCAGCCTTGCATTGGGGTTTTGGATGGGGCTGCTTATTGCGCCGCTGATCGTGGGCGTCGCGGGCGCAGCAGTAGAGCGGTACGGCCTGCGGCGGGTCCACCAATATGGCCATGTGCCCGAGCTGATTTTTACCTTCGGTCTGGCGCTGCTGATCGAGGAGTTGGTGCAGTTCATCTGGGGCAAAAACCAGATGCCTTATTCGGTGCCGGATGTCCTGAACTTCACGGCCTTTGCGATTTCGGGCAATTCCATCCCGGCCTATAAAATTTTCATGATCTTTATCTCTGTCGGGATATTCATCGGGCTTCTTTATGTCCTGACCAAAACACGTGTCGGCATGATCATTCAGGCCGCTCTCAGCTATCCGCGCACTGTCGAGGCATTGGGCCACAACGTTCCGCTCATTTTCATGGGCGTGTTCGGGGTTGGCACGGCGCTGGCTGGTGTCGCTGGTGTGATAGCGGGGCCGGTATTGGGCACGTTTCCGGGCATGGCTTTTGTGCTGGGATCAATCGTGTTTGTGACCATCGTGATCGGTGGTCTCGGCTCGCTTTGGGGGGCGCTTGTGGCGTCGCTGCTCATTGGGTGGATCACGACATTCGCCAAATCCTACAACATCGAGATGGAGAATATCCTCAACGCCATTGGCATCGCCACGCCCGAGAACATGGACGACAATCTGTTTCGCGATTTCTGGAGCCTGACCAGTCCGCAGATTGCCGATATCCTACCCTATATCCTGATGGTGCTGATCCTGATTTTCCGCCCTGCCGGCCTTTTTGGAAAGCGCACCCAATGACAGATCAGTTTAACACCGACCCGTCAAAACCTGCGCAGCGGATGCGCGCGGGGTCTGTGACGATCACGCTGGCGCCGTGGATCATCGCGATTATTGCGTTGATGGTTTTGCCGATGGTCTTCACCAACAACTCCGCGCTCACGATTATGAACCAGATGTCGATCACGATCATCTTCGCGCTGGCTTACAATATGTTGCTGGGACAGGGCGGTATGCTGTCGTTCGGGCACGCGGTCTATGCTGGTGTTGGTGGATTTTTCTGCATGCATTTGATGAACATGTCCGACTTCTTTGCCGCGATTCCGTTGCCTGTACTTCCGCTGTTTGGTGGATTGTTTGGCATGGGGCTGGCGTTGATTGTGGGGTCGTTTTCCACACGGTCCGCTGGCACGGTTTTTGCGATGATCTCGCTTGGTGTGGGAGAGTTGATCGCGGCAAGCTCAGTCATTGTGGTCGCGTTCTTTGGCGGGGAGGAAGGCATATCGGGTGATCGCACCTATGCGCAGCCGTTCTTTGGCGTCGAATTTTTGCAGCAGCAGGAAGTCTACTACCTCACGGCTGCGTGGGTGATCATTTCCGCAGCCCTCATGTATGCATGGAGCCGCACACCCGTAGGCCGCATGGCAAATGCCGTGCGCGACAACCCGGAGCGCGCTGAGTTTCTGGGATATTCCGCGCGCTGGGTCCGGTATTATAGCTTTGTCGCGTCAGGATTTTTCGCAGGTGTCTCTGGTGGGCTTTTTGCGATCAACTATGAAATCCTGACCGAAGAGAACCTCAATGCCGCCTCGTCCGGGATCATCCTGCTGGTAACGTTTCTGGGGGGTGTCGGCTTTTTCTTTGGGCCAATTATCGGCGCGGTGGTCTTTACGCTGGTGCAAACCGTGCTGAGCCTTGAGACAGAGTTGTGGGCATTTTATGCAGGCACACTTTTTGTGGCTACGGTCATGTTCTTCCCCGGTGGTCTGGCGGGATTGATCATGATGCATGTACCAGCCTTCAAGCTGGGCAAGGCAAAGCTGTTGGTGATCCCTTATCTCAAAACGCTGCTGCCTGCTGCCATTGGTGTCTTGGGCCTTTGTGCGCTGGTCGAGATGTTGTTTCACTTCCGCCATGCGGCCACGGGCGATCATGAGATGACATTGTTCTGGACCACATTCGACAGCCATACCGTGCTGCCTTGGCTCATTGCCGGTGCGATTGCAGCGATTGGCCTCGGCATCGCGCGGGCCACCGCTGCGGATCTCAAGGATGCGTGGAACGAGGCCAACACAGCCGGAGGTGCATCATGAGCGTTCCTGCACTCGAACTTACGGGCCTCAAGAAAAGCTTTGGCAAGGCAGAGATTATTCGCGGCATTGATCTGAGTATCGGGCGGGCCGAGCGGCATGCCATCATCGGTCCCAACGGTGCGGGCAAATCGACATTGTTCAATTTGATTACAGCGCGGTTTGCGGCGACTGCCGGCACGGTCAAGTTACATGGTGAGAACCTTGCCGGTCTCGAGCCCTACCAGATCAACCGCAAAGGGCTTAGCCGGTCCTTCCAGATTACCAATATCTTTCCGAAGATGAGCGTATTCGAGAATGTCCGCTGCGCATTGCTCTGGTCACAGGGGTATAAATACAGCTTTTGGAACATCGTGAACCGGCAACGCGCTTTGACCGAAGGGGCGGACGCCATTCTTGAACAGATCAATCTGTTGGGCCGCCGCAATCTGCCCGCAGGCACGCTCAGCTATGCGGAGCAACGTGCGCTGGAAATCGGGATCACCATTGCGGGTGGCGCGGATGTTATCATGCTGGACGAGCCAACGGCGGGGATGAGCCATTCGGAGACCGACTATATCACTGACCTCATTCTGCGGGTGACGGAGGGCAAAACCCTGATCATGGTAGAGCATGACATGGGGGTTGTGTTCGGCCTTGCTGACCGGATCAGCGTGCTGGTTTACGGCGAGATTATTGCTACGGGCAAGCCCGAGGATGTGCGCGCAGATGCGCGGGTTCAGGAGGCCTATCTGGGTGCGGCGCTGGAGGAAGACCATTGATCGAAGTCACCGACATGCATGCCTATTACGGCAAGTCGCACATCCTACAGGGTGTGACGCTCAACGTGCAGGAGGGGGAGATTGTCGCCCTTTTGGGCCGCAATGGCGTGGGACGCTCAACCACCTGCAAGGCGATCATGGGGGAGGTTGTACCCCATGGGTCGGTCAAGTTTCGTGGTCAGGAAATTGCAGGCAAGAAATCGTATGAAGTGGCCAATATGGGGATCGGGTACGTGCCCGAAAATCGCGATATTTTCCCCGGTTTGACCACACGGCAGAACCTGACACTGGGCCTGAAACCCGGTCAGAAAGACGGCGCAGGCCGTTGGTCCATGCAGATGATGTTCGATATGTTCGAAAACCTCGACCGGCGTGCGGACGTGGAGGCATCTGTGCTGTCGGGAGGGGAGCAGCAAATGCTCACCATGTGCCGCACACTGATGGGTGATCCGGATTTTGTGATGATCGACGAACCGACAGAGGGCCTGTCGCCGCAGATGGTGCAAAAAGTGGCGGAGGTTCTCAAGGCGATTGCGGAGAAGGGCATCTCGACGCTGTTGGTTGAGCAGAAGCTTTCGATTGCGATGGACATTGCCGACCGTGTCTATGTGATGGGGCACGGGCAGGTGGTGTTCGAAGGCACGCCCGCCGAATTAAAGGCGCGGGATGACGTGCGCAAGGAGTGGTTGGAAGTCTGATGTCTGCCTTAGATACACAGCGCCTTGGCCGGATCGGCGCATGGATGCAATCCTATGTGGACGCGCGCCGCTTTGCCGGTGCATCCGTCCTGATCGCGCAAGGGGGCCGCGAAGTCTATTATAATGACTGCGGCCTGCGCGACATGGCGCGCGCATTGCCGTGGGAGCGTGATACGGTCGCGCGCATCTATTCGATGACCAAGCCGGTTACCTCGGTCGCTTTGATGATGCTGGCAGAGCGCGGGCTGTTCCACCTAGATGCGCCGGTGTCGGATTTCATTCCCACGTTTCAGAACATGCATTGCTTGATTGAGGGGGCAAAGGCCATTGATCAGGTTCACTCTTGTGCCACGCCGACGCTGCACCAGCTTCTTACCCATACTGCCGGTCTGAGCTATGCGTTCAATCCCGGTTTGTTGGGTCAGGAAATGACTGCGCAAAAGATCGAATTTCGAAGCCATCATGAAAGCCTGAGCGAGGCGTGCGTGCGCACTGCGGCATTGCCACTGGCGTTTGCGCCGGGATCGCGGTGGGAATATTCCGTGGCAATCGACGTGCTGGGCCGTGTGATCGAGGTGGTATCGGGTAAAACGCTTGAGCAGTTTTTCATCGACGAGATTTTTGATCCGTTGGGGATGGACGAGACGCGGTTCATCGTGCCGTCTGCCACGCAAAATCGCTTTGCCGCCTGCTATACCCCGCTGGCGCAGAATGCGTTTTCCGTGGGTAAGGTTGATGCGGGTGCCGACACGCTGCGGATGATCGACGGGGCCGACAAATCCCCTTTTTTGCGGGATGGCATCCAATCAGGTGGTGGGGGTCTGGTCGGGACAATTGACGATTATCTGAAGTTTACCGAGATGATGCGCACGGGCGGTGCAGGCATTATCGGACCTAGGACCCTCGCGTTTATGATGCGCAATCATTTGGGCGGTGACATTGCGTCGATGGGCCCACAAAGTTTTGCCGAACAACCGATGGAGGGGATGGGCTTTGGCCTTGGGGGTGCTGTTTTGCTGGACCCCGGACGTGCGCGGGCACCGGGAAGTGTGGGAGATTATAGCTGGGGCGGGATGGCGTCCACTTTCTTCTGGATTGATCCGGTGACGGACTTGTCGGTGATCTTTTTCACCCAGCTTATCCCGTCGAGCGCCTATCCCGCCCGCCCTCAACTCAAGGCATTGATACACGGCGCGATGACATGAACAGGGTTCTGTGGACGCCGCCCCAAGAGCGTGCTGATGCATCGACTATGGCACAGTTCGAGCGGTTCGTGGCGGATACACGCGGCCTCACCTTTGACGATTACAACGGGATGTGGCGCTGGAGCGTGACGGACCTTGAGGCGTTTTGGGCCGCGATTTGGGACTTTTTCAACATTCGTGCCAGCGTGCCCTATATGCGCATTCTTGGGAGTACGGACATGCGGGGCGCGCAATGGTGTCCGGGCGCGGTGCTCAATTATGCGGATAATATCCTGTGCCATGCCGACGGGCGGGAGGACGAAATTGCAGTTGTCTGCCAGTCGGAGACGTCAGGCCTCACAACGCTCACATGGGGTCAATTGCGCGCGCAGGTCGCATCGCTCGCAGATCACCTTGCGCGGATGGGTGTGGTCCAAGGCGACCGTGTTGCCGCGATTTTACCAAACACCGATGCGGCGCTGGTTGCCTTTCTCGCGACGGCAAGCGTCGGGGCAACTTGGTCGCTGTGCGCACCCGATATGGGGCATGTGGCAATCCTCGACCGGTTCGAGCAGATCACGCCAAAGGTTCTCATCGCGCAGGACGGTTATGTGCATGCAGGCAGAATGGTGGACCGGCGCGCCGCGCTGGCGCAGATCAACGCGGGCCTGCCGTGCGTCGCGCATCATGTGACGCTGCCTGTGATGGGCGAAGTGCCAGAGGGGCATCTGGCATGGGATGATCTGCTGTACAGCGATGTGCCGTTTGAACCGGTGCAGGTGCCATTTGATCAGCCGCTTTGGATTGTTTATTCGTCGGGAACCACGGGCAATCCCAAACCCATCGTGCATGGCCATGGTGGTGTCATACTTGAAGCGGCAAAGCAGTCGTTGCACCACGATCTGACGCGTGATGACCGCTTTTGCTGGCTCACTTCGTCAGGGTGGATCATGTGGAATGCGCAGTGGATGGCATTGGGGCGTGGGGCGACTGTGTACCTCTATGATGGTGCGCCAAACCATCCTGATCTGCTTTGCCTTTGGCGGTTTGTGGCAGACGAAAAGCTCACGTTTTTTGGCGCGGGGGCTGCGTTCTTTGCGGGATGCCTCAAGGCAGGGGTCACACCGCGCGAGGCTGTGGACCTGTCGCATCTGCGCTCGCTCGGCTCGACAGGCTCACCGCTCAGCTCGGATGCTTATGACTGGATTTATCGCGACGTGAAGGAAGATGTCTGGCTCGCGCCAATCTCGGGCGGGACCGACCTTGCCGGTGCGTTTGTGCTGGGCCATCCCGCGATGCCTGTGCGCGCGGGCGAGATGCAATGTCGCGCGCTTGGCAATGCGGTGCGCGCCTTTGATCCTGACGGCCACGAGTTGATTGGTGAAGTTGGAGAGCTGGTTTGCACTGCACCGCTTCCTTCCATGCCGCTATTTTTCTGGGGCGATACGGACGGCAGCCGGTTGTTCGAGAGTTATTTTGACACCTATCCAGACGTCTGGCGGCATGGCGACTGGATCAGCATCGACGAAAACGGTGCGAGCGTTATTTACGGCCGCTCGGATGCCACGATCAACCGTAAGGGCCTGCGCCTTGGCTCGGCCGAGATTTATCAGGCGGTCGAGGGTCTCGACGACGTGCTTGACAGTCTTGTTGTGGATCTGGAGTTTCTGGGGCGTGACAGCTTCATGCCGTTGTTTGTCGTGCCTGCGGCTGGTGTGATTTTCAATGACGCGCTCAAGGACAAGATCAACAGTGCCATTCGCGCGGGCGTCTCTGCGCGCTTTATCCCTGACGAGATTGTCGAGGTGGCGGATATCCCGCGTACTCTGTCGGGTAAAAAGCTTGAGGTTCCAGTCAAAAAGCTCATGTTGGGCGGTGACCCCGCGCGCGTGGTGAACCGTGGCAGCATGGCCAACCCCGCCAGCTTTGATTTCTTTGTTGCCTATGCGGATGCACGGGCCCGCACCTGAAGGCCGTATATGACAACCGTTGCCGATCAACTACTTGAGCTTTTGGACATCGAACAGCTGGAGGTCGACCTGTTTCGCGGCAGCGGTAATGGCGGTGAGACGACGACGCGCATTTTTGGTGGCCATGTGATCGCGCAGGCGCTAATGGCCGCGTACCGCACGGTGCCGGACCGTTTATGCCATTCGCTTCATGCCTATTTCATTCGCCCCGGTGATCCGGAAATTCCGGTGATCTATCAGGTGGACCGCGCGCGCGACGGGGGCAGTTTTATCACCCGCCGCGTTGTTGCGATCCAGCACGGCAAACAGATCTTCAATATGTCCGCTTCGTTTCATGTGGATGAAGAGGGCTGGGACTATCAGCACAAGATGCCAGAGGTGGGCGCGCCCGAGGAATGGCCAAGCCGGGACGAGTTGCGCGGTGCGCAGGTCGACAAAATCCCCCAAAAGTTTCACAGCGATTTTTTACGTGAGCGCCCGATTGAGCTGCGCGAGGTTGCCCCCCGCGATTTCTTCACACCCGAGAAGGCGTCAGACCGCAACCATCTGTGGTTTCGTATGGAAGCCGCACAGGGGCGGGGGCCACAGATGCAGCACTGCCTCTTGGCCTATGCGTCGGATATGAACCTGTTGGGGTCGTCCCTGCGTCCGCACGGCCTCACGTGGTTCCAAGGTACAGTAATGAGTGCGAGTTTGGACCATGCGATGTGGTTTCACGGCCCCATCGAATTCAGCAATTGGCATCTCTATGATCTTGATGCGCCGTGGACGGGAAAAGGGCGCGGGTTCAACCGCGGCTCAATTTACAGCGCGGATGGCACATTGGTGGCATCCGTCGCGCAAGAAGGGCTCGTGAGGCCGCTGAACAAGAACTAGCAGCCTCACGATAAGTTAGTGTTTAACCAAAGACGAAAAAGCACAGCTTGTTATCATCCGCATCGCGCACATAGGCACCATAAAACCGGTCGGGGATACGTTGGCCCGGCGCGCCTTCATCCTTGGCACCCAGTTCGATCGCGCGGTTGTACATCGTATCGACTTCTTCTTTTGTATCAGCGGCAAAGGCCACCATCACTCCGTTTCCGGGTGTCGGTGCTTGTTTGTCATAAGGTTCGCAAACAGCGAGCATCGGCTTGTCAGGCCCTGCGCCGATAAAAGCGATGCGGCCCACATCCATCACGACTTTTGCGCCTTTGGCAGCAAACAAATCGCTGTAGAATTTCTTGGCTTTTTCGATGTCCGAGACGCCGATGGTTGTATAACCGATCATGGTATTTCCTATTCAATGAATGTCTGTGCAGACTTTGTTTGCGGACTGATGCAGGTGCAAGTCACGTCTGCGTCACGGGCCCTCGAATGCTCCGAAACGGCGGTTGAGTTTGCGCATGCCGCCAATCCAGCGGTCGTAGTTGTCAGTTTTATTGCGCATGTATTGCGCGACTTCCGGATGGGGTAACACCAGAAACGTCTCTGCGCGGATGGTCTGCACACAAGCCTCCGCTACGGGCTCCGGCTCCATCATACCGTCGATGGCAGCGACATGATCCTCATGGCCACGCGTCATTTCCGTTCTCACTGCTTGCGGGCACAGCACCGAAACCTTGATTCCCTGATCGCCATAGGTGAGTGCCAGCCATTCGGCCAACCCGACTGCGGCATGCTTCGTGACGCCGTAGGGCGCGCTGCCGATCTGGTTGAGCAGACCTGCGGCGGAGGAGGTGTTGAGCAGATACCCACCGCCGCGTTTCGACATCAAGGGCACCAGATGCCGCGCGGCCCAGACGTGGGACATGACGTTGATTTCCCATATCCGCTGCCAATCTTCATCGGGCACTTCAACGCCGCCGGCGATAGAAATTCCTGCGTTGGAGCAAAACAGATCAATCGGACCTGCCTGCGCCTCGACCATGTCGATCATGCCGGTGATTTGCGCCTTGACCGAGACATCGACCTCATATGCGGTGCCACCCATCATGGCTGCAGTTTCCTGCGCGCCCTTCATGTCGCGATCCACACAGGCGATATGGCGCGCGCTTTCTTGGGCAAAGCGGATGCACATGGCGCGCCCTATACCGGAGGCCGCACCGGTCACGACGATGATTTTATTCTTAAGCTCCATTGGTCATGCCCACATGCTTGAGCCGCCACAGACGGTGAGCGCCTGACCGGTCATGTATTTGCTGGCGTCAGAGCCAAGGAAAACCGCAAGGCCCGCAAAGTCATCCGGCTCTCCAAGACGGCGGAGCGGAATATTTCTGGCGTATTTCTCCTCCACACCCGGTTTGTCCCACAGCTCGCGCGCGAAGTCGGTTTTTACAAGCCCCGGACAGATCGCGTTAAAACGGATGCCTTGGGGTCCAAACTCCATCGCGAGGTTGCGCACCAGACCGATCAACGCCAACTTGGACATGCCGTAAACGCCCAACATGTCGGAGGCTTTGAACGCCCCGATGGACGAGGTGAACATCATCGAGCCGCCACCCTTGGCCGCCATATCGGGCGCGACCATCTTCGCCAGCCACAGGTTGGACTGGACGTTCGCACTCATCGTGCGCTGGTAATCCTCATCGGAAATGCCCGCGATGGGGCCAAAGTACGGGTTTACCCCCGCGTTACCCACCACGATGTCGATGGGGCCTGCGATCTCATGGGTTTTATCCACCAGGGCTTGCAGGGAGTCCTGATGCACGATGTTCGCAGCAATGCCATGCGCGCGGGTGGCACCAACCGCATCGTTGATGGTCTTTGCTGCGGTATCCAGATCGTCTTGGGTGCGCGAGGAAATGATCACGGTCGCGCCATGCTCGGTGAGGCCTTTGGCCATCTCGAACCCCATGCCTTTGGACGCTCCGGTCAGCAGCGCAACTTTTCCAGTCAGATCGAACAGGCTCATACGCCATTCCTTGTGCGTCCTGTCGCGATTTCCCCGCGAGCGCGGTCGGTGCGGGAATTGGACGCCTGATAATCTTTGACCTCGGCGCGCGCGATAACGTGGTGGTGCACTTCGTCAGGGCCATCCGCATACCGCAAGGTGCGTTGCGCTGTGTACATGCCCGACAGGGGCGACCATTGCGAAATGCCGGTAGCACCATGAACCTGCATCGCCTCGTCGATGATGTTGCACACCTTCTCCGGCACCATCGCCTTGATCATGGAGACCCAGATGCGCGCCTCTTTGTTGCCCAGCGTATCCATGGCCTTGGCGGCCTTGAGCACCATCAGGCGCATGGCCTCGATCTCGATCTTGGCGCGGGAGATTGTTTCCATATTCTTGCCCAGATCGATGATCTTTTTGCCGAATGCCTCGCGCGACAACCCACGCTCGATCATGAGATCAAGCGCTTTTTCCGCCGCCCCGATGGAGCGCATGCAGTGGTGGATGCGGCCCGGTCCAAGGCGGACCTGAGAAATCTCGAAACCGCGCCCTTCGCCCCACAGGATATTCGCCTCTGGCACGCGCACGTTTTTGAAACGGATGTGCATGTGGCCGTGCGGCGCGTCGTCATGGCCAAAGACATGCATGGGGCCAACAATCTCGACACCCGGTGTGTCGATGGGCACGAGGATCTGCGATTGTTGGCGAAATGGTTCTGCATCGGGGGAGGTTTTGACCATGGTGATCATGATCTTACAGCGCGGATCGCCTGCACCCGAGATATAATATTTCTCCCCGTTGATGACCCATTCGCCATTCTCGAGCTTGGCGGAAGTGGAGATGTTTTTGGCATCCGACGAGGCCATATCAGGCTCTGTCATGGCAAAAGCAGAGCGGATTTCACCGCGCAGCAGCGGCTTGAGCCATGTGTCTTTCTGCTCTTGCGTGCCGATCCGTTCAAGCACTTCCATATTGCCGGTATCAGGGGCGGAGCAATTGAGCGATTCAGACGCAAGCGGGCTTTTGCCCAGCTCGGCGGCGATATAGGCATAGTCGAGATTGCTCAGCCCCTCACCGGTTTCCGCATTGGGCAAAAAGAAGTTCCAAAGGCCGCTGTCGCGCGCTTTTTGCTTGGCCGTCTCGAGTAGTTCGAGCTGGCCCGGGGCATAGGACCACCGTTCCGCCCGACCTTCTCCCAAACGGTAGAACTCTTCAGTGATCGGGTCCACATTTTCGCGGATATGTTTGATCACCGCAGCAAGCAGTGGCTTGGCCTTTTCCGACATGGCCAGATTGTTCATTTCCATCGGCGTGGCGTTTCCGTCCAGCATTATTTGATCTCCCTTGATCGTGATATCAGTGCCTAACAAGGCGTGTCTGGTCCTGCGTGGTAGGTGTTATTTATTCACCCATACGGGCGCGCGTTTCTCGACAAAGGCATTCACGCCTTCCTTGAAATCTTCGGTCTTGCTCAGATCGGCGATCACTTCGCGCGAATAGGCAATGCTGTCTTGCATCCCGTCGCGGGCATACATGTCGTTGAGCACACGCTTGGTCGCTTTGACGGCCGAAGGAGAGACGGCGCATAACTGCTCGGCTTTCTCCATTGCTTTTTGCATCAGCTCCTCATGGGGAAGCACCGCATTCACACATCCAAGGGCCAGCGCTTCATCTGCCGAAATTGTGCGACCTGTGTACATCAATTCCTGCGCTGCCAACCGCCCGATATAACGCGACAACCGCTGTACGCCCGATGCGGCGGCAAAGAAGCCGACTTTCACCTCCGGTAGCGCGAATTTGGCGTTTTGTGAGGCCAGAATGATATCGCAGGATAGGGCCGTCTCGAACCCGCCGCCCATGGCAAAGCCGTTCACGGCAGCGATGATCGGTTTTTCCAGATCGAACCGCGCGGACAGTCCCGCAAAACCGGTCTGTGTCATCGTGGCACGCGCGCCACCCGCCGCTGTCGCCTTGAGGTCATTGCCTGCACAAAACGCTTTGTCCCCTGCACCGGTGAGCACGGCAACCCACAGATCGCGGTCCGCAGCGAATGCGTCCCAGCAGGCAGCCATCTCGTTGTGCATGTCCACATGCACGGCGTTATAGACGTCGGGGCGGTTCATGGTCACGATCAGAATATGGCCCCGCTTTTCGGTTGTAATGAAGTCGTAGCTCATACCTTTAACCCTCCAGTTTCGATCTGCGTGAACTTCCCACCTTTGGCGGCAAGAGTGCGCAAGGTCTGCGCGGGCGCGAAATCAGGATCGTCGGCGCCCAGTTTTTCCATCCGGTCAAGCACCGCCTGCGCACCGATCATATCCGCATAAAACATCAGCCCACCCTTGTCCGCAGGCCAGCCATAGCCGTTGAGCCAGACTACATCTATGTCGGACGGGCGTTGAGCCTTGTTCTCTTCGAGGATTTTCACCGCCTCGTTGATCATTGGATAGATACAAATCTCGATGATCTCCTCGGCGCTCATGCTTGTCGGTTCGGCTGCGGTGACGTTCTTGATGATGCCTGCGGTCACATCCGAGGGCACAGGTTTGCGCGCGTCATCATAGTCATAATAGCCCGCTTGGGTTTTTTGTCCGCGTCTGTCCATCTCGCACAGCATATCGCGCACGGGATTGTCGGTTGTCGCACCCTTTGACCATCCGATATCAAGCCCTGCAAGATCGCTCATCTGGAAGGGGCCCATTTTGAATCCGAAGCTATTGAGTGCGGCATCCACGTCCCACGGCATCAAGCCTTTCGCGAGCAGTTTGTTCGCCTGTATCTGGCGCGCGAATAGAATGCGGTTGCCAACAAATCCCGGACAAACGCCCACCAGAACCGCAACCTTGTTGATCTTGGAGGCAAGCGCCATGCAGGTCGCGACCACGTCATCAGCGGTATATTTCGCGCGCACAATCTCGAGTAGTTTCATGACGTTCGCAGGTGAGAAAAAGTGCAGCCCGATCACATCCTCGCGCCGTCGGGTCATCGCGGAAATCTCGTCGATATCGAGCGCAGAGGTATTGGTCGCCAGAATAGCACCCGGCTTCATCACGCGGTCCAATTCGGTAAAGATAGTCCGCTTGAGTTCCATATCCTCGAACACTGCCTCGATCACCAGATCGCAGTCGGCCAGATCAGCGATTGCCAAACGACCATCAAAGCGCGCCATTCGCGCCTCGACCTCTTCTTGAGGGAAACGGCCTTTGTCTGCGGATCGCTGGTAATTGCCGCGCACCACGGCAAGGCCGCGATCCAACGCCTCCTGCGTCGTCTCGACAATGATCACATCATATCCTGCGGTGGCAAAGTTCATCGCTATGCCGCCGCCCATGGTGCCTGCACCAATGATGCCGACTGTCTGGATTTTGCGCTGGGGCGTTTGGGCATCAAGGCCCGGTATGTTCCATGCAGCTTTTCCCGCCATGGCGATATAATCGCCGACCTCTTCGATTGTAGGTGTCATGATATCGCCTTTTCTTGTGTGTCCAGACAAAGTTCGCGCAGGCCGCGCCTGTCAATCTTGTCGGTTGCCCCCCGCAACAGGGGGGTGGTTTGGGTCCATAGCATCGCGGGTATCTTGAAGGGTGCAAGCTGGCCTGTGAGGGCATGGGCGATCTCTTGCTGGTTCAGGGCTGCTCCTTTGCGCAGCTGCACACAAGCCCCTACAAGCTCGCCGAGCCGCGCATCGGGCACTGAAAAGGCACAGGCCTCGATGATGTCGGGCAGTTGGTGCAGCGCCCCCTCCACATCCAGACAGGCGATGTTTTCACCGCCCCGAATGATGATATTCTTTTTGCGGTCCAGAATGGTGATGTAGCCGTCCACGTCCATCACGGCGAGGTCACCGGTCCGCAACCAGCCGTCCTTCATGGTCTGCGCAGTGGCGTCGGGTTTGTTGAGATAGCAGCGCATGTTGGCAGGGCTTTTTACGGTGATTTCACCCAGCGTACCCAGCGGCACCTCTGCGCCCTCCTCGTCGAGCAGGCACAATTCCTGCACCGGCGGGTGCAGTCTGCCGGCACTCTCTGGCCGCGCAAGGTAGTCATCACCGATCATTCCAATCCCCAGCGCGTTTGTCTCCGTCATGCCCCAACCCGTCGCGATGCCTGCGTTAGGGAAGGTTTTCGACAGTTGCGACACCTGCGCGCCCGGCCGCTTGGCCCCGCCTGATCCTAAAAAATCAAGGCTATCTAAAGTCTCACCCGCTGCTTGGGCGGCGTGCATCAAATCGGCGGATTGCGTCGGCACTCCGAGAAAGCGGGTGATCTGCTCGGTCTTGATCAGGCGCACGGCCTCTGCTGCGTCCCATTTGCGCATCAGGGTTATCCGCGCACCTGCAATCAGGCTGAGCAAGAACAGAGGGTGCGTGGCAGTGACATGGAACAACGGCGTCACCACCAGCGCAGAGGGGCGCAAGGGCGGGGGTGCTCCAGCACCCGGAGGGGTCACGAGGGGCGCAATTGCGGCCTGCAATAACCAGCTGAACACTGCGTTGAGTGCGCTGCGATGTGTCTGCACAACGCCCTTGGGCCGACCGGTCGTACCGGAGGAATACATCACAGCAAAATCATCATCCGTGTCGATGGAGATGTCTAGCGGACTGCTGTCTGCGCCTGCGCGCAAGGAGGTATATCCATGATCCACCATAGCTTCGCCATCGCGTACACCAATCAACGTTAGCGCTTGCGTGGCAACCAAGGGCAACAACCGCTCGGTCCTTGGACCGTCCGCAAACACCAGCTTTGCTTCGCTGTCGTGCAGAGCATACTCAAGCTCTTGTGTCGTCCACCACGCGTTGAGGAAAACCACAGTCGCACCGGTAGCCGATATGCCAAGGACGAGCATCAAAAGCTCGGGATAGTTACGCATCGCAATCGCAATACGGTCACCTTTCCCGATCCCAAAGTTCTCGCGTAGCATTTGGGCAGTGCGATGAACCTGTTCGCAGAACTCGCCATAGGTCCAATTGGTGCCGTCATACAAAAGATAGGGTGATGCGCCGTCTTCATGTCTGGCCATCCCCGCAACCATGAGTGCAGGGACCGTCGGCGGTATATTTTGGAAAGCAGTATAGGTGACACCGCGAATGATCGTAGGGCCAACTGCAAATGTCTCATTGGTGCGCAAAACATGCGCGACAGCAGCCTCCGGCGACATCGCCTGCACCGCTTGGGCATCGTATCCATCGTGCATGGTGACCCTCCCAAGTCTGCCGCTGCGAGGTTGCTCCGACCCGGAACAAACGACTCTCTGATGGTAGACTAGGGGTAAAGTCGCAAGCTGCCAATACCGCAGATCGGAACCATGTTCCGCTGTTTTGCCATGAGAGGATTGCCGTATTCAGGTCTGGCTGTGCTTGGTATGGGAGAATTGGGGCGCTTGGCCATCAGAACATGTTGGAAACAGCGTTGCGTACCCTTGGAGTATCCAGATGCGGGACACAAAACGCCGGTATCCGAATTGATATCGCTCAATACCCCCAGAACGCAAATATGCTTGTTTGCCCTCACAGCAGTGCTGTCGCTGTTTTGCGCGGGCCCTGCGTTTTTACTCACATAGGAGGAGCTTTCATGTCTGTTAACGTCGGAAAAATCGATCAGGTCGTTCGTCTTTTGGTCGGCTTCGCTTTGGTATTGGTCCCGTTTTTGTCTCGCTTTCCCGTGTTCGATAACATGTATGTTGTCTATGTAGCCGTCGTAATTGGTGCAGTTTTGATCCTCACCGCTGTGTCTCGCGTTTGCCCACTGTACAGCATTCTGGGGATCAAGACCTCCAAGGTCTGAACCGCGTTTCCAAGCATTTCACTGTTTGCGCCCTTTGTACGAAGCAACGCTCATGTGGTTGGTGGCAGCGCTATTTCTGCTGCCAATTAGATGATGAGATTTGCGCTCTGACGCGCGCAGCAGAGTGCCTGCGAAAACACCTAGAAAGAGAGGGAGAATATGATGAGCAATTACCCGATTGAAATGGACGTGAGCCCAGAGGTCGAGGCGTTCTTCGATCCTGCCACCAATACAATCAGTTATGTGGTCAAGGATCCGAATTCGAATTCGTGTGCAGTTGTCGACAGTGTGATGGACATCAACTATGCAGCGGGGCGGATCACCTATGACCATGCCGATGAAATCATATCCTATATCCAGACCCGTAAGCTGGACCTGCAATGGCTGATCGAGACTCATGTCCATGCCGACCACCTGTCAGCGGCGCCCTACATCCAGCAGAAGCTGGGTGGCAAAATTGGCATCGGTGCGAATATTACAATTGTTCAGGACACGTTCGGCAAGGTCTTCAACGAGGGGACCGAATTCCAGCGTGACGGCAGCCAGTTCGATGTGCTGTTTGAAGATGGGAACACATATCAAATTGGCACGATGACGGCTTTTGCGATGCACACACCCGGTCACACACCGGCCTGTATGGTGCATGTGATCGGCGATGCTGCGTTTGCCGGAGATACGTTGTTTATGCCGGACGGTGGCTCGGCACGGGCGGATTTCCCTGGAGGAGACGCAGGGGAGTTGTACGACTCGATCCAGCGGGTATTGGCGTTGCCCGACGAGATGCGTCTTTTCATGTGTCACGATTATGCTCCGGACGGGCGCGATATTGCGTGGGAGACTACCGTGGCAGAAGAAAAATTAGAGAACATCCATGTGGGTGGCGGCGTCAATCGTGAAGATTTTATCAAGATGCGGGAGGCGCGCGATGCGACGTTGGACGTGCCCAAACTCATTCTCCCGTCATTGCAGGTCAACATGCGGGCGGGTGATGTGCCTACCGACAATGATGGCAAGCCGATGCTGAAACTTCCGATCAATGCACTGTAATCAAACATTCACTTGAAAGGATATCCCGTGAACCCCAAAGCGATATCAGATCAGTTGTCGGTCAGCCCGCAGATCAGCGTTGAGGATGTTAAATCGCTGGCCGAGCAGGGCTATAACGCGATCATTTGCAACAGACCTGACGGAGAAGGTTCTGATCAGCCGTCCTATGCGGAAATAAGCGCGGCTGCGAAAGCGGTTGGCATCGACATACGGTATATTCCTGTGGAAACGGGGAAAGTCTCGGACGATGCTGTCTTCGCCTTCAACCGTGCACTACTTGAGATGCCGGTGCCTGCACTGGCGTATTGTCGAACGGGGACACGCTCGGCCACGCTGTGGTCGCTTGCGCAGGCTGATCGGATGGATGCTTCCGACATCCTGAGCGCCGCCGGCAGTGCGGGGTATGACATGAACGGTGTGGTGCGGCGCATCCTCAATCATGGAAAGACACCGACTGACTGTGCGGATGCAAATTATGACGTGGTGATTGTGGGCGCAGGTGCCGGAGGTATTTCAGTGGCGGCCAGCCTGAAAGCGCGCAAGCCGGGGCTGGAGATCGCCATTATCGATCCTGCTGACGTGCACTATTATCAACCAGGGTGGACGATGGTGGGCGGTGGTATTTTTGATGCTGAGGACACCGTGCGGACGATGGGATCAGTGATCCCGAAGGATGTGCATTGGATCAAATCTGCCGTTGCGGCGTTTGAGCCAAAAGAAGACGCAGTCATTCTGGATGGCTGTCGTGTGGTAAAATACAAACGGCTTGTGGTCTGTCCCGGCCTCAAGCTGGATTGGCGGCAAGTCGAAGGGCTGGTTGATACGTTGGGAAGTTATGGGGTGACGTCAAACTACCGCTACGATCTGGCACCCTATACCTGGGAACTGGTTCGTGGATTAAAGAAGGGCAGGGCGCTTTTCACACAACCTCCGATGCCGATCAAATGTGCTGGTGCGCCACAAAAAGCGATGTACCTGTCCGGCGATCATTGGACGCGGTCTAGGACATTGAAAGACATCAATGTCCAGTTTCATACCGCTGGCGGTGTGTTGTTCGGGGTGAAGGATTATGTACCCGCGCTGGAGAAGTACATCGACAAATACCGCATTGATTTGAACCTGTTCAGTAACCTTGTCGCCGTTGACGGGCCTGCCCGTAAAGCATGGTTTGATGTCTCCAAGCCGGACACAGATGTCGCGCGCATCGAGGTGGAATTTGAGATGATGCATGTCACGCCGCCGCAAGTCGCTCCAGATTTTATCCGTGTTTCCCCGTTGGCTGATGCCGCAGGCTGGGTGGACGTGGATCAGGCAACGCTGCGCCATAGCACCTATGAGAATATCTGGTCGCTGGGTGATGTGATGAATGCGCCCAACGCCAAAACGGCTGCGGCGGCCCGCAAACAGGCGCCTGTTGTAGCCGAGAATATGATTGCCGATATGAGAGGCCGCGCGCCGGTCGCGCAATACGACGGCTATGGGTCCTGCCCGTTGACTGTGGAGCGGGGCAAGATTGTGCTGGCAGAGTTCGGCTATGGAGGGACGCTGCTTCCCAGTTTTCCATCTTGGTTGATTAACGGGACAAAGCCGTCTCGTGCAGCATGGTTGTTGAAGGAGAAAATCCTGCCACCGATCTACTGGAAAGGGATGTTGCGGGGGCGCGAATGGCTTGCCAAACCGGAAAAGATATCGGCAAGGTAGCGGTGAAATGAGCCGTGCATCGCTGACTAAATTTTTCCCAATTCTTGATTGGGGCCGGCGCTATGACGGCGCGACGTTCGGAAGTGATCTGACCGCAGCCATCATTGTGACAATCATGTTGATCCCGCAATCGCTCGCTTATGCGATGTTGGCGGGATTGCCGCCCGAGGCGGGGCTTTATGCGTCAATCGTGCCGATCCTTTTGTATGCGGTGTTCGGGACCAGTCGCGCATTGGCCGTGGGGCCAGTGGCAGTTGTGTCGTTGATGACAGCAGTTGCGATTGGCAACGTAGCGGATGCGGGAACGGCGGGCTATGCGACAGCTGCCTTGACGCTTGCGGGTTTGTCGGGCGCCATTCTGTTGGCGATGGGGCTGCTGCGGCTGGGGTTCCTTGCTAATTTCCTGTCTCATCCTGTGATTTCAGGCTTTATAACAGCCTCCGGTTTGTTGATCGCGGCCAGCCAGCTCAAACACATTTTAGGGATTAATGCTGAGGGCCATACGCTGCTGGAACTACTGCTGTCCCTTGGGGCGCATCTGGGGCAGGTGAACTGGATCACGTTGATTTTGGGCGGTACTGCGACGTTTTTCCTGTTCTGGGTTCGGAAGGGTCTCATGCCGCTGATGGTGCGCTTTGGGGCTGGGCCAAGGCTGGCAAATATCGCCACAAAGACGGGGCCGGTCTTGGCAATTGTTGCAACCTCGCTGGCAGTTTGGGGATGGGACTTGTCTGAGATGGGCGTCAAAGTTGTGGGGGTGGTGCCACGAAGCCTGCCGCCGTTCACACTGCCTGACACGTCTGTTGACCTGATCGGCGCACTTGCACTGCCCGCATTGCTGATCTCGATCATCGGATTTGTAGAATCTATTTCTGTTGCGCAAACTCTGGCCGTGAAAAAGCGCCAGCGGATTGATCCTGATCAGGAATTGATCGGCCTCGGGGCTGCCAATCTGGGGGCGGCATTTACTGGTGGGTTTCCGGTCACAGGCGGCTTTTCCCGCTCCGTTGTTAATTTTGATGCAGGTGCGGAGACACCGGCAGCGGGCGCGTTTACCGCAGTAGGATTGGCCATCTCCGCAATGTTTTTGACGCCGTATATCTACTTCCTGCCGACAGCGACACTCGCGGCGACGATCATCGTTGCGGTGCTTTCGCTGGTGGATTTCAGCGTAGTTTCCAAGACCTGGAAGTATGCCAAATCGGACTTTTATGCGGTCGCCATCACCATCGTGCTGACGCTAATCCTTGGTGTCGAGATCGGTGTTTCAACAGGTGTTATTGTTTCGATTGCATTGCATCTTTATAAAACATCGCGACCCCATATTGCCGAGGTTGGACTTGTTCCGCACACGCAGCATTTCCGTAATATCCTGCGCCATGATGTGCTAACGGACCCACAACTCCTGACGCTGCGGATTGACCAAAGTCTTTATTTTGCCAACGCGCGTTTCCTTGAGGACTACATCTACGACCGCATAGCAGATGATGCGGCAGTGCGTGATGTGGTCCTGATGTGCTCAGCGATCAACGAAATTGACATGAGCGCGCTGGACACGCTCGAAGTCATCAACGAGCGGCTGCGCGGACTGAACATCAAGCTTCATCTGTCCGAGGTAAAAGGTCCTGTTATGGACCGTCTGCACCACGCCAATTTTCTGGATGATATGACGGGGGAGGTGTTTTTATCGCAATATGATGCCTACACCGCATTGAACCGTCATGCAGGGAGAGGTCCTAGAGAAAGAACACCAAAGTCTGGCGAGGCACATTAGCCGGGGCGGGATCGCCAGTTCGAGCTGTGGAGACCTGAGCCTCCCATTGCTCATTCTCAATGAGAGCCGCGGACCGCCATCAATAGCGATTGATGCGGATCAATTTAGTCCTGTGCGTTGTGGGTTAATTCGAAGAGCCCTTACTGAAAGGATAGACAATGGCACATGCAGATACGTCACCCACAGAACCTGATCCATCACAAGAGCCGTCAGGGCCAGAAAACCCACCGCCAAAGGATCCTGCTGTGGAACCTGCTCCACGTGAAGTGCCAGATCCCCTGAACGAGCCGGATTATGATCCCTTTGACGATGGTAATTTTCCTGTCTGACGCCATACATGCACCGCTTTGTGAGAACTCTCATTAGTGTTGGCTTAGTGTGCGAATAATACTGGCAAATCTGTTTGATCGAGCATCGTTCGCGTGGTGCCTCCAAACACGGTCTGGATCATCCGTGCATGGCCATAGGCGCCCATCACCACCAAATCCGCGCCAAACTCACGTGCGCGGTCGTGAATGCATTGCGCCACGTTGCGCCCGGCGCTGGGAAACTGTGAGACTGTGACTGTGCAGCCGTGATGGCTCAACCATGCGGCAACGTCTGTGCCCGGGTCTTGTCCGTCACGCTCAACTGAGATGACCGGATCAATACAGGCGATAACGACCTCCTTTGCTTCTTTGAGATAGGGAAGGGCCGCATGGACTGCACTGGCAGCGGTATCGCTGCTGTCCCATGCGACAAAGACGCGGTCGCATTTCTGGCCCGCTTTGCCATTTATTACAAAGCCTACGGG
>JBATTJ010000023.1:0-31999 GCA_049670485.1 Sulfitobacter sp.
ATTTGGGCTAGCATCGAAACAATACAACCTATGGATGCTGAAAAACCTTGATCTGGACACAATCCCAGCGGATTCTTGCCACGGGCATGAAACAGATTGTTTCCTAAGATGACTTAATCAGGAGACAGCCCATGTCGATCATCATGAACCAAGACGCCTTCGTTACCGATGAGGTGATGCAGATGGTAACCCGCGAACGCCGCGTTGCTTTGTCGACCCGCGAATGGAAGCACCGCCTTGCCGGTTACGGCTATTCCATCCGCGATACGATGGACGGCAAGCATTTGCTGGAAAAGCTGCCGTATAATGTTGCTCTGTGCGAGTTACCGGCCGAGTTGTTCAGTTAAGGACTGACTGATCCGTTATCTGCCCGGAATACTGTCGCGTGCGGATGGCACGCCCCAGTTTTCTATCAGGTCCATGGCCTCATCCGCAGTCTCGACAAAACGGAACAGGTCAAGATCCTCAGCAGAGATGGTGCCCGCATCCGCCAGCGCGTCCCAATTGATGATGCTCTGCCAGAATTCGCGGCCAAACAGCAAGAATGGAACCCGCTGCATCCGGCCCGTCTGGATCAGGGTTAATGCCTCGAACACCTCATCCATGGTGCCAAAGCCACCGGGGAACGCACAGATCGCTTTTGCGCGCATCAAAAAGTGCATCTTCCGGATCGCAAAGTAGTGGAAGTTAAAACAGAGGTCAGGTGTCACGTATTCGTTGGGCGCCTGCTCGAACGGCAAAACGATATTGAGGCCGATGGACACGCCGCCGGCATCGACTGCGCCGCGGTTGCCGGCCTCCATTACACCGGGCCCACCGCCGGTCACGATGACATCTTCCCGACCGCCACTTTCGGCGGACTTGAGCGTCATCAGGCGTGCAAACTCCCGCGCCTCATCATAGAATCGCGACAGATCAGCGAGGGTTTTGGTCCGCGCTGTGTCTTTTTTTGACGGTTCGGGTATCCGTGCACCGCCAAACAGAACAATGGTCGATGTGACACCGTATTCGTCCAGCATCATCTCCGGCTTGAGCAATTCCAGCTGCAGACGCACAGGCCGCAATTCATCCCTGCATAGAAAGTCAAAGTCGTTGAAAGCCAGTTTATAGGCAGGAGCCTGCGTTTGCGGCGTCACTGGTACTTCGCTGGCGGCAGTCCGGTCGGTGCCTGCATCGCGCAGCGGATGTTGGGTCTTTTTGCTCATCTTATCCTCAAGTTCTGGAATATATTGCGCACCATGCACGCGATTGGACCGGTTGACTATGACCTTCGGACGCGGGCCACTTTTGCCGTTAGGATTGCGCGGAATGGCAGGGCCGCGTATAGCGCGCGTAACCTTTTCTTGATCTCGGAGTTCCAACATGTCCAATGCCCAGCTTGAAACCGCAATCGAGGCCGCGTGGGACGCCCGCGATACCATTACGCCAGATACCAAAGGTGAGGCGCGCGACGCCATTGAGGCAACTCTGGCAGCGCTCGATTCCGGTACGCTGCGCGTGGCAGAGCGGCAGGAAAACGGCGACTGGCACGTCAACCAGTGGGCCAAGAAGGCTGTTCTTCTGGGGTTCCGTATTCAGGACATGGAAGAGCAGACCGGTGGTCCGCAAGGGTCCAACTGGTGGGATAAAGTCGACAGCAAGTTCAAAGGCTGGGGCGTGGCAGAGTGGAAAAAGGCAGGTTTTCGTGCTGTTCCGGGCTCTATCGTTCGCAAATCGGCCTACATCGCACCCGGCGCGGTTTTGATGCCGTCGTTTGTGAACCTTGGTGCGAATGTGGGCGAAGGCACGATGGTTGATACATGGGCCTCTGTTGGTTCCTGCGCGCAGATCGGCAAAAACGTACATTTGTCCGGCGGCGTCGGCATCGGTGGTGTGTTGGAGCCGATGCAGGCAGGCCCGACGATCATCGAAGACAACTGCTTTATCGGAGCGCGCTCCGAGGTGGTTGAGGGGTGCATCGTTCGCGAAGGGGCCGTTTTGGGCATGGGCGTCTACATCGGTCAGTCGACCAAAATCGTGGACCGCGAAACCGGAGAAGTGATGTACGGCGAAGTGCCATCCGGCTCCGTTGTTGTTGCGGGCTCCATGCCGTCCAAGAACGGTGTGAACCTTTACTGTGTGGTGATCGTCAAACGCGTGGACGAGCGGACCCGCGCCAAAACATCCATCAACGAGCTACTACGCGACTGATATGTCCGGCGATAAAAAACCAAAAAAACCCTCCCGCCAGCAGGTCTATACCCTGCTGGTGGAGATTGGCCGAAAATCTGGCGACGGCTTGCCGGACAAAGCGACGGGTGCGGCGCTGATGTGCTTTGCTTCTGGCATAGATGAAGCCGAGGCCGTGCGCGAAACGGTCGCTATTCTCAAGCAGGCCGATACTGCACCGCTGGACGTTACGGGCTATGGCACGCTTGCGGAGCGTGAGGAAGAAGGCCATGAGATCGACGAAGAAGAACGCGCCTTGATGCAGCGCGCGCTTGACGAGAATTCGGTTATCGTCGCGCAGGTCACGCCCTTTTTCGACTAGGGATCAGGCCGCGCGCCGCTTGGCGAGGTGGATCGCTTCGTACCATTTGAGCACTTTATGCGCGGGCGCTTTATGCTCCGGCAGATCATTGCGGTCCACGCCGAACATCACGCTCGAGGCCAGCTGGTGCACGTCCCGCCGCATCCGGCCGATGTACATACTCTCTAACGGTGCACCCGCCGCAAGCAGTGTTTCGTGGCCTGGCAGAATGAGTTGGGTGTACTGGACCAGATGGCCGCACGGCTCGGTCCGCGCGGCAAAGCCGTTGACCAGATGTTGCGCAGGCGTCAGCACTTTTTCACATGAAAACAGGTACTCAACCTCTGGACCTTCGATAACGACATGCTGTTCCGGTGCAATGATGATATCATCCTGAAGGCCAAAATAGGGCGCCCGCATACGAATGGGTGCAAAGCTGCCGCGCGCAGGCACGGTACGGTTCACGACCTGCAAAACCGGTACCACATCGCCCTGCGCGGTATAGACTGTATCACCCCGCTTGAGTGTTGCGGCATCGCGGTAGCCCCACGGCGTTGCAATCGGCGTGCTTGGCGATAGCGTTGGACCAGGTCCAATCGGCTCTATCTGGTCAGACAGGGCGGCAAAGACCATGTCATGGCCATAGTCATGGCTGCCGCGGCCCAGCATCATGTCGCGCAGATCATCAAGGGTGAGGGGGAGGGGGTTGTCGACTACTACACTTGTTACCGTTTTCTCGCCTACCTGCTCGAGCGTCAGGCGGCCCCAGTTGTATTTGATATCCCACGCGTAGGTCAGGCGCAGAACGCTCGCGCGACCTGTATTTTTATGTGCGATCGCGGCATGAGCAATATTGTCGCCCTGTACGTGCACCATGGCCAGCCCACCACCGGGAATTGCCTGAAAAACAAGGCTGCGATGGCTGGGGTGCGGATTGGTAAAGCCGAACAGAACCTGCGGCTTGCTGTCCTCGGCCACGTCGGTCTCGAACATGATACTGCCGCGCATCAGGATCTGATCTGGCGTGTCGGCAACAACAGGCGTCGCGCGCTTCTCAGGGCCCAATCCGCGCAAGGATAGGCGCCGGTCGGTGTGATCGCTCAGGGCAAGCCACGTCATTATGCCACCTTTCCTGCACGCAACAACTCTGCTTCGTACCGTTTGAGCGTGCGACGTGCCGCAGTCGGGTAGCTGCCTCCGGCATCAGGGTCTAATTCAGGGAAAATGCTGTAAATCTCGGCAACGACATCGGCTTCGAAGCTGACTGCGGTTTGCGGTCCCGGTAGAAAGCTTTCAGTCTCCAAACCTTCGGAAAAGACGACCTGGTGACGGTCAAACAGCAAATGCACATAAGTCACATCGCCGCCCTCACGGCGTGTGATCGAGTGGTCGTTGACCAGATCGCGCGCCGCGACCAAAACCTCTGGTTCCCCGAACAGAAGTTCTGCCAGAATGTCCTTGATCAATACGCGGTGCAGGGGGGAGACCAGCAGATCGCGGTGCTGCCCCAGCGTATTTGCGCGGATGTGGATGGGTGCAAAATCACCCGTTGCCTGAACACAGCGGGAGCCGATCCAGCGCAAAGGTTGTGCGCCTTCGTCTTTCGTCATCACCAGATCGCCGGGCAGCAATGCCTCAACAGGTTGGTCGCCCTGCGGCGTTGAGATCAGTGTACCGGCCACAAAGCACGGCACGGACGTCGCGTTGACGAACCCCACATCGGTGTTGTCGCCATTGGTGACGGTGTAGGTGAAGTTAAAATCTTCCTCATCCCCATCGCCAAGAATATTGAAGGTGCCATCCGCATTGAGCGTAATCTGCTGGCCCGTCGGCTGTGTGATTGTGCTGCCGACAACGACGGGATTGCCGTTGATGTGGGTGATCGTCAGCGAACCCGTACTGTTGTTAATATCGTTGCTCAACACGTCTAGTGTTGTGGCCCCCTGAGGGAAGACATTCACATCATCAGAAATCGCGACCAGCTGGGTCTGGACCGAGTCGGCTGCGATCAGAACGCTGGAATCGAACTGGCTGTCACCTACGTCGGCGATGGCGATCCGGATCGAATTCACCTCATTGGGAATGACTGGAATCGTCAGGGTAAGCGTGATGGTAAACCCGTCCATCTCGGTGTTGAATTCATCTTCGGTATTGCTGACGAACAGGTTCGCGTTGTTGGTATCCGAGATGTTGAACGGCTGCGTCCCGCCATCACCTACATCGTGACGCACCAGATCGCCGTTGATGAAGACACCAAAGAAATCCTGAAAGTCGGAATTCGCAAACTCTGGATATTCCTCGGACGAGAAGACGAATTGCATCGTCAACGTGTCGGTGACCGGAATGAAGTCCACATCAAGTGTGGAGCCGTCAAAAGTCCGGCCACCTGCCGCCGCGTTGTAGGGGGCAAAGTTGTTCGTACCCGAGGTGTTGGTGCTGGTATTGGTGTTCTGGTTGGCCTCACCGCTGGAGTTGGTGAAGTCCTCTGCATTACCGGTGGACAGGATGATACCGGTATCGCCGGGTGTCACTCCCGGAGAGGTCGTATCCCCGCCAGTATATATTCCCGCACTGTCGATATCGCCGAAATATGTGGCGCCTGTGACGGTGACGCCGTCGCCGAATATCGTCTGCGCCAGATCAAGGGCGTTTGTACCCTCGCGCACTGTTTGGATTTCAAGTTCTGACGCGTCTACCATATCACTGCCTCTAACCATTCAGTGAGACAGCACAGACGTCAGTTGGTCAGGGCACGCGCCCTGTTCCAATCATATCCTTTAATTAAGGACGGATTTTACCCCTGTTTTCAGGTGATAAAACTGCTCTTACCCTGCCTCGGGTCAATTATTATGCCCTCAAGGTACCATAGATTTGCCATAAATGAAGAAGGATTTGCAGCGCGCTCAGAGGACTGGCACTTTTGCATCACAGGGGGGATAAGAGGGCAAACCCCTAAGGAGCCTTGTCCGATGTCCGCTATTCCCGCGATTGATCCCGTTGATTTGACTGCCGCATTGGTACGGTGCCCTTCGGTCACGCCAGCGGACGCAGGTGCGCTTGATATCCTGCATGAGGCGCTCAGCGCGGCAGGGTTCACGTGTGCTTGGGCTGATCGGGGTGGCATCCGCAACCTGTTTGCGCGCTGGGGTACCGCAGGCAATACCCGCAGTTTTGGTTTTAACGGTCATACCGATGTGGTCCCTATCGGGGATGAGGCCGCTTGGACAATGCCGCCCTTCGGCGCCGAGATCAAAGACGGTATCATGTTTGGGCGCGGTACCACTGATATGAAGTCCGGCGTTGCGGCGTTTGTCGCAGCAGCCATTGATTTTGTGCGCAATACGCCACCCGATGGGTCCGTTGTGATTGCCATCACCGGCGACGAAGAGGGCGAATCGGTCGACGGAACGCTTGCCCTACTGGAATACATGGACACCCATGGGGAGCGGATGGACGTCTGCCTTGTGGGTGAGCCGACCTGTCCTGAGACGATGGGTGAGATGATCAAGATCGGGCGGCGTGGCTCGATGACCACCCGCTTTCGTGTAGTGGGTAAGCAGGGCCATTCTGCTTATCCCCACCGTGCCAACAATCCTTTACCCGCAATGATGCGCCTGATGGACCGGCTGGCCAGTCATGAGCTGGACACTGGCACCGATCATTTTGACCCCTCGACCCTTGCGGTGGTGACCGTTGACACAGGAAACCCCGCCACGAACGTAATTCCTGCCGAATGTAGCGCCACGGTGAACATCCGTTTTAACGATACCCACTCCGGTGCGAGCCTTACCGAATGGATGGATGCGGAGATCGATGCCATTTGTGAGGCCTACAGCGTACAGATCGAAACGAAGACGAAAATCTCCGGAGAGAGTTTCATCACGCCGCCGGGGGATTTGTCCACAATGGTCTCTGACGCGGTCAAGGCGGTGACAGGCGTCACGCCTACGCTGTCCACGACGGGCGGCACCTCGGACGCGCGTTTTGTGAAGTCCCATTGTCCGGTGGTGGAATTCGGCCTTGTCGGGCAATCCATGCATCAGGTTGATGAGCATGTGCGTGTTGATCATATTCATGAGCTGAAAGCGATCTACACCCGCATCTTGCAGGATTATTTCGCTTGATCGAGATTGCAGCGACTGACGATACGCAAACTTGTTTTGCACTCCGCCACGAGGTTTTCGTGGTTGAGCAAGGCTATACCGCTGAAGGTGAAGTTGATGCGCTCGACGCCCAAAGCCATCACTTGTTGGTAAGCGATAGAGATATGCCCGTCGCCACTGCGCGTATCTATCTGGACAGGAACGCCGCCAAGATCGGTCGGGTTTGTGTATTGAAATCTCATCGCGGCATGGGCCTTGGCGCAAAATTGATTAACGCCGCGGTTGCTTTGGCAGCTGAGAAAGGCGCGCGGCGCGCGGTTCTAGGCGCACAGTTGCACGCCGTCGGCTTCTACGAGAATCTGGGGTTCGCTGCTTTTGACGATCCCTATGAGGATGAGGGCGAACCACATCAGATGATGGAAAAATCCACATGAAACGCACGCTGGTTGTGATGCTGAAGGAGCCGCGCGCGGGGCGTGTGAAAACCCGTCTGGGACGCGATATCGGAATGGTGGCCGCCGCATGGTGGTTTCGCCATCAAGTGCGCCGCTTGTTGCGCCGTATTGAGGATCCGCGCTGGAGTGTTGTGCTTGCAGTGGCGCCGCATCGTATGGGCATGCTCTCACGGGTTTGGCCCGCGCATTTCGCGCGTATCCCCCAAGGTAGCGGAAACTTGGGGGACAGGATGGCCCGTGCGTTGCGTCATGCCCCTGCTGGTCCGGTCTGTGTAATTGGCGGAGATATTCCAGACATCACTGCGCCGCGTATTGCCGAGGCTTTTGCCGCGCTGGGCAATCATGACGTCGTGTTTGGTCCCGCCCCTGACGGAGGATATTGGCTCATCGGGTTGCGCCGCGTCCGGGCGATTCCTGTGCGATTGTTTGCCGGTGTGCGCTGGTCATCGGAACACGCGCTGGCGGATACCAAAGCGACCCTGCCGGATCACCGGATCGCTCATGTCGCGACCCTGCGGGATGTGGATACCGTCGCAGATTTAAAATAATGTGACGCGCCCCCATGCGCGTGCTACCTGCACTCCCATGAACAATATCCCGACAAAGCCGCAGATCCTCGAATGGATCGAACAAAACCCCACCCTGACGGCCAAGCGTGACATCGCAAAGGCGTTTGGCATCAAAGGTGCCGCGCGCATTGATCTCAAACGCTTGCTCAAAGAGCTGGCAGCCGAAGGTCATCTGGAAAAGCGCAAGAACAGCTATAGCGATCCTGAGCGCCTTCCGCCCGTGAGCGTACTTTTGGTGACTGGACCGGACGTTGACGGTGATCTCTATGCCAAGCCCATGGAATGGGGTGGTGAGGGGGTCGAGCCTGTGGTGCTGATGGTTGCGCGTGCGTCTGATCCGGCGTTGGGCGCTGGTGATCGTATTCTAGCGCGGCTGACCTTGGTGAAAGGTGAAGGATACCATTACGAAGGGCGTCTGATCCGACGCATAGGGTCTAACCCGAAGAAAATTATGGGTATCTTTCGCAAACATGCCGAGGGTGGACGGATACAGCCGATTGATAAAGGTGCTGACAAAGAATGGGCAGTGCCCTCGGACTATACCGGTGGTGCAAAGGACGGCGAACTGGTTGAGGCAGAACTTGCCGGTCCGAAAGGGCGGATGGGACTGCCTCGTGCGCGTATCATCGCGCGGTTGGGCGACCCTTCTGCGCCCAAGGCAGTATCGCTTATTGCTATACACGAGCATGGCATTCCCGATGATTTCCCCGATGATGTCGTTGCTGAGGCTGACAAAGCAGAGCCAAAAGGCATGAAGGGGCGGACCGACCTGCGCGATGTCCCCCTTGTGACGATTGACCCTTCCGATGCGCGTGACCACGATGACGCATGCTTTGCCGAGGCGGATACCGATCCCACGAACAAGGGCGGTCATATCCTCTGGGTCGCCATTGCCGATGTTGCCGCCTATGTGACGCCGAATTCCGCGCTGGACCGCGAGGCACGCAAGCGGGGAAATTCTACCTATTTCCCGGATCGCGTTGTTCCGATGCTGCCGGATATCTTGTCCGGTGACCTGTGTTCTCTGCACGAAGGGGTGGAGCGTGCGTGCATCGCTGTGCGCATGGTGCTGGATGCAGATGGCAACAAGCTGAGCCACGAATTTCACCGTGGCCTCATGCGCTCCCCCGCAAGCCTGCATTATGAAGAAGTACAGGATGCGATGGATGGTACGCCCAACACCCGCACCGAGCCTTTGTTAGAGACTGTTATCAGGCCACTTTACGCCGCTTACGCAAGTCTGGTTGCCGCGCGCGAAAGGCGTCAACCGCTTGACCTTGACCTACCGGAACGGCGTATTGAACTGGACGATGACGGCACGGTTCGATCGGTAAATTTCCGCATGCGTCTTGATGCGCACCGCCTCATTGAGGAATGTATGGTCCTTGCCAATGTGGCTGCGGCCGAGACGCTGATTACCAAGAAAACGCCGCTTTTGTTCCGCACACATGAAGAGCCTACACCAGAAAAGCTTGACGCTTTGCGGGAAACAGCTGCGGCCGCTGGTTATACTTTAGCCAAAGGTCAGGTGTTGCAGACGGCGCATCTCAACCGGTTACTGGAACAGGCGGCAGGATCGGACGATGCGGAGTTGATTAACATCTCGACGCTACGGTCTATGGCCCAAGCTTATTATGGCGCAGATCAGATTGGCCACTTTGGCCTTGCCCTGCGGTCCTATGCGCATTTTACGTCGCCCATTCGACGCTATGCTGATTTGATTGTGCACCGCGCTTTGATCACCGCACATGGCTGGGGCAAGGACGGTTTGTCACAGCATGACATTGCAGACCTAGAAGCAACTGGCGCACATATCTCTGATACGGAACGGCGTTCGATGATCGCAGAACGTGACACGACGGACCGCTACCTTGCAGCCTATCTGTCAGAGCGCGTTGGCAACGAGATGTCAGGCCGGATCAGTGGCATCGCCCGGTTTGGTGCTTTTGTGAAGCTGGACGAGACGGGTGCAGATGGCCTGATCCCAATGCGCAACATTGGGCGCGAATATTTTCATCACGATGCCGATATGGGAACGTTGATGGGATCTGATACTGGGACAACCATTGGTCTCGGACAGCGGGTCACCGTGCGGCTTTCCGAAGTGACACCGGTCACGGGTGGCATCGCCCTTGAGCTTTTAGAGATTGAGGGGGAGGCCATGCCACAAGGTCGCCAAAGCCCTGCAGGGCGTAGTCCTCGCCGCAAAGGCGCAAAGGTCAAAGGCAAAAAATCCGCGACAAAGCGCAAGGTTACGCGCAGCCGCCACTAGCATACGGGCTAAAGACCGCTCAGGATTCCAAACGTACCTTTCGTGCTGCGTGATTGTGCATATGCTGGAAACAGTTCGAGTGAAAAGGATTAAATAATGCGCGGTGTTTCTCTGTTTGTCTTAATGTTGGCTGCCTTACCCGCAGGTGCGCAAACTACCGTGAATCGTAGCGATGCTGGTCTTGAAGCCTGGATTTCTGACTTCCGTCCCGCAGCACTGGCAGCGGGCATTGATCCGGATACATACGACGGTGCGATGGCCGAAGTTACTTTGTCGGAAAATGTGATCAAACGGGACCGCAATCAATCGGAATTTACCAAAACCATTTGGGACTATCTAAGTACAGCTGTTTCAGATCAACGCATTAGCAACGGCAAAGCAGCGCTTGGGCGGCAACGTGAGGCGCTTAAGGGTATCGAGGCCCGCTATGGCGTACCGGCTGAGATTATCACTGCCATATGGGGGCTGGAAAGTGCATATGGCACCTTTCGCGGTGGTGATCCCGTGCTCAGTTCTATGGCGACGTTGGCCTATGATGCCCGTCGCGCTGCGTTTTTCGAGGCACAGGTGATTGCAGCACTGCAAATTCTTCAAAGTGGCGACACACCACCAGAAAACCTCACAGGAAGTTGGGCGGGGGCGATGGGTCATACTCAGTTCATGCCCAGCTCCTTCATTGAGCATGCAGTTGATTGGACCGGTGACGGGCGTCGCGACATCTGGAGCGACGATCCACGGGATGCACTCGCTTCAGCTGCATCATACCTCAAATCAAATGGATGGGTGAGCGGGCAACCTTGGGGTGTTGAAGTACGCCTTCCTGACAGCTTTGACTATCTGTCTGCAGACCGTTCAATAACGAAACTGCCCTCTGAGTGGGGCGCTCTGGGTGTGATGAATATGGACGGCGAAGTCGTGCCCGACCACGGTGCGGCTTCAATTCTGCTGCCTGCTGGCGCGCAGGGCGTCGCATTCATGATTTTCGAAAATTTCAAAGTGATCGAGAGTTACAACACCGCTGATGCCTACGTCATCGCGGTGGGGCATCTGGCGGATCGTATTGCGGGCGCAGGTCCGTTTGAGGCGACATGGCCACTCGCAGACCGTGCGTTGAGTTTTGAGGAGCGGATCGAGCTTCAAGAGCGCCTGACAGCGCAGGGGTTTGATACCCAAAAGATTGACGCGAAAATCGGCCCGCTCACGGTCAATGCTGTACGGGGTTGGCAGGTGGCGCAGGGGTTGGCGCCTGATGGCTACGCCTCCCCCCGCTTGCTTGAAAAGCTGCGTTCAGCCCGGTGACATTCCGCGCATCCGTTCGGAACGACGGCGCAGCAACTCTACGACGGTCAGCAGGCAGATCGACAGCGCAACGAGGATCGTTGCGACCGCAAGGATGGTCGGGCTGATCTGCTCCCGCAGGCCGATGAACATCTGCCATGGTAGGGTTTTCTGTCCGGCAGAGCCGACAAACAATACAACGACAACTTCGTCGAACGATGTGATGAACGCGAACAAGCCGCCTGAAATCACGCCGGGTAGAATAAGTGGCATCTGAACCCGAAAGAAGGTGGTCACAGGGTTCGCACCCATATTCGCCGCTGCTCGTGTAAGGGAGCGGTCAAAACCAACGAGTGTCGCGGTTACGGTGATGATCACGAACGGGATGCCCAAGGCCGCGTGAGCAAGCACAACTCCCAGATACGTACCCTGCAGACCGATACGGCTGTAGAAGAAGTACATACCGGCGGCCGAGATGATCAGTGGCACGATCATCGGTGAGATCAGAATGGCCATGATTGCCCGACGGAAGGGCACGTGCGGTTGGCTGAGGCCAATTGCAGCGAGTGTGCCGAAGGAAACGGACAACAGCGTGGCAACCGGTGCGATCTGCAACGAGTTTTTCATGGCGTCCTGCCATGCAGGGTTGGTGAAGAAGTCGCGGTAGTGCTTGAGCGAGTAGCCCGCCGGATCAAACCGAAGCATTTCCGGCGTGAAGGTAAAGAAGTTCTCGGCGTTGAAGCTTAAAGGCATGACCACGATTATCGGCGTGATCAGGAATACAAAGATAGCACCACAGATTGTCCGGAAGCTGAAGTGCCACAGAACCTGTCCAGGGGTCAGATAAGGTGCGACTTTTGCGCGGTAACGCCCTTCGTAAAGCCAGAAAATCAGAAATCCGAAGAACCAGCCAAAAAAAGCCCCGACAAACAGCCCGGGCAGACCTGCAAGTGTATAGCCACCTGCTGCAAGTAGGGCGGTCGTTCCCCAGCGGCTCAACCGCTCGTTTTTAATCACCTTGGTCAGAACAACGGCCAGAACTGCCATAAGTATGGCGCCGCCCAGAACACCGACAAGCAGATTGCCTTGGCCAGTCCCGATGAAAATACCGAAGAACGCACCGAAGGCCGCTGTCACAGAGACATAAAAGCTTGGTTCGGTGCGCGAGATGGGTGTGAGTGCTACCATTGGTCCGCTCCTATCCGAGTTTCACGTTATCGATGCCGACGATTTTGTCGTAGGCGTAGTAGAGGATCAAAACCGCAGCGAGCAGGATTGCCCCGAGTGCCGCACCCAGACCCCAGTTAAGTGAGCTGGAGATGTGGAAGGCAATCCGGTTCGAGATGAAGGTACCAGACGTACCACCAACGATTTCAGGTGTGATGTAGTAGCCGATCGCGAGGATAAACACGAGAATACTGCCCGCGCCGATGCCCGGAATGGACTGTGGGAAGTAGACGCGCCAGAACGCTGTCCAGTTTGTCGCGCCAAGGCTTTTCGCAGCGCGCAGATACGTCGGCTGGATGGTCTGCATCACGGAATAGAGTGGAAGGATCATGAACGGAAGCAAGATGTGCGTCATCGCAATGATTGTACCGGTCTGATTGTTGATAAGGGCAAGCCGGTCATCGGTCGCTACAAGACCAAGCCAAACAAGCGTGTCATTAATGACCCCTTGTTGCTGCAACATAACCTTCCATGCGGATGTGCGTACCAAAAGTGAGGTCCAGAACGGCAGCAGAACGAGGATAAGCAGCAGGTTCGCCTGACGTGATGGCAGGTTCGCGAGTATCCAGGCTACCGGATAACCGAGCAGGATACATGAAACCGTAATCGCCACCGACATGACCATCGTGCGCCAAAACAAGATACCGTAGATTTGTTGGTTCTCTGGACGCATTTCTGGACCGTCGACAGTTTTCTGCATGTCGACAGCATTGAGGAAGTAACCGGAAGTGTATTTCGGGCTATAAACCTTGATGGTCTGCCACACTTCAAGGCTTTCCCAATCTTTATCGACGCGCGCGAAGGCCTCGGTGAAATTCACCGTCTCAAAATCTGCAGCAGCCGCAGCCGCAACCGACAGCTGCGCTGCGGCGGGGCCGGTATACGAGGCAATATCATTCTGACCGGTCAGGTCGGTATGCAGTGACGAATACATGATCGCCCAAGGATCTTCTTTATAAAGATTATCTTCGTCTACGTTCTGAACGAAGTCTGCAAAGCGAACATAGGACTGGGATGTTGCGGGCAGCAGATCAGCGATACCGTCGCGCAATTCAAACTTAGGCTGTTTGCCGTCCGATTTGGTCCAACCGTCCATCGCAGCGAGCCAGTCTTCGCTCGCCATGAAACTATTCCAATTTTCACCGGTCTTCCAGAAGTCATCAAGGTCTTCGAACTGGTCCTGATAGACCTCGCCCATATCCTCGACGCGGCGGCCGGACTGGCGAAACAAGGACGATGTACCTGTCTGCTCATAGTTCAGACGCGAGCCAAGGCGGGTGTGCAGTTTTGCCTCTTGGGCAAAGAAAATATCATCATAGAGTGCGGCAAAAACCGGCTCTCCGGGGATTTCGGTGCCTTGTTCGTCCCAATCGGCCAGCAATTTTGTCGTGCGCGGCAGCGTATCGGAGACGATCTCGTTCTCGACGGAGCGGAACAGCATATCGGCAATGGGCGCGATAAACGTCACAAGTACAAATATCAGTAGTGGTGCGATCAACGCGAGTGCGCGCATTTTCTGCATTCTCAGCGCGCGGTTGAGCGACTTTTTCAGCGGCGTGCCGTCAGCGGCCAGCATGGGACCAGTGTGCGCTGCATCTGCAATGCGCGCCTCGGCAGCGGAAGATGATGCTGTTTGTGCTTCGCTCATGATGTCCCCATCGGCTTGATCGAAAAAAGATAGAAATGGCTAACGTAGAAAGTGCGGAGAGGGCCGCGATGGGCCCTCTCCTAAGTCACCTAAGACTTATTGTACCAACCACGCCTGGAATTTGGCGTCGATGTCGTCACGGTAGTCGGCCCAGAACTCGTAGTTATACAAGAATGTATTTTTGGAGTTTTCTGGATCGGTTGGCATGTGTGGTGCCATGTCGATGCCCAGCTCTGCGTGCTTGCCGACCAGTGGTGCGGAAGACTTACGTGCAGGACCATATGAGATGTAGGCGGCTTGATCGGCCAGACGCTGTGTGTCTGTTGCGAACTTGATGTAGTCAAGTGCACGTGCTTCACGCTCAGGTGTCAGGCCAGTTGGGATGATCCAACCGTCAAGGTCGAACACTTGCGCGTCCCACAGCATGCCGACGGGTTGGTCTTGCTCTTCGATGAGCGAGAACAGGCGACCGTTATAGGTGGAACCCATGACGATTTCGCCATCGGCGAGCAGTTGGGGCGTATCCGCACCGGCAGACCACCAGATCACGTCGTCTTTGATTGTTGCGAGCTTATCGAGTGCTTTCTGCTGACCATCTGCGGTCTCCAGAACGTCGTATACGTCTTCTTTTGCAACGCCGTCACAGATCAGAGCCCATTCCATGTTGCCAATTGGACGCTTTTCCAGCGAACGCTTGCCAGGGTATGCGTCTGTGTCAAACAGGGCGCAGATGGAGGTCGGAGGTGTGTCGCCAACGAGGTCTGTGCGGTAGCCAACGGTTGTGGAGTACACAATCTGCGGGATAAAGCAGTCACCGACCAGCAGTTCGCCGAAGTCTTCTGTTGGTGTGGAGCCGTCATCGCCCGGAGCAAGTACTTCGTCCGCGTCGATTTCCATCGCCAGACCTTCGTCACACAAACGCAAAGCGTCCGCTGCAACAACGTCTACGACGTCCCATGTTACGTTGCCCGCTTCGTTCATTGCGCGCAGTTTGGAAACAGCTTCGGCGGAGGATTCATCGTTGATGATCTTTACGCCGGTCTTTTCCATATAGGGGTCGTGATAGGCTTTTTGCTGGCTGTTGGAGTAGGCTCCGCCCCAGCTTACGATTGTCATTTCGGAGGCAAGGTGGCCGTCCGAATGTGCCATGCCGGCTGCGACTGTAAGTGCGGTCGATGCCATCAGTGTCTTTGTGATGTTCATTGGTCTCTCCCAGTGTTTTCCCGTTCGGGTATTCCAAGGTGACGACAACGGGTTTGGCCGCCACCCCTTATTCATCACGCTGCATTTCTGCCACGCGATACAGCACACACGCAGTTCGCTCTAGGCGTCCAGCGCGCGGCAATCTTCGGGCAACCAGCCAATTTCGATCTGGGTGCCGGGTGTGAGGCGCACCTGATCAGGTGCGTTACGGGTTTTCACGACAAAGTCGTCTGTGCCAGCCACCCGCAGGCGTGTCCGAAAGATATCACCCATATAGATGAATTCTAGAACTTCGGCTTTGAGGGTGAACGCGCCTTCGCGCATCCGGTCCTTATTGAACTCGACCCGCTCGGGACGAATGGAGACGCGTGTGCGCTCTCCTGCTTTGGTCACGTTCACAGGCTTGGCCTCGATAATCTCACCGCTATCAAGCTGGACCAGCGCGACACCTTTTTTGATCTCTTTGACCACACCTTCGAGGGTATTATTCTCCCCGATGAATTGCGCCACAAAGCTGTTCTCGGGCGATTCGTAAAGTTGATCCGGCGGCGCCAATTGTTGGATGCGGCCATCGTCGAATACGGCAACGCGGTCCGACATCGTGAGTGCTTCGGTCTGGTCGTGTGTCACATAAACCACCGTGATTCCCAAGTCGTGGGCGAGGTTTGTAATTTCGAACTGCAAAGTTTCGCGCAGCTGTTTATCCAAAGCACCGAGTGGCTCGTCCATCAACACAAGTTCAGGTTCAAACACCAGCGCCCTTGCCAGAGCGATCCGCTGTTGCTGACCGCCGGATAATTGTGCCGGACGACGGCCTGCAAAATCTTCCATTTGGACCATGCCTAGTGCGCGCATGACTTTATCTTCGCGTGTGGATTTCCCAACTTTGCGCACTTCAAGCGGGAACGAGAGATTCTCGGCAACCGTCATGTGCGGGAACAGCGCATAGTTTTGGAAGACCATACCGATGCCGCGCTTGTGCGGCGGAATGTTATTGATCGATTCGCCATCAAGGCGGATGTCACCGTATGTCGCGGTCTCAAAGCCCGCGAGCATCATAAGGCAGGTCGTTTTGCCCGATCCCGAGGGCCCAAGCATTGTAAGAAACTCGCCTTTTGGCATGCTTAGGTTCAGATCTTTGACGACGAGCTTCTCTCCGTCATAGCTTTTCTGGACACGCTCAAACTCGACGAATGCATCGCTATTTTTCGTATCGGCCAAATCTATGTTTCCCCGTGGTCTTATTCATTAATTACCAACGAACTAAACGCAGGCGTGGATAACTTTGCAACTGAATAAAGCCACTTTCGGGCAAAACGTGAATATTACAGGCGGATTGCCTCCATATCTCGCGTATTCGGGCCGTTAGCCTGCGAGATGCGGATACGCTGCCCACATTCACGCCGCGTGGTTGATGGTTAAGAGGCGGCTTTAAGCATGTCATCGGCCTTTAACACGTTATACGTGTCATCGAGCGCCATTTTCGCCCGCTTGTGAAATTCGTCAATTTCGTCGGGAGTGATTACAAGAGGGGGCGAAATGATCATCCGGTCGCCGACGTGACGCATCACCAGATTGTTGGCAAAGCACCGCTCGCGGCACATGAAACCGACAGTACCTTCATCCATGGCGAACTTCGCACGGCTTTCTTTGTGTGGTGTTAGTGGAAGGGAGGCCATCATGCCCTTGACGTTCACGCCACCGACCAAAGGATGCTCGGCCAATTGATCCAACACCGCCTTGAAGGCAGGTGCTGCCACGTTGTTGACGTGATCGAGGATATTGTCGTCTTGTAGGATTCGCAGATTTTCGAGGGCCACGGCCGCGCAGACAGGATGCCCCGAATAGGTATAGCCATGGTTGAATTCGATCGCATTGATCACTTCGGCAATCTCGTCACACACGATCGAGCCACCAATCGGCACATAGCCGGAGCTTAGTCCTTTAGCGATGGTCATGATGTGCGGTTTGATCCCCATGGTGGTTGAGCCGAACCAGTTGCCTGTACGTCCAAAACCACAGATCACCTCATCCGCGATGATCAGAATGTTGTATTTGTCACAAATACGCTGAATTTCTGGCCAATAGGTGCTGGGTGGCACAATGACGCCACCGGCGCCCTGCACGGGCTCTGCGATGAAGGCCGCAACTTTGTCCCCGCCCAGTTCAAGAATTTTCGCCTCCAGCTCCTGCGCGCGGGCGAGGCCAAAGTCTTCGGGTGTGTGATCGCCACCCTCAGCGTACCAGTCCGGTTGACCGATGTGGTGAATGCCGGGGATCGGCATGCCGCCCTGTTCGTGCATGTATGCCATACCGCCCAAGCTGCCGGAACCTACGGTTGAACCGTGGTAGCCGTTCTTGCGGCTGATGATATGGGATTTTTCAGGATAGCCTTTTTCAGCCCAATAGACGCGTACCATTCGAAGGTTGGTGTCATTTGCTTCGGAGCCTGATCCGGCAAAGAACACATGGTTCAGCCCTTCTGGCGCAAGCTTGGCCAGTTCGGCTGCCAATGCGATTGCAGGGGTGTGTGTGGTGTTGAAGAACGTGTTGTAGAACGGCAGCTCTTTCATCTGGCGTGTCGCCACATTGACCAGCTCCTCGCGCCCGTATCCAAGGTTCACGCACCAAAGACCGGCCATCGCATCAAGAATCTGGTTGCCCTCGCTGTCGCGCAAATAGATGCCCTGACCACTGGTGATCACCCGCGCTCCGCGCTCTTTGAGATCGTTGTTCGTGGTGAACGGATGCATATGGTGTGCGCCGTCCAGCGCTTGCAGCTCGGATGTGGGCAGGTGGTTGGAAACGGTGGTCATAAAAGGCCCCTATCAGGCTGAAGTTTAGCTTTGCTCAAAATATGATCAAATTCTAGTGCGGTCAATCGTACAGTGGCGTCGCACCCCTGTGATAGCGGTCAAAATTTGCGCGAAAAGAGCTTTGGAGCAGGGTGCGGCCTATGAATCACCTTGGCAAGAGACGCAAAATTTGCTCACCTGCTGCGCAATGTCGGGGCAAAACCCGATGTCACCTTTGGGAGTGTATCATGATTAAGACTATTTTAACCGGCACCGCTGCCGTTGCCCTGATGGCAGGCACCGCGATGGCCGACGAAGTACGTGTCTACAACTGGTCCGACTATATTGATGAAGCGCTGTTGGCGAAGTTTGAAGAAGAGACGGGCATCAAGCTTATCTATGACGTCTTCGACAGCAACGAAGTGCTCGAAACAAAGATGCTGGCCGGTGGGTCGGGCTATGATGTGGTTGTGCCGTCCGGCACCTTCCTGCAGCGCCAGATCAGCGCGGGCGCATTCCAAAAGCTTGACCGCTCCAAATTGCCTAACATCGATAACATGTGGGATGTGGTAGAAAGCCGGACCGAGCAGTACGACCCTGAAAACGCCTATTCCATCAACTATATGTGGGGCACTACGGGCATTGGTGCCAACGTGGGCAAGGTTCGTGAAATCCTTGGTGACGATGCGCCGCTCGACTCGCTTGAGTTGGTCCTGAACCCTGACAACATGTCAAAGCTGGCAGAATGTGGCGTGCACTTCCTTGATGCGCCGGCCGAGATGCTTCCGATGGCGCTCAAGTATATCGGTGAAGACCCCGACAGCCATGATCCTGACGTTCTCGCAAAGGGCGAGGAAGTCATGCTCAAAATTCGCCCCTATATCCAGAAATTCCACAGCTCTGAATATATCAACGCGCTGGCGAACGGTGACATCTGCGTTGCAGTCGGTTGGTCCGGTGACATCCTTCAGGCGCGCGACCGCGCAGCTGAGGCCGACAATGGCGTTGAGATTGCTTACCACGCTGCCAAAGAGGGCGCTCAAATGTGGTTTGACCAAATGGCTATTCCCGTAGATGCGCCAAACCCCGACGCAGCACACATATTCCTCAACTTTATCATGGAGGCCCAGAACATGGCGGCTGCGTCGAACTATGTCTATTATGCCAACGGCAACGAGGCCTCCAAAGAGTTTCTTGTTGATGATGTGATTGGCGATCCGGCGATCTATCCTGATGAAGAAACGCTGGGCAATCTGTTCACCACACGGCCCTATCCGCCAAAAGTACAGCGCGTTGTGACACGTGCATGGACACGGGTAAAATCGGGCACTTGATCTGATATATTGAAGGGCGGCACTGGACGGTGTCGCCCTTTTACTTCGCACTGCGTCCTGAGGAACATCACCCGTGAGCACATCTGTTTTCGCCCCTTGGGACGACCCCAACGAAAAACCACTGATCCGGTTTAAAAACGTCACCAAACGCTTCGGCAGTTTTGTCGCCATTGAAGATCTGAGTCAGGATATCTACGAAAAAGAGTTTTTCGCGCTCCTCGGGCCGTCCGGTTGTGGTAAAACGACTATGATGCGCATGCTTGCAGGGTTTGAGACGATATCTGATGGCACCATCGAGTTGGCCGGTCAGGACATTGCCGATGTGCCTCCGAACCAGCGCGCAGTGAACATGATGTTTCAATCCTACGCCTTGTTTCCGCATCTGAGCGTGTATGAGAATATCGCATTTGGCCTGCGCCGCGATAAACTTCCAAAAGACCGGATCGACGCGCGGGTCTCCGAAATGCTCAAACTAACGCGGCTCGAGAAGTTTGCGCGCCGCAAACCGCACCAGATTTCCGGCGGTCAGCGCCAGCGTGTTGCCCTCGCGCGCAGTCTTGCCAAAGGTCCGAAACTGCTGTTGCTTGATGAACCGCTTGGCGCGCTTGATAAAAAGCTGCGGCAGGAGACCCAGTTTGAGTTGATGGATATTCAGGAAACGACGGGCACCACATTCGTCATCGTCACCCACGATCAGGAGGAAGCGATGACCGTCGCTTCTCGTGTGGCGGTCATGGATGAAGGGCGCATCATTCAGGTCGCCACCCCAGGCGGCATCTATGAAACACCCAACAGCGTTTATGTCGCGGACTTCATCGGAGACGTGAACATCATATCGGGTACCGCAAAACCGGCAGGCAAGGATGCCTATTACGTGGACTGGGGCACCAATCAGGCGCCCATTCTTGCCACGTCCGAGCGTCCTTTTACCGAGGGTCAAGAATGTCACCTCGCTATCCGCCCCGAAAAAATTTCCATTACCAAGGAAAAACCGTCTGAGGCGGAAAACACTGTTCAGGGTAAGGTCCTCGACATCGCTTATCTTGGCAATCTGAGTACTTACCACGTTGAGCTTCCGGGCGGGCAAATTGTGAAGGCCCAAACCGCCAACACCCGTCGCCTGTCGCGTCGTGACATCACATGGGAAGATCCAGTCTGGATTCGCTGGAACGCCACGGCTGGCGTGCTGCTGGACACATGATGGCTGAGTTCGTAAACGGGATTGGTTCGCGACCAAGCCAAACGGTGTATTCCTGATGCGCCGCTTTGTTTTAATCGCAGTACCCTATGCATGGCTTTTGGCCCTGTTTCTCGTACCATTTATCATCGTATTCAAAATCTCGTTGTCAGATATTGCGCTCGCGATTCCGCCCTACACCCCCACGATCAAGGACGGTTTTGCGGCCCTCATCCAAGGGCTCGATTTCGAGAATTTTGTCTTCCTCACCACGGATGATCTTTACTACAAAGCGTATATCAGCAGTCTGCAAATCGCACTTATCTCTACAGTGCTGACGCTCTTGGTCGGCTACCCTATGGCCTATGCGATGGCCCGCGCCCCGCAGGAATGGCGTGCGACGTTGATGATGCTGGTGATCTTGCCATTCTGGACATCGTTTCTTATCCGCGTCTATGCGTGGATCGGTATTCTTAGCAACGAAGGTTTCCTGAACCAATTTCTGCTGTGGACCGGCCTGATTTCGGAGCCATTGACGATCCTCAACACCAACGTCGCCGTCTATATCGGGATCGTCTACACGTACCTGCCGTTTATGATTCTGCCAATCTATGCCGCACTTGACCGTATGGACGACAGCCTGATCGAGGCCGCTGAAGACCTTGGTTGCTCCCGTCTGACTGCATTCTGGCTTGTGACGATCCCGCTGTCGAAAAATGGCATCATTGCGGGGTGTTTTCTGGTCTTCATCCCCGCGTTGGGCGAATTCGTGATCCCCTCGCTTCTGGGTGGCTCCGGAACACTTATGATCGGTAAGGTGCTCTTTGAGGAATTCTTCAACAACCGTGACTGGCCGGTAGCATCGGCCGTGGCGGTCATCTTGCTGTTGATCCTGATCATTCCAATTGTCCTATTCCAGCGCAATCAACAAAAACAAGCGGAGGCGGAAGCATGAAGCGCCTCAGCACGTTCAATGTGACCTCCCTGACGCTGGGGTTTGCGTTTCTCTATCTGCCGATGCTTTTATTGGTGATTTACAGCTTTAATTCCTCACGCCTCGTTACTGTCTGGGCCGGATTTTCGACGCAATGGTATGGTGAATTATTGCGGGATGAGGCATTTCTCAGCGCGGCGTGGGTGACGGTAAAAGTCGCTGTTATGTCATCGACATTGGCGACGATATTGGGAACGATGGCCGCTTATGTGCTTGTCAATTCAGGTCGCTTTTTCGGGCGCACGCTGTTTTCTGGCATGATCTACGCACCGTTGGTTATGCCAGAAGTCATCACCGGCCTGTCTTTGCTGTTGCTCTTCATCGGTTTGGGTCTTGATCGCGGTATCCTCACAATCGTTCTGGCGCATACGACCTTTTCGATGTGTTTCGTCTCGGTCGTGGTGTCTTCCCGATTGGTTAGCTTTGACCGCTCGCTGGAGGAAGCGGCGCTTGATCTGGGATGCAACCGCTTCGATGCCTTCCGACTTGTGACATTGCCGATCATCGCGCCTGCGGTCATCTCCGGTTGGCTACTGGCTTTCACACTCAGCCTTGATGATCTGGTAATCGCGTCGTTCGTCTCCGGTCCATCATCCACGACCCTCCCGATCAAGATTTGGAGTTCGGTTCGCCTTGGTGTCACGCCAGAGATCAACGCGCTGTCCACGCTGATGATCGCCGTCGTGACTATTGGCGTGATTACCGCTTCGCTGATCTCCAAACGGGCGACGGTCCGCGCGCAAAAAGATGCAAGAACGGCAGAGCGTAGCGCGTGAAACGCATCTTCGACAACTATGCTTACGGGGAAGGTCCGCGTGCAGGATGCTGGTGGGATGCCACATGTGAGATTCCAGCATGCGGCCCCCTCCGCGAGAATACTCGAACGGACGTGGCTATCATCGGAGCGGGGTTTACCGGCCTGTCCGCTGCTCTGCATTTGGCCCGCGCGGGCGTGCGGGTTACTGTGCTCGAGGCGCAAAGCATCGGATGGGGTGCATCGGGGCGCAACGGCGGATTTTGCTGTTTGGGTGGTGGTATGGCTTCTGATGCCACACTTGACCGACGTTTTGGCACAATAGGCCGAATTGATTTTCGCCGCACGGAGTTGGACGCGATCCGGCTCGTGGAGAATATCATCATAGAAAATGGCATCGACGTAGACCGCCATTCGGATGGTGAGACGATACTGGCCCACCGGCCCAAGGATATGGCGGACCTAAAATCCGAGGCTGCGAAAATCAGTGAGAATTACGATGTCGAGCATATACTATATAATGCAGACGAACTGGCTGCGCAGGGTATGACGGGGCCATATCATGGGGGACTGACGGTCAGAGCGGGCTTTGGTATCAACCCACGGAAATATTTGGCGGGTCTGGCGATCGCAGCACAGAAGGCTAGTGCGCAGATTTTCGAACATAGCGCGGTTTCGGATATTTCTGCGCAAAACGGGGTCTGGCTTTTGCATGCAAACGGACAACAGATTCATGCGGATCAGGTCATTCTGGCCACTAACGGGTATTCCTCCGAGGATGTGCCACCATGGCTCGCAGGCCGATACATGCCCGGCCAGTCAAATGTGATTGTGACGCGCTCTCTCTCGGATGATGAAATCTCCAAAGCAGGGTGGAGTACGGACCAGATGGCCTATGACACCCGCAATCTGCTCCATTACTTTCGGCTTATGCCGGACCGCAGGTTTTTGTTCGGGATGCGGGGCGGATTGCGCACAGGGCGCAAAGCAGAAGCACGGGCCGCCGTTCGGATCCGAAAAGACTTCAATGCGATGTTTCCTGCATGGCATGATGTTGAGGTGATCCATGGTTGGTCCGGCATGGTGTGCCTTTCGCGCGATACCATGCCCTTTGTCGGAGCCGTGCCCGAACATGTCGGCTTGTGGGCGGGCATGTGCTACCATGGAAATGGCGTCGCGATGGGCAGCTATAGCGGCGCGCTGCTGGCCAATGAGATTCTGGGCCGACTCTCTGATATGCGCTTCCCTAAAGCTATGAAGTCACCCCTGCGCCGGTTTGAATTGGGAGGTTGGCGCAGGGCAGTCATGCCGTTTGCTTATGCGGGCCTTATGTTGCTGGACCGCTAGGCTCCTTCACGCAGTGCCGTAATGCCAGAGGCTGGTGCTTCGGCCCCGCCTGCAAACACCACGCGCGCTTCGCCACCGATAGTTTGTACCTCAACGATGCGTGCATACGTCGCCGCCTCGGATGCGGGCAAAGTGGTGCCACCCGCGCCTGTCGCTTCTACTTCGAACCGGTAAAGGCCCGACGGGACCGGCTGGCCGTTGGCCTGCACACCAGCCCAAACGACGGGTTCGGATGACACGGGCAAAGCACTCCGATCTACCTCCCGCCCCTGCGCGTTTAATACGACCAATTGCATCTCTTGTGCACCAAGGGGGGGATTGGGAAGAACGGTGATAGGCGTACCATCAAACTGTACAGGTGCCGTTGTGCGCCCGTCCATGCCGATCCATCCAGCCATCTGACCGATGCCACCACCTCCCAACTGACCTGATAAAGCAGTCAAAAGATCATTGGATAGCACCTGCTGCTCCACCATCGAGAACTGGGCTAGCTGTGCTGCATATTGCGAACTGTCGATCGGCTCGAGCGGGTCCTGATATTCGGCCTGAGTTGTTAGCATTTTGATGAAGGTTTCAAAGTCGGAAGAAAGCACTGCTTTTGCTTGGGGTGCAGCACCTGCCACGCCCGCGTTTGCACCAATGCCGGATGAACTGAGTGTCGGGGAAATCATAAATGCTCCTTACAAGCGGATGTCGACGCCGGTGGATTGGGCGCGATCAAGTAGGATGAGTGTGGGGTTGTCCGCAGACGGTTGAGGATTTTCGTGCTCTGTGGATAAAGCGTTCAGGCTTTGTCCCTGATCGGCGTTGCTGTTGTTCTGATTGTCTGTCTGACCACCACTATGTGCGCCTTGGCCAAAAGCAAAATTGATCTTGTCGTACCCCATATCGCGAAACGATTGACCCAATTGGTCAATATTGCGGCGCATCAGATCAAGCGTCTCTGCACGCTCTGCCAGAATGTTTACCGTAATCGTGCCATCGTTTGCAGTGATCGACATCCGCACCCGCCCTAACTCCTGAGGCGACAATGCAATTTCGACAGGTCTGTGCGCCGCGTGTGCGATATGATCAGCAATCTGTCGGGTGATATGCGGGGCTAGATCGCCGCGGGGCAGGGCCGTTGACTGCCCCGTATGCGTCACTGGCCGGGTGGAATCCCAGCTGAAAGTATCCAGCGCCTCGTGGCCTTGCAGGGTAGATATTTGACCCTCTATCCTGCGTGATTGCGCTGCCTCTTGGGATCCAAGGGCGTGGCCACCATGAACGGGAATATTGGGTGCCGCTGTTTTTAATTGCTCGACTGCCAACGCAGGCTGCTGAGGTGCTTTTGCTGGATCGCCAAATTGCGCAGGTGTATTCAATTTAACTTCACCGCGTGCTGTTTCCTCCGCTGCAAGTGTTGTTTCCAGAAGCATATTCCGGGCGACCGTAGCATGCGTCGATAACTTAGAGGCCGCCGCAACGGGCTGCTCTTGCGAACTAATTTGAGCTTCTGGTTTACTGGATGCAGAATGCTCAATTGAAAATTCGCCTTTTATCGGAAGTGTCGCACTGGTTGGCTGACCTTTTTGCCCCTCCAGAATTAGGCTATGCAAACCGGAATTCCTTGGCTGCTTTTCGATTCCGTCAACGGCGTTTGCGGATTGAAGTGACGCAGTTTCAGCTAAGGGAGACGGACTGGTTGCTAGTTCCCGACCCACAGTTTGGAACACTGCGTTTGCACCCATGATATCGACAGGGGATATTCGAGATACTGCTGTCCTGCCGTTTGGTTCTTGAGCATGAACTAGTGATGCGGGCGGTTGGGATACTGCAGAACTTATGGCAGCGGGTAAGCTGTTTTCTTCTGATCCAAATTTTAGCGGTGATGAGCCAGACGGCGTTGCCTGTTGTGCAATATCTATTTGCTTTCCGTGCGTTGATTTTATTGACGCTGACTCGAAAGGAATTGCCAGTTCTGCTTCCACGCTATCGGTCACCAATTTAGGGTCCGTAGCCGCTTCTGCTGCGCTGGAGTTACTGGCGGTCTTCATCTCCTTCGCCGGCTTGTTGGAGCCATCCAATACAGCAGCAAAATCAGGTATGTCATCGCGACCCGAGGAAGGTTGCGCCGCGTCTTTCTCTGGCTGGGAGCGCGCCATATGCACTGCCGGTGTTGCAGCAGCAGGCCCTTTCAAAGTGGTAGGCGTGTTCATCTGAGCACCTCTCGGTTTTTACATAATCTGCGGCCAGTATGCATAGTCTTCGTTACCCGATGTTTACCGGTTTGCGCCCATGCTGAAGAAAGTCTGTGCAATTTAAGGAGTATTTCTAATGACTACGATTCCCGCAACGGTACCGCCCAAAAGCGCACCGATCATGCCCCCACAAGATGCGGCATTGTTTGAGGCTGCGCAGAATCTCGAAGCTGCATTTCTTGCTGAAATGCTCCAATCGGCTGGGCTTGGCCAACCTAGTGAGAGTTTTGGTGGCGGTGTTGGGGAAGATCAGTTCGGCTCATTTCTTGTGCAGGAGCAGGCGCGCCACATGGTTAAGGCAGGTGGTATCGGGTTGGCGCAATCATTGTTCGAAGCGTTGAAGGAGCAGCAAAATGATAAATGAAACACTGGAAGCCGACCGGTTTGATGACCTCCTGGAACAAGAGCGCGCGCTTCTTTTGGCCGGTGATTTTGAAGGATTGGGTGTTTTGATCCCCGCCAAGGAAGAATTGGTGTCACAACTTTTAAAGGATGTGGATGTGGGGCGGGACCACATCATAAAGCTGGAGGGAAAATTGCGGCGCAATCAGCTTTTGCTTGATGGCGCGTCGGACGGTATTCGCTCTGTAGCGGTACGGTTGGCCGCTTTGAGACAGGTTCGTACGTCGCTTGATACCTACGATTCATATGGGCGAAAGCAGCAGGTCCTGACGCCTAAGACGCCAAAAGTTGAAAAACGAGCCTGACGTTCTGCCTGGTCCTTAGCTTTGTATAGCCGAGCGTAGAGCGCTGCATCAGCAGTTTAATAAAATGCGCGAGACAGGGATGGAAGAGATTAAGGTTCTGGAAAGCCTCTCACCGGCATGGTGGCGATGCATCCGATACTTGGATGGCACATTGCCCGGAACGGGCCAGTGTAGAGGTCAGAATGGCATTTCAACCTGCAACCTTATGCAGGTTTTATCCGGCGTAAAGCGCCGCCATGAAAGGAACATGCTTCAATGTCGAGCATTCTTACAAACAACAGTGCGATGGTTGCACTGCAAACCCTGAAATCCATCAACATGAACCTGGCCGAGACTCAGAGCCAGATTTCCACCGGCAAGGAAATCAGCTCTGCGAAAGACAACGCGTCAATCTGGGCGATTTCCAAAGTTATGGAATCCGACGTGTCAGGGCTGGATGCTGTAAAAGACAGCCTTGCCACCGGCCAGTCAGCAATTGCAGTTGCAAGTGCTGGTGCGGAATTGATCGTTGAAACGATCAAAGACATGCAAGCTCTTGCAATTTCAGCTCAATCCGAGGGTGCGAACTTTACCCAGATCGGTATCGAGATGGTCGCCAAAAAGGCGCAGCTGGATTCAATCATCGACGGTTCGCAATTCAACGGTGTGAACCTGTTGAATGCGGATACGGATGGTAATGGCGCTACAGGGTTGAGCGTCGTCGGCTCCATCAATCGTGTTGGCGGCGGTGCGGGTACTGCTGTATCAATTGCCGTCGCTTCTGCCGACCTTGAGACGACGATCAAGGATGAGGCTGTAACAGGTATTACTGACACTACCACAGCGGCTACAGCCTACGGCGAATTGGCCACAATGTTGGACGCTGCGATCACGGGTGCAGCCAACCTTGGTACTTCGGCAAAGCGGCTGGATGATCAGTCCAACTTTATCTCGAAGTTGTCTGATGCGTTGAAATCCGGTGTCGGCGCACTTGTCGATACGGATATGGAGGCCGCATCTGCGAAACTTCAGGCGCTCCAAACACAGCAGCAGTTGGGTGTTCAGGCGCTGTCGATCGCGAACCAGTCGCCGCAAACGATCCTGTCGCTCTTCCGTTAAGCTTTGGGTTTCTAAAAACGTTTGGAGGCGCGTTTGCGCGCGCCTCCAGTATTTTTGGTAAAGAGTAGGGAAATCCGTGAATGCAACGATACTTGCCCAACGGGGTTATGCACCGACAGCAGCGCCACTTAAATCGGCGCGTAGGTCGGAATATGAAGTCATTGCGCGGATTACGTCGCGCCTGAGGTCCGCTATCGAGGACAAGGATTTCAGCAAACTGATCCATGCGATGTACGAGAACCAGAAACTCTGGCGCAAGTTGGCGATAGATGTAGCGGATCCTGAGAACCTGCTTCCGGACGAGCTGCGTGCCCGCATTATCTATCTTGCCGAATTTACTGAACATCACTCGCGCAAAGTGATCCGCAGAGAGGCGTCTGCCGTGCCTCTTGTTGAAGTGAACACCGCCATTTTGCGCGGACTAAAATAGAATGGAAGCCAATATGAGTGGTCTTGTCCTTAAGCTAGGTCCGAAAGAACGTGTATTGATCAATGGAGCCGTGATCGAGAATGGAGATCGCAGGAGCCGGTTGGCGATCATGACGCCGGATGCAAAAATCCTGCGCTTGCGCGACGCCATCCATCCCGAAGATGCCAAAACGCCGGTGCGTCGTGCGCTGTTTGCGGTTCAATTGGTTTTATCAGGGGACAAAGATGCCGAAAGCGCGCATTTGCCTCTGTTGCGGCAGGTCGAGGAGCTAAGTCAGGTATTCACAGATCCCGACAGCCGCCAGATGCTTGCCGACGCAAGCCAAGCAGTCATCGAAAAGCAGCATTATCGCACCTTGAAGGCGCTTCGAGCACTCTTGCCGCGTGAAGAGCGACTGCTCGCCGTTCGGCCAAGCTGATGTTTCAGCCGGTCATTCCCATCGGCGGTCTTGGTGGTTGGCGCTTTTTACAGGCGACATACGACAACCAATTCAAAGCGTTTACGCAAAGTGTTCAGCTACAGCGCAATACCGACTACTTCCGCGAGAATATCGGCAGCATCGAGACGGCTGAACAACTGGTTGGTGATCGCAGATTGCTCACGGTTGCATTGGGCGCATTCGGCTTACAAGACGACATAAACAGCCAGTTCTTCATTCGAAAGATCCTTGAAGAGGGGTCCACCAACGATGATGCTCTCGCTAACCGCTTCAGTGACCCGCGCTATCGGGAGATGTCACAAGCTTTCGGGTTCGGGCCTGGAGAATTTCTAAAAGTTGGAGAGGCGACATTTGCAAATGTGATCATCGACCGTTTTGAGCAGTTGGAGTTTGAGATCGCTGCGGGTCAGCAGAACGAGGCGATGCGCTTTGCGCTTTATGCAGAGCGTGAAATGGGTGTGCTTGCGCAAGAAGATATGTCCAATGATGCCAAATGGTTCACCTTGATGGGAGAGCCGCCCTTGCGAAAACTGTTTGAGAAAGCGCTAAACCTGCCCGCGAGTTTTGGTCAAATCGATATCGACCAGCAGCTTAGCGTATTCAAAGACCGCGCGACAAAAGAGTTCGGCACCGATGATTTGAGCATTTTCAGCGATCCAGAACAGGTACAGGATTTGATCACCAAGTTCGTTGTGCGGGACCAGATCAGCCAGTTCAACAATAGCTTTTCCTCGAACGCGATTGCCTTGACCCTCCTGCGCGGCGGCTAAGCTGTACTGAGGCCAGCACGCCGCAGGATCAGCTCAAGCTGGCTAAAGCTGCGATGGACATCGTCAGGCTCAACCTTTGCCAGAAAAGCTTCCAGTTCGGGGTACAATTGGATGGCTTTGTCGATCTCCGGATCGCTCCCCTGACTATAAAGGCCCGCGCGGATCATCATCGCATTCTCATCGTACAGGCTCAGCATTTTTCTGGTTAGCGACAAAAGGCCATTCTCCCTTTTGTCCGCAGCCGCAGGTAGGCTGCGAGAGACGGATCGCAAAACATCTACCGCAGGGAACCTACCGCGTTCAGCGATTGCGCGGTCGAGTACGATGTGCCCGTCGAGTACACCCCGCAGAATGTCTGCGATGGGTTCGTCCATGTCCGAGCCTGCGACCAATACGCTAAATAGCGCTGTGATGTCGCCTTGGGTTGCTGTGCCCGGCCCGGCTCGCTCACACAGTGAGGTGATGAGGTGGGTGGTGGAGGGTGGATAGCCGCGCAAGACAGGCGCTTCACCCGCCGCGACGGCCACTTCACGGTGTGCCTCTGCAAAGCGCGTAATTGAATCAGCCAAGAAGAGCACTGAATGCCCTTCATCGCGATAATGCTCTGCCACCGCCATAGCTGTCCAAGCACATCGACGGCGTAGAAGAGGAGACTGGTCCGAGGTAGCAGCCACAACAACGGCGCGCGCCATCCCCTCGGGCCCTAAAACAGTATCGACAAAATGGCGCAACTCACGACCACGTTCGCCGATCATTGCGATTACCACGATATCAGCGCTCACATGTCGTGCAAATTGCCCCAAAAGTGTGGATTTGCCCACGCCAGAGCCTGCAAAAAGGCCCATCCGCTGTCCTTGTACCAATGGCAGCATCGTATTTGTGACAGCAAGTCCGGTGCTGAGCCGATTGCCAAACGCACAACGTTTGGCCGCGTCCGGAGGAGGGCACAACAGCCGCCGCGCAACCGATCCGCGCAGCAAGGGTTTGCCATCAAGTGGATGACCATCCGGATCAACGATACGGCCCAGCCACGCATTGGAGGGGGCAATTACGCCTGACGAAATCAGTACAACTTTATCATTCAGGCTCGCTCCTTCCGGCGGCGCCTCGGCGAGCATCACAAGCGTCTCTCCAATGATCTGGACAACTTCTCCGCACAAAGGCGCGCCTCGCTTGCGGTAAACCTGCAGTCTGTCACCGATTGAGGCATCAGCCGTAAGTCCGGTCACATACAGAGTAGATCCTTCCACGCCGCTGACGCGTCCAACCGGCCGAACCGCCTGTAAATCTGCGATATGTGCGACGAGTCCGTCGATGAGTGATGCATCTGCCATGGTGTTCCTTTGTCTTCTGCTCACTGTTTCTAAAGGAATCACCCTTAAGCATTGATTGAAATTGCAGCAGGGAGAATCCCGATGTTCGAAAATCTATCAGTCTTCAAGACCGCGTCGGCCATGGCCGGACATGCGGCGCAGCGTCAGGCGTATATTTCGCAAAACGTCGCGAACGCCGATACGCCCGACTATATCGGCAAACAGATGTTGCCGTTCTCCGCGCTTTATACATCAGACGGGTTTGCCGCCTCACAGCGTGCGACGCGTGCGGGGCATTTGAATGGCAATGCAGGAGCGCCGGAAATGGGTGCCATCGCCATGCGCGACGGGGACAACCCCAATGGCAACACGATATCACTGGAGACAGAATTGATGAAATCTGCCGAAGCAAAAAGCCACCATGACCGAGCATTGGCGATCTATAAATCCGCGCTTGATATGCTGCGTACGGCTGGCCGGACACGTTAGGGGAGAACAAAATGAGCGATTTTTCATCGGCCAGAGCCGTTTCTTCGAGCGGTATGCAGGCACAAGCACAGCGATTACGCCATGTCTCGGAGAATATATCGAATGCCGACACACCGGGATATCGCCGCAAAATGATCTCGTTCGAGACCGCGTTGGGACAAGGCGATCGCATCTCGAAGGTGGAGGTGTCGCGTGTGCGGCTCGACCAGTCCGAGCTGTCGACGGTCTATGATCCGGCGCATCCTATGGCGGATGAGCAGGGGCAATATTCAGGCTCTAACGTAAACCTTTTGCTTGAGCTTGCCGATGCGAGAGAGGCGCAACGCAGCTATGAAGCTAACCTGAAAATGTTTGATCAAGCCCGCAAAATGTCGAGCGGCTTGATGCAGCTTTTGCGCCGCTAGCGCGCAGACCAACACACAACCCTATTTACAAGGAGTTCCAGAATGGAATTGAAATCCCTAGCCGCGATCCAGAATTATACATCGGCCAAGCCGGCTACCACACCCGCGGAGGGTGAAGGCGGCGATATGTTTAAAGCAATTGCAGGTGACTTTGCCTCTACGCTTGCGAAATCAGAGCAGATTGCACAGTCGACAATGACTGGTGACGCAGATCCACACGCATTGGTCCAAGCGCTCGCACAGTCTGAGCTGGCAGTCGAGACAGCGGTGAGCGTGCGCAACAAGGTTGTCGAAGCCTATCAGGAAATTTTGCGGATGCCCGTTTAATGCTTGATGAGGTGGTGTTTTTTGACACCATGCGGCAGGGGCTTTGGGTCGCTTTTGTGATTTCCCTGCCGATCCTTGTCGCGGCGTTGGTCTCGGGTGTGTCGATCGGATTGGTGC
>JBATTJ010000024.1:0-9258 GCA_049670485.1 Sulfitobacter sp.
CAACCACCCCCCCGGCAAGGCGCTTCCACTGCGCGCCACACGCTGACAATTGAATTGACCCCAGCGGCCTGTTCTGACATCCCTTGATCCATTCAGGCGTAAGCGTGGCAGCACCTGCCGGCGCAGCAGGGGATCTCCACATCATGAAAGTCATCATTTGCGGCGCAGGTCAGGTTGGCTGGCAGATTGCACGCCACTTGTCGGGTGAACGCAATGATGTCACCGTCGTGGACAGCAATACAGAACTGGTGCGCCGCGCGACGGATACCCTTGACGTGCAGGGCGTCGCGGGCTTTGCGAGCTATCCCGATGTGCTTGACCGTGCCGGTGCGCGGGACGCAGATATGATCATCGCTGCCACACATTCCGATGAGGTCAATATGGTGACCTGTCAGGTTGCGCATTCGGTCTTTGGCATCAACCGAAAGATCGCGCGTCTGCGCTCGCAGTCTTATCTCGACGCGATTTATTCCGACCTTTACCGCCGCGACCACTTGCCCATTGATGTGGTCATCAGTCCCGAGCGTGAAGTCGCCGCCGCCGCCTTACAACGGCTTGCGGCACCAGCGGCATTTGATACCGAAGTCTTCATGGAAGGCGAGGCGCAGCTTTTAGGTATCACACTGGACTCCGAATGCCCCGCTCTCAACACGCCTTTACGTCAGTTGACAGACCTTTTTTCAACCCTGCGCGCGGTTGTGGTGGGGGTGCGCCGCGAAGGGCGGCTTTTCGCGCCGGAGCCCAAGGACCAGCTTTTTGCCGGTGACGATGCCTATCTGTTTGTGCACCGCGACGATATTTCCCGAACAATGGAGATTTTCGGCAAGAAAACCTCCAGTCAGGACCGTGTGGTGCTGGTGGGCGGCGGTAATGTCGGCCTGTCGGTCGCACTCACGCTGGAGCGGCGGATCAAACGTGTGCGGGCCAAAGTGATCGAGAAGAACCGCCACTGCGCAGAGCGTGCCGCCGAAGCCTTGGAACGGACCATTGTGCTAAACGGGGACGGTCTGGATGCGGCACTGCTGGCGGAGGCGGGGATCAGCCGCGCGGACGCCATGCTCGCTGTGACGGACGATGACAAAACAAACATGCTGGCCTGTGTACGCGCCAAGGCCGAAGGCTGTGATTACGTGATCGCGCTGATCAACGACCCGACGCTTATTCCGTTGATGCAGCCACTGGGGATTGATGCCTACATCAACCCGCGCTCCACCACCGTAAGCTCGATCCTGCGGCACATCCGTCATGGCCGCGTGCGCGCGGTCTATTCTATCGGAGATGCAGAGGCCGAGGTGATCGAGGCCGAAGTGCTGTCGACCTCTCCCATGGCCGGTAAGAAAATCAACGAGATCGACTTTCCCGAAGGAGCGTTGGTGGGTGCGGTGCGCAAGGGCAAAAAGATCATACGCCCCATGGGCGATACAAGGATCGAGGAGGGCGATGTGATTGCCGTTTTCGTGCTGACCGAGGATGTTGCACAGCTCGAGCAGCTTATGCAGGTCTCTATCGACTTTTTCTAAGCCCTAGATGCAATCGGGAAGGGGCCGCATGCGCCGCCACACCACACTTCGCCAAGATCTGATGCAGCTTCCGCTGTTTTTATTGATGTTTGGTATTGGTGCGGCCTCGATGTTTGTACCGGCAGGCTATGCGCTTGTCGCGGACAGGCACGAGACAAGTCAGGCGTTTTTCTATGCAGGTCTGCTGGGCACCGTGACCTTCGCGCTTATTGCAGTTGCACATGCAGGCCGGACGCCGCGCTATGGCACCTTGGGACCATTGCTATCGCTGTTTTGTGCGTTTGTTTTCTTGCCAGTGGCTTTTGCCATTCCTTTTATTGAATCCCTGCCGACCACGCGGTTTCTCAATGCCTATTTCGAGATGCTGAGCGCCTTTACCACCACCGGTGCGACGCTTTTTGATGATCCCTCACGGCTTGGGCCGACGCTGCACCTGTGGCGCGCACAGGTGGCGTGGATGGGTGGGTTGCTGATGTGGGTGGCGGCGGTGGCGATCCTTGCACCGCTTAATCTGGGCGGGTTCGAGGTCACGGCACAGGCCGAACCGGGCCGTCGCACTTCCGAAATGTATGACACCGCCACGCGCAGCCCACGCGCGCGGGTCTGGCGTGCGATGCGCACGCTTGTGCCACTTTACGCGGGCCTGACGCTGCTGTTGTGGGTGTTGTTGATCATCACTGGTCTGACGCCTCTTGGCGGTTTGATTCATGCCATGTCGGTGATGTCGACCTCCGGCATTACGGGGGCGCCGATGGCGGGTGGTATCGTGGCCGAGATGGTGATGGCGCTGTTTTTGCTCTTTGCTCTGTCGCGGCTGACGTTTTCATCGGACACGATGACGGCGACCCAAGGGGGGCTGCGGACAGACCCTGAATTCCGGATCGGTCTGGGGATTATCGTTCTGGTGCCTGCCGTGCTCTTTGCACGCCACTTTTTCGGCGCGCTTGAGCTGGAGGCGGGTGAGACCTTCGCCGACGGCCTGCTGGCGCTTTGGGGGTCGGTGTTTACGGTGATTTCCTTCCTGACCACCGCTGGATTTGTGTCAGAATACTGGAGCGATACACAAAGCTGGTCGGGCCTCGGCACACCCGGTCTGATCCTGATGGGGCTTTCATTGGTGGGCGGCGGGGTCGCGACAACGGCAGGCGGGGTCAAGCTGTTGCGCGTCTTCGCGCTCTACCGCAATGGTGTGCGCGAGATGGAGCAGCTGGTTCATCCGCATTCGGTATCGGGGGCAGGGGTCGCAGGCCGTCGCCTGCAATCAGGCGGTGCGTTCATCGCGTGGATCTTTTTCATGCTGTTTGCCTTGTCTTTTGCGGCCGTAACACTTGCGTTGACCCTTGTGGGTGTGACCTTCGATGAGGCGTTGGTGCTCTCGATTTCGATGCTTTCGACCGCGGGACCGCTCACAGAAGTGGGGGGTGAGGCACCCATTGCTTTGGCCCAGCTTAGCGATGCGGCAAAGGCGATTATGGCAGGTGCCATGGTCTTGGGGCGTCTCGAGACACTGGCGATTATTGCGTTGCTCACGCCGGATTTGTGGCGCAGCTGACACGGGTGCGCGCAGGCCTTTGCTATTGCTTGATTTTGGGGGTGGAAACTTCGTCTACTGCACGACATACTCTGTCCTTGACGGGCCGATTGCGGCCAAAAACAAGAAAAAATGAAAGAACAAACTATGGCGTCTGATAGACAGAACCTGCAGGATGCGTTTCTTAACCATGTGCGGAAGACCAAAGTACCGGTAACGATTTTTCTGATCAACGGCGTCAAGCTGCAAGGTGTGATCACGTGGTTCGACAATTTCTGCGTCTTGCTGCGCCGCGATGGCCAGTCGCAGCTTGTGTATAAGCACGCGATTTCAACCATCATGCCAAGCCAGCCCATCAGCCTTTACGAGGGCGAAGACGCTTCTTGAGCAAGCCTGATTTTCAGATCGACGAGACAGATGGCCCCGCGCTAACGCGTGCTTGGGTGCTGCATCCTGACATCAAAACCAACAATGACCGCCGCGATCCGGTGCCCGCATTGGCGGAGGCCGTGGCGTTGGCGGAGGCACTGCCCGGTCTTGAAGTCGTCGGTGCCGATGTGGTGCCTTTGCGCAGCGTGAATGCGGGACATCTGCTTGGCTCTGGCAAGATTGAGGAAATTCGCAAGATCCTGCATGACGAAGAGGTCGAGTTGGTGTTGATCGACGGGCCGGTTACGCCTGTTCAGCAGCGCAACCTCGAAAAGGTCTGGAACGTCAAACTTCTGGATCGCACGGGTCTCATCCTCGAGATTTTCAGCGACCGCGCTGCCACCCGCGAGGGTGTACTTCAGGTCGAGATGGCCGCACTAAATTACCAACGCACGCGATTGGTGCGCGCATGGACCCACCTTGAGCGGCAACGTGGCGGTTTGGGCTTTGTCGGTGGCCCCGGTGAGACGCAGATCGAGGCGGACAGACGCGCCATCGACGAGCAGCTTGTGCGTTTGCGCAGGCAGCTTGAGAAGGTCGTGAAAACCCGCGCGCTGCACCGCGCCGCACGGGCCAAAGTACCCTATCCGATTGTCGCGCTTGTGGGATACACCAATGCGGGCAAATCAACCCTGTTCAACCGGTTGACCGGCGCGGACGTGATGGCCAAGGACATGCTGTTTGCCACGCTCGATCCCACCATGCGCAGTCTCGAGTTGCTGGATGGCCCCGAGATTATCCTCAGCGATACGGTGGGTTTCATCTCGGATTTGCCGACCGAGCTTGTCGCGGCTTTTCGCGCCACTTTGGAAGAAGTACTGGCCGCCGATATCGTGCTGCACGTGCGTGACATTTCCCATGCAGAGACGAACGAGCAGGCCCGCGATGTGCGCGATATCCTGACCTCGCTTGGTGTGCCCGAGGACACCCGCACCTTCGAGGTCTGGAACAAGCTTGACCTTGTGGAGCAGGAAAAGGCGGATGCGTTGCGCGAACGGGCCGCGCGCGATGACAGCGTCATGGCAATCTCCGCCATCTCGGGTGAAGGTCTGGAGAATTTGCAGACTGTGGTTGCCGAGGCCCTGCAAGGCGCGTTGCGCACGGCTGATCTGGTTCTCGGGTTTGCCGATGGCCGCAAACGTGCATGGCTATTTGAGCGTGACGTCGTCACCGATGAGACACAGACCGAAGACGGCTTTGAGTTGACGGTGCGGTGGTCTGCGGAAGTTGAAGCGGCCTACCTGCGGCTGTAGAATTTTCGTATATCCGTTCGCAATTGCGCAAGGCTGCATCATATGGCGTTGGGACAGTTGTTTATCCGGAGCCTACCAATGTCCTTTTTGATCGCCTTTCTCGTGACCTTTATCGCGTTTCTTATCGCTGATTTCTTCGGGCTGAGCTATCTGCTCAAGCCGCTGTTTCAGCGCTACATCGGGTCACTGATGCTGGAAGAGTTCCGCGTGCTGCCCGCGTTCCTGTTCTATGCGTTTTTGGTGTTTGTCGTGATGTGGTTCGTTTCATGGCCGGCATTGGAAGCGGACAAATCCCTGTTGTGGGTGTTTGGCAATGCGGCCCTTATCGGCGCGGCGGCATACGGCACCTTCGAATTCACAAACTATGCGATCCTGCGCGACTGGTCGTTCCAGATGGTCGCGGTTGATATGGTCTGGGGTACGACAGTTACGGGGGCAACCGCAGTGATCGGCGTTTGGGCCACGCGGATGTTCGGCCTCGCTTGAGCGGTACTTCAAGCGCCAGTGGCCGATGCAAACCGGTGCGCGCCGGGTTGCATTTTGTTCAGGTTCCAGTCGCCCACCGACACACGGATAAGCCGCAGCGTCGGTAATCCCACATGCGCCGTCATGCGCCGCACCTGACGGTTGCGCCCCTCTGTAATGGTTAGGCGCAGCCACGCATCGGGCACTGATTTGCGAAAGCGTACAGGCGGATCTCGCGGCCACAAATGCTCTGGCGCATCGCAAATTTCGGCATGCGCGGGTCTGGTTCGTCCGTCTTTAAGGTCCACACCGGTGCACAGCGCCTTGATCGCAGCAGCATCCGGCGTGCCTTCCACCTGCACAAGGTAGGTCTTGGAAAGTTTGTATTTCGGGTGCGATATACGCGCCTGCAGCGGCCCGTGATCGGTCAGCACCATCAACCCTTCGCTGTCGCGGTCCAAACGGCCGGCAGGATAGAACCCTTTTTCATCAATATAGCCGGACAGCGTGGGGCGCGGGGAGCCTTCGGTGCCCTTGTCGGTGAACTGCGACAGCACACCATAGGGCTTGTTGAACAAAAGAACGCGGGGGATCATGGCGCTTGGGGGATCAGCAAGGTGACGCCAACGGCAGCTGCGCGTGCAAGCTCTTGATCCAGCGACATGGGGATGTATTCGCCACGTCGCCACAGCTGTGCCAGATCATCATAGTGCCGCGACAGGAAGTGGCCCGATTGTCCGGTGGAAGAGACAAAGACCGAGCTGTCGGGATCGGCGAAATCATACACGCCGCGATATCCTGCGCCATGCACGTTGAGAAATGGATCGGGGTCCGACCCCTTGGTGCGGCCCCGCATCAGCGTGTTGTCCCCGCCTGACGTGCTTTGGCGGATGTTCACGAAATACCGCAGCACCGGTACTTCGCCCAGCACCGGATGGTCATGGGTTGCCTGATGCGCATCGCCCCAGCGCAGGGAGGTGAGTGCGGTGCCGTATTGCTCCGAAATTTGCAGGAGCGCATCATCCAGCGCCAGCCGTGCCATGTCCGCGCATGTCTCCACCGGTGCCGACTGGAACACATCGCACCATGCCGATGCACCCTCCACATCCCGAAAAACACGCTCGATAAACAGTGGCTCTACATGCTCGAATTCTGCCGTGAGCGGCCCAAGCTCGTCACGGATGAGCCTGTCTTGCAGCGCGCGTAGCCATGTGGCGTAAATTAGCGGTTCGGGCAGATGCTCGTTCATTTCGCCCGACCAACCGGCCAGCAGCGATAGCGCGCTTTGACGCAAGCCCTCGGGCGTGTTTTCGGGAGCGGCCTCACCTGTGAACCACAGCTCTGCCCCGATAAGCGGCAGCAAGGACCGCGCGGTAAAGCTCACCGTGTCGAGCTGCGCTTCGATGAAGCTGTCGCGGGTGTGAACCTCGCGACTTTGCATCAGACGCTGCCAGCGCTGCACGCGCTGTGTGTCGCCCCACAGATAGGAGATGTGATTGGGAAATGGACGCTCGACAATCTTGTTGTTGGTATTGCCAAGGATGCCGCCGGCAGGGGCCACAAAACCGGGATTGGCGCTAAAGGGCTGCATGCCTTGCCAACGGTTTGCCGCGATCCACCCCGGACTGGGCAGGCGTCCCTTGCTTTGGTGGGCGGAATCGCGATTGGGCACCGCGCCGATGGTTTTCATCGCAATTGTCTGGCGATCCACCAGCGTAAGGTTCTGTGACGGGGCTACAAACTTCTCTGCCGCGGAAATTCCCCCTGCAACTGTCTTTGCCTGCATGATCTCCATTGCGGCCTGCAATGTGGTGTCGCGCTGGCTCAGCACGGTCCAGTTGACAGAGGCCACGTGGCCGGGCGGTGTGATGGACGCAAGGTTATAGTGGCTGCCGGGCAGCACGGGGCCATTGTCGGTCCAGCGCAGGGTGAGTGTCACCGGATCGCGGTCTTTGACCGTGATAATACTGGCGCGGGTGCGGAATTTCTTGAACCCGTCAGGCGTGCGGTATTCCTCGCGGTTGTCGGGGTTCAACTCCTCGATATAGACGTCCTGATCATCCAGATATGAGGAAGTCAGGCCCCAACCCAGATCGGCAGAGCGACCGACCAGAACGGTTGGCACCCCCGGTATCGTGGCACCGATCACGCCGCCTGTCTCAAGCTCGAGCCGAGCAAGATACCAGATTGCGGGCGCGGTGAACCCCAGATGCGGATCATTGGCCAGCAACGTACCACCGGAGGCAGAGCGCGACGGTGCCGCCGCCCATGCATTGGAGGCACCGGCAAGGGCTGTGCGTTTGAACGGCGAAAGCGGATGTTGGGTGAATGGTACGGTCGCTGCATGGCGCGGCGCGTCGGGAAACAGGCTCGCATATTGTGGGAGGGCTGCGACGCCGGTCCCCGGTGCGTCGGGCAGGATATCGCGCAACCGCGTCTCGTCGGGCAGGGTCAGGGACATGCGCGCGCGCAGCACCTCTGCATCCAGATGACCTGACAATTGCAGGCCCATCAACTTGATAATCGAAATGCTATCTGCCGGTCGCCACGGCGCCATGGGCGCGTTGAACAAAAACATCTCTGGTGCGCCACGTCCCAATGCATCGGTGTTGATCTGGTCCAGACGCGCATTTACGCCTGCGGAATAGGCCCGCAGTGCACTTTGGGTTTTCGGATCAAGGGCTTCGAAGGATGCCAGCGACAGGGCATAGATGTCGAACCGGCGCAAAAGCTGGTCCACGTCCAGTGTCGCGGCACCAAACACCTCCGACAAACGCCCCTGTGCCGTGCGCCGCAGCGTCGTCATCTGCCACAACCGGTCCTGCGCATGGGCAAATCCAAGGCCGTAAAAGACGGCCTCGTTCTCGGCTGCGAAAATATGAGGCACATTGGCGTTGTCGCGCACGATCTCGACAGGATAGGCGAGGTTGGGCACTTCTACTTCTGCCGTGTAGTCGGGCAGGGACCGCGATGCGAGCCAGTAGACCATGCCGACCACAAGCACACCCAGCACCAGCAAGGCGGCGGTCAGGCGAATGAGCCAGCGAAAAACCAAAGCCATGAAAATCCCTCCGAAAACCGCGCCAACCTTGCCGTTGATCCTGCGGATGACGGTGGTAGGTATGGCGCAGCAATAGCGCAACATCAAAGCGAGGAAAAGCACATGGCGAAGCTGGCATTTTTAGGTTTGGGCGTAATGGGTGCCCCGATGGCGGGCCATCTGCAAAAAGCGGGCCACGATGTCACGGTCTATAACCGCACGGCCAGCAAAGCGGCGCAGTGGGCACAGACGTATGGCGGCGCGCATGCGGACACACCGGCCCAAGCGGCGGATGGGGCGGAATTTGTGATGTCCTGTGTGGGCAACGACGATGATTTGCGTGCCGTGACATTGGGGGATGATGGCGCATTTGCACGGATGCAGGCCGATACGGTCTTTGTTGATCACACCACGGTATCAAGTGCGGTCACGCGCGAGTTGTTCGATGTGGCGCAGGAAAAGCAGATCAGCTTTGTGGATGCCCCCATATCGGGTGGACAGGCAGGTGCGGAGAATGGCCAGCTTTCGATCATGTGTGGCGGCACGCAAGCGGCCTTTGATCGCGCGCTGCCGGTGTTGGAGGTTTATTCCAAGATTTGCCGCCGCATTGGTGACAGCGGTGCGGGCCAGATGACCAAGATGTGCAACCAGATCGCCATCGCCGGTGTCGTACAGGGCCTTTCAGAGGCGCTGCATTTTGCGGAGAAGGCAGGCCTTGATGGCCGCGCAGTGGTAGAGGTGATCTCCCAAGGAGCTGCGGGCAGCTGGCAGATGGCCAACCGGTACGAGACGATGCTGGACGATGAGTTCAACCACGGGTTTGCCGTCGACTGGATGCGCAAGGATCTTGGCATCTGCCTCGATACCGCCGACGAGACAGGAGCGAGCCTGCCACTCACGGCGGTGGTCGATCAGTTTTACAAGGACGTCCAGAACATGGGCGGTGGACGCTGGGATACGTCGAGCTTGATCCAGCGCCTGCGTAAACTGGGATAATCTAGCGTTACCAGAATACTAAGG